>JAEINK010000054.1 GCA_016342585.1 Spirochaetales bacterium
GATGTTCATGCAATGGAAGCGCTTTTAAGAGTCTTTGCCGGAAACCCATTCATGGTTGGTGCTGAGTAGTTACCTTTAAGTGCTGTAATTTCCATAGGGATCCAGACCTTACCTTCCATAACGATGAGGTTCTCCCTGTTGTAGAAGGTTCTTGATGCTTCGGCGGGGGAGATTCCCAGGGCGAAGGCCATAAAGATATGTCCGGGAACAGTCACAAATGCTGTCTCCATTCCCAGGGCTTCGAAGAGGGCGCAGTGGAGGATCGAAAGATCATCGCAGTCTCCGGCTCTGTACTCCAGGGTTTCCCTTGGGAACTGGAGGAAGTCGATAGCCGTTTCTGAATTTGAAAGATCAGCATAGGATGTTGCAGGATCTATCACATAGGTTAAGCCGTATAAATTTAGGGCGTTATGAATGGCCATCGCCTGCTGGAGATTTTTATTTATCGATGAAGATTTACTTTCGTGGAGCATGGAGGCGACATTTTTGGCAAACCCCATAATTGCGGGATCCTTGGCTGTAACAAAGGCTGCAGCTCTTCTGTCATCGTCCCAGGTCATGGCATTCCGGTATTGCATCCTCATTGTTTCCGAATGAACATCCGTATATTGAACCCCATCGATCTTATAACTGAGGGTTAGTTCTGCGGCGACCTTTGTTCCTTCGGTTATACCTAAGACTGAATTATTAAACAGTGCCATGATATCCACATTTCCTGTATCACCTGGGACAAGTGTTTCCGGGACGATACATCTTTTAGGAGTATCCATATACTGGTTAACATAAAATTCAAGACTTATATCTGTTATCTCATCTTCTCTTGGATTCAGGATTATGGCAGTTCCGGCGGGGTTATCGTCATAGTATTTGTAGAAGACCGGAAATATTTCATCGAACTCTATATTCATAAGTTTTGGCGGGAGACCTTCCAGGATAGGTGGTCCTTGAATATTTTGTTTGTCTTTAAATCTGTATGTTAATCCAGCCGATATTCCAAGACTGTCGGATAGTCCCAAAAAAGCCTGGTAGGATGCATTAATATTCAGGCTTAAGGCCGGAATTAAATCAAAAGAAGGCCCTGCTGTTACAGTTACTACAGGTATTCCTGCTATTCCTGGTTCTTCGTCATCCGTATCCATCATACATACAGAGTATCCCCCCTCTGCCCCGGCAAAGAGAGAGAACCATGGCAGGAGTTTTAGGTTTATACCTCCGCCCGCAGTCATAGCGAATTTTGAGAGGAATTGATCATCCTCCCCATATCTTGAATTCCTGCCGTATTCTATGCTGGCCGAAATATTGAACGGAAAGATTGGCACGGGTGTAATAAGTAAGGATGCAGCTATAAGAAGTCCGGATTCAAAATATACCTCACTGCCGCCTAATGGGATATCGGCTCCCGGAGTGATTCTTAATCCAAATGAACTTTGATATCTGTCTGTTGATTGAGTGAAGGCAAAGGTTGAAAAAACAGATATTATTAGAAGTACTAATAATCTTGTTTTCATAAATTCTCCACTTTAATAATTATATTATATAGCAGGATAACATGAATTTAAAGTAAAAACAGCTGTCCTGTATGTTTCGCCGAAATTTCAGATGGCGTCTACTTTTTTCTTTTTTATATATATCTTTCCCGAGGCAAGTCCTGCGGCGATCAGGAGTATCCCTATTATCTTTTCAATTGCGATAGGATTTCCATTGTATAGATCCAGTATTATTCCTCCGGATAATTCCCCGGTATAAATTCCAAGGATAACCATCAGAGCCGGGGCTTTTAAAAGAAGAAAAGCGATCGTCCCGGTGGTAAATACTCCTATTAGACCGCCTCCGGAGATTATATACCATGGAAGGCCGGAGACCCCTTTTGCCTCGGTACCACCGAGAATTAGAAAGATGGGTATGATCAAGGAAAGGGCCGATATATAGTTGAATAAGACTGTCCTAGGGGTTCCCCACCTCAGACTGTTTCCTGCATTCATGCTCTGCTGAACCATAAGTATAATTCCCGGGGTCCAGGAGACTATAATCCATAGTAGAGCAACCTCCTCCTTGAAACCGATTAAGATCGATCCGGGGATAAGGAGTGCAGGTGCCATAATTCTCTGGAGGAGTGGTGATTTTCTGCGTTTTTTTGAATAGAGGCTTTCTGTGATAGATGCGGCCAGGGTCTGGCCTGCCAGAGATCCACTTAAGGAGACCAGGATTCCGCCTTTTAAATATGAGACGCTCGCAAGAAATACGATGGCAGTCCCAAGCATTCCTGCTGTAAGGTAATACCATGGGGCCTTTTTTTTAAGATCCTCCAGACTGTATTTCCCCGAGGTAGCTCCTCCTGCCTGTATCTGATTCCTGAACCCTTTTACCGGAAGTATTTTAAGAAGTAAGCTTAGAAAAAGGATTCCAACCAATCCGGAAATATGGATACTTAAAAGAGCTGCCACACCTCCTGTTGCATTCTGAAGAATCCCGTTGAACTGGATCATCAGGGCAACCATGACTCCTGAAAAAATTGATAAAAATAAAAACAAATTCGTCTCCCCGGTTGTTTACCGTACCTGCTTTTGGACTTCTGGTTTCAAGGACCTTGTACCCAGGAACCTTGTACCCAGGAACCTTGTACTCAAGGTCAGGTTCGCATATATTAAATGTGGGGGGTAGGACATATGTCCCATATTGATAAGATAAAAAGGTTTTTTTCCGAAAATCCTTCGATGATCGACAGGAAGTGGAAGAAGGGAGAGTATCTCTGCTGGGAAGGTGCTGGTTTAGAGCGACTTTCCCTGCTGGTTTCCGGTCGGTGTCGGGTCTTTCGGGATCTGAATAATGGTAGAACAGTTCTGTACCGAATATATGTACCTGGATCTATTATGGGAGATATAGAGCTTTTTTCCGGAGGAAAGGCCTCCTGTTCCATTCAGTTTATTACAGATGCGGAGACGGTCTCTGTCTCCATGGAGAGTGTTCGGACGAATAAGGATCGATATTCAAGACTGATTTTTTATCTTGGCCGGGGGCTGGCAAGAAAGCTCCATGAGAACTCTTTGTCCGAGGCTTTGAATACCTCCTATCCTCTTGAAGTTCGGCTTGCCCATTATTATCTTAATTTTACCGATTCCGACCTCTCCGCATCGAGTCTCGGTCAGCTTGCTGAATGGATGGGTTGTTCGTATCGTCATTTGACCCGCAGCCTTGCGGCTTTAAGCCTGAAGGGGGGAATACGAAAATACGGTGAAGGGGGTGGGGCTGGATGGGAGATTCTTGATCAGAGTGTTTTAAGAAAAATAGCCATGCCCATGCTGGAGGAAGAGGGGCGGATACTCTTTGAACCGGGGGAACCTTTGGAGGAGTGATATGGATCGATCAACAGGAAAATTATAATATTCCCTATATTTTTCAATATTTATTGACCAATAACCCGCTATAATGGAATCATGAAAAACAGGATCAAAATCATTGCCTGCAGGGTTCTTGAAACAGAACTTACCCGGGCGGCAGAGAAAAATAATATAACTGTGGTGAATGAATATCTTGAGGCAGGACTTCATGACAACCCCAAAAGACTTGCATTGGAACTTCAGGCTGCTATCGATAATACGGATCGGGAGATTATTGAAGGTAAATCTGAATATGATGCAATACTGATAGGGTACGGAATTTGCGGTGGAGGAACTTTGGGCCTTCAGGCAGGTTCTATCCCCCTTATTATCCCCAGGGTCCATGATTGTATCTCTCTTTTTCTGGGTTCATCAAAACTCTACCAGAAAGAGTTCGCCGGGAATCCCGGTTCTCTCTATATGACCCGGGACTGGTACGAACATAAAACCCAGCCTGTATCGGTGAAAGGGAAATCCCGGGAGGCGGGCAACCGAAATGACTGGAATATAATCGCCGGTTATAAGGACATTAAGGACAAATACGGTCAGGAGAATGCGGAAAATATTTATGAATTTTTAAACTCCTGGCAGAAGAATTATACCCGCTCTGTTTTCATCGACAATGGTGAGGGGGAAAACAGTAAATACGCCGATTATGCACGATCGCTGGCATCGGGGCTTAACTGGGAATATAAGCGAATCGAAGGTTCGTCCCTTTTTTTTGATTCCATGGTAACCGAAAGGAGCTCCGGGGATGATATTCTCATTGTTCCTCCAGGTCATATCATTGCCTGGGATCCCATGAAGAAGGGAATTTACAGTCACCATCCCGAGAAGATCGGTGATGATCCCTGGCATCGCCTCCCACCTGTTTCCAGAGAATCTGATAGTGATTCGAATGTTTCCCGGCGTGGTCTCGGCCTGGGAATCGATGCGGGTGGAACCTATACCGATGCCGTTCTCTATGATTTCGGCAGAAAGCGGGTTCTTGCAAAATCAAAGGCCCGGACCACCAGGTGGGATTTTACCGTGGGGATCTCCAACGCTCTGGAAGGTCTTGATCCTGCTCTTCTTAAAAAGGTGGATATCTCTGTTGTTTCTACCACCCTGGCTACCAACGCTATAGTTGAAGAGACGGGCAGGAAGGTTGGGCTGCTTCTAATGCCGATCACCAATTTAGACGGCGGGAAGGTTCAGTCTTACCCTTATGCTGTGGTAAGGGGCGGTGTAAGTATCGATGGGGAAATTCTTGAACCTGTGGATAGGGACGAAATATTATCAGTCTGCAGGGAGATGATAGAAAAAGAGGGTGTCGAGGCCTTCGCCGTCTCCGGTTATGGTTCGACCATAAATCCCCGAAATGAACTTGAGATAAAGGCTCTGGTAGAAGATCAAACGGGTATGGGAGTCTGCTGCGGTCATGAACTCTCTTCCACTCTTAACTTTTATGTCAGGGCGAATACGGCGGTTCTTAATGCCGGAATTATTCCGCTTCTGGAACAGTTTATAAGTGATCTTGAAGAGTCTGTTAAATCCCTTGGGATAGCCGGGCAGATAATGATTGTCCGGGGCGATGGAGCCCTTATGAGCCGTCAGAAGGCGGTAATGCACCCCGTGGAGACAACCCTTTCCGGACCGGCTGCCAGTATATCCGGGGCATGTTTTATGACCGGAAAAAAAGACGCCATGATTATTGATGTGGGTGGTACAACCTCGGATATAGGGATTATAGAGAACGGTAAGATTCAGCTGACCGAAGAGGGGGCCAGGGTAGGCCGTTGGCGAACCCATGTAAAGGCTGTAAATATGTCCACCCTCGGAACCGGAGGGGACTCCAGGATCCTGATTTCCGATCTTGAGATTAAAGTGGGACCTCGGAGGATTACCCCCATCTGTCATCTTCAGAATGTTCCGGGAAGTAAGGAGGCGCTGGAGTTTATTTCTATATCCGACCCCGATTATTTTGCCTCCACGGCTCCTATGGAAATATTAAGACTAACCGGGAAAGCTCCCGGTTTTAAACTCAACAAATATGAGAAACAGTATCTGGACCTATTATCCACGCGTCCTTATTCGGTAAAGGAGCTGTGTTCACGGCTTGAGCTGGGACTTTGGAAAATAGTGAACACCGAACGGCTGGAACAAGCCTCCGTGGTAGAGAGGTATGGATTAACACCAACAGATCTTCTGGTAGCCTCCGGGGAATTGATCCTCTGGGATGCGGAATACAGCCGGAAGCTTGTGGGGCTTTATGAGGAAATCTGGTCCGATCGGAACTCCTCCCTGAAGGAGGTGGTTTTCGATGCGGTCAGTACCAATATCCTGAAAACCCTTGTCCTTCAGGAATTAAGTATATCCGGAGAGGATGCAGAAAAGTACCTTGCGGATCCCGTCTTTAAAAAACTACTTATGAAATTAAAAGGCGACTCTTCCGCCTTGAGTATTACCCCCGCCTTGAACCTCGAATTCATCGGTGTAGGAGCTGCGGCTCCCTTTATACTTGAAAAAACAGCCCGGGAGCTGGGGGCCGAACTAATCCTCCCGAAAGATGGTGACGTGGCAAATGCCGTGGGAGCGGTGACGAGTCTTGTGCGGGTAGAGTGTGGTGCCGAGGTCATTCCAGCCGGGGATGGCTTCCAGGTTGTCGGGATTGGGGCTGTAAAAAACTTTGAAGAGTATGCAGATGCCTGTGATTACCTGGAAGAGGCCCTCGCTCAGGAAGTTATTTCCCGGGCTGAAAAGGCGGGGACGGGCGAAAAGAGGATAAATTGGCAGGTTGAGTTGAAAATGGGCAAGACGAGCAAGGGCGGTTCTATCTTCCTTGCCAGGAGTTATACAGCCGAGGTCAGTGGTCTTCCCTCTTCGGTCGAATCGGGGGCATTGTCATGAAGATGAAAAACAAAAGAATTCTCCAGATATCAGCAATCGAAATTTTTATTATTCTGATTTCCGGATGTGTCTCCTATACATCGGAGGCGGATTTTCTTTCCCTTGATCCTTCAGGCCTCGAGATTAGGGAGACTGGAAAATACTATCTTATCAAGCCTGCTGCAGATATGCCCTCCGGGGAGTCTGAGGAGCGGGGGGTAATATTTTACCCCGGTGGTCTTGTGAGGCCGGATAGTTATATCCCCCTGGGAAGTCTCCTGGTCCGGTCGGGGGCCACTGTCTTCATTGTAAAAATGCCTTTCGACCTGGCTGTATTTGCTCCTTACCGGGCAGAGGAGATTCGCCCGGAGTTTTCCGGGATCACCGAATGGATAATTGGGGGGCACTCCCTGGGGGGCGTCATGGCTGTGAAGGTTCTCTATGATATACCGGAAGCCTATTCAGGGCTTTTTCTACTTGCATCTTATCCCGCTGCCGGGAATAATATTTCTGATTTTTCGGGAGAGGTTCTGTCAATCTATGGTACAGAGGATACGGTCCTTTCGCCTGAAGGTTTTGCAGAAGGAGTATCCCTTCTTCCGGCATCGACTGTAATCATGGAGCTGGAAGGCGGTAATCATGCTCAGTTCGGTAATTATGGTTTTCAAAAAGGGGATTCTCCTGCAGAAATTTCATCGAAAGAACAGCAGGAGCTGACCGCTTCATCTATAATTGACTTGCTCTATAAATAATACTTTGGTTTGGGGGTAATAATGCTTTACAGAGATTTTGGAAAAACAGGTTTGCAGCTGAGTAATTTAGGTTTTGGTATTATGAGGCTTCCGATCATCGATAATGATACAGAGAGAATCGATGAAGAAAAGGCGCTTCCAATGATAAGATACGCTATTGACCAGGGTGTGAATTATATTGATACGGCCTGGCCCTACCATGGCGGAAAGAGTGAAGAGTTCTGTGCCAAAGTCTTAAAAAATGGGTACCGGGAGAAGGTCAGAATAGGGACAAAACTTCCCTGCTGGGAGATGAAACAGCAATCCGATATGAATGTTTATCTTGATAAGCAGCTGGAACGGCTGGAAGTGGATCAGATTGATCTCTATCTCCTTCACTCCCTTGGTGCTGATTCATGGAAAACCATGAAGGAGTTTGATTATTATTCATTCCTGGACGATGCAAAGAAAAGTGGAAAGATCAAATACGCCGGGTTTTCATTTCATGATAACCTGGATGTTTTTGAAGATATTGTGGATGACTATGATTGGGATTTTTGTTTTATTCAACTGAATTTCCTGGACTTTGATTATCAGGCCGGTGTGAGGGGGCTTAAATATGCCCATAAAAAGGGGATGGGTGTCATGCTCATGGAACCTCTTCGGGGAGGTATGCTTGCTCGAACCGAAGTGCCTTCAGAGATCCAGGCCATCTGGGAACAGGCCGATCAAGCAAGGACACCCGCCGAATGGGCTCTCCGGGCTGTCTGGAATTTACCGGAAACCTCGGTGGTCTTAAGTGGAATGGCCAGTATGGAACAGGTGGTTGAAAATGTGAAAATAGCCTCTGAGGCGGAACCCGGGTCTTTAACTGGTAAAGAGCTTTCCCTGATTGAAAAGGCTACCCGGGCTTTTCGGGAGAGGATTTCCGTGGATTGCACCAACTGCCGGTACTGTATGCCGTGTCCTGCCGGGGTAAATATTCCGGAACTTTTCTGGGCCTTAAACCATGCTGCACTTTTTGATGATCATGAAAAGGCAAGGTTCTGGGTCAATGATTTTCTAAAGGCAGAGGAACGACCTTCCGCCTGTGTTGAATGCGGAGAATGTGAAGAGCATTGCCCCCAGAATATACCCATCAGGAAAACCCTCAGGGAAATCGGCGAGAGGTATGAGGATAATGTTAATCCTTTGTAAGATCCATTCTATAAATCAGAATCTGGCCACAACCCGGAAGCCGTAGTTTTTATCCATGGAGGTCGGGTTTCCGTAGTTACGGTATCCAATCCTGATATTGTCTTCATTCAGATTAGGACCGCCTCCTTTTAGTACTCTGGTCCTTCCCGAATCAGGACCGGTAGGATCTGCGGAAGGACTGGACGAGAAGTATGTGGCCGAATAGAAATCCCAGCACCACTCCCAGGCATTTCCACTCATGTCGTAGAGTCCCAGTTCATTACCTATTTTTGTGGCTACAGGTTGTTTTCTTTCCTGGGTATACCATGCAACGTCGGACGCATTATTGCTGCCGCTGAATTTATAACTTCTGGTCGCCGTACCGCCGGAAGCAGCATATTCCCATTCGGCTTCGGTCGGAAGCCTGTATCCATCTGCGTTGAAGTCGCAGGTCACCGTATTACCGGATCTTGTATAGCAAGGGGAAAGGCCATCTTTTGCGCTTAACCAGTTGCAGTAGTCGACGGCATCGTACCATCCTACGGAAATAACTGGCTGCTGTCCTCTTCCCCAGCCCCTGTCGATTGCTCTGTTTCTTCTTGTTTCATCACTGAACCTGTCATATTGATCGAAGGTTACCTCGGTTTTACTCATATAGAACGTTTCTGATATCTGGACCGAATGGGCCGGCCGTTCATCGGAGGCTCCGAAATTCGATCCCATGGAAAAGGTTCCTTTTTCAACTTTGACCATGGCGATTGAGGGTTGAGTCAGATCAAAATGCATCTGATTAGGACCCACTTCAAGTTCTACATCCAGAATCTCCTCGATGCTCTCCTTATGATTTACCCTGATCAGGTGGGGGCCTGAATTAACATCATCTATCACTAATGGTGTTGTCCCTTTTAGTGTACCATCGATAAAAATCTCTGCACCTTCCGGGTTGGAAGTGATTGTCAACTGATTCTCTGTAATGGAAAAACTACGATTATTACTCCATATTCCCGGAATCCCATCTTTCCCGATGGCACATACCCTCCACTTTACCTGATCTCCCACCAGGAGAACCCTCTTATCTGGAACCTGGTATTCAGATCCGTCAACCCTTATGATTTCGGTCTCTTCGAGAATGTTGTGGCCACTGGAAATCTGAATGAAATAGTGGTCTGCTTCACTTATATCGTTCCAATCGAGGAGAGGTGTCGTCTCAAGGATTCGTGCACCATCGGCCGGGAGCATTGCGTTTTCATTGAAGCGTTTGTTAATGAAAGGGATCGTTCTCTGCCATTCCGCCGGATTGTCAAAGGTTCCTTCGAGGAGCGAGTTCTTTTCGAAGGTAAGTCCTTCGATGGAACGGCGTGTTCTGCCCGGTTTTGGACCTATGGCTGTCAGGATGATTCCCGTGATGGCTGTGACTCCGCCGGCTATTCCTGCCGTTAAAATAAGGTTTCTGTTACTCATGGAAATAGAATCGAAGTATTGATCATCCAGGCTTTGATCACTCAACAATCCCAGATAAGCTGCAAATCCTCCTACTCCTGCGCCAATTGCCATGGAGGCGAAGCCAAATGTATTAAGGAGGATCCGTTGAGGTCTTTGGCTGGTATACAACTTTTCATAATAACTATTGAAGAGCTGCAACTGGTTTACTCTTCTGTCTATGTCTTCCGAACTCAGGATGTTAACCATTCTCCTGTATATTTCCTCCGCTTCTTCCGCGATTCCATCCGTATCAAAAAGTGCATTGGAAGTTGCCTGGTAAAGTACATCTGCTTTTGAAAGGTTCGTTTTTGTGAGTCGATCAGGATGTGCCAGGTCTATGGTCAGTTCCTGAAGCTGGGTTCGCCACTCATCCAGTATCCTTTTCTGGCTGGCCGGAATCATTAGAAGAGTTAAAGGAGTGTTTACTTTATCCTCTATTTCAATCAGTGATGTGGCTTCAAAGGTCTCCCCGCCATAAACACCGGTAACCCTTATTTTAAACTCTCCCGGAAGAAGTTTAAATCTGCCCGGGGATGAACCTCTCTCCTCTTCGTTGATGTATACAACGGCATCCATAAGAGGATCGGTATTTATAAGCAAAGTTCCGAATCTACCTTCAATCAGGGGGATCAGATCTCCTAACTTTACGGTTAGCTCTTCAAGGGAATCACCTTCAATCGTTTCGGCACCTAATCCTTTTCCCTCTGCCACATCCACAAGTTTTACCGTCAGGAAATATTTGGATCCGAGAGACGCAAGGGTCCCCATAAAAATTTTATCGGCCGACAGCATCTGTCCTATTTCTATGGCACAGCTGTCGTCAACACAGCCTGATAGACTGAATGCCTGTGCTTCAAGAAGCATATCCCTTTCACTTTGTTCAACTACCAGGTACCTGCCCGTTTTTATTAGGGAGGCTTCAAATAAATGAGAAAGAACCGATGCGTCTTGTTTTGAAGTGTTCTGGGAGGTGAAAGGAACCACTGAAACTCGGGGTAGAATCTCCTGGGCTCCACTGTTAAACAGGATAATAATACTGAATATTAAAATCCAGGATGCTTTTTTAGTCATGATAGGCCTTCCGTAACTCTTTTTCTTAACTATAATAGATAAAATTTTCGTATGCAATAATTTTTCCCCGGAAGCTTCTTGCATTGGAATCACCCCCGTATCATAATAAGATTGTTATGATTTTTAATAAAGTTTTTCTATTTTGTACTTCGGTATTTATCATACTGTCGATGCCGATTTTTATTTTCGCAGACACTTTAAATCCCAAGGTGATTTCAGGGGTTCTGGATTTAAGGGGACACTCTTTTTCGGGGCGTTATCTTCCGGACGGGGAGTGGTCATTCCGTCTCTTAGCCATTGATGGTGAACCTGTGGAGAATCCGCAAAACGTTTTTCTTTATGTTCCCGGATCCTGGGATGATCTGACCAGAACACCCTATGCGGAAGGTGAATATACCCTGGAGGTCCTGCTGCCGGAAAAGGGGCCTCCCGCAGTCGGGATTATGTTTCCGGAACTGTCACAAGTCCTGGAAGTTAAAGTTGATGGGAATATAATCTTTTCGTCTGGTGATTTTATATCAGGGAAAACAACCTATACTAAATTTATCTCTCCTGTTCCTGTCGGAGAAAAATTTACTATAACTGTACGGTTAAGGAATACAGTTTTTCGATCCGGCGGATTGAATTACCTCCCCCTTTTCGGCCCCTGTAAGTCCATGCGGAACTACAGGGAGTTAAAAATCTGGATCGAAGCCTTTTATATTGGACTCCTTTTTATTGTGGCGGTCTATCATTTATTCATATTTCTTCGGAACTACAGTAATCTTTCGGCCCTCTATCTGGGGCTGGCCGCCTTTTTCATGATGTTGAGGGGTGTCGTTGTCGGGGAAAATACAATAACATTTATAATCCCCGATTTTTCCTGGGCTTTGGACTTTCGAATTGAGTATATTTCTGCCTATCTGATTTCTGCGGCAGTACTGCTCTTTTCTAACAAGATTTTCCCATTCAAACACACTCTTATTGATTTCCTAATCAAACTCTTCATTCCTCTCATGGCTTTGTTCTCGATAATTACCCTCTTTTTACCACTCGAACTCTTAAGCAGAACTGTCTATATTCTGAATGTAAGTATCCTCTCATCCTATTTTGTCTGTGCGATTATTTTTATCCATGCACTCCTTGAAAGAAAGGAGGCTTCCCCTCTTTTTTTTATAGGGGGTATGATTTCATTGGCCTTTTATCTGGTGGATGCCTTCTACTATTTTGGAGAGACATCGATACTCCTTAATTTGAGTCAGTTGGGAATGGTTCTTTTTATCCTTTGTCAAACTCTGGTCCTCACCCGTTTATATGGGGACGCTTTTCAAAGGGCTGAAACCCTTACCCTTTCACTTGAGATGGAAGTAAAAAAACAAACGGCTGAACTCATGGTAACTAATGAAAGCCTTCATGAAGAAATTAATTACAGGAAGAAGATTGAGAAGCGACTGCAGAAGCTCTCCACAACAGATCCTCTGACAGGTGCTGCAAATCGTCTTAAAATCGATAAAGACCTTGAGCAATGTCATAATGTTTTCCTGAGGTATGGAAAAAGTTATGGTATCGTTATGTTTGATTTAGATCATTTTAAAGATGTAAATGACAATTATGGTCATCAAGTCGGTGATGTTGTCCTGAAAGAGATTGTTAAGATTACTCAAAGGGTCATCAGGGAAAGTGATATCCTCGCCAGGTGGGGCGGAGAAGAGTTTCTGGTTCTCATGCCCATGATGGAGATTGACGGAACCTTAAAAGCGGCAGAGAGGATCCGGGCTGCGTTTGAGTCCTGCCAGTTTTCCGTCGCCGGCCGGGTTACGGCCAGCTTTGGTGTGATCTCTCCAGATAATGAAAAGGACACTCTGAAAGAGCTCCTAATCAGAATGGATCAGAACCTCTACAAGGCCAAGTCGGAAGGGCGAAACAAGGTCGTCTGCTGACACCTTCCGCCAGCCTTTCATGAGAGCCTGGTTTATTCCCCACCGCCGGGTGTATTATTTGTTGATCAGAATCTCTCCCAGCTTCTCACTGTTTTTCAGATTCTCCTGAAAGAGCTCTTCGATCTGACTGATATTATTTTTCAGATCGGCAATCTGTTTTTCCTGTCCCATAAGCATATTGGCAAATGTGAAAAGGGTGTTTCTGAAATCTTCCAGGGAGATCTGAACATCCTGGTTAACAGTGTGGCCCTCTTCGGACAGGGTTTTGATTGTTTTTGTATCATCGATGAGGCTTTGGAGGGAAAAGAGCATCTCCTTTGTCTCTATCTGTTGAAATTCAATTTCATCCTTTGTTTTTTCCATCATTTTAGAACTTTCGACGGCCTGATCGATGATTTCGTTAAGCCCTGTTGATACTTTCTGTGATAGTTCGGTACTGTTTTCTATGGCATTCTCCATGCCGGCCATCTTCTGATTGGATTCAGCAACCTGTTTTCGGGATTGGGCAGATAACTTCCTTACCTCACCGGCCACCACTGCAAATCCCTTTCCCGATTCACCCGCATGAGCCGCTTCAATGGCAGCATTCATAGCCAGGAGATCGGTCTGATCTGAGATATCGATGATACCCTTAAGAACTTCCTGAATGACTCTTGAATGGTCCGAAATTTCCTTGAGTGCTTGTGATGAAGCTGTTATAACCGATCTGTTTTCCGTAGCTATATGGTTCAGGCTGTTTGCCTGGTTTGAGGTTTCTTCCAGGGTCTTCCGGGAGGTTTCCATTTTTTCAATAATCTTTGAAAGGGTGATTTTAACCTCGTCGGCATAGGCTGTCTGATTTGTAATGGCAGTGACTATTTTTTCGGATGATTCTCCAAGGTTTTTCTTGATTTCCGGCAGGGTTGATTCTATCCGTCCTATCTGTGCCCGTATATCCTGGCCCATCTTCTCGTTTGTCACCGAGTTTTCCGTAATGATGTCGGAAGATTCGCCTATCTTTTCTCTTAATTTAATTCCAGATTCCTGCAGGTGATCGGATAAGCTCTTTATCCCGCTGATAAGCTCTTTCTGAAGGTTGTTTTTCTCTGAGAGGATTGCAGCCTGTTTTCTGATTTTTTGGATATGCGGAGATGCTCAAAAGTCAGTACCAGGAAAAGGGCCAGGATCAGGGTCAGGAATCCATAGGTAGCAATATAGGCATAGGGGATTGCTCCTGTCAGGACAACCATCATGTCTCTTAAGGCACAAGAGATTGTCACCAGGAAAGCCAGGAGCATGATCAGGAAATCCCGCTTTTTGTACCTAATCACGGCATAGAGCATTAACCCCAGGTTGAATACGAGAATTACCGGAAAGTAGTACGTCAGCATGATGTTCAGCAGGTCATCGACTCCCCTGTGGGTTTTCTGGAAAAGCATGAGGAACGAAAATACTACCCCGGGGGTAATGGTTATGATTTTTATCGGTAAAAGGAATCGCTTTACTGCCTTTGTAAATTCAAGGAAAAACATGGTCAGAAAAATGATCATCATTATAAAACCTATTTTACTGAAGATCTTAAGCCAGACCTCCGCAAAAGTATCCGCAGAAAAACCGATCTCAAGGTATGCCATGAAATAGGAAATGCAGAGGATCCCGAAGTAGAGGTATTTCTTTTCTGCTCCCCGGGAGGAGAGGAAAATCAGGAGGTAGTAAAAGGCGAGGATGAGGGCTGTAAAGCAGGTCGCCCTGACCAGGTATACGCTTACTATATTCCGTTTAAATGCCAGACCGGCAGCCTTACCGTAATTCGTCAGAGTTAAAATTGTAAAGGGTTCCCGGAATGTTCTCGGGATGATCTGTACGGTAATTATATTTTCCTTTCCTCCATAATTCAATATCTGTTCGGGAAGAAGAAAGTAGGACGAGCCGAATCCGTTTACAATGGCCCTGTCTCTATATTGCCCTGATTTAAAGATATGTATCCCGTTTATAAAAAGATCACAGGTGTAGGGGGTCGGACCGATGTAAAACCCTAAAGGGGTATCTTGTATGTCCGCGCCCAGGGTGAAGGTCGTTTTGAGGGTTATCATCTTATCGTTGGCCGTCTCTTCGACGGAAAACCGTTTCCCATCCCAGCTCTCCCAATCGGAAAAATCCTGATCGAGGAGGGTTCCCGGTTGAAGGGGGGAAATCTTTTTCTGATAGTTACCTATAATCAGAGTACTTTCAGGGGAGTCCAGGGTATTGCTGAACAGGATATTGGATACACCAGATAAAATAAACAGACAAATAATAAAAAGGGATTTCTTCATGGATGAATTATAATTCATAATTCTTCTAATTCAAGCTGGTTTAGGTTTTAGTTTATTAATTTTTTTGATATATACGATTCCAAAGGAGTGTCAGTTGAAACCTGTAAAATGTAAGCCGAACTTGTTTTATAATCCCGATTTTCTGAATTTCCCCGGCGAGACTCCCATCCTCTTTCGGAAGAGCCTTGAAAAATAATTACTATCCCCGAATCCGCATTCGAACCCAATCTCTGTAATATTCAGATCCGTTGTTTCCAGCAGTTCTGTGGCCCTGCTGATTCTCATTTTGAGGATGTATTGAAGAGGAGATGTACCATAAACGGCTCCGAATGTTTTAATGAAATGGGGATAGGATAATCCATTTTCATCGGCCAGGGATTTTAGATTAATCTCTTCGGTATAATTTTCTTCGATTTGCCTGATGCACCTGGCCAGCTTTGTCAGGTTTCTACCCGGGATAAATCCTTTATCTGAATAATTTCTGCCGAGGAGTATAATAAGGTTTATAAAAAGGTTTCGGAATATAGTTTGATATCCCGGTTTTTCCGACCGCATCTCTTTCTCCATCTCCTTAATTATCTTCGAAATTTTCTCGAGTTGATCAGGATTCGCATGAAATCTGTTTTTAAAATCACTGTTTTTTCTTGATTTGGGCTCCAGCTCGAAGAGGGCCATGACACCTGGTAGTGCGGTCAGTTCTTTCAGCCCCTTTATCTCCTCCATATACCCAATATTGTACATGATCAGATCTCTACTCCGGCTGAAACAATGGCTCTGCCCCTGATTGATGATGAATATATCTCCTCTTCCAACGGGAAAAGTCCTCCCCTCTGCTGTGTGGAGTCCTTTCCCTGAAGTAATAATTATCAGTTCACAATAGTCGTGAGTATGAATTTCAAACCCTTCTGTCCGGATAATCGCCTCTCCCAGGCTGAATGGAAAGCCATCTGATTCGATTGTGTTATTAAGCAGGAAATTCTTCATATGATAATTATGTGCTACTTTTAGCTCAAATTGTCAAGGAATTAAGCATGATATTGGGTTAAGATTGGTGAATGAATTATGTGCGGGGAGGCTGTATGATCCGATTCAGAAACGGTATGGAAGAAGCAAAGGATGCGGTGAATGGATGGTGGGAGCTGAAGACCACAGGAAAGCCTGTCATTCAAATGATTGGCCGGAGGGAGAATCCTGTTTTTACACTCCCTGAGCCGAAGCCCTCCTCTATTCACGATTTCTGGACAAATCCTGAGGTTGTTATTCCCAGGATTCTTAATCAGATGGGTAGAACCTGGTACGGTGGTGTGGCGTTTCCTGTTCTCTACCCGGTCTCTGGCAGGATCGTCTCCATTACCTGTAAATACCTGGGGGCTCCCAACCTCTATATCGATGAGAATACCACCTGGTCCCGGGATATAATCGAAAGCTGGGAGAGGTGTCCGCCCCTTGAATTTAATCCTTTGAACGAGTGGTGGATAATAACAGAGAGGCTTATGGAAGCCTGTGCTTCCGCTATCGAAGAGTATGAGCTTGCATGTTTCATGGGCCTTCCGGATCTGAATGGCCCTACCGAAGTTCTTAGCGGTCTGCGGAATCCGGAAAAACTATGTATGGATCTCATCCTGGAACCTGAGAATGTTAAACAGGCGGCCCGGAAAGTTCAGGAGGGGTGGTTTGAGGCCTTTCGAAGGAGTTCTGCCATTGCCGGTCGGTTTGGACCTTACTTTACATGGATGGGGGTTTGGTCGGAAATCCCCTCCATTGATCTTCAATCCGATTTCTCATGCCTTATTTCTCCGGATATGTTTGCCGAGTTCATCCTTCCTTTGATCCGGGAGCAGATTGCCTTTTTCCCCAGGACAATCTTTCATCTTGATGGACCGGGGATGATTCGTCACCTGGATCATCTTCTTTCCCTGCCGGATCTGAAGGCTGTGCAATGGATTCCCGGGGCAGGCGCAGGGAGGAGTTCCGACTGGATTGATCTTCTTAAGAGGATACAGGAGGGAGGAAAGGGGGTTTTTGTGTATTGTGATCCTGATGAGGTCGAAATTCTCTCTTCCAGACTTGATGCAACAGGATTAATGATGGTTGTCCGTGGTGATATCCCCGAAAGAGAGGCTATGAATATTCTTGATAAAGTCGGAAAATAATCACATTTTTTTATATTGTGGAACTGCCCATCGAAAGCGATTTTTTTTAAGATTCGCCCCCGAAGGCAGTTCTGTCAATTTTAAAGGAATTTTACAGCTGTTCCGTAGACCAGTATTTCTGCGGCACCCTGCATTACCGTACTTGATGCGTATCTCATATTGATCACACCATCGGCCCCGAGGGCTTCGGCCTCCTGGACCATTCTTTTGGTGGCGATTGCCCTGGCTTCATTCAGCATTTCAGAATATCCTTTCAGCTCACCACCTACCAGGGTTTTAAATGAGGCCATGATATCTTTTCCCATGTGTTTAGACTGGATTGTAGAACCCTTTACAATCTGTATTGTCTCAATTTCCTTTCCGGATATAAAATCAGTATTTACTAATGTCATCTTCCTCTCCTCCATTTATCTCTTTAATTCTTTGTATGAAAACCGCCGTCAGTATGGCGATTACTATAACCGTGGCTATGACCACACCAATCCTGAATATCACAGGAAAGGAGGCCAATGAAAAAACCAGGAAGTATAAACTCCCGCCGCCGATGGCGACAAGGACCATTAAAACCAGAATGACCACCGGAGCTGTATATTTACTCATCCTCTCCTCCTGCTCTATATACCGTGAAACAAAAAGGATATTCAAAAAAATACTTATTTTTTTGAATATCCGTGTTATTTGGGGGCTATAGTTTTTTTTATCAGTTTTTCTGGATTAATTCCTGCCGAAATTTCTCAGGGAGTGGATAATCAGTGGATCAAGCTTGGCAAGAGAATCGCCATAAATCTCGATCCTTCTCTCTTCACCGGGTATCAATGAAAAACAGTTGTCCGAAAACTCAGCCTTATACCCCGGCAGTTCCAGGCAGACGTTGAAGGCGGGTTTCTCAGAAGTAAGGATAATTTCCTGACCACCTTCACTCTTTTCAAGCCTTGCGTTTATTTTTGTCTTTCTGATGGCGCAGGCTTTAGGGGGGGCGAGAAGGATTGTGTTTTCGAGCTTTTCTGAACCTGAACCTGAACCTGAACCTTGATTTTTGATGTGAGCCGGGGTAAAAACAGCGCGGCAGAAATGTTCTGCCTCCGGGAAGTCTCTCTTGTCAACTGTTTCTTCAAAAAGAAGTGCCGAGGAGTCTCCATGAATGGAACAGGAGGAAGAAAAGCTCTTTTTAACCTTTCCGTCGAAATCTATGATATCCAGGCGAAGGGTGCCTTGGCGAGATTCCTGTATATCGCTGCACCCATGAATCGAGATTTTATCTTCTTTCTTGAGAATTACCAGATGAAGAGGGGCAAAGAATCTTTTTGCCGCATAATGCAGGGGCTTCCACTTTCCGTTGTACTCCAGGGAGGACCAGGAGGCGACTGGCCAGTTATCATTCAGCTGCCAGATAAGGGTCCCCATGCAGGTAGGGCGCCTGGACCGCCAGTATTCCACGGCCGTCGTGATGGCGAAGGCCTGCTGAACCTGGCTCAAATAGAGCATCTCCTCGAAGGATTGGGGGAAACGATAGTATCGGGAGAGGGTTGTGGCAATTATTGTATTTCCCCTGTCGTTTCTCTGATGATGTTCCATCACCGGAGAGGTAATATTCATCTGTTCTTCATCGGCGAAGGTTTTTACTGTTTCGAGGGAGGAAAAGGATTGAAAGCCGAACTCCGAACAGAACCGGGGGGTTACTTCATAGTAGGCTTCAAAGGGTTTTCCCTCATGCCAGACACTCCAGTAGTGCATATCTCCCCGGGTATCATTATGCCAGCAGTCGGAGAAATCTCCCTCACCTGCCGAGGGGGAGGAGGACCACCATTTTCTGGAAGGGTCGAGCTCTTTGACGGTTTCTCCAACCACAGCCTCATTGAGCTTGTAGTAGTCTATAAGATATCTGTCCCTATTGGCCTTTGATTCTTCAAACCAGGTCAGGGCCCCGACGTTTTCATTATTTCCACACCATAAAGCGATGGAGGGGTGACTTTTTAATCTTTTAATCTGATAGGAGACCTCTTTCTTCACATTGTCAAGAAATTCCTTGTCTGCAGGATAGAGAGAACAGGCAAACATGAAATCGTGCCAGATAAGGAGGCCCAGCCTGTCACAGGTATCATAAAAATCATCTTCTTCGTATTTTCCACCACCCCAAACCCGTATCATATTCATATTGGCATTGACCGCGGCGGTGAGGAGTTCTTCATATCTCTTTTCTGATTCTCTTGCCGGAAGAGCATCCATGGGGATCCAGTTGGCTCCTTTGCAGAAGATCTCCCGTCCGTTAACCTGGAAAACCATACCCGTACCTTTATCATCCTCCTCTGTAAGAATATCTACAGTCCTGAATCCAATCATCCTGCTCGTTCGGTTTTCGCCGGAAGAGATTTTCAGCTCATAGAGGGGTTGTTCTCCGTAACCTGCCGGCCACCATAGATCCGGGTTATTGACTTCAAGTTTTAATTTTTTCGTCTGCGATCCTGTTGTAAGGTTCACCGTTTCTGAAATCTTTGCCCCGGAACATTCCGCTTCGATTTCAGTTTCGCCGGGAAGCCCTGAGAATAGGTCCAGGGAGACTTCAATTGTCCAATCATCCCCATTCTGAATGAGGTTTGTATGTACGGCCTCAATTATTTCCAGGTCGGAAGAGATGAGGGCGATCTTTCCGTAAAGTCCTGAAATCATCAGGCAGGGTCCCCAGTCCCATCCTGCGTGGCAGGCTGTTTTTCTAACAAGGTTGCGGTTGGGGGACTGGACCGGAAATTCGCCATAAGGAACAGGGTAGGGCTGAACCTTTGCCAGCCTCTTTGCCCCCTCTTCAGGAGAAGCTACACGGACTTCAAGGGTATTTTCTCCTTCTAAAAGGATATCTTTTATGGAGAATCGGTAGGCTCTGAACATGTTTTCTGTTCTTCCCAGGAGAGTCCCGTTTAAATATACCTCTGCCAGGGTATCGATTGAATCAAAGTGTACCCAGGTGTTTTTAGATGTGAGGTCTGTTTTGTCGATGGTGAAGCGGTTTTCAAAGGACCAGTCGCTTCTTCCAATCCATTGGAGGTCCATCTCGTTTTTTCCATAATACGGATCGGGGATAATTTCGGCTTCGTATAGGGCTGTTATATTGTCTCCCGGGATCCTTATGGGTATCGAGATTTGCTTTTCTGTATTGATAAGGGTCCAGTTTCTATTCAGGATTGTCTCTTTCATGGGGTCTCCCTCTGTTAGTGTTAAAATCAACCAACATTGATAGTTTATACCCTTGAAAAGTGTAATGTGCAAGAAAAAAGGGGAAAATTCGACAATTATGTCACTATTTTTCTTGACAACGCCCTAAAGCCATGTAAAAATCAAGTTAGTTGGAAGATAAATCAACTAACCGGAGAAGTATGGCAGCGATTAAAAGAACTAAAATAATAAACAGGGCAAGGATAATGAGGGAAATCTGGATGAATCGAGAAATCTCCAGAATCGATATTGCCCGTTCTCTCAGTCTTGATAAGTCTACCATCTCCAATAATGTGAATGAGCTGCTTGAGATGGGGGTTATAGTTGAATCTTCGGAAGGAACTTCAGGACCACAGGGCGGCCGAAAGCCGGTAAACATAAAACTCAACAAGAACTTTGGTTGTGTTCTTGGTCTTGAGATTGGGCCTGAATCTTTTACTGCTGTTGCTGTAGATCTGGAGGGTGAGATTCTCTACTCCCGGTTTGAAAAACTGCTTGTGAATGGTTCCTGCTTTATGGAAAAATTCAGTGAGATAGTTGATTCCATTGCTTCCGAACTTGAAAGGAAAAATCTTTCCCTTCTGGGAGTCGGTGTCGGTGTTTCGGGTGTTGTTAACTCGAATGAGGGGATAATCAAATACTCGATTCCCCTGGAGATAACCAGTGACTACGATTTTTATACTGAGGTAGCCAATAGATTTGATGTCCCTATTTTTATTGACAATGATGCCAATGCTTCTGTATGGGGAGAGCTTGCGTTTCATCGAAGAAAAGACCTTAAGGATTTTATATTCCTGTTATTGGAACTCAGGGATATAGATAGTGACAGTGTTTTGCGGGACAGGGTCGGTGTAGGTATCGGGCTTGTTATTAATGGAAATGTTCACTATGGGCATGATTACTCTGCTGGTGAGTTCAGATCAATCATAAGGAAGAAAGATTCTCTGGGGCAGTTTTCATTGACCGAGGATGAACAGAGAAGGATGGAAGATAGTCCTGAGCTTATGGAGGCTTTTCTTCATGAACTGGGTGCTCATGTGGGGCTGTTGGTCAACACGTTCAACCTTACTCATATTATTCTGGGTGGAAGTTTTGAACGATATGATAAGCAGGCTGTATCCATTTTTGAGGAAGAGATCAGGTTGAACTGGCCTTACCCTTACCCTTACGAGGTGGATAAAAACATCTGGCTCTCCTCATTCGGGGATCAGGCTGTAGCCTATGGCGCGGCAGGAATGGTGCTCCACAAACTATTCAGTGATATTGAAATCATGGAGAACCAGCCGGGCTTTCGGGCGCATCGTGAAGGATTCAGGGTTTTTTAGGGGTGGTATTCTGAAGCGTTTTCTTATGAGGAGAGGGAACCCTCTTCTTTTAAGACTGTTCTTTCAGCTAAGAACAGAGCAGTTTGAAAGTATTAAAGATACTCTTCAGTAGAAGAGAACAAAAAAATGGAGGATGTGAATATGAGTATGAAGAAATTACTTATTTTAGTAATGGTTATCGCTGTACTGCCTTTAGCAGTATTCGCAGGTGGACAGAAGGATGCCGCAGACGATGGTGCTTCTGAGGTTATTGTTGTTAACACTATGGGTTATGGAGATAACTCAAACCAGGAAGGTATCAGCTGGAGACGAATTGTAAATTCATTTGAAGCCGAAAACCCTAACATCGACATTCAGGATGAACTCCTTTATGACCAGGCATACCATGAAAAAGTTGTGGCAAGAATTGCTGCCGGCGACATTCCTGATTTAGCTTATATGGGTGCCGATGCCAGATGGGCAGCTCCCTGGATGGAAGCCAATCAGCAGTGGGATCATAAAGCTTATCTTGATTCAAATTATTATGACTTCAGCATGATTCCCGCTCATGGACCTAATGGCGAAATCTTTGAAGTACCCCTTCAGTCATCAAATATGACAACTGTTCTTTTCATGAATACTGCTCTTCTTGCTGAACTCGGACTTTCCGAGCCCAAAACATACGAAGATATGGTAGCCATGGTTCCTGCTGCAAAAGCTGCCGGGATTGAGGTTGTTTCTATCGATGGTGCAGACGGTTGGGCATGGGGTTCATGTTTTATGTCAGTTGTTATCGGAAGGCTTTCCGGAGACCCCGACTGGGTTGCCAAGGCTGTTGCCGGAGAAAATAGTTTCACAGATCAGGTATTCGTAGACTCACTTGAAATGATTACAACAATGGTTAACGACGGTGTTCTTTCCGCTAAATCCGTACTCGTAGATTATGGTACAAACCTTTCCAACTATTCAAATAAGAAAGCACTTTTTGCCGTACAGGGTCACTGGGCTGCCGGTGGAATCGAACCTGCTGTTCTCGATACTACCAAAATGATCGCATGGCCTAAACTTCCCGGAGAAAAAGCAAACATGGCTGGTTCCATTGCTGCTGCTCCTTCCGTTGGATATGGTGTGACTGCTGAAGGTGCTAAAGATCCTGCCGTTAGAGATGCTGCTCTTAAGTTCATCAACTACTTCTACAGCCAGGCCGAATGTGAGCAGAGACTCCGAGACGGTGCAATCATTGCTCCCGTTCTCAAAAACTTTACAGTACCCGACGATGTTGCAGATATTGCCAAGCAGAAAGTTGTTCTTGCACAGAATCTCGTACCATCCAATGTAATTGACTCCTTCCTCTCCGGTGCTCCCAATGATGCACTCAACGCAGGAATGCAGGAAATTGCTTCCGGTAAAGCTACCGCTCAGGAAATTGCAACAAAAGTTGAATCACTTCTTAGAAATTAGTCTAAGCTTATATTAAAATGAAAAGGGGAGGTTTTTCCTCCCCTTTTTTTAGACCCATGGAGGTGCTTCTATGAATACACGCGACCGAAAAGCACTGGTTGTTTATTTATGTATGGTTGGACCGGGGCTTATTATCTACCTGTTGATAGCAGCGTACCCGGTTGTTTACTCTCTTGTATTAAGTTTTACCGATTTTAATCCCAATATGGGAGGGAAGTGGAATTTTGTAGGCCTGCTCCAGTATAAGACCATGTTTCAGGATCCTAATTTCTGGCATTCTCTTAAAAATAACATGATCGTTGTCCTGGTTTCAGTCCTTGGCCAGATCCCTATCGGTTTCATGCTTGCCTACATCCTTTACCGGAAGATGGTAAGGTTTACAAACTTTTTTCAATCAATGGTTTTTTTACCCCAGTTTCTATCTACTATAGTAATAGGAATCCTTTGGAAACGAATGTTTTCTGCTGATGGACCTGTTTCTACTTTGATTCAGTACTTCTCTGGTGATCCCACAGCCCAGTTTACGGCTATGCTGGATGCCAGTACGGTAATGTACCCGATAGGTTTTGCCCTTATCTGGATGTATACCGGTTTTTATATGATTATCTTCCTTGCTAATCTGCAGAAGATGAACACAAATATGATCGAGGCTGCCAAAATTGATGGTGCTTCGGAACCCCAAATCTTTGTAAGGGTCATCCTTCCCCTCTTATCAGGAGCGATACTTGTCTCTTCGATCCTCGCTATCGCAGGCTCTCTCAAAGGATTTGATCTTATCTTTGCCATGACAACCAGGGGCCTTCAGCGAAATAATGCTATGGTTCTTCCAATATTTATGTATCAGACCGCCTTCCAGGATTACAGTAATCCCATGAGGTTCGCCTATGGATCTTCCATCTCGAATATGATTGTTATGATTTCTGTCGGTCTTATCATGTTCAGTAACTTTGTGGGAAGAAAGTTTAATGCCGGGGAGGAGTCGTAAAATGGAAACAGCAATTAGTGCAGGCAACGGCCAGACTTTTAGTGGCGTAATCGGGAAGGTAATTTCCTATTTTGTTTTTGGCGTCTGGATCCTGATTACCCTGGTTCCTCTCGTCTGGATGGGGTACTCCTCCTTTAAAACAAATGAAGAGTTAAATCTGGATATCTATGCGCTCCCCAAAGCTATGTTTGATAATGAATTTGATGAGTATGTGGTTGTAAAACCCCAGTTGAACATCATCTATCCCTACGATCCAAAGGTGGATACAAGGGAGAGAATTATCATAGAATCCACAACAATCGCACCAACACGACGATTGATGCTTCAGTTCCTTGTTAAGGAGGAGATGCCTCCCGAAATCCAGAATTTGAAGTATGGCGACACCCTGACTCTGGATCAGCTTCCCCGGAAGTTAGCCAGAAAGATAAGCTGGGATACGGTATGGTTTAACTACACTTCCGCCTTTATCCGTGGAGGCTTAGCCGGGAAATTCGCAAACTCGATTATTTATTCTGGTGTTTCCACCTTTTTTATTATCCTTTTAGGAGCGATGATCGGTTTTGCTCTGGCAAAAATGCAGTTCAAGAAGATTTCGGCAGTTGTCATGGGAATCATAGGGCTCGGCTATCTACTCAGTATTCAGTCGGTTATTATTCCCCTCTTCCTGATGCTATCATCCCTCAAACTGACAGATACCCATTTGGGAATTATATTGGTATATACAGCCTTCGGGATGCCCCTGTCGGTTTTGCTTTGTACTCAGTTCATGCAGGGATTACCCGATTCGCTGATAGAATCTGCCTATATTGACGGGGCAACACCATTCAGGGCCTTTCGCTCCATTATTATGCCGATGGCCAGACCTGTTGTCGTGACAGTTGGTATTATCTCTGTTCTTGGTATCTGGAATGAGTTCCTTCTTGTTCTCGTCCTTGCCAGTTCCGAATTTACCAAATCTCTACCGGTTGGTGTTTTCTCCTTTTCCAGTTTGACAGGAACACAACTTGGCTGGCAGCTGGCCGCTCTGGTAATTGCTACCATACCAGCCATGATCGTCTACTTCTCTTTCCAGAAACGTTTGGCTCAGGGAGTTGTCGGTGGCGCTTTAAAGGGCTAAATTGTTGAAAATTCTTGTAAATCATATTGGTTACAATAGTAGTGGAATCAAAAAGGCTGTCCTTGCCATGGGGGCAGCCGATTCCCCTGAAGTATCTTCGGATAACAGGTTTAATATAAGAAATACTATTACAGGTCTTATCGTCTTCTCCGGGATTATGGAGCCTCAAAGTGAGGTCGCTGGCTGGAAAGGACGCACATTCAGGATCATAGATCTTACTGAGCTCTTAGAATCCGGAACATTTCGCATCGAGATTCCTGATATGGATGTTGAACCGAGTTTCCCCTTCAAAATTGAAGAGGGGCTTTGGGCTGAAGAGACTATATCCGATATCCTTTTCTATTATAAAGCTCAGCGTTCATCCTGGGTTTGGGATGAATATGATAAAAACGTACCTTTCTTTGGGGAGAGGGGTGACGGGAAAAAGAGCCAAGATGCCCATGGCGGCTGGTTTGATGCCTCGGGGGATTACTCAAAGTACCTTTCCCACCTCTCCTATGCAAACTACCTTAATCCTCAGCAGACACCTCTTGTCGCCTGGTCACTTCTTAACCTTTCGGAAGCCCTGGATGGGAATGGTCGGTATGGTTCCTCTCTGTTGAAAATGCGGGCCCTGGAAGAGGGGCTTTGGGGGGCAGACTTCCTTATGCGCATGCAGGATGACGCGGGATATTTTTATATGACCGTCTTCGATCAGTGGGATAAGGCTCCGGAAAAGCGGATGATATGTGCCTACCGTGGTATGGATGGCACGCGCCTCAGCGAGTATCAGGCCGGTTTTCGGCAGGGCGGTGGTTTGAGTATTGCCGCATTAGCGGCAGCGGCTCGTATAACAGCTGCTTTGGAAGGCGTTTCCCGTTATCGAAACGATCCCGTTTATGGGGGACTAACCGAATTCTCAATCGATGATTATCTGTCTGCAGCGGTGAAGGGGTATAGCCACCTTGTCGGAAATAACACCGCCTATCTGGATAATGGCCGGGAAAATATTATCGATTTTTATTGCGGTTTAACCGCAGCCACAGAATTGTACGTATCCACCAGGGAGGATTATTACCTTGACGAGTCTCGCCGCTGGGCAGACCTCCTTGCCTCCTGCTATTCCACAGAGGAAGGGTATTTCCTTATTGAACCCGATGCGGACCGACCCTATTTTCATGCTTCCGATGCGGGCCTGCCCCTCCTTTCACTGGTGAACTATATTAAAATTGAGAGTAATCGGGAGCTGAAAATAAAAACCCTCACCCTGGTGGAGAATATCGTGCAGGCAGAGCTGAAAATGGCTTTTGAGGTTCAGAACCCCTTCTTCCTTGCCCGACAGAGAGTAAAACCGGTTGGCGGCGAGGCCTATACCTCCTTTTTTATACCTCATAACAACGAATCCGGGTACTGGTGGCAGGGTGAGAACGCAAGATTGGGCTCCCTTTCCGCCGCCATGCGAAGTGCTGCCGGACTTTTCCGCAGGCAGCTCTCCTCTGAGCCCGGGATGGATGAACTTCTTGAAAAAATGGAAGGGTACGCCGATGCTCAACTGAACTGGATCCTCGGTCTAAATCCCTTCGATATATGCATGCTTCAGGGGCATGGTCGAAATAATCCAAAATATGAGGATCAGTTCCCCAACGCCCCCGGTGGAATCTGTAATGGGATCACCTCCGGTTTCGAAGATGAATCGGATATCGATTTTCTCCCGGAATCGGTAGCAAACGGAGGAGACCATCGCTGGCGGTGGAGCGAGCAGTGGATCCCCCATGCCGCATGGTTTCTATCGGCCCTGACCCTGGATAAGGGTAACTGGAAAACAAAGTGACAGACCTCATACTCATCCCTCCCCCCAAGAAGATCCTGATTCGTGAGGGATGTTTTTTACCTCCGGCAGGGTTCATTGATGCTCTGGATATGTATACTATGGGGAGTGATTTACCCGAAGGTGTTGAAGCTTTTTCCTGTATCCCGGAATCCGGAGAATTTGATACCACCAGTGAATCCTATGTAATGGATTTAAACCGGCAGGGTATAAAAATTTCCGCATCAGGAAGACCGGGAATTTATTATGCTATCCAGACTCTTCGTCAAATTATCCGTCAGACGGAAAACCAGAAGGAGTCTCATGGGGATGGCCTTGTCGGTGGTCTGACGGCAACTGTCAAGGTCCCCTGTGTTACTATCGAAGATGAACCTGACTTCAAGGTCCGGGGTGTCCTCCTTGATATAAGCCGCGACAGGGTGCCTAAGATGGAGACCCTCTTTTCTCTTGTCTCTCTATGGTCCGAATTGAAGTTCAATCAGCTTCAACTTTATATGGAACACACCTTTGCCTATTCAAAGCATGAACGGGTGTGGAAGGATGCTTCCCCTCTGACGTCCAAAGAGATCCGTATCCTTAACTCTTTTTGCCGTGAAAGGGGGATTGAACTTGTTCCCAATCAGAACTCATTCGGCCATATGGAGAGATGGCTGTCCCATAAAACCTATCATCACCTTGCCGAGTCTCCGGAGGGTTTTACTGACTCCTGGGGTATATTTCGTAAAGATTCCACGACGCTCTCTCCTGTGGTGGCGGAAACCCTCCCGTTTCTGGGCGAACTCTATGATGAACTCCTTCCAAACTTCGATTCTGAGTATATTAATATCGGCGGCGATGAACCCTGGGAGCTTGGTATGGGGCGGTCGAAAGGGAGCTGTGAGAAGGATGGCCTAGACAGGGTTTATCTTGGGTATATAAAGAAATTAAGAGATCTTGCGGGGGCGCGGGGCAAAAAGATACAGCTCTATGCCGATATCGTCATGGAACACCCCCACCTTCTTAAGGAACTGCCCGAAGATATCCTGCTTGTGAACTGGGGTTATGAGGCAAAGCACCCCTTTTGGCGGGAGTGTGATACCCTGGGCCGGACCGGCAGACCCTACTATGTCTGCACCGGTACCTCAACCTGGAACTCCCTGGGGGGGCGATGGTCCAATACGAGGGAGAACATCATGAACGGGGCGGTGAACGGTCTGAAGAATGGAGCCCTTGGTTTTTATATCTCCGAATGGGGGGATAATGGTCACTGGCAGCAGTTCTCTACGGGGCTTCCCGCCTGGTACCTGGGGGCCGGTGCCGCCTGGAATACCTATGGCTGTGTGGATTTTGACCCGCAAAAAGCTATCACCACCCACTCTTTAAGGGGGGATGGGAAATGTGCTGAAGCCCTCATGCTTCTTCAGGATGTCTGGGAGAAATCGGCGGTTCCTCTTCACAATATCTCCCTCCCTGCGGTCCTTCTTCTGGATCCTGTATATCCTTACTATAGAAAAGATTATCGAATATTTCGTGATTACGATTTTAAGGAAGAGCTCAGTCTGCTTGATGATGCCGACCGACTGCTTCGGGAATCGGGAGTCGACTCCACTTCGCATGGTCGAACAGGCTCCCATGTGGAAAAAGGTTCGCTGAAAGGCCTGAAGGGGGAGGTGGAAACCATACGCAGAGAGACAGCCTTTGCTTCGAAGATGTTACGCCTCGGTTGTGAAATGGGCCGTGAAATGCTGGCGACTCCAAAGCTTGAAATCCGGCAGATTCCCTCAGATATCCGGAGGGGTATGGTTGCCGAAATCCTTGAACTTATGAGTGAATATGAAAGGCTGTGGAAAAAAAGCTCCCGCCCGGGCGGTCTGCGGGAGAGTGTGGGCAGAATGGAAGCACTTAAATCGGAACTGCTGCAGTAAGGTTCCGGAGCGCTTCTATCAACCTAAACCAGGGCCTGCAATCCCGGGACAAGGCTCATGACAAGACCGATCAATCCCCCGAATACACCACCCCAGACAACAAGCCACCCCAGATGTTTCTGGATCATCTCCTGAACAATCTCCTTGATCATGGCAGGGGTTAACTCCTCCAGTCTCTGCTCGACTATCTCGCCGACCTTCTCCTGTATCATCCGAGGTATATTTACGCCGCTGTTTCCAATAAGAGAGGAGAGAAATCCCGGTTTTGTTAGCTCATTTCTCAGGTACTCCTTGATCCTTCCAATAAAAGTGGGCCTGTAATTCTCAAGGAAGCCTTCGCCGCCAAACATGGCCAGCATCCCCCCCAGTTTTGAGGCCAGGATCTCCTGCTTTATCATGTCAAAGGCTTCGTCATAATTGAGGCTGTCCAGGGTTGAGTCTATATCAATCTGCTCCATAATGGATTCCTGACCCTGGGTTATATATTTCTCCAGGTTATCCTCGGTGAAAAACTGGACCATGATCAGATCCTTTATCCACTCTTTTATCTCCTGAAAATGAGCGGGTATAACACCGCTTCCATAAAGGAGGGGGACCTTCTCGAATAACATGTGGACGGCGATCCAGTTTGTCAGGGCCCCGGAAAGGGCGAAAATGCCCAGTGTGAAAATCTGTTTTGGATACCAGGGACTGAAATATCCCCCTATTACAATAAGTAATGCAATTAAGTTCGTGAGTCTGCTCTTGTTCATATGCATAATAAAATAATGATTGGTAAAGCAAAAGACAATCGATTTTTCATAGATTTAAAGTTATACTGAACAGGTAATCTCAATATTTTTAATATGATAAGGAGCTGCCCATGTTGGTATATGCTGTCGATGTCCTTGTAAAAAAAGGTTTTGAAAACGACTTCCTGGAAGCTATTGAGAAAAACAGAAAAAGTACCCTGAAGGAGCCGGGAAATTACCGGTTTGATGTCTCTCAAAGCCAGGAAGAGCCTTCAAGTTTCTTCCTTTACGAAGTCTATGGATCCGAAGAGGATGTTGCCGCTCATAAAAGCTCCCATCACTACCTTGAATGGAGAGAAACAGTGGCAGACTGGATGGATAAGCCCCGGACAGGCCGAAAGTTCGAGGCAAAGTTTCCCCGGGAAGAGTCAGAATGGTAGGAAATTTTTCATTTGCCTTTAACAAACTATTAATCAGTGGTGCCGGCTCACTCTTCGACTTGAAGAGGTATATTCCCATGGCCGGCGGCCGGGTCGGGCTTATAACGGCCCCCAGTTTTCTGAACCATGAAAATGGTACAAAATATATAAACCGGCTTAAAGAGTACGGCTTTGAAACCTTGAGTTTTACCGTTCATGGGGAGCCCACCCCCGAGACCGTTAATCGAATTACCGATGAGCTCAAAAACATTGAAATCGATATCATCATTGCCGTTGGCGGGGGCTCTGTTCTCGATGCGGGAAAAGCAGTCTCTGCCATGGTTCCTGTGGATGGTCGGGTTGAGGATTATTTAGAGGGGATAGGTGATAGAAGCCCGACAGGTGCTAAAATCCCGTTCATTGCGATCCCGACCACATCCGGGACAGGCAGTGAGGCTACCATGAATGGTGTCATCAGTCGGAAGGGACCTTCCGGATTTAAAAAATCAATAAGGCATCCCAATTATATCCCCGATGCTGCGGTTCTGGATCCAACACTCATAACCTCCTGCCCGGCTACCCTTACCGCGGCATGCGGTATGGATGCCTTCTCCCAGCTTCTGGAATCCTTTGTTTCGTCAAAGGCCTCTCCTGCCTCGGACCTCCTCGCCTGGGACGGGCTGACCCGGTTTGTCTCCTCCTTTGATCTCCTCATGGGGGATCTGGAAAATCCGGAGCTTCGTGCCGGGATATCCCTGGCCTCCTATTACTCGGGGCTGACCCTGGCCAATGCCGGTCTGGGTGTTGTCCATGGCCTTGCGGGACCCCTTGGCGGTTTTTCTGAAATCCCTCATGGGGCTGCCTGTGGAACCCTCCTTTATGATGCTTTTCGAATGACCCTGAATAAGATCCGGGTTGCCGGTTCCGAAAGAGGGGGGGCAGCCGGCCAGGCCCTCGATAAAATGGCTCGTCTCGGTTCCCATATAGAGGGCCGGATACTCTCCCCGGGAGATGGCTGTGACAGGCTTCTTGAAATGCTGAAAGGGTGGAATGAGAAATACAAAATGCCCAGACTTTCGGACTACGGGTTTACCGGTTCAGATCTGGATAAAACCGCAGGAGCGGGAGGTAGCAAAAACCATCCTGTTGCCTTCAGCCATGAAGAGATGATAGAACTGTTACAGTGTCGATTATAATATAAATAAAAAACTGGAGGTAGATATGAATACTGCGATGAAAGAGTTGAAAAAGGTCGGCAGGGAACTGACCCTGCTTATGAATACAGCCGCCCTGCTGGGTTGGGATCAGGAGACACTGATCCCCGAGAAGGCAATCCCGGAGAGGGCGGAACAGCTGGCCCTGATGGAGGGGATATCCCATGCAAAACTAACCGATCCGAAGGTGGGTGATTTGCTGGATAAACTGGGGGCTGACGAAAAGAGCTCCTCCGGGAATGAAAACCTCTCCGATGAGGATAGGGCCTATATAAGGGTTTTCTACCGTAATTATCACCGTGCCTCCTGCCTCCCTTCCGACTTGGTGGAGGAGATGGCCCGTGCCTCAAGCCTGGGGCAGTCCGTCTGGGTTCAGGCCCGGAAGGAGAATGATTTTGGTAAGTTTGCCCCGGCTCTGGAGAAAATCCTCGGCTTGAACCGGGAAGCGGGCCGGTTGATAAATGTGGGGGATCACCCCTACGACTCTTTCCTGGATGAGTATGAACCGGGAATGCGTAAAGCAGAGCTTGATGTTACCTTTGGTGCGTTGAAGGAGGATCTTAAAAGCCTGGTGAAGCGGATAAAGGATGCCGGACAGGTGGAGATGGGTTTTCTGAAGAGGGATTATCCCGAAGAACTTCAGGAGAAATTCGGGAACTACATCCTGAAAGAACTCGCCTATCCCCTGGATCGAGGACGACTCGATGTCTCCACTCACCCTTTTACGACAACCCTGGGGAACCATGATGTCCGAATAACTACCCGATATGGAGAACCGAACCCCTTCTCAAGCCTATTCAGTATTATCCATGAAGCGGGACACGGTCTGTATGAACTCGGGTTTTCCGATGAAATTGCGGGTAATATCCTTGCCGAAGGAACGAGCCTTGGTCTTCATGAGTCTCAGTCCAGAACCTGGGAGAATATGATTGGACGCAGCCTTCCTTTCTGGGAAAAATACTACCCCGAAGCACAGAAAACCTATGGAAATGCCCTGTCGGATATCTCCCTCGAAACCTTCTATAAAGGTATAAATGCGGTAAAGCCCTCCCTTATCCGGGTGGATGCTGATGAAGTAACCTACAGCCTTCATGTTATTTTAAGGTATGAGCTGGAAACAGCCCTCTTTGAAGGAACCCTTTCGGTGAATGATCTGCCCGCAGCATGGAATGCAAAAATGGAAGAACTTCTGGGGATTCGCCCCGACTCGGATGCCAATGGTGTTCTTCAGGATGTTCACTGGTCGGTCGGACTCCTGGGTTACTTCCCCACCTATGCCCTGGGGAACCTTTATGGCGCACAGTTTATGGATAAGGCTTATAAAGATGTTCCGGATCTTGATGACCAGGTCCGAAAGGGGAACCATGCGGTGCTCCTTGAGTGGCTTCGTGAGAACATCCATAAACATGGTTCAGCCTTTACAGCCAGTGAGCTTTGCGTGAATGTTACGGGGAAACCTCTGGATGCCTCCTATTTTACACAATACCTGAACAAGAAATATGGCGAGGTTTATGGTCTATAAAGCCATTGATCTTTCCAATCCTTATTTTTGGCTTTTTCTGGCGGCTCTCTTCCTCGGGGTGGGGGCGGGCCGGCTGCCTTTTCTCTATGGTAAAAATCACCTGCGGCGATCCCTTGGGTCACGCGGGTTAATATTTGTCTCCATCCTTTTTTCGTTCTCTGTATTTGCTGTGGTAGCCGCCCTGTTTGCCACAGCAGGCGGTCTCTTCACCGATCAGCCTGTTGACCTCTCTTTTCTGATGGGACGAACCTGGATACCCCTGGTTTCTGCTGGATTTGTCATGGGGGGCCTGTTTTGCCGGTTTCCCCGATCGGTTGGGATCCCCCTGTTGATAATCAGTTCGGGGATAATGATTTTCTCCTTTCAGGCCTTTAAATCATGGTCTTGTTATGAACCGGGTGAAGAGATCCTTACGGTGAAAATCATTGCCGAGCAGGATGTCTCTGTCGTGAAGTTCACTTTTCCTCCCGATGGAGAGCTTATATCTACAATAGAGGGAAAAGGGGTCATCCCTGTGGTTGAAAGGATAAACTGCTCTCCTGTCTTCTTTTTTCTGGGTAATGGCAGACTTTACAGGATTAACGGTCTTATATTGTCAGAGCCTGCGGGGGGGAATATTCCTTTTCTCTTACCCTCCCTGTCAGGTAAGGTTTGGGGAGATGCCCTTGTCTATGCGGCGGAACGGATCCCCGCACTCGAATATGAGGTTCTGCACCCGGATCCCCCTTCCCCCCGATTAAACGAGACATTCAATCTGTTCTTTGATAATGAAAACGAGCTTTTATATCAGTCTGTTTCTCCCTTTTAAACAAACTCGTTAAAAGGGGAGGCGCCCGACAACTTCTCCCGCCTTATATGATTAGGTATTGTATAAATTCTGAAGAATAACTAAAGTATTTACATGAAATTAGCAAATTTTTTAACAGCGTCAAGAATATTTTTATCACCCCTCTTTTTCCTTGCCTTCTTTATACCGGTATGGACAGGAGTGGGACAGACCGCATCGGTGGTTATCCTCTGGGTAATTTTCATCCTGATTGAAATCTCGGATTTCTTTGACGGCAGGGTCGCCAGGTCGAGGAATGAGGTCAGTGATCTGGGTAAGGTTATGGACCCCTTTGCCGACTCATTCGCAAGGCTTACCTACTTCGTATGTTTCATGGGAACTGGAATGATGCCCATCTGGATCTTCATCATAATATTATGGAGGGATCTGATCATTTCATTCTTCAGGCTCCTGAATGCCAAGCAGGGTAAGATTGTTGCCGCCAGGATGAGTGGTAAGATAAAGGCCTTTATCTATGCCTTTGCCTGTGTCGCCGGTCTCCTCGTTGTGACAGCCACACGAATTCCAGCTTTTAATGACCTGCTTGATGTCCTGAATAAGGTTGCCCTCGGGTTCTTCCTTTTCTCCGCAGGGACAGCCATCTGGACTTTTATCGATTACTACCGCACCATTCTTCCTGCGAAGGAGTAGGTTTTCAGTCTTTTCGGATGATCAATTTGACGGGTGGGGCTCAGGCTCCACCCTTTTTTTCTGTGTATTGATAGAAGCGCTCGCATTTCTGTTTTCGATATATCTGTCCGGTTAAAATAACCTCTATTTTTATGAAAAATATTTAAAAACCCTGTTGACCTAAAATGGTCAGATCGTTAT
>JAEINK010000004.1 GCA_016342585.1 Spirochaetales bacterium
TATCTACATGTTCAGGCAAAGGACAGTCTTGGAAATGAGGGTGCTGTGAAGACAGTCTATGCGACATTGGATAATACTGGACCGGTGATTAATGGGCTTTCGGATGATGACGTTCATAAACAAAGTAAAACCTGGGATTGGAGCACAAGCAGTGACGGTACCGGGGTCGGTGGTGTAACCTATCGTTATGAGGTCGAGACAACCGGAACATCCGGAGGGAATTGGTCTTCGTATGACTCAACAACGACGGCAACTCAAGGGTCTGGAACCGGAACTTACTATCTACATGTTCAGGCAAAGGACAGTCTTGGAAATGAGGGTGCTGTGAAGACAGTCTATGCGACATTGGATAATACGGCTCCTACCTTTTTATCCAATACTCTAACTGCAGGATACATCGATATCACCATGTCGCAAGGGGTTTATGCTACCTCCGGAGGCTTTGGCGCCCTGGTGACCAGTGATTTCAGTGTTACATGCTCAACCTCAGGGTTGAATCTGTCTAGTTTGACAGATACTTCAGATCAGGCCCTTACAGGAGGAGAAGAGGTAATCAGACTGGTATTTAATAAAAATATGGCAAGTGGAGATACAATTACTGTAACCCCGGCTTCAGGCGATTGTATATATGACAGCGCTGGTAATAGTATGGCCGATACTCAGACTTCCGAAGAACAAACCTATACTGCATCAATTCGCGGTACGTCGTTTTACACTTTAACCCCCCGCACCCTCTCCTCAAACGACGATGATACCCTGAGCAGTTCAAATCATTGGTGGGGCGCCTACACCAGTTCGATCGATGGAATAACTCTTGGTGGTGAAGCCGAGCTGCTCGAGATCAAAGAGCTTGAAGAGGTCAGTGAAACCGGGATTGTTTTCGGTATACCGCAAGCGGTGAAGGAATCCATCACCATTGGTATGAACGCGAGGGCCGTGGCTCATGCTGCGGCTGTGGAAACAGGAACTGGAACGGAGTTGGAAACTTTGAGAGATGACTCCCAGGAAGAGACAGCAGCTTCAGATCCTTCTAAAACTGAGGTGGTTGAGGATGTGGAAGAGGACATGGCTGTAGATTTCGAAACAAGAGACGCAAACGTTGTTGAGCTTGCTCCCGAAGGTGACGAAGCTGCAGTTTCTGCCGCCCCTGTAATGCCGGACGGAAAGACTGTTCAGCCCATCGAAACAAGAGTCTTTGCATCCGATGATCCCGATGAAAGCAAATCCCTCGGGCTCCTCGGCTTTATCCTGATTTTCGGCATAGGTCTGGGAGCTGCCTACGCGGCATTCCGGCTCTTCCGACTGATTCGGAAGTGAGTAGAGAATAGAGTAAATTGATATTTTAATGATATAATTGAGGCCGTCGGAAACGGTGGCCTCTTCATTTCTGATGAAATGCTGTGAATCGGGAGGGGTGGCTTCTACCGCATTTCCACCGCAACCCCATCATCAGTCTCAACAATCTCCCCGATAACCTCAGCCCAGGGGTAAAACTCCTTCAACTCCTTTACCATCTCATCAGCTTTGTCTGCCGGTGCGCACATCAGTATCCCTCCTGAAGTCTGGGCATCGGCGCAGAGCATTTTCAGGTTGTAGTCCAGGGAATCGCCGAAGTAGACGGAGCTTTCCGTGTATTTTAGATTGCGGAAGGAGGCCCCGGGAATGCAGCCTAATTCGAGGAGATCCAGGGCGCCGGAAAGTGCTGGGATTTTGGTGCTGTCTATGTTGAGCTGGACTCCGCTTGCCCTGCCGAGTTTCATCCCGTGGCCCAGGAGGGAGAAACCTGTTATGTCTGTGGCGCAGCGGACGCCGTATTTCTGCATCACCACAGCCGCCTGCTTGTTTAAACATTTCATACTGTCTATAGCCCCCTGGTAGTCTTCGGGGGTGGTTTCATTCATCCGCTGGCCTGCAATAATGACTCCGGTTCCCAGGGGTTTGGTAAGGATGAGGACCTCGCCGGGGCGGGCGGCATCGTTTGTAATGATCTTTTGGGGATGGACAGTCCCCGTCACGGCCAGGCCGTATTTAGGCGGGTAGTCGTCGATAGTATGGCCGCCGGCAAGCACCGTATCGGCCTCGATGCATTTATCGGCACCGCCCCGGATAATATCCTTCAATATACCCAGGTCAAGTTTTGTTGAGGGAAACATGACAAGGTTTAATGCGGTAACGGCCTTACCGCCCATGGCGTAAATATCGCTTAGGGAGTTGGCCGCCGCGACCTGGCCGAAATCGTAGGGGTCGGAGCAGATGGGGGGGAAGAAATCGGTAGTGGTAATGATGGCCGTATCTTCGCTGATTTTATAAACAGAACCATCGTCGTGGGTATCGTTTCCGACCAGGAGGTTTTTATCTTCAAGGATAGGTATATTTTTAAGCAGCTCTTCCAGATCCCCCGGGGGAAGTTTGGCCGAACAGCCGCCGTATTCAACGGTAGTCAATAGGTCGAATTTTTCACTCATATTTATAAACACTCCTTAAATCGCAAACGCTTTATAGTTTTACTTTGTCCCTGTCAAAAATTTCTACCTTAATGGATAGACCCTCGGTGACTTTTAGAACTGCATCCCCCGCTTCATCTTTTATCTCCAGGGCCATACCGCAAAGGGGGGAGATGGACCGGGGAACGGGGATAACCCTGCATCCAATTTGGACTTTCCGGCACTCCTTTTCACATTGTATAACATCTCTTGTGGATCTGAATATGACAACCTTCATCAAAGAGTTCCCTGGTCGGTTTGTTTTTCAGGTACTTTTGCGGTGGTTTTAGAAGAATTCTTCCGAAGGAAATCCTCCGATATCGAAGTCAAAGCCTTTTTAAGGTGCTCAAAGTCCTCAAGACCATGATAGGGGGAGGGGGCGATACGGATGGTTCCCTCCGGAAATGTTTTTATGGTTTTATGGGCCAGGGGAGCACAGTGCAGGCCTAACCGCGTTTCAATACCCCACGCATCATAGAGGGCCATCCCGAACGCTGAAGGATCGGCAAAACTTGAGGTGATCGAAAAGAGTTCCCCTTGATCTTCAATGTCCCGGGCCCTGTGAACTTTTATTCCGGGAAGCTCGGATATGGAATTCAAAAGAGTGATAAAATCTTCCCTTCCATGGCGGGGTTCCGGATAATTATTTAGCGCCCCGTAGAGACCGAAGATTCCGGCAATATTGGGTGTTCCCGCCTCGAACCTGTCGGGCATGAAATCCGGGGTTTCCCAGCTTTCCGATCGGCTTCCCGTTCCACCATTAATGAGGGGCTGGAGTTCAACATTGTCTTTAATATAGAGGCCGCCGGTTCCTGTAGGCCCGAGTAATCCTTTATGTCCTGTAAAGGCAAGGTAGTCCACATCCCACTCTTCTGCCTTTATAGTAATATGGCCGGCCGACTGGGCGCAATCCAGGAGGATTGGCGTCTTTCCAATTGCTGCTCTAATCTTCTCCACCGGCTGAACAAGCCCATTCACATTGGATTGATGGCAGAGAACGATTAAGTCGGCTCCTGAAAGATCGGTCCGGGCGAGTTCTTTTATATCAATCTTTCCATCACTTAGTGATGGAAGGTACTTTATATTGATTTTTTTCTGCTGTTCAAGCTGATAGAGCGGCCGGGTGACGGCGTTGTGTTCAAGTTTTGAAATCCACACCTCACAGGGAGCGCTTCTATCAACAAACCCCTTGATAACCGTATTGATCCCCTGGGTCGCATTGGCTGTAAAGACAATCTTGCCTCCATCGGAAATCCCTAATTGGGACGCGACAAGATCCCTTGTCTCCTCGACCACCCGGGAAACCTCAAGGGCCCGGCCATAGAAGCTGCGTCCATAAGGTCCTCCCAATTCGTTCAGGTATCGGGATATTTCCTCTGCTACTTCCGGTGGTTTTGGAAAGGAGGTGGCCCCGTTGTCGAAGTAGTTGTTAACACTCATGGGTTTATGATATGGCCCGCCCCGGTTAGACACTCCATTATATCGTACATGTTCGATATGATACCAACTCCGATCTTATCCTTGATGGCAAAGTAATCCGAGCATGTTCCGCAAACGAGGATCTTTACTCCGGAATTTTCGAGAGATTTAAGGCTTTCGAGTACCGGGGAACCTTCCTTTGCGAGGAAAACACCACTGTTATAAAAGACAAGGGCCGATGGACCAGGTTCAATCTCTTTTATGGTATTACAAAATGCCTGAATCAGGATTTCTCCCAGCTCATCCGAGCCCTGGCCCATTTTATCGTTGGTGAAACATATGACATGCCCCGCGTTTTTGGGAGCTGCTGGATGATTTACCGGTAATACACAATAATCCTCGGGGTTTGATATTTTGGTAACATCACCATCCGAATGAACCACTATATAATGAAGCCCCTCTTTCTCTGAGGCTGAAAAAGAAATCTTGTTGTCCTCCAGAAACCTTGTCACATTCTCCATGGCTGTCTGGTTATCCAGGAGGATTTCGATCTCTCCCGTAAAATTCTTTATCGCCTTTTTTGTCATAATTAGTGGTTTTGGACAAAGCTGTCCTCTTGCATCTACGGTTTTCTTATTCATAAAAATTTCCTTTATAATCTATCTACTTTAAGACTTCTAAACGGGATCTTCAAGTTAAAAATTCTTTTTTCGGTGATCCTGTCAATTTCATTTTCAAAATTGATGGATTCTTGCTTTTCATATGGTAAAAACCATGATAATATCAAGTATCAATTCATCCTTCTTAGGATGTGAACGTCGCCGGAACCCAGATTACATTCGGCGGGATCCCGTGTTTTATAAGAACATAGATACGGGAAGGGAGTGATATGAAGATCGAAACAATACTTTTCGTAAATGATGATAGAGTTCCAGACGGAATTGTATTAGAATTTGGCGAAAGGTGGTTTGATTTTTCAGATATCAGATGGATTGATGAGTAATTTCCTATAGCCGTTCTAATTCTACACGGCAGCTTTCATCCTGAAAAATTAAACTCATAAAGAGAATCCGGCAATAAGACTGTCCGGGTTATGACCCGTTGAATACTAAGATTTTAGGAGATATTAAATGATCAATTTGAAGCTTAACGAAAAAGTTAGAAAAAGTAATATAGACAGGTGTCGGGAAAAGAATATTATCCTTCCCACCTTTGCTCAGATGAAGGATCCTTCCCTCATTCCCGATAGCATCAAAGACAGACTGAAAAAGACCGGTTTATGGGATATTGATCCTGTTAATCTTTTTAGGATCACCTGGCAGAATCAGCCCGCAGAAACGGGTGGAACATACGATGGTGTTAATTATATTGAACTCCCTTCGGAACTGACTGGTGTAAAGGCCAGGGTTCTTTGTCTTGTAGGTAAATGGTTCCCCACAGGGGCTCATAAGGTCGGTGCGACCTATGGCTGCCTTGCCCCTTCTCTGGTTTCTGGAAACTATGATTCTCAGAATCAGAAGGCCGTATGGCCCTCCACGGGAAACTATTGTCGTGGAGGTGCGTATAACTCAGAATTGCTTGGTTGTGATTCTATTGCCATCCTTCCTGAGGAGATGAGTGCTGAACGGTTTGCATGGCTTAAAAAAGTGGCCGGAGAGGTTATCGCTACTCCCGGTTGCGAGAGTAATGTTAAGGAAATCTTTGACAAATGTAATGAGCTGAAGAGGGATAGGGGCGATGATATCGTAATCTTCAATCAGTTTGATGAGTTTGGAAATTACCTCTGGCACTATGAGGTTACCGGTAAGGCCATCCTGGATATGATCAATAAAGAGGTGAAAGACCCTTCACGGTTTAAAGGGTATCTCTCATCAACCGGTTCCGGAGGAACAATTGCCGCCGGTGATTTCCTGAAACAGCAGTTTCCTCATATGAAGATTGGAGGAGCCGAGGCTTTACAGTGTCCCACCCTGCTCAGAAATGGATTCGGTGGTCATCGGATTGAAGGAATCGGCGACAAGCATATCCCCTGGGTTCACAATGTTAAGAACACGGATATGGTTCTCTCTATCGATGATAATGATTGTATGGACATAATGAGGCTCTTTAATGAGGAAACCGGCCGGGAGTACTTGAAGAAAAACGGTGTAGCCCCTGAGGTTGTCGATCAGCTTGGTCTTCTCGGAATCTCCGGTATCGGAAACCTCCTAAGCGCCATAAAGTTTGCCAAATACTACGAGCTTGAGGAAGAGGATGTGGTTGTAACGATCCTTACAGATTCCATGGACCTCTATGGATCAAGGCTTAAGGAGATGCATGAAGAGTATGGACAGCTGACAACCGAAGATGCGGCAAGGATCAAATTTGCACGTCTTGATAATCAGAAGATAGACAATGCGCTGGAGCTTTCCTACTATGATAAACTCAGGATTCACAATCTGAAATACTACACATGGATTGAGCAGCAGGGGAGTTCCATGGATGAGCTGAACGCCCAGTGGTATGACAGGGATTACTGGACGAACATTCAGAAGTTGACCCCGGAGATTGATAAGCAGATCGAAGCATTCAACAAGGAGGTCGGTCTTTAAACAGCCGTCTTTTGGAAAGTTTTAATTTTTATAGATTGATAGAAACTCCCGGAGTGCATCTTCGGGAGTTTTTAATTATTCTGTATGATTGTGGATATAATCCCTAAGGGCCGAATTCATAAGAGTTTGATAGCCCACTTTTTCTTCACTCGCTTTTTTCTTGAAGAATAGAATAACATCATCATCAAGCCGGATGGTGGTTGATTTTTTATGAGGAGTATAAAACCTGCCCCTTACGCCTTTAGAGAAGTCGTATTCTTTTTTTAGTTCAAAATTATCATCTGTATGATTCATATTGTCTTCGTTCATGAATTGTTGCCTCCCTGGCACTAATTATTCTGATAACTTCTTCGCCCGAATCGTCGAAAAAAAGATTTGCTGCTACAAGAATCTTGTTTTGATTTGACTGACCGATGGAAATCCACCTCTCTTCAAAATAACTGAATCTTTTATCCAAAACTGAGATATGTAATGGATCATCAAAGATCTTTTTGGCTTCTTCAAATGAAATATTATGTTTTTTAATATTCGACTGGTTTTTCTGATGATCCCATTCAAACCTCATAATATCAAGATACTACCCTGTATGTACATTGTCAATACTTATTTAAAGGGTTATATATTGATGGTATCTCAGATTTAAAGAAGCTGCCGAGCTCAGACGGCGGGCGCTTCTATCACTCTTATTACTAAAAAAATTTAGAATTTCCCTTCGTTTTAAAAAATTGTGATAACATAGGATGTAATCTATTATTCATTATAAGATTTACTTGTTTTTACGTATAGTATGGAGAAGAAATGTTTGAACTGGATCCAAGAACTGTAATTTTCACGAATTTTATTTATCTATTTTTTATATCAATATTTATGATTTCTTCAGCTTTTAATAAGGAATACCGTTTTAGAGGTCTAAATAATTGGATTACAGCCTTTACTTTCCTGTGTCTGAACTTTCTGATTCTTTCCCTAAGAAATATCATTCCTATCTATATTGTGATTGTTCTGCCACATATATTCGTAACCTGGGCATATATCGAAGTAAAACGGGGACTCACCTTTTTTTATGAAATAAAAAATAGAATATTTACAGATATTATAATAATTCTATCTTTGCTCCTACTATTGATACTCAATGAAAATGATATCAGGTTAAGGATGACAACTTTAAGTGTTTCCGTAATTCTGGTTTTTCTTGATACTGTTATTTTATTTAATACCAAAAGGGCAAGAGAAAAAACTAAGAGTAAATTAATCCCATATCTATTTAGTATAGCTATAATTTTTATGTTCATTAGATTGGTACTTGGTTTGCAGTGGGACCCCACTGGTGACCCGTTGGAGACAGGAAATAATCTATCCGTTATTTCACTTTTATTTTTTATTTCTAATATCGTTATCTTTTTTACCCTCTTTTTTATTGTATTGAAAAAGATTCTGGATGAAAGAAATAAATTAATAGAAAGAATAGAATCTATATCACTTACCGATGAATTAACAGGTATGATGAATCGTCGGGGATTCAAAAACGTTACTAAATACGAAATGAATAGGTTCGCAAGGACAAGTGATGGATTTACATTTTCAATTTGTGACATTGATCATTTCAAAGAAGTGAATGACCAATATGGACATGAATGTGGAGATTTAGTCATAAAGCAAGTTGGTAAAATTTTAAACGACAACATGAGAGAGGGCGATTCTGCAGCAAGATGGGGTGGGGAGGAATTTGTTTTATTATTACCTTAAACTAATATCGATGAAGCTCTAATAGCATTGGAGAGAATCAGAATAGAAGTCCAAAATTATATTTTTAAATATAATGGTAAGGAATTTTCCAGGACAATCAGTTTCGGTGCCTGTTTTTGTAATGATCCTAAATTAGAAGTAGATGTAATTATAAATACGGCCGATGAAAATCTATATAAGGCAAAGCGTAGTGGTAGAAACAATATAAAAACATCTGTTGTTGAAATTATTGAGAATAAAGACTCTCAATAAAAAAAAGGACAGCTGCGGCTGTCCTTTTTGCGTGGCCCGCAGATGACGGGCTGTTCAAAAATTACGGTAATTCCGGAATAAGAGTTCCCGCAATAATCGCCGCCTGATCTGCCATGATCTCATTCCGAAGAGCTTCCGGAACAATAGAAGACCATGTTCCCATGCACTGGAGGGGGACTTCCACACCCACATCCAGATGGACGGCTTCCCAGGAGCCTGCGGCAAGGGCTTTGCCTTGATTGATAATAAGCTCGGTCACACTCTGGATCCCCGAGGTTAGGATGACATCCGGGGCCATCTCATAGAAATCACCGGCCATCCCGATAACATAGGCTCCTGCCTCTTCGGCCGCCTTGATGGCACCATAATCACAGGCGTCACCATTGGCAATGATGACGTCCACACCCTGGTTAATCTGGGCGAGGGCGGCCTCCTTACCCTTGTTTATATCCGTCCAACTCCCCGTAAAGGTCACCGAAACAGTAGAGTCCGGGTTGAACTCCGGGACAAACTTTTTTATGACTTCCACATCGTAGGCGATTGTCGGCACTTCCATGGCACCCACGAAACCGATTTTATTGGTCTTCGTGAAATTCGCGGCCAGTTTGGCTATCATATAGCTTAAGTTCCCCGAAGCAAAAACAGCCGAACCCAGGTTTTCACCCTCTGCGATTCCGCCGACCTGATAGAAAGCCACTTCGGGAAATTCGGGGGCTACCTCCATAAGGGCTTCCCCGTATTCATAACCGTGACCAATGATGAGGTTATACCCTTTTCGTGCATAATTGCGAAGGAGGGATTTATGGGCGGATTGCTCGACGAGTTCGGTGTTGTTTATTTCGAACCCGTAATTATCCCGCAGAGCTACAAGTCCTTCATAGGCGTGGGTGTTCCAGCCGCCATCGTTTATCGGGCCGGAGGTCAGAAGGGCGGCTTTAAGCACAGCTGGTTCACCGGCCGAAGAGGCGTTCGATGATTCTCTTGTGCCTTCCGTTGATCCATCCTCTTTCTGTCCCCCTGCCAAGAGGATTCCCAGGCATGAGAGACCAAATAATATGATTAATATTCCTTTTTTCATTCCAATTCTCCTTTGGATTCGGCAAAGATATTCTATAATTGTTGACTTAGGATTATTATACATTTATATCAATTAAACGAGTAATCATCTATAGCAGAGGCGATATTTGAATCCAAAATTGGAAATCCGGGGGGCATGTAAAAGGTTCTCCAGGGTGCAGGCAAACGATAATATCTCACTTTCCCTCGGTCCCGGAGAGGTTCGGGCTTTGCTTGGCGAAAATGGTGCAGGCAAGTCGACCCTTATGAACTGCCTATACGGTCTTATTCCCATGGACCGCGGTGAGATTTTTATTGACGGCAGGAAGGCGGATATAAAAAACTGCAATGATGCGATTGCACTTGGAATCGGTATGGTTAATCAGCACTTTATGCTGATAGAAAGGCTCGCCGTTTGGGAGAATATCATCCTTGGGCTGAAGAAGAGGGGCCATTTTGGGTTGGACCCCAAAGGTGCTGCCCGTAAAATCAGGGAGCTCTCTGATCAGTATAATCTTAATATTGATCCCAACGCCCGGATAGAGGAGCTATCGGTAGGAATGGAACAGAAGGTCGAAATCCTTAAAATCCTCTACAGGGATTCCCGGATTATGATCTTTGATGAACCGACGGCGGTTCTGACCCCCGGGGAAGTTGTCGAATTTTATAAAATAATAGGGAAGCTTAAATCCGTAGGGCGAACTATTATTTTCATTACCCATAAACTGAATGAGGTTATGAGGATAAGCGACAGTGTGACTGTCCTCCGTGATGGAAGGGTGGTCGGAAATGTGAAAACCCGTGAGACCAGTGTAGAGGAGCTTGCGCGGATGATGGTCGGTCGGGAGGTTAATTTAAAGAGGCCTGAATTGCCCAACAGCTGTGGTGCGAACATCCTCTCTGTTAAGGGGCTTTATGTTAACGATAAAAAGGGGAGGCCGGCAGTAAAAGGCCTTTCCTTTAATATAAGGGCTGGTGAGATTCTCGGCATTGCCGGGGTGGATGGGAACGGTCAGTCCGAACTCGGGCAGGCCCTGGCCGGTCTTGCGGATATTGAAAAGGGAAGTATAAGTATTGAAGAGGTGAACACCACACTCTTCGATCCGGGAAAACTTATTGCAGCCGGTGTCAGTCATATCCCCGAAGACAGACAGAAGAGCGGACTTGTTCTTGATTTTTCGGTGGAAGAAAATCTTGTTTTAAAAGAGATAGGATGCGCTCCTTTTTCGAGGGGGGGGGTTATAAAGCGGTCAGGAATCAGGCTTCATGCCGAGGGGCTGATAAAAAAATATGGGATAAGGGTTTTCGGTCCGGATGCCGGGGCAAAAGAGCTTTCCGGAGGGAATCAGCAGAAGGTTATTCTGGCCAGAGAGTTTGAAAGGGGACCGAAACTCATCATCGCTGTGCAGCCATCCCGGGGGCTCGATATATCCGGGATAGAGTTTGTTCGTGATGAACTTATAAGGCAGAGGAATAACGGGGCCGCCGTGCTGCTTATATCAACCGAACTGGAGGAGATCCTCGCTCTATCTGACAGAATCGAAGTTATATATGAGGGGGAGTTTACAGGAGCTGTAAGCCGCCGAACGGCCAACCCTGTAAAAATCGGTCTGCAGATGGCCGGTAGGGGAAAAGCGGATTAGGATGGTACAGATCAAAAAAAACATTCCAGGTATAAAAATCTTTAAGAAACTCCTTATTCCCCTGTTTGCCGTATTTCTCGGATTGACGGTGGGCTCACTCCTTGTCATCTCCAGGGATACCGGACTTTTAGATATCCTGGGATACCTGATCTACGGTGCCTTCGGTTCCCTGGAAAACCTTTCCGAGAGCCTTATTTATACGATCCCCCTGGGATTATCCGGCCTTGCTATAGCCTTCTCTTACAGTGCGGGTGTTTTTAATATAGGTTGTGAAGGGCAGCTTCAGCTCGCCGCGGCTGCAGCCACACTGGTTGCCACATCTACGGCCTTCGCCAACCCCTTTCTGCACGTCTTTATTTCGATAGTGGCAGGAATTGCTGCCGGAGCCCTTTGGGCCCTTATCCCTGGGCTCCTCAAGGCTTATAGAGGATTTAACGAAATAGTCGTAACGATGCTCCTGAATTATATTGCCATTTTACTGGTGAGTTTTTTTGTTCACGGCCCTCTTAAAGACCCGGCAGGTTACTATGCCCAATCAAAAGTTTTGGCAGACACGGCAAGACTGACCCACATCTTCAGCGGATATAATCTGCATACGGGGTTCTGGCTTTTTCTTCTCTGCACGATTATTATCACCTTCATCCTTTACAGAACAAGCCTGGGTTTTAAGCTCAGATCCACGGGGTACAATATCCAGGCCTCCAGGTATGCCGGGATAAAGGTTAAGCGAATTATGGTTCTTTCCATGCTGGTAAGCGGCGGGCTTGCGGGTATTGCCGGCTCGGTAGAGATAATGGGTGTTCATGGCAGGCTTATGGAAGGGTTCTCCCCGGGCTACGGCTATGATGCCATAGCGGTCTGTCTTATTGCCAACTTAAATCCGGTGGGAATTCTTTTCTCCTCATTCTTTTTCGGGGCTTTGCGCAATGCCGCAGGGAATCTGCAGATAGAAGCGGGGATTCCCGTCTCCTTCGTCTACATCATTCAGGGGCTGGCAATTCTCTTTGTGATAGGTTCCCGGGGGCTTCCCCGGTATATCGGCAGGTTAAGGCGGAGGTTTGCAAAATGACAGCAGATATCCTTGCGGTTCTCACTTCGCCTGAGTTTCTATCCAGCCTCCTTCGGTTAGCAACTCCTCTTCTTATAGCCACCATGGGATCAATCTTCGTTGAAAAATCGGGCATACTCTTTCTGGGGCTTGAAGGCTTTATGCTGATCGGCGCTTTCTTCGGATTTGTTGGCGGCGTACTTTTTAACCCCTGGGTGGGGCTCCTTTTCGCGGTTCTGGCAGCCCTTATTCTCGGACTTATCTTTGCCTTTTTCACGGTAAGCCTTGCGGTGGATCAGGTTGTGGTAAGCCTGGCGGTTAACCTTTTCTCCCTTGGTGTCACCTCATCATTTTTACGGCTGATATTCGGCCTTTCAACCAGCCGGGTTGAGTCGGAGGTTTTTAAGCCAATCGCAATTCCTCTCCTATCGCGAATTCCCTGGCTGGGTGCGGTTTTTAATATGAATGGTTTCACCTATCTTGGCTTACTTATGGTTCCCGTGGTTTATATTATATTCTTTAAAACAGACTGGGGTTTAAGGATCCGGGCGGTAGGTGAAAATCCCAAGGCCGCTGAGACAATGGGTGTTAAAGTCCGGAATATAAAATACACCTCCATTCTATGGGCATCGGCCTTTGCGGGTCTGGGCGGGGCATCTCTTACCCTGGGAGACCTGGGGCTCTTCACCGATAATATGGTGGCCGGAAAAGGGTTTATAGGGTTTGCTGCCATCGTATTGGGTCGATTTCATCCAGTTTGGGTAATGGTCACTGTGCTTTTTTTCGGAATGGTAGAGGCCTTTGAGCTTAACCTTCAGGCCATGGGAAGTTCTATTCCCTATCAGTTCCCGCTAATGCTTCCTTATTTGCTGACCCTTATTGCCTTTCTTATAGCAGGCTCAGGCTTGGCACCAAAAGCCTGGGGTAAGCCTTTTATCGCCGGAGATGAGTAGGGGAAGAGCAGGGAATAAAAAAACCGATCCAAACTCCCGGGATTGAATCGGTTTTTATTAAAGGGTGGATATATTATCAGTATTCTTCATATACAAGAATATGAGCAGCCCCGTCAGTATAAATTCCCCAGCTGCTTGCTAAATATATTTTATCATTAATTACTTCAATATCGATATATTCACCATTCTCATATCCCGAAGGTGGGGTGATACTCCATTTATTTAAAAGATTACCATTAAGATCGGATATAAAAATGGAACGAACATTATTGATATAAACCTTATCATTTAAAACAGCTATTCCCATGCCTTCTGTTGTTTCTCCCCGAATGGAAACACGTTCCTGATTTGTCCCATCCAGGTCCATCCTTACAAAGCCGTCTATATCGTGGACTATAAGGTAGAGTTTATCATTATAGATAGACATATCGATATAATTGGAAGCATGTGTTGGTGCAAGATCTGTTATTTGAAAACTGTTTTGGTTTGCGGTGTCGGAGAGGTCGACTGTATATATCCTATTCTCATTTCTAACGGCAATATACATTAACCCATCATAGATTATGGCATTTAATGGCTCAGTTCCAACGCCAATACTTAGACTACTTTGATATTCAATCGCCGAATTGTAGAGCTTTAACATATTTTCATTCAAATCACACATCCAAATTGAGCCACCCTCCGGATTTACAACCAGGCCATGAGGCAAATTGGCAGTTACTAATGGTTTTGGGAATCCCGTTGCTACCGCATTATCGGAGAGTGAGATTTTCGTAACATTATTTCCCAGCCAGTTTGTAAGGTAGAGCTCGTTATTGTAATGGGATATTCCATAGTGATTTGGATATTCATATGGATCTTCGGTTGTACCTGAGCCGGTTTTGGTTATACCAGAAAGAATCGTTGCCGTCTTCGTAGCCCCTGAGAAATTGGCTGTTAATGTGAAGGATACGGAGTCACTGTCAGTGCTTCCATCATTTACCATCAGCTCTATACCATAATCACCCTCTAAATCCGGAATAAAAATGGGTGAGACAACATTGTTGGCAGATAGTGTTGCTGTCGACCCAGCTGGAGCCCAGGAAATTGACCATAAATAGGATAATGTGTCCTCATCGAAGTCACTGCTTCCGCTTCCGTCAAACTCAATAGAAGTTCCCACAGTTGATGTCCTGTTGTTACCAGCATCAGCGACGGGGGGCGTATTGAGAACCACAGCTGTTATCGTTATAGAATCTGGATCACTGTTGATTTCCCCGTCGTTTACTATCAACTGAATTATATAATCACCGGCGAGATCCGGCTCCAGTGTTGGATTGAAAATCGAAGGATCGGATAATACTGCGGTTGCTCCTGAAGGGGCACTGGTTATTGACCATGAAAAGGTCAGGGTATCGTTGTCGGTATCGCTACTGCCGTTACCGTTTAACTCATAAGAATCTCCAAGGTTTAAAGTCTGGTCATTTCCGGCGACAGCGACAGGTCTGGTATTTGGGGGCTGCGTTGTTTCGTTGACGGTAATAGTAACTATATCAGCTGTACTGTTATCACTCCCGTCATTTACCACAAGCTGAATTCTGTATATTCCGGTAATATCCGGAATAATTTCCGGAGTGGCGGTTCGATCATAATTCAGTGCGGCACTTGATCCTTCCGGAGCAAGAATAATTGACCATAAATAGGTTAAAGAATCTCTGTCTGCATCACTGCTCGCCGTCCCGTTTAAATGCACGGTTTCGGACAAATCAATAGTTTCATCAAAGCCTGCATCTGCTATTGGTTTTGTATTTGTTGTTTGAAACAAAGAAAAAGGATCGCAGCTTGTGGCCAAAAGTAGTGTCAGTACTCCTATTGCCAGGATTTTCCTTTTCATGGAGATCTCCTTTTTGAACATTAGTAATTTGATATTGAAATATAATATAACACACAATAGGGTTTTATCAGCCTTATCTTATATCATTCCCAAAGTTCGAAGAATAAAGATCCCCAGGCCAAGAGTAAACATGGAAACAAAACTTGTCAGAGCAATAATATTGGCCTGAAGAACTTCATCGCTCCCCATTTCTTTCGTCATGATGAAGGATGAAACGGCTGTGGGGGCTCCCATTAGCAGAAAGAGTATTCCCGGGTCTTGAATATTCAGTTTCAGGAGTACACTCATAAGGATGGTGGAAGCCGGAAGGATTATCAGTTTTAAAGCTGTGGCGATGACGGCAAGAACAGGATGTTTTCCGAAGGCTGAAAAGCTCAAGGAGCCTCCAATCCCAAGGAGGGCAAGGGGAAGGGTGAGTTGAGCTGTGTAGTCTATGGCACCCTGGAAGATCACCGGGATGGGGATGGAATAAATCGAAAAGGGGAGACTCACCACCACCGCGATAATCAATGGGTTGGTAATAATTTTCAGAAGGATCTTCTGCCAGCCACCGGCATTATTTTTGCCCATAGGAACAGTAAGCACAATGACTGCCAGAATATTATAGAGGGGCATGAGAAAACAGACATGCATGGCCACCCTGGCGGCTCCTTCGGGACCGTAGATATTCATGGCAATAGCCGTTCCGACAATGGCTACATTTCCCCTGAATGCACCCTGAACGAAGGGCCCCTGTTCTGCCGGTATTTCTGACATCTTTCCGGCGAAGAACCAGGCGATGAAATAGATGATAATGGTCATCCCGACGCTGAGAAAAATCTCTTCCCCGTTGAAGACCTTTGAAAAATCTGTCCTTGCAATATTCCTGAATATCAGAACCGGCAGGGCTATCCTGAAGACCAGCATGGAACTGTTACTGATAAAATCAGCAGAGATGAATTTTGTTTTCCTGAGGATGTAGCCCAATAAGATGAGGGCCGCGACCGGAAAAATGGCATTAAATGAAAAAAGAAAATTCTGCATTTGTGGAGGATATCGTGTTTTTACCGTTGGGGCAAGATTGGCGTTGGAGTTCCCCTCAATTCGCGGCTGAATCCCGATATTGGGGAGTCGCCGCGAACCTTGTGAAGGGAAAACCCACAGGTTTAACTGCCAAAACCTACCGAAAGGGTTATAGGGATCATGCTGTTCAAGTCACCATCCTGGAAACTTGTGAGCCCCGATTTAAGTTCAATGGCGAAGGTCTTTATTGTTATTCCGGCGACAGCCTGGAGTGATCCATAAGGGGTAAATCCCAAATCATCATCCCAGCCTGTCTCTTCGATATACATTATGCGCAAAAGGTTAAAACCGCCTTCAGCCTGTAGGCCGGCATAGAAGAGGTCGGTTATCGGGAGCCGGGCCCCCACGGATAACCCCATGGGGGTTGCTAAAACCGATTTCACCGCAGTGAATTTGGGATTCCCCATGGTTACACCCAGATTGAGTTTTGTATCCAGCCAATATGCATTGACCAGCCGTGAACCAACCGAGATGCCTATCGTAAATCCACCGTCTGAGATAGCCGTGAATTTGTCTCCCGAAAAGATGCTGTAACCTGTGAAGGCATCGGCCCTGAATTTTAACTTACTCCCCGCCATTCCGGATTGGGTAATAGAAACTGAACTCTTTTCCGAATCCGTGGTTTGCTGTGAAGTGTCAGCCCTGTCTCCTCTGTTTTCGGAAGAACCTATGTTTATTCCATTCCTCCCGCTTCCCAATCCTTTTACGGATGTTCCCGTCGAGTTTTCAGTAGCTCGAGCATGCTCGGAAGAATCCGATGAAACCTCCCTTTCTAATGAAGTTCCATCACCCTCTGGTTCCTCAGGCCACTGCTCTTTCAGATCAAATACCGGTGTGTATTCCTCTTCATGGGGAACGGACATTGGATCCAGCACTGTGAATGAAGTCTCTTCACTCAAGGTTATAAGCTCTGTCTCCTCCAGAGCAGAAAGAATCAATCCCATCCTGGCGCGGGAAAGCTGTTCTCCGGCCTCGACAATACGAGCTTCCTCCGTCTCAAAATCCCATGACTCAACTTTCCCTTCAAAGACTGTAAGGCTGTCCAGGGAGCTATTTTCTGATTCCGGGTCTGTTTCGGTAGTAACCAGAAAATCGGTTCCACGGACACCGAAGCCGGATGAAGGTGTTCGTAAACTGAATCTATTCCCCCTGACCCTGGCCGCTACAACCCTGATCTTGCCATTAAAAAGGGTTGATCTGTTTACCGCCTCCGGATTAGCGGTATTTCTCAGTCCATCAATCTTGAAGAGGGAATTCTCTGAAAGCCTGAGGATAGAACTGCTCTCGGTATATTGAAACTCAGCTCCAGTCTGGCCTGTTTTTACAGTCCAGCCTTCTGAAATTAGCAACCCGATTTCCGGATAGATTTCATTCCCTTCCGAATCGAAAGCTTCAAGCTCGTAGAGGTCATCCGCATAAAGCAGTTCAACCTCTTCCGCTCCAATAGCGAAGCAGAAGAGAGTCGACAGCAGAAAGATATATGTTAAAGTTTTTATCGATTTCATATTGTATTCCTTTTAATTGTTATTCCAGGATCTTGACGGAGACACCGCCATCGGCCGCGGTAATTCCGTCTTCGAAGGCTACTATGGGCTGCCCCTCATTATTAAAGATGAGGCTGGATGACATGATCCAGTCTGCATTATTAAATATACTGCCTTCCCAGGTTATGCCATTGAAGGATTTTATCCTTCCTCTACTTGGTGACGTATCCTTATAAACAACAACAGGAACTCCGGCTACAATCTCAAGGTCATAGACTTGATATACGGAACTTGTATCGACTGTTCCCACATCTCCGCCAATTCCCAACCAGGTTGAATCTGTATCTGACCACTTATATACTTCAAGATCCGCACTACAGCGGAGGGCGACATAAGTATCTGTACCGTCTGACTCCATTTCAATAGATTTTATAGAATCCCCGGAGGCAAAATTTCCGGCACCCTTAACAGCCCAGGTGTCTGTACCAGATAGATATTCATAAACAAAAGCTTCAGGCCATGTTCCCTCTCCACAGGCTGCCAGTAAAGTTGTTCCATCCCAGACCAGGTCAATTTTGCCATCTGTTCTCCCAGTGGTAAACCCGTCGGTACCAAGCATACTCCAGGAACCTCCGCTTTCTGTATATTTAAAACAGGTAAGTTTCTTGGCCACAGGAGAGTCATCATGCCTCTGAAGAAGGACATAAAAATTATTGTCCTCATCGCTGGTAAGCGAAACCGCGTGCCCCGTCAGATCCTGTGCTCCGGTATATACACTTTCGATGGGAGGTGAAAGCGGATCCCATGTTGTCCCCGTTTTATTGTAATACACTCTTAGCTTACCACTCTCAAGAGTGGCTGCCACAAGAGTATCATTGGGAAGAATCAGATAATCCCATTCCTGCTCGTATGAGAGTCCCTCTATCATAGAGATATCTCCCGTCCAGCCTGTGCCGTCAAAGTAGGCAAATGAAAGACCTCCATCGGCATAAAAGGCAAGATAGGGCGTACCTGAAGAATCTTTGGTAAGCTTTGGTTCCCGACTCGTCGTGCCAAAGTATCCTGCTTCGTCTGTTCCTAAATAATTCCAGGTACCGGTAGAAATATTGGGTCCTAATGGTTCCGTTGTTTCTACATATGTAGTGATGCCCGTACCGGAGGTCAGAGTCGTCACCATATCACCAGCAACCTCATTCATATTCTGAAAGGAGATAGTGAATTCGACAAGGCCTAAAGTATCTGAGGCATCTACCGTGTAAGTCGCTGTATAGGGACCGCTACCAGAACCCGTGTAATCGATTATTGTGTCGGCTACCGGATCTTGGCCAATGGAAAATGTTACAGTTGGGTGAGTTAATAGTGTCTCACTGGCCGTCATTGTCAAAGTGACAGTATCTCCGACAGTCGCATCATTTGTTCCCGTATTGGAGGAGAAAATGGTCACTTCTGTTAAAGTTGGCTTTGTTTCTTCAAAATCTTCAAAGGTAACATTAACCGTAATACTTATGCTGATATCCGAATAGGAAACTACAGTGTAAACAACTGTCGCCGATAAATCCACGGGAGTTATACCACTTTTCTGCTCGGTTTCTCCTATCAGAACCTGTTTTCCCAGGAACTTGAATTCCGGTATAAGAGCGGATACATCGGTCCCTGTGGGAAGGGTAATGTCGATGCGTTCATTCTCTTCATCGTAGACGCCCCTGCAATCCACAGGCAGTTCGGGGTTTTTCTCCATGGAAAATTCAAAAGCGGCAAATCCATTGGCCTTCATCAGCCTTTCATAGGCATCAGAAAGGGGAACTGAACAGGTTGTTAAAATGATGGTGATAAGTAAAAGAATCGAACAAGTTAAAGAAATACGCAGTAATTTTTTCATTTGTTATACCTTTTAATAATTATTATTTTATCTATATAGTATTGAATATTTAAATTTTGTGCAATAAATTTTAACCCTATAATCTAAATTGATCGAGGCATCCGGAGATAGGGTTTACTGGTTTCTTAAATTAAATTCATAAAACCTATTGCTCATAAATATACTTCTGCAGGGCCAGATTCTCTGTATTTAACCAGGTAATCTCACAGAGTGAAAATATTATCAGTTTTTCACCAGCAATTGAACCATAAAGGGGATTTGATAAATGCCTGATATTTGTGAGAAGCTCCGGATCGTCACCGGTAAAAAACTTATACAAACTGATGCTGCCTGAGAAATCCCTTATGTACATCATCGAATCTTCTATATTAAGGAACCGCTGGGTTGAATTAAAAGGCATTTCAATACTGTGGTGAAGGGCGGGTAGGGCACTCTCCGTTATCTCATAGCTCTTCAGGCCGGCGAGGTCGGAAACGATTAGATGATCAGTATAAGAAACAATGTGACAGCCCGTTTCTGTTACATCTTCAGATATCGTAATGTTTGTCGCTTCCGTCACCGCGGGGAGGCTACTGATATCATAGGCATACATTACCATTTCGGAGTCATCATTACTGACTGCGGCATAAAGTCTCCCGTCATGAATATTTAAACTGTAAATGTTTTCATACGCCAGGATTTTGTTATCCTGTAGGACAGGCGTAGCAGGATTTGAACAATCGATGATAAATATACCCAGTGCTGTTCCTGCAAAAACCACATTACCATAATGAACGATATGTTTTATCCTGGGAGTTTTAAGGTTGTCATCTTCATCCAGAATTCTGCTGAACTCAAAAGCGGCTGTAATTTCCGGTGTTGCTGGATCGTTTATATCGATAATATAAAAGCCGGGGTGTTCATAATCATAGAAACTGCTGTAGGCATAGTTTCCTCCGATTGTAAGCTTATCTGTTGTCATAGGCATCTCTAAAGTGGATAGAAACTCAGGCTCAATGCAATTCAGGTCATAGATGGCAAAGGAGGTTCCTCCCAGGTAGATCATCGATTCTTTCCTGAATATTGTCCTGATATTAAAGGGGATATTCCATTCTGCTTCTTTCTCCAGTGCAGGAGCCGCATATATGGTTTTCAAAATGGTAACATCACCCAGACCGGTAACTATTCCCCTGGCTTCAATGTCAATTTTTGCATAACCGGCTGAAAAAAAGGTACCCGACATCGTAACCTTGGGATCTTCATAGGAAAATGCATCATCGACAACATCGATCGTTGTCTCCGGACCATATTTCTGTGAAATCGTATAGGTTTCTGAATCTGCCGAATCACTTAGTGTAAATTCAAAACCTTCAATTATTTTTCCCGAGGGGGTCTCATCGATTTGGAATTCAATTTCGGGCCCGCTCCAAAGCCCTGAATCAAATTCGTCCCTGGTAAGTCCCGGGATTTCACAGCCGGAAAATAGAAAAACAGCAGCCATCAGCATAATAAATAATCTTTTTTTCATAATTATACCTTCATAATTTTTATATTTATATTCAAAGTATAAACCATGAGGATCGCATGTCAAATGTTAAATTACTATTATGGATCTGCTTGTAACCGTTCGGAACACAGACTTGGAGTAAAGGTTGAAAGCAAGATTTTTTCTATAATTGACGATTATTAAAGCCCTTTGGCTGAAAATTTCGGCCAAAGGGAATTTCCCTGTTTATTCTCCCAGACTTAAAATTTCATCAGGGATATTGGACTGCATCTTCACCAATTCGTTGAATTTGAAGTCTATATCAATGATTGCCTTTATCTCGTCATTTTCTCCTCGCAGAGGCAGGGCGGTCGTTATGATCATCTCATCGGTGAAGCGTGATCTGAAGAGGTTTGAACAATAGGCCTCCCCACTTTTTTTGACATTCAGGAACCACTCCTTTGTGTTGAAATCCTTGTTTAAGAGGCTTCTGAACCGCCCCTTCTCTCCACGCTGGGTGTATACCTGACTTATTCGATAGCCGTTGAGGTTCGTAATTGCCAGGAGCTGAATGGATGGTTCTCTCTTTACTATACCGGTAAGGTAGGGTTCTATAATTTCCTCTTTCAGTGACTGGATATCTTTGGAGGCTGTGATGATTGAAGAAAGACTCATAGCTTTTTTGATTACTTTTTCCTGAATCAATTCAAAATCGGATACAAAAAGGTGGGGGAGATAATGTTTTGACTGGGCGATCAGCTCTTCAGGTGAAATCCCCGTCGTTCTTCCATCTGCATACTGTTTCTGAACCCACTGGTTGATTGGCTGAATGCCGGGATCTCTCTTGCTTACAGCAGGAATTTCTCCGGATTTCACCAGATCTATATTTTCGTTCAGCCAACGTGCAATTCCCGCCGCACCAGATTTATCTGTCACTGTGACTTTAAGCGGCCGGTTCAGTATCCTGTCTGTATCGAAGATATTATAGATTTCCTGATTTTTAAGGATTCCATCGGCGTGAATACCTGCACGGGTGGTATTGAAATCTGCACCAATAAAGGGAAAATTTGTAGGAATGTCTGCCTTTATCTCATTCGTAAAATACTCGGCGATTTCGGTGATAACCCGGGTATCCATCCCGTTTTCTGAACCGGTTAGACCTATATATTCCATAACGGCCCCTTCAAGAGGAGGATTGCCTGTTCGTTCTCCATAACCAAGGAGAGAGGTATTAAGGGCTGAGATTCCATATAGCCAGGCTGTAGAGCCATTGATATGAACCTTGTGAAAGTCGTTATGACCATGCCATTCAAGCAGTTCTGAGGGATACCTCAGCTCTTTGTGTAAAGCATTAACCAGTTTAGGAACAGATCTGGGAAGGACGGCCCCCGGATATGATATACCGTACCCCATGGTATCACACAATCGAATCTTGATTGGAATACCACTTTCGTTCATAAGTTTCAGAAGTTCGGCGGCGAAGGGCAGACAGAAGCCATAGATGTCTGCCCGGGTAATATCTTCAAAATGACAGCGAGGTCTGATACCTGCATTCAGAGCTTCTTTTACTATTGCAAGATAATCTTCCAGGGCTTTGACTCGATTTTTTTTAAGCTTCAAGTAAATATGATAATCTGAAACCGATGTAAGGATCCCTGTTTCCTTTAATTCCAGCGCCTGAACCAATTTCAGATCCTCTGCTACAGCCCTGATCCAGCCTGTTATTTCAGGGAACTCATGGTTTTTACTGCGGCAGATCTCAAGGGCTTCTCTGTCTCTTTTACTGTAGAGGAAGAACTCACTTTGACGAATTACACCATTTGGTCCGCCCAGACGGTGGAGGAGGGTGAAGAGATCTCCTATTTGTTTTGGTGTATACGGTGGTCTCGCCTGCTGACCGTCTCGGAATGTTGTATCGGTTATCCATATCTCTTCTGGTGGTTCAGGGAGAAGAAAGAATTCTTCAAACAGGATCCGGGGTACCTGAGAGAAGGGAAACTGATCCCTGAATAGTTCGGGTTCTTTTTTATTGATTAAGGGGAATTTATAAAGATCTTCAGTGCATCTTAGCTTTTTCATTGGATCCTCCATGTTTTAAATTTATATTTATGTATTTATTTGCTATTGTCAATACATATATTTAACCAAAATAGGGTAAAAATGTTAATTACATGTATATTTGTTTACATAAAAATAGGTTTTGTATAGTTTTGAAAAGTTTTTGAAAAAAGTTCCTTCGCTGTTTTAAATTGTCTTCCGTCATTACTTGACGATAGACCCGTTGTTTTCCTATATTACAAGCACAGATCAACGTTGGCATTTTGGTTGAAATTGAAAGGATAAATCATTGAGCATTATTAAGGTTATGAATAAAAGGACATCTATAAGGTCCTTTAACACGGAGGATCTCTCTTCGGATCTTCTCGATAAAATGAAGGTTATCATCATTAAAAAACGATCCGGACCGTTTGGATCAAGACATAATTTTTCTCTAATAGATATAAATGAAAAAAAGCTGAATGAGTTGGGAAAGATGACATCCTATGGTGTTGTAAAAGGGGCGAGGTACTATTTTGCCGGATATTGTGATCCTGATGACCGTTCCCTGATTGATTTTGGTTATTGTTTTCAGGAAGTGGTTCTGGAACTCACAGAGCTGGGATTGGGAACGTGTTGGTTGGGAGGGACATTCGGACGCAGTTTTATTGCGAAAGCCTTATCCCTTCCCGATGGGAAAGTCATCCCTGCCATATCGCCAGTGGGTCTTCCATTAGGCAAAAGGACAACAACCGATAAGCTTGTCCGGTATATCGCCAAATCTTCAAATAGAAAATCTCATGATCAATTATTCTTTAATCATTACGGGAGCGAAGGTGTAAAACCTATTGGTGCCGAAGTTGAGAACGGTCCGCTTTCTAAAATCCTTGAGGGAGTCCGGTTTGCCCCCTCGGCATCGAATAAGCAGCCATGGCGCTTCATTTTTAAAGAGGATCATATTCACTTATACTGGGATTTTAATGAGAAGTATAATGCCGCCTTTAAGAGTTTTAATATTCAGGCTTTGGATATGGGGATCGCTTTATGTCACCTTATAAAATCTACAGATGAATTAGAACTTATGGCTGGTTTTATCGATGAGGATCCACAGTTTGAAAGCATTCCCTGGAAATATGTTGCCAGCTTAAAAAATAAAGTCGTCGTTTAATGTCTGTCCGATATTTCATGGGGGTCCACGGTTAAACCTGTAACTATTTTTCCTTCGCGCATGGTTAGAATTATATCAAAATAATCATTGAACACCGTTATATCGGCCCTCTTCCCCGGAAGAATGGTCCCCCTGTCGTTCTGGAGACCCAGAACCTGGGCGGGATTGGAGCCTGCCATTCGAAGACCGTTTTCCAGAGGAATACCAATCTCTGTGAGATATTTTACACCGCCAAGCATGGTGAGGGATGAACCTGCGATTACATCGTCCGATTTTCTTCTGAATATATTCCCGTCTTCAGCGTCCAGGTATACCTCTTCACCATTGGCAATCATTGTCCCTGATTTCTGCATGGTGGGTTTCAGGGCATCTGTCACCATGATGATTTTATCTACCGGTTTTTCATTCAGGAGCAGTTTGATCAGGGCCGGGTGGACGTGATATCCGTCGGGGATTATCTCGCAGGATACCTCCGGATGAATCAGGATGGCACCAGCTACACCCGGATCCCGGTGGTGGAGCCTTCGCATGGCATTGAAGAAGTGGGTTGAGTGGATAATGCCGGCCTGTATCCCCTCTACCATCTGATTGTAGTTGGCGTTGGAGTGTCCTGCCTGAAGGATGATCCCATTGTTCAGACAGTAGTGACTCAGCTCTCTCATGCCTTTCAGCTCCGGGGCTACAGTCATGGATATGATCTTTCCTTCGGAAGTTTTCCAGAACTCTTTCATTAATTCAATATCAGGCAACCTCATAAATTCCGAACGCTGAACTCCGGCTTTCTCCGGGGAGATGAAGGGCCCTTCCATGTGGATTCCCAGGATTTCTGCCCCCTTCTCCTGGCCCATGGCATCGACAACCGAGCGGATAGCCATAAGCATCTTGTCGTGAGGTTGGGGATAGATGGTAGGACAAAAGCCGGTAACTCCGTATTCAGGGAGTATCATCGACATCTTCAGCAGTGAATGGGGGGTGCAGTCCTCTGTGCCGAAGCCTCCGATGCCATGAATATGGGAGTCTATGAATCCCGGAGCGGCTTTGGCCCCTTTCAAGTCGATAATCCTTGAATCTTCGGGCAGAGTTTTCTTTGCGAATCTTTCGGCACTCATGACATCATTTATAATGCCGTCGGAAATAATGATACTGCTGTTCTTTAAAGTTGTAATTCCGGTGAAAATTGTTCCATTAATTAGACAAATTGTTGACATCGGGTCCTCTCTGTTCCGCATTATAAAACATATATGTAATTTTAGTATAGTTTTTTAAATATACTTAATAATCAGATTCATAAAAATTAAGGTATATTCTATAATTATAAATTGAACATATTTTTTTTGGAGGCAAAATAGTGATAAGAAAGAATTCTGAAAGGGTGGTAGAGACAAAAGAAAATCTTATGGGCGGGGAGGGTGAAATTTACCTAAAACCATACTTCAGTGCCGATGAAATGAAGGCCAAATGCCGGCTTTGTTCAAATGTTGTGATTCCCCCCGGATCGGCCCTGGGGCTTCATCCTCATAATGAAGAGGAGGAGATCTATTTGATCATCAAGGGCAAAGGGATTGTTGTGGATGATGATGTGGAAACAGAAGTGGGGCCCGGGGATGCCATTATTACTGGCAATGGGAGTTCTCATTCCATCCGAAATGAATCTTCCGAAGATCTTGAGTTTGTGGCTGTGATCAATTGTTACTAAGGTTTTTCAGGTAGAAAGAGACCTCGCCAGAGAGAGGCCCAAAGCTTTCAGGCTTTTTAGCCCCTCATGATCTTCGAGGACTCCTTCTGCACCTTTATCGTTGGACCACACCCCTGCGCCATTATTGGCAAAGGGGCCTCCTGTGATAACTTTTACTCCTATAGACATGAAGTAGTTATTGATGGCATCGAGGGTCAGCTCCTGTCCCCCATAACGGGAACCGCCTACGGCAATCGAGGCCCCTGTTTTATCGGCAAAAAGCCAGGGGTTCTTTTCAAGGAATATCCAGTTGGATCTCATCCTGTTAAAGAAGGCCAGCAATTGGGCGGAGACATTCCGATCATACACCGGAGAGGCTATAAGGTAGCCGTCATAATCCGGAAATTTTGTGGACCAGCCGGTTAAATCATCCTTGAAACGGATACACTCCCGGCTTCTCTTTTTAAGGCAGCCTCCGCAGTCAACACAGAGGCTGAACTCCATTTTATGAAAATCAAGAATGTCGTATTCGATACCTTTTGCCGCTATCTCTTCCAGAGCGATATCAAGGGCCTTCCTTGTTGCTGCCCTTCTGGGGCTTCCATTGACGGCCAGGATTTTTTTCGGCTTCTGCTCTTTCATGATTATTCCCTTACTATATGTGTTCCCGTTTTCCCATCAAGACCTTCTGAAAGGTGGGCCGGATCTGTTATAAGTCCCCTGTTTCCTGTTATTTCAACAAAATCGATAATGGCCTGGATTTTCGGGAGCATGCTTCCCGGGGCAAAATGTCCCTCCGTCACGAGTTCTTTCAGCTCTTCGATATTGACTTCATTCAGGGCCCTTTGATCGGCCTTGCCAAAATTTGTATAAACTTTTTCTACGGCCGTCGATATTACCAGCATATCCGCACCGATGGATTTGGCAAGCAAAGCCGCAGCAAAGTCTTTATCGATGACAGCCTCCTGTGGCATAAGGAGCCCATCTTCTTCGGTAACGGGGATTCCACCGCCGCCAGCGGCAATCACGGTAACCCCATCTTTTATCATTGCTTTAATAGAGTCCTCTTCAATTATCCTTTGGGGCCGGGGAGAGGGGACAACTCTTCGGAAACCTCGTCCGGCATCTTCCATTATTGACCAGCCGGCCTTATCCCTCTGTTCCAGGGCATCTGCCTCATTCATAAAAGAGCCGATGGGTTTGGTAGGCCTGGAAAAAGAGGGATCATTCTTGTCTACGACTACCTGAGTAACAACTGTGGCAACAGGGCTTTTCATCCCCAGTTTGGCGAACTCATTATACATCCCCATTTGGAGATTATACCCTATGGCCCCCTGAGTATCGGCAACACAGGAGTCCAGAGGGACCGTATGAAGCACCTCTTTGGCTATCTCCGCCCGCCGCAGGATATACCCTACCTGGGGTCCGTTTCCATGGACGATTACCACCTTATGGCCTGCTTTTATTAATTTAACAATATGTGAGCAGGTTTTTCTGGCCGCCTCTTCCTGGGCATACACAGTAACATTTTTAGGATCCTCAATAAGCGAATTTCCGCCAATTGCAATTACGATAAGTTTAGTTCCTTCCATTCGAAAACCCTCCTTTTATTACTACCATAGCAGTGATGCTATTCTAAATCGGGAATAGCCGTAACGCAAGCTTATTCGGATCCCTTAAAATATAGATTTTAGACATATTTTACTTTTAGTGGTGATTTTTTGATGCGTTCTTTTGAATTTCGGGTTAATATTAGTCAAAGAACAAGCGTGATGGTTGGAAGACCATCATCATGAAAGGGAGTGCAATGTCTGACTTAAAATCCTATGATCCAAAACTTTCATTTGAAGAACTTGGGAAATCCATATCCAAACTAGGAATAAAAAAGGCCAATTCCAGACCCTGGCAGTTGATCCTTCTGGGGATACTCGCCGGATTATATATAAGCATCGGGGGCCACCTCTACCTTATCGCCATCGCCGAAGGGGCCGGGAAACTGGTTGGTGGGGCCGTCTTTTCGGTGGGACTTATTCTTGTAGTCATCGCCGGAGCTGAACTCTTCACCGGCAATGTGATAATGATAGTCGGTTCGGTGACACGACTCTACTCTATCCGCAAACTCATGCGAAACTGGTTTTTTGTCTATCTTGGGAACTTTATTGGTGCCATCCTCTATACGTATTTAATATATAAAGCCGGATTTTTCGGAGAACCTTCCGGTGGATTCTCCGGGGTTGTGGAGAGCAATACCCTCGGGGAGCTTGCGGCAGCCATTGCCTCCAAAAAATTGTCCCTCTCCTTCAGTACGGCTTTAATCCGGGGTGTTTTTTGCAATATTCTGGTTATCCTCGCGGTGATTCTCTCTGCCATGGCCAAGGATATAACATCCAAGATGTTAGCCTGTATGGTTCCTGTAATGGCTTTTGTGGCCATAGGTTTTGAGCATTGTATAGCCAATATGTTTCTGATCCCCATTGGTTTACTTGTACAGGGAGCCTCGTTTTCCGATCAATTTTCCATGTTCGTAAATATCGTTCCGGTGACCATTGGAAATATTCTGGGGGGGATCTTCATCCTTTTCATCCATCCAAATCGAATCCGACAGATAGGAACTCTGATCAAGAGGCAAAGGAAGCATGTCAGTAAAGAGGGAACCAGCTAAAGTGGACAGAAATTCGAATACAGATTGACAGATCGTCCCCGGACGATTAGCATAACTTCATGGATAAACTCATAATTAAAGATCTGGAAGTCTATGGTTTTCATGGTTTTGAACCTGAAGTAGATAAATCCGGAGAAAAATATATAATTTCCGCTGAATTAAGCCTCAATCTTAAGGAGGCGGGGGATACGGATCGGCTTAAAAATACGGTGAATCTGGTTAAAATCTGTAGAGAGATAGCCGATCTTTTTACTCATAATCAGCATAAGCTTATCGAGAGTTGCGCAGAAGAGCTGGCTGAATATATTCTTTTAACCTATCCTGTTGTTAATCACGTTTCGGTTTCGATTAATAAACCCTGGATCCCCGCAGGAATGACCATAAAGTATGCGGGTATCACCATCGAACGGAAATGGCATACCGCCTACCTGGGTATTGGTACAAATCTTGGGGAACGGATGACAAATATTCAGTCTGCGATTGATATGATTAATGAATCGAAGTTTTGCCGCGTAACCAATCAGTCAAAGATATATGAAACCGAACCCTATGGGTACCTCGACCAGGATAAGTTTTTGAATGGGGCTCTGGAAGTAAAAACGCTCCTGACTCCCCGGAGTTTCCTGCGGTTCCTCCTGGATGTAGAGAAAAAGTTAAAGCGTGAACGGATTATTCACTATGGACCGCGTACCATGGATCTGGATGTACTCTTTTATGATCAAATTATGACCTCATTTGAGGAAGCTGTTATTCCTCACCCCAGACTCCATGAACGGATGTTCGTTATGAAGCCCCTTTGTGATATCGCCCCCTATTATGTACACCCTATACTGAATGAGAGGTGTTATCGAATTGCTGAAGAGTTAATGAAAACAGAGAACGAACCTGAAGTTTGGAAAGAGGATAGGGTCTAATAATTCTCCCCGGACTTATCGACGATAATGACCTCTATTTTCATTTCTGCAAACCTCTTCGCATAATTCTGTGGAATTTTATCGGTAATAAAGGTGTGTATCCTGTTTAGTTCTGCCACCGGGTAGATGGAAATCTTGTCAAATTTTGTTTCATCGGCCATCAGGTACCAGCGATGGGCCATGGCTGGTATATTTTTAAAAATATATGTACTGATTATCGAATCCACAGTCAGACCCGCCTTCAGATCCAGACCGGATATACTGGTAAACGCCTTGTTAACATAAATATTTTCCAGCAATGCCTGGGGAGATTCCCAGCTGGAGAAGAGGGTTTGCTCATCGGTGCTCGTTACCTCTCCTCCTATGAGGAATACCCGGGCGGAGTTTTTGATCAACTCGGGCAGGGCCGTAATGTTGTTTGTTACGACAGTCAGATTTTTAAAGCCCGCAATTTGGCGGGCAAGAACACAGCATGATCTTCCTGAACCTATGAAAATTGAGTCTCCATCGGTAATCTGCTGGCAAGCCGCTCTTGCCAGGGATATAAAAAGGGGATCAGAATATATGTTTTCGTTATCATCGGCAGGTGATTCCTTTTCTATCAGTGAGGCACCACCATAAAATCTTATGGCAAATCCCTCACTCTCTATTTTTGCCAGGTATTTTCGTGTCGATACCTTACTGACATTAAAACGTTTGCTGAGATCATTGACATAGACCTTTTTCTGTTCGCGCAACAGGTTTTTGATCTCTTCTATTCGACTATCTGGCATTGCCTGATCCTTTCAATTAGACTTTAGATAGGAATAGTGAACCACAAAACCCATAAAAATGTCAATCGAAACTAAAACGAAACTTTACAGTTTCGAAAGAAAGGTGTATTATAATACAGAGCATACGTTTGCGTAGAATTGATCGTAAAGATTATTTAACGTTTAGTTGAAAACAGGCTTGGCCTTTGTGGTCAATCAAATCAGATATGGGTAAAGAGAACCTGAATTTCGGAGGAAATTATGAGCCAGAATCAGATAGATCCAGCAGTGTATATTTCAGAGCTGATGGAAAGGGCACGAAAAGCGCAGAAAATTGCAGAAGGATTTTCTCAGGAGAAGGTGGATGAGCTTGCCGCCGCAATCACATGGGAAATTGCAGCTAATAATAAGCTGGGACGGGAATTGGCTGAATTTTCTTTCGAGGAGTGCGGCCTTGGAGATGTCGATTCAAAGTTTGCAAAAGTCAGCGGCAAATGCCGGGGTGTTTTCTATGATGTCAAGAATGCCAGGAGTGTCGGCGTAACCGAAGAAATACCTGAAAAAGGGCTTGTTCGTATTTCAAAACCTGTCGGTGTTATTGGCTCTCTTGTTCCCAGTACTCAGGCCGAAATGCATCCGATTTCACAGGCCATTTTTGTTGTAAAGGCTCGTGATGCTGTTATTTTTTCTCCCCATCCCAGAGGAAAGCTTACAACATTGAAGGCAACCAACCTTTTGAGGGCCGTTATGAAAAAATATGATGCCCCGGAAGATCTGTTCCTTACTATAGAAGACCCATCTGTTGCCAGGACCAATGAACTGATGAAGCAGTGCGATCTTGTGATTGCTACCGGCGGTCAGCCTATGGTTAAGGCTGCCTATAGTTCCGGAACCCCTGCTTATGGTGTTGGGGCTGGGAACTCAATGATAGTGATAGATAAAACCGGTGATCTTGCCGATGCCGCCGTGAAAATCAAGGCAAGTAAAACCTTTGATCTGGCCGCCGGCTGTTCCTGTGATAATAGTGTGATTATAGATGCATCCGTTTATGACGATATGCTGGCCGAGTTTAAGAAAGTGGGTGCTCATCTGGTGAATCAGGAAGAGAAAGCGAAGTTACAGAAGGCTATCTGGCCTGAGTGGCCTGGCAATCATGTGATTAATCGAGATATTGTCGCTTCACCCATCGCCAATATTGCGGCTATCGCCGGTATCGCTGTTCCTGAAGGAACTTCTCTTCTTCTGGTGGAAGAGGATAAGACGGGAGAAGCATCACCTTTCAGCGGTGAAAAGATGAGCCTTGTGACAACGGTGTATAAGAGTCACTCCATAGATGAGGCTATCCGTATAACCAATGAGAACCATGCCTATTCCGGTTCGGGACACTCCTGCGGTATATACTCCAATACCCCTGAGAATGTTGAAAAACTGGCATTGGGAACCTATACAACCCGTGTTGTTGTTAATCAGGCCCAGGCGGCCACGAATGGTGGAAGCTGGACCAGCGGGATGCCCTTTACTCACTCCCTGGGTTGCGGTACATGGGGAGGAAACATCTGTTCTGAAAATATTGAACTGAAACATTATCTGAACAATACCTGGGTCATACGTGAAATTCCCAGTTTCAAACCAACCGATGAGGAGTTGTTTTCTGGATTTACACCCCGGAGTTAATCAGTAATGAATAATCGAATAAAAAAAAGCAGCCTGCTGAAATGTATGGCTACTGCTGAACAGGCTGCTTCCTTCATACAGGATGGTATGACTGTAGCCATGAGTGGCTACTCCATGGCAGGATACCCGAAGGCTGTTGTCGAAGCCCTGGTGGATCGGAAACAGGGAGGGGAGGATCTCTCCATCAATTTAATTACCGGGGCGAATGTCCCCTGGCTTGATGAGAAGCTTGGTCATGAACAGATGATAGGTCGGCGGGCACCCATGTGTGCCAGCCGGGTTGTCGCCGGCCAGGCTAATAATGGATCCATGAGGTATGTGGAGCAGCAGATGTGCAAGATGCCCCGGCTGTTAAGAAGAAACAGCTTTGGGAAGATCGATATTGCTGTCGTAGAGGCGCTTGGTTTCAATGAAAATGGGGATCTTATTCCCACTAATGCCATTGGTTTTATGAATTATCTCATGGATGCGGCGGAGCATATTATTGTTGAAATAAATACCGCTCAACCAGAGAAGTTGATGGCGCTTCATGATGTCTATATCCCTCAGGCTCCTCCTGACACTCAGCCAATCCCATTAACCTCGGTTAATCAGCGGATCGGGTCGGGAGGAATTCCTGTACATGAAGATAAGATCCTTTTTATAGTCGAAACCAGTATTCCTGAACAGGTCGGCGCCCTTGCCTCAGGAAATGAAGTGACAAAAAAAATAGCAGCCCATCTTTTTGACTTTCTTGAAGTCGAGTACCAGGCCACAGGAGGGATTCTTCCTCCAATCCAGACCGGTTTCGGTGGGATTGCCAATTCAATAGCCGATGCTTTTCAGAAGTCAACCTTTCATGACCTTCAGTTTTTCTGTGGTGGCATAACAGAGACGATTTTGGAATTGATGGTTTCCGGAAAGGCGACGGCTCTGTCGACGGGTGGGATTGGAATGTCACCCCGGGTGGTGGAGATCCTTGAAACCATGCCGAATATACAGGATCACCTTGTGATCAGGAATGGTGATATTACCAACAATAGTGAAATCATTGGCAGACTTGGCCTTATGGCCCTGAATACCGGAATTGAGATAGATGTTTATGGGAATGTGAATTCAAGTCATATCTCAGGAAGCCGGGTCGTGAACGGTATAGGCGGCGGAGCAAACTTCGCGCAAAATGCCGGACTGTCTGTCATTTTAATTCCCTCCATTGCCAAGGGTGGTGCCATATCAAGTATTGTTCCCATGGTCTCCCATCAGGATATTTGTGAACATGATGTGGATATTGTTGTAACCGAAAACGGTTTGGCCGATTTACGGGGCCTTGATGATGGTGAACGAGCCGATGCCCTTATAGCCAATTGTGCATCCCAGGTCTATCGTGAACAATTATTAGATTATATCCGTCTGGCTCGGGAAAAATGCGGGGGACACCATCCTCAGCTGCCAGAAGAGGCTTTTAGATGGTACAAAAGGCTCAGGGAAGATAAAACCATGCTGGAGAAATAAACATGAAGAAAATAGAAATTTACGAGGTGGGACCTCGTGACGGGTTTCAGAATGTAGCAGATTATATCCCGCTTGAGACAAAAAAGAAGATCGTTGAAGGTCTACTTGATTCGGGAATCAGACATATGCAGATCACATCCTTTGTGAGTCCCAAGGCCATTCCACAGATGAAGGACGCCCGGGAGTTAACCGGATATTTTGTTGACAAATTTCCGGATGCCGATTTTCTGGCTCTGGTCCCCAACCTGCGTGGTGCTCAGGGTGCCTGGGAGGCCGGACTTAAATCGGTCTCCTATGTTGTCAGTCTGGGGGAGAGTCATAATCAGGCTAATATTCGAAGGACCCATCAGGAATCCTATGATGAGCTATTGAAAATAAGAGAAGCATATCCTGACCTTGATATCTGTCTCGATCTGGCCACCACTTTCGGCTGTCCTTTTGAGGGAAAAAAGGGGGCCGGGGATGTTGTTCCCTTTATTAAACCCTATAGAGAGGCAGGAATAAAAACGGTAAACCTTTGCGATACGATTGGTGTGGCAAACCCGGCCCAGGTCCGATCCATCATAGAGGCGGTCAGAACCGAATATCCTGACCTGGAACTGCAGGTACATATTCATGATACCCGTAATATGGGAATGGTTAATACACTTGCTGCCATTGAGCTTGGTATTGTCAAGGTTCAGTCGACCCTGGGCGGTTTGGGCGGATGTCCATTTGCTCCGGGTGCATCGGGAAACCTGGCAACGGAAGATTTAGCCTTCATGCTTGCCGAGATGGGGTATGAAACAGGAGTCGATACTCCAAAGATAGTTGAATTGGCAAAATACCAGGCGGAAGCAATACCGGCCGGCCAGTTCAGCGGGCATCTTTTTAAAATACAGGCCAGAGATTAGGAGGAAGAAATGGAAAATAAGAACACGGTTGAATTTATTCAGGAGAAGGCCGCTGTCATGCGCCGGGATGTCATTGAGATGGGGTATGTTGCAGGCGGGCGGGGAGCTCACTTCGGGCCCGCACTATCGAGTATTGAAATAGTAGCGAGTCTCTTTTTCAAGGTGATGAATCACGATCCCAAGGAGCCGACCATGCCGGAAAGAGACAGGTTCGTCCAGAGTAAGGGGCATGCTTGTCTTTCCTACTATTCCGCACTGATCGAGAGTGGATATATCGATAAAGAGTTGATGAGCACTTTTAAGGGTGACGAAAGCTTTTTATCCGGGCATCCCAGCCGGAATATGGAGCATGGAATAGAAATTTCCTCCGGAAGTCTTGGAAATGGTTTTGCGATTGCCTGCGGTATGGCCAAAGCGGCTAAAATCAAGAATGAAGATCATTATGTCTATTGCCTCGTTGGCGATGGTGAATGTAATGAAGGCATTATCTGGGAAGCAGCCATGAACGGGGCTAAAAACAAACTGGACAATCTGGTTGCTATTGTTGACCGGAATGGAGTTCAGCTGGCAGGAAAAACCTCTGATATCATGGATGTGGATCTTGTGGCCCTCTGGAAAGCTGTTGGCTGGGAAGTTGAAGTTGTCGAAGATGGGAACGACTTACTTTTAGTTATTGAAGCTCTCGAGAAAATGAAAAACTCAAAGAGTGGAAAACCGCATATGATAATAGCTAATACCACAAAGGGTAAAGGAATTTCCTTCATGGAGGGCAGTCTTGACTGGCACGCCAGGGCGATGGATAAAGAACAATACGATCAGGCTGTTTCAGAACTTGAGAACGCGTAAAGGGGAGGCGAAAAATGAGTAATACACCAATAGATAAATTACAGGAGTGGTCAAAACAGGGCCATCGTACCGTACTGGGAGATTCACTGGTCATGCTGGCCGCCGAAAGGCCTGAAATGTGCACTGTAACTGCCGATTTAACACCAACAGCGCGTTTAACCAAGTTCAGGGATACCTATCCTGACAGGTTCTTCGATGTTGGGATAGCTGAACAGAACCTTATCAATTTTTCAGCCGGTCTGGCTGTTGATGGTTTAATCCCCTATGCCGTGGGGCTGGCAGCCATCGTTCCTATGAGACCCGCAGAACAGATGAGAATGGCTCTGGGGTATATGAACTTGAATGCAAAGGTTGTCTGTATCGAAGCCGGTGTGCGGTTCGGCCCCCTGGGGAATACTCACTATGCGATGGATGATATCGCCGTTGTACGAGCGATCCCGAACTTTACCGTTATTTCACCTTCGGATCCTCTTCAGATTTATAAGACCATCTTTGCTATTGCCGATCATGATGGTCCTGTTTATGTTCGTCTTACTGGTGGCCCGGGATTTCCTGTTATGTATCCCGAGGATTTTGACTTTCAAATAGGAAAGGCAATCGAGTATAAAGAGGGGAGTGAAGTTGCCTTTATTTCAACCGGCTCCATGCTTGGTGCTGCCGTTGAAGCTGCGGAAACCCTTGAAAGTAAGGGGATTTCCACCCGGGTCGTTGATATGCATACCATCAAACCCCTTGATACGGATATGCTGGATAAAGTTTTTGCTGAAAATAAACTGATTGTTACTGTCGAGGAACACTCTTCAATCGGTGGACTCGGTGGTGCTGTTGCCGAATATAAGGCTGGTATTGCCGGTGCCCCCAGGCAGATTATGGCCAGCCTGGGAGATGCCTTTAAAAAAATAGGTGACTACAAATTCAAGCTGAAACAGAGTGGTTTAACAGCTTCTGACCTGGTCGCTTTGGCCGAGGCGAATTTATAGGTATACGGCTTAATATTCCCAAACGAGGTTGCCCGGGTAAACAGAATCCATGGATTCTGTCGGGCTTAGCTCAGGGATGTCGATACTCTTTATTGCTGAGCACCCCGGGTCCGGGGTGCTCAGACCTTGCAGGTCGTTCTTCTAACAATCAGCTCCGGCTCAAGAAGAGTTCGCTGGGGATAATAGGTAATATTTTCAGTACGATTTTTTATTTCATCAAGGAGCAAATTTAACATCATCCTTCCAATGCTGTGTTTAGGTTGATTTATTGTTGTCAATTGTATTTGTGGAAGACTGGCAATTCTGATATTGTCAAATCCTATAACTCCAATCTGTTCACCTGGTTTTATTCCCTGTTCTTCCATATACTGCAGTACTCCAAGTGCCATAACATCATTATTTGCGAATATCGAATCGGTATCGGGCTGATTTTTCAACATCTCCTTAGCTAAAGTATAACCACCTTTTATATTGTACTCTGCTTTAGAGAATCTTGAGCTGTCTAAATCAATCCCGTATTCCTTGAAAGCTTGAATAAATCCCTCTCTTCGGAAAAAACTGGAACTGGAATTTTCCGGTCCGCTGAAAATAGCAGTTTTTCGATAACCACATTCTATCAGATGTTTAGCCGCGAGATAACCACCTCTTATGTTATCGGTACTGACAGAGCTGAATTTGTTATTAACCGCCCAGCTTTCATACCCCACTACCGGTACACTTACTGCTTCAAGAATGGCTGAGTTAGAATCACTTACCGATTTTATGATTATTCCGTCAACCTGTTTCTGTTGAAGAGTATTGATATTATCACGTTCTTTTTCGCTTTCCCAGTTCGAAATACAGAGAAAAACGTCATAATTTCTTATGTTTGCAGTTTCAATTATTCCTGTTGTGATTTCTCCAAAAAGAGGGTTGATGATGTCCGGAATGATTACACCTATTGTTTTTGTTGATCGACTGACTAGTCCACGGGCAATTACATTGGGAGTGTATCCCATCTTTTTAGCCGTATCCATTACCAGTTCGCGTGTTTTTTCGCTTACGCCGGGTTTGTTGTTTAGAGCTCTGGATACTGATGAAAAATTGAGATTAAGTTTCTGAGCTATATCCTTGATTGTGACTTTCATTGTTAAGAAGATACTAATATTATTTAGTTGGAAATGTAAAGCAGATATTATCTTTTGATAGTTAAATCAACCTTCTAATGATGAATAACTATACTTTTAATTGCATATTGAGCCATCTTGAGTTAAAGTGGGGCAAACGTTTGATATGGAGAGTCAACTATGAGTCTTAAATTTGCTATCGCGCCATGTTCCTGGGGAATTGAAGATCCGGAAAACATAGATAATCCCCCCTGGAAGACGGTACTTGACGAAGCAGGTATGTCCGGCTTTATCGGTGTCGAGTTAGGTCCATATGGATATTTACCTGTAAATCCTTCTTTTTTAAGGGATTCCCTGGAATCAAAACAGCTTAATTTAATTGCTGGAACGCTTTATGATAACCTGACCGGAACTGCAGATTTAAATAATCTTAAGGAAAAAACCCGAAATATCTGCAGGCTTCTTTCAGAAGTGCTGGAAAGCAAACAGAGAGGGTTTATAGTGATTATTGATCGTGTTAATGAAATGCGTAATAACACAGCGGGTCATCCTGAATTGGCCCGGCGGATGAATACTGCAGACTGGAAGTTGATGATGGAAAATATCAGGATTGTTTCAAAGATCGCTGCTGAGGAATTCGGGATAAGGCCTGTTGTTCATCCCCATGCTGGTGGGTTTATTGAGTTCAATGATGAAACTGAAAAATTTCTCAACGATATACCGGGAAATGTGGCGGGATTATGTCTTGATACAGGTCATCTGTACTATGCCGGGGATGATCCTGCACAAAGTCTGGTAAAATATTCATCAAGAGTAGATTATGTCCACTTTAAAGATATCAATAAGGATGTCTATAAGAATGCGCTTGAAGAGAAGATGGGGTTCTTTGATGCCTGCAAGCTTGGTGTCATGTGTTCGATAGGACGAGGATGCGTTGATTACCGCTCTGTGTTTTCCGCTCTTGATAGGATTGATTATTCAGGATGGGTGACAATTGAGCAGGAACGAGACCCGAAAGATTACAGGGGTACATTGGATGATATTAAAATGAGTTATGATTACCTTGTAAAAACGGTTGAATCACGGCCTGGCGGGGAGCACCGGTTCCTATGATACCCATTTGTCCCTTAATCGATTGATTTGCGGCAGGTACTGTCAGTTTAGTGCAATTTCTCCATGCTATCTTTTTTTACCTTTCAAATATGCTTCATGCATGAGTATGCAATACTTCAGAGCCGCAGTACCATCTTCAGCAGTTATATCGGGTTTGCGGCCTTCGATGATACAGTTTGTAAAATCTTTAATCTCATTGAAGAAAGCTTTTTCCCAGCGTTCTCTGAAATCATGCTGACACTCTTCCTGGTAACCTTGTTCAGTGAATTGTCCGACATAATTAGTTCTGGGTATAGTATTGACGGTTAAAGTGCCTTTTGTTCCCACTATTTCCGTTGCTACATGTGAGCAGGTATGAGTTCTTCCTACATGAATATAAGCAGAAGCCCCATTTGCAAAACGTGAGAGAGAAAATCCGTTATCATAATCATTATATTTATCTAATTCTTCACAAACATATGCATCTCCGGTTGCCAGACACTCTTCCGGCTCGTCTTCAAGGAACCACCTGGCCAAGTCAGCATCATGGCTTCCCATTTCAATAAACCATGGCATGTAAATTCCACGTTTTACTCTTTCAAGATGGGCGTCAAGTACTGATGATGGATCAAGACTGATACCTCTGAAATGGATAGGCCGTCCTATAGCACCTTTTTTAATTTTATCCTTTGCAGCCATATATGAAGGATCAAAACGCCGCATGAACCCCAGAGTAAAAAATCTATTCTCGTTTGAAGCTACAGCTTCTTCGATTATCCTGCAATCTTCCAATGTTTTTGCCAATGGTTTCTCACAGAAAATATGTTTTTCAGCACTGCAGGCTTTCACAACATGCTCTCTGTGCATATCCGATCCGGTAGCTACTATCACAGCCTCTATTTCAGGGTTTCTAAGCATTTTGTCATAGTCCGTGTACCCGTTCGCAACGTCGAATTCTTCCTGTAATTTACGGATTTTGGTTTCATTTCTTGCACAAATAGCTACAACTTCTGCACCAGGAAGGCTGTTCTGTAAATTTTCAAGGTGGGTTCTCCCCATTTGACCTGTTCCGACTATGCCATATCGAATTTTTCTCAAAATAATGATTCCTCCTTTATTCGAGCCGGGTTTAATACCCCGCGGCTTTCTGCGTAATGATTTCTTTGATGTAAGAAAAATGCTTAACCAAAGTAAATCCATGCCTGCGGGGTATTAAACCCATATAATAAATTCCTTACGAGATCGACGATACCTCGAGCTTGCTCCGGGGAGAGTCATTGTTTTCCTATCTTCTCTTCGAGCAACTGGTCTATATTCCTTATATGATGCCGGTAGGTTTCTGCTGCCCTAGTGTAATCTCCTTCTATCAGCGCATTTATCAGCATTTCATGTCTTTGAGGAATGGCCATCAGCTGTTCCATATCTTTCTGGGAATCTGCGATCTCCTTTACCATAAAATTTTTCATGGTTCTGTAGAGATTGTTGAAAATACTGTTTTCGCAAACCTCAATAATATGTCCATGAAAGCTGTAATCCGCATTGAGCCTGCCTTCAATATCATTTCTATTTACAGCGGCATTCATCTTTTCAATTTCAAGTTGAAGTTTTTTTATAGTTGCTTCTTTCAGGTTTTTATCGTCCCTGCGATAGTCAAGAAGGTACCACAGGCCCTGTTGTTCCATAACAATTCTCATCTCGATAATCTCGGAAAAATCCTTATGTCCCAGCAGCATAGACCATTCAAGGGCTTCAGAAGAAATATTTGAACTTTCACAGATAAAAGTACCTTTGGGATTTCTTAGTTCGACCACGCCCATATACTGAAAGATCTTCAACACTTCTCTGATTGTTGATCGACCTACTCCGAACATGTCCGCTAGTTCATATTCGTTTGGCATCTTGTCTCCCGGCTTAAGCGTACCGTCTACAATGAGCTGTTTCAGCTGTTCCATTATCTGAAATGTAACAGTCTTCTGTTTAACTGGTTTTATATCCATGACTTCTCCAAAATCTATTGTATTTACAATCTGCTTGTCTTTCAATACAAAATTAGAAAATCAGCTCTTGACAAACATTTTAACTGTGATATGATAATATCATACTATCATCAGATGGTACAGAAGTTTTAAGGAGTGAATATGGCAGTTGTAGACAAAAAATGGTTAACCACTGATTATCCGCATATAATTTTCGAGGATAATGCGGTTGGTCAGTTGAAGAAAAGAATTTTTGATGCACCGATGGATGAAATAGAGAAGATTCTTGAAGATTATGGAGTAGGGGCTGAGTCAGAACTTGGCAAAGCAGGATGTTACATTCAAAACACCCCTCGCAAAGAAGCCATCGAAAAACGAAAGAAAAATGATATTGTCCTGGTTCCAATCGGATGTTCTGAAAATCATGGTGATCATGCTAATGTTGGCCTGGATACCTTTATGGTTACCCAGATAATTGAGGCTGTAAGAAGAAAAACTGCCAAACAGGGTAGAGAAGTAAACCTGGCTTTTTCACCGATCAATTACGGTGGACACCCCTACCACCATATGGGCATGCCCGGAACAGTAATCATTCCCCCTGAAACAGTACGGGAAATGCTTATTTATACCATGCTCGGACTGTGGAATGATGGTTATCGCAAAATTATTCTTTTTAATAACCATGGGCATCTGTGGACTCTGGTGGATGCGATTCAGGAATTCATGAAGAGATTCAGTCTTCCCGCAATTGTTCAGGTTGTGGACTGGCATAGAGCGGTAAGAGAATTTTTTATGCCTATCAACCGTGAGGATTCCCTTACTACTAACTTTATTCATGCAGATGAGGCTGAGACGTCAGTAGGCCTATTGATGTTCAAGGATATGATCAATATGGATTATGTCAGAGATGCCGAGGGTGAAACTTTTTTGCCTGATGGACACTTTGACCTTTCCGTTGATCCTTACAGACGTCCTCACAGATGGTCTGAGGGAGAAGGACATTATGCGATCGAACGATTTGTCACTCCCGAAGGAGTCGTCGGATCCCCAAGCAAGGCTACTGCAGAAAAAGCAAAACGCCCTATCGCAGCTATCTGTGAATATACAACCATGATGGTTAATGATATTCTTGATGCATTTCCAGCGGGTACAGTTCCAGACAAAGTTTCCTTAAGAACCGATGAGGAACTTGCTCCTTTCCTGAAAGAACCCTGGACTGAAGGGTGGAAGTCCGTTTATGAACTTCCCCATATCGGACCTTTTCATAAAGGTTAATGTATGAAGTATTCGATGTGTCTGTCCACCAATCCTGCAAAATTCGATGCGGTACCCTTCAAAGGGGATTTTGAAGTCAATGTCAAAAAAATTGCTGAATTAGGATTTAACGGGGTTGAGCTGGCGATACGGGATCCTGAAATCATCGATAAAGAGGAGATCTTTCGAATCCTGGATGAAGCAGGAATGGGAGTCCCCGCTATCGGTACAGGTCAGGCCTGGGGAGAAGAGGGGTTGTCATTTACAGATCCGGATTCTGCAGTCAGGAAAAAAGCTGTTGACAGAGTCCTCTCTCATATTGATTTTGCTTCTAAAACCGGAGGAACCATTATTATTGGTTTGTTACGGGGAATATTAAGAGCAGAAGTGTCTGCGGAAAGAGCTGAAAGCTGGATGAAGGAAGCCTTTGAAATCTGCTGTTGTGAGGCGGAAAAAGAAGGGGTCAAAATTGCTTTTGAACCTATTAACAGGTACGAAACATCCCTTCTGAATTCTGTTGAAGATGGGTTGAAGTTTATTGACCGTATCGGTTCGGACAATCTTGGAATGCTGCTGGATACCTTCCATATGAATATAGAAGAACCCTCGATTGAAGAGAGTATAAAGCTGGCAGGCGACAGGATGTTTCATTTCCACTATGCGGATTCCAACAGACTTTACCCGGGTGGGGGGCATATTGATTTTAAGTCCGTGCTTAAAGCTGTCTTTGATATAGGTTACACAGGTTTCCTGTCTGGAGAACACAGGCCGGATCCTGAACCGGCTATTGCAGCGATAAACGGACTTAAATACTTAAAGCAAATTGAGAAAGAGATTAAAGAGGAGAAATAGGGATGAAAGCAAAAATAGCGTTTCTTTACGGACCAAAAGATTTAAGGGTTGAAGAGGTCGAAGTGCCTAAACTTAAGCCAAATCAGGTTTTGATCAAAACCGGAGCATGCGGAATTTGCGGTTCCGATGTTGAGTGTTATGAAGGTGAATCCGCGGAAGGCCGATATGATCTCGGTCCATATACTCCGGGTCATGAGTGGGGCGGACAGATCGTAGAGATTGGCTCGGGCTTAAGAAGTACTCTCAAAGTGGGAGATAAGGTTACAGGTGACTGTGTAATGGGCTGCGGTGTTTGTGCCAATTGTAAAGACGGTCGAATGCCTTCTGCTTGTTTGAATTTCAGAGAGATTGGATTTAGGCCCGATTCTCCCGGTGGTATGGGAGAATATATGGTTGTAGAGGAAGAATATGTTCATAAAATTCCCGATAACTGGACTTATGCAGATGGTGCCTGGGTAGAAACATTTTCCATCGGTTATTACGGAATTTGGGGTAACGGTGGTTATATAGATGCCAGCGATACAGCTATCATTTTGGGTGCGGGACCTGTTGGACTTTCTGCTTCCATGGTCGCTGCCACCTCCGGTGCTAAGGTAATCGTTATTGATCCTCTGGCAAAGCGTAGAGAGATTGCCAAAAAGTATGGTGCCGAAATCGTTCTTGATCCGTCAACGGGAGATATTGAGAAGCAGGTTATGGAAGTAACCAATGGACATGGTGGAGATGTATGTGTTGAAGCATCCGGTAATGACAATGCGATTGCCTCCCTTTTTGATATTTCCGCTCATAGTGGAAGAGTCAGAGTTATCGGTCACTCCATCGGACGCAAAGTTCCTGTCGAGATCGGTAAAACAATCTGGAAAACATTGAATATTGCCGGATCCGGTGGAACAAAGGATTTTGGTCAGAGAACCATTCGTTTTATGGATCGCATCTACAATAAATATGATTTTGCAGCATTGAATTCTCATCACTATAAATTTTCACAATTGGATGAAGCCATGGAAGTTGCAATTCATCAGAAAGCAAACGCCATGAAGGTTATGCTTAACTTTGATTAAACAATTAATAACCCCGCGGTTATCTGCGGGGATAATTTCAGGGAAAGTCAGGGATATAGTATGGTCCCTACCTTTCTTTACATCTGTAAACATTTCCTGTTTACATTTCTTGCATTAAGGTGGTTTTATGGAAAAGAAAAGATTGGGGATTATTGGCCTCGGGAGACTGGGCTTCGAGCACGCATCAAATATTCATCATAATATTCACGAGGCCGAACTTACGGCTGTCTGCAGCGTTGTTGAGAAGGAACTTGAAACGGCGAAGGAACATTTTAATCCGGAAATTATTACAAAAAATTATCGCGATTTGTTTGACACTGAAAAACTTGACGGTATTGTTATTGCTACAAACTCGCAGACCCACTGTGAGATTATCTGTGCCGCGGTTGAGGCCGGTGTCAAGAATATCTATACCGAGAAACCACTTGGTCTCTCTATGGACGAAATAGTTAAAATCAAGGAAACAGTTGAATCTGCAGAAGGCCTTATCTTTCAGGTTGGTTACAATCATCGATTTGATAAAAACCTTATGGAAGCGAAGCAGAAAATTGATGATGGATTCATCGGCAAACCGATTTTAATTAGAATGGAGTCACGTGATCAGGCGGGAATTGAAGAGTTTATTGTAAAATTCAGCCCCACAAGCGGCGGTTTTATAGCCGATATGATGACACATGATTATGATACAGCAAGATGGTTTACCGGTTCAGAGGCTGATACTATCTACGGTGTAGGCGGAGTATATGCGTATGAAGGCTTGAAAGCCTGTAACGATATGGATAATACTTCAATCCTGATGAAGTTTAAGAACGGCGTGATGGTGATTCTTACCGCAAGCCGGAACAGTGCATACGGCTATCATGCGCCTATGGAAATTTTTGGTACCGAAGGCAGTATAAAAGTTGGTGATTTTTCATACAATACCAAGAATCACTATATGAATAAAGACGGTATAAACCGGAAATGTTCAGAATGGTTCTATGAATACTGGCAGGATACTTACAAAGCGGAAATGGCCGACTTTGTCGCCTGTGTATGCGAAAAGAGGGAACCGAAAGTAAATTATTTAGATGGTTTCAAGGCTGTGGAATGGGCAATCCTTGCTGACAAGGCCGTTAAGAACGGTGAAATAGTAAAGTTAGATTAAATTTTGGAGAGAAAATTCAATTTATGAGTACTGACCGAATTGAAAAACAATGGATACAGGATATTGCAGAAAAGGCGGTTTTGAATATTGAAGGATTGCCTGACAATGAAAAAGTAGATGTATATCTCGAATCTGAACGAAGTTATGATTTAGCTACATTTGCCTCAATAAGGTTTATGGGTACCGATTATCTCATGATAGTTTCAGAGATAGAAGCTGATTATGAGTTCAAAGGTAAATCAACGATAATCGATGATCATCTTGTTCTTATATGTCCAGAAAATGATGAAAATGTGTCAGTACTCAGAAAGCGGTTTCCTTTTACCAATCCATCGGAGATCGGTAAAGCAAAAAGTACATTTGGTGTAGGTGACAGGCTCGGAATTGCCGGGCCGGGTCACCTTCGTGTGTTTAACAACACTGACATGATCCCGGTACTTGCTCAGCAGTCACTGAGAGAGCTGGAATTAACAGGGAGAAAATACACCGACATCATAGCGGCGGCTTCATGGTCTGTATATAAAAGCGGTTACAGTGGCCCGTGGGCGGCAGATGGAGACCATCTGAAACATGCCGAAGATGTAAGTTCTGCCGTAGAGCAGGGATGTACGATGATAACAGCCGATCTTTCTGACCATATTGGTTTCAATATACCGGGATTAACCAATGCTGAAGTTCGAAAACTCTATAATAAGCTTGACGCCGGGTATCGCAGCAGGGTTGAAGAAGCATATAACGGAAAAATATCACTCAGCAGCGGGTTGGTCCTGAATTTTGACCCGGAAGTTCTGGCTTCTGTCGTGTTGACCTATAAAAATGCTATACAGCATGCGGGCGTCCTCTATAATGCGGCTATGTTATACCGTGAATCACTTGATTTCGAGATTTCTATTGATGAAACTGAGCTTCCGACAACTTTAGAAGCACATTACTTTGTCGCAAGAGAGCTTATGCATGAAGGTATCAGATTTACTTCGATTGCTCCCCGTTTTGTTGGTGAATTCCAGAAAGGGATTGATTATATTGGAAATCTCGATGATTTTGAGACAGATTTTGAAGGCCACGCCGTTATTGCAGCAGATCTTGGTTATAAAATATCAGTTCATTCTTCCAGTGATAAGTTTTCTGCATACCCGATAATTGCAAAAAAACGAAAAGGTTCTTTCCATTTGAAAACTTCCGGAACAAACTGGCTGATCGCTCTTGAGGTAGTTGCAGTGAATGATCCTGAGCTCTTCAGGACTGTATTCACCTATGCTTACGAAATCTTCTCCATTGCACGGGCTTATTACCATGTGACACCGGACATGAGTATAAAAACGGATCTTACCACAAAGAGTGATAATGAGCTGCTTGAAGTTTTTAAAAATCCTACCGATCGGCAGGTCCTTCATATTTCATACGGCGAAGTATTCAAGATGGCGGAAATGAAGAGAAGACTTTTTTATGTTTTTAATAACAATATATCCGATTACTGGGACAGACTTGAAAATCATATTGGCAGGCATATTGAGATGCTCGATTCATGAGTGTTTTAATAGTATCAGTTATATTTTCTTTCAGATTGTTGGTGAATGTATTCGGTGTGGATTAAAATGTAACTAACTGTCTGACTTAGACCCTAGGCTTCAACGCTGATATGAAAAATTTATCGTATGCAAAAACAGCAGCGCCATGAAGCACGGCATCTACTTCATTCTGTTTATAACGAATGACAGTGCTGTGTTTTTTAATTCTTGGCAGAACTATCGTATTCAGTTTATCGGCAAGCCCATCCTCAAAATACTTGCAGCCGTGGGCGTAATCGCCTTCTATATAAAGGACCTCGGGATCGAAAAACAGTAAGATATTCGCAATTACCTGTGAAAACCAATGAACAGAAAGATCCATAAGCTTACAGGCAATCACATCTCCTGCATCGGCCGCCTTAAAAATTGTAAAAATATCCAAAGTCTCGGTCTTATCCGCCAGAAGACTCATGTCATATGTTTTGGCAAGCTCCTTTGCCTGAACTCTTAACCGTTCTATCATGATCTGCTTTTCAAAACAGCCCCTCGAACCGCAGAAACATTCTTCCTGATCATCTAAATTGACCCTGATATGTCCCACTTCGCCTGAAGTAAAATGCTTGCCATGGAACAGTTTTCCGTTCATCATAATTCCGGCGGCCACTCCATGCCAGCCTGTATCAAGCAGGACAACGGACTCATGCTGGCCTACCAGTCCAAGCCTGTTTTCGCCGTATGTTTTAAGTCTGATCCAGTTGTCAACATATATAGGACAGGATAATTCAAGTTTTTCCATCAGAATCTGACCAATATTCCTGTTTACTCCCCATGAATGAAAGTGCGTAGCCTGAAGACAGACTCCTGTATTGTGATCGATGTTACCATGAAGGCCAATAATACAGGTAAGAAATTCTGCGCCTTTCAAATCATCGTTTTCATTTATCCATCGGCTAATCATGCCCTGAATTATCTTAACAATATGAAGAAATTTCGATGATTTTTTCATCGATGCTGAATTTGCAACGAGAATATTATAATTTAAATCAAATACCCTGAGCTCTATCCTTTCATATAGGATATAGAACGCTATAATAAGATTTTTTCTATTATTAAACTGGTAAATCAAGGGCTTTTTACCGCCCAATTCTGTAGATTGCCTTTTTCCGGTCTCTATAATCAGATCTTCATTTAGAAGATTATGATTTACTTTCATGACTGTGGTTCGGCTGAGGCCGGCGAGTTTTGAAATTTCCGTTACAGAAAGCTCTTTATACTGATGATAAAGTTCAAGCAGTACCATTTTGTTTTGGAAACGTATATTCTGTGGTTTTCGTCCTGGCTTTTTGATTTTTTCAGTCATGATAGTGATTGTATTTCATTGTAATACCCTTGTCAATTAACAGTAAAAAAATATCGATACCTGTTCTTTAAACGCATGAAGTCTTACCAGTATACACAGATAGAAGCTTTTTCATAATCCTAAGAGGGCAACAAGACAACCCTGCTGCCACAATATAGGAACGGCTTTCCCTATGACAAAATTGTTGAAGCAGTTTTTATTCTACATAAGGCCGTAGATGAGCAAAAGCAAGTATTTAACTAGAGCTTCAAACTCTTAAGATATTTCTGATAAGGCTCAATATTATTCCTGGTCACGGCAAAGGTAAAAGTTTCCTGCCCCACCTTATAAGTGAGAATCATCACATCCTTCTGCTTCGGATCAGGTTTCCAGTCAATCCCCGTAAGAGATGGGAGGGGAATATAAATTTTATCAATCCTATAGTCCGCCCTGCCCCGGTAACGATACAGCGGGGCCCTGCCAAGAATTTTAAGCATCTGACCATCACAGAAATGCAAGGATTCAAAGGTCCGTTTATCGATGACACCATACCACATACGTTTAAAAACGGAATCTTTTTTGGATGCAACTAAAACCTGTCCTTGTGCTCCAAAGCAGCGCTGCTCAGGTTCCTCCCGCTTCTCTTTATTCAATAAGCGGCTGAAATGAGGGCCTAATTTCCATTCTTCAGCCTTTGCCTCATCTTCAACTTCCAGAGGAGAAGACAATTTAGGAAATCTCTCAAGCAGAATACTAATCATTCTGTCTATAAGCTCTTCAGAAACAGTATTAAAGGGAAAGCTGTATGTTTTTTCTTCGGTGATAAGTAAAAATGTACCTCGTAGGAGGTCCTGGCTGCATTGGATTGAAAGAATATCCTTGTAGGCCGTGGTTCTTTTTTTCACCTCATTTCCCTGGCGCTGCAAGATCTCAAAGTTTTCCTCTCTTAGAATTATAAGATAATCGTAAAGATCCATTCCCGGACTCGCCTTGCGCCGCTCAATCGGTCGGGGAACCTTAAAACTTAGAATCGATGGAGCCTTAGTATCAGCAAAGGATTGAAAAATCGGTGGAACGGGATCATCATCTGATATTTCAAAGACCCAGGGCCCAAACCGGTCATACTCTTTTATATCTCTGATATGTTTATCCATTTTTTATCTCCTTATTAAAAGGCAATCGCAACGGCAGCTATTTGCCGCCCCGTCTTTTTTCGCACTCAAGGGGGTGCGAAAAAAGATAAGCCTCGGATGGTTTCCACAGCTTTTCGGTTAAGCGATAAATGTATTATTTTTTTCCACTGTTACGCATGGTATCAATAACTACAGCCCCTATAATGATCACACCTTTGAGAATCTGCTGCCAGTATGAGGAGACACCCAGAAGGTCAAGACCATTGTTCATAACACCAATGATCAGGGTACCTACCACGGTTCCTCCGATTGTGCCAATACCGCCCTGGAGACTGGTACCGCCGATAACGGCAGAAGCAATAGCATCAAGCTCGTACATCACACCGGCACTGGGCTGGCCTGCACTAACACGGGCCGTAAGAACAACAGCCGCAATACTGGTCAGGAAACCGGCCCAGGCGTAAACGAAGATTTTCTGCTTAAAAACATTTACACCACAGATGTAGGCAGCCTGTTCGTTTCCACCTAAAGCATAAGTGTTCTTACCGAACCTGGTTCGGGAAAGAAGGAAGTGAGCAGCCAAAGCCATTATCAGGAAGATAATAACAGGAATCGGAATGAAAAAGTTCTGCCCTAACTCGAAAATCGATCCTTGCCCTATAAATTGGAAAGTCTCTGTAAGGTTATCAATAGGACGGCCTCCGGTGATCAGATATCCCAGGCCACGGGCAGAAACCATCATACCCAGGGTTGCGATAAACGGCGGGATCCTGAATTTTGCATGAAGGAATCCGTTGATTCCACCTGCGGTAAGACCCAGCGCCAGCGCTGCAATGATGGGGACAATCACTGGAAGAGAATAAATCTCCCGGGCCAACATTGCTGTAAGACAACCTATCAACGCTACAAGAGAACCGGAGGAAAGATCAATACCACCGGTGATAATGATAAACGTTACCCCCAGAGCGATAATACCGATTACCGATGACTGTCTCAGTACGTTTACTATATTTCGAAACTTCAGGAAGATCGAAACACCATTATTTATTGTAAGAATCGAAATGAGAATACACATTCCGATAAAGATGAGAAAGATTCCCCACTTATTGACAAAACTACGCAAGTCAAATTGTTTTTTTCCGGCAGCAGCCGTTACCTCATTGCTCATATTTAGCATCCTCCTTTTAATCAGTAAGCTTTTCGCCGGAAGCCAGAGTCAGAACTTTTTCCTGCGTGGCTTCCTCCCGGCTTAATTCACCGGCTTTGTCACCTTCATGCATAACGATGATACGGTCGCTCATGCCCAATATCTCCGGCATTTCCGATGATACCATGACGATGGCCTTGCCCATCTGGGCTAATTTCGACATCAGTTTATGAATTTCAGATTTAGCGCCTACATCAATACCACGGGTAGGTTCGTCCAGAAACAGAACATCAGGTTCTGTTAATAGCCATCTCGCAATAAGAACCTTCTGTTGATTCCCTCCGCTGAGATTAAGAATTAACTGGTTGAGACTGGGAGTCTTTACGGCAAGAGCTTGCCGCTGTGTCTCGCAATCCTTCTCAATCCTCTTGAAATCCAATCCGGTACGGGTCACATAATCTTGAATATTGGATGCCACCATATTATCGCGTACAGAAAGAGGTAGAAAAAGCCCTGACATCTTCCTGTCTTCAGTAAGCAATCCCAGACGATGTTTAATAGAATCTATGGGTTGTTTGATTTCTGCTGGTTTTCCATCAATCAGGATTTCACCGGAATCAGGAGGATAAACACCAAATATACTTTCAATCACTTCTGTTCTTCCGGAACCCATGAGACCGGCAATTCCTAAAATTTCTCCTTTACGGACCTCGAAAGACACATCTTTGAACTTGCCTTCCAGAGAAATATTACGAACTTCAAGCTTTACATCGGTGATTTCTGCATCTGCCTTGGGAAAGAAGTTGGTAAGCTCACGGCCGACCATCATAGAGATGAGTTTATTTTTATCGATATCTGAAGCCTTTTCGGTGCCGACGTATTGGCCGTCCCGCAGGATTGTGACATCATCGGAAATTTCAAAAACCTCATCCATCTTATGGGTGATGTATATTATTGCAACATTCTTGTCCCGGAGGTTGTTGATCATTCTAAAGAGATGTGCAACCTCTTTTTCAGTGATCGCCGATGTGGGCTCATCCATGATAACCAGTTTAGAGTTGTAAGATATTGCCGTAGCAATTTCGATCATCTGCATATTTGCAATACTCAGATTAACCATCTTTGTGGTTGGATCAATATCAATATCAAGGCCTTTAAGAAGTTCACTGGTTTGCTCGTTTAGCTTCTTGTGGTCAACCCAACCTACCATTTTACTAATCAACGGCTCCCGGCCGAGATAAATATTTTCGGCAACTGTCATATGCAGAATGGGAGAAAGCTCCTGATGTATCATAGAGATACCGTGCTTCAAGCTGCTGTGGATGTCCATGTGTGTATGTTCAACACCGTCAAAATGAATACTTCCTTCTTCGGGGTGATGGATTCCAAGAAGCACCTTCATCAGTGTTGATTTTCCGGCACCATTCTCACCCATCAGGGCATGAACTGTTCCCGGGCGTACCTTCAGCTGTACACCATCCAGCGCCAAAACGCCAGGAAACTGTTTTCTAATATTCTCCATTTCTAGGAGAAATTCTTCCGCCATTTTGTTCTCCTTATCGCGATGTATACAGAACCGGCGCCTTTACGGCGCCGGTTCTAGATTTACGATATTACTATGTATGGTTTATTCCCATTTAGCAATGAATTCGTCTACCTTGTCCAAAGTTACGGGCAGGAAGGGGATGTCGGTAATCTTGGGAAGCTCTTCGCCATTTACAGCGGCAATAGCAGCACCGATACAGGCAAATCCCTGACCATAGGCATCCTGGAATACGGTTACATCAATTTTTCCGGCTTTTAGAAACTGGAGAGCATCGGGAGTGGCATCAACACCGGCGATGAATACATCATCCAGCATACCAACCTGCTCAAGAGCCATGGCAGCACCGATGGCACTTTCGTCGTTGTTAGCTACAACTGCATCGATATTGGTTCCTTTCTGAATCCAGTTTTCCATAAGCTGAAGAGCCTTGGCTCTCTGCCACTCGGAAGTTCCTTCAAGAACAACGTTGATGTCGGGGTACTGGTCGAAAATCTGCATGTTACCACGAGTACGTCCCTGCTCAGCGGGATGACCAAGCTGACCGTGGATAATTACAACATCACCTTTTCCACCGAGGAGATCAGCAATAGCTTCACCCTGAACGGTTCCGGCGAATTCTTCGTTGGAACCTACAAATGTTGCCAGTCGGCTCAGCTCAGGTTCAGCGGGAAGTCGGTTAACTGCTACAACGGGGATTCCGGCAGCTTCAGTTTCATCAAGAATCGGAGCCATTGCCTGAATCTGACATGGAACCAGGATGATGGCGTCTACACCCATGGTGATAAACGTGTCAATCTGGCCCTGCTGTACTGCGGAGTCGTTCTTTCCGTCTACCATAGTGATTTTAACACCGGCTTCTTCAGCTGCAATTTCAAAACCCTCGTGCATGTAGGACATCCACTTGTCGTCGAATGATGCTGCTGCAACACCTATGTGAAGCTGTTTCTCTCCGCCGTCCTGCTGTCCACCGGCAAAAACAAATGTTGCGCTCACAATCATCAGAACCAGCATAATCAATCCAATCTTCTGTAATTTCATAGATCCTCCTTTAGATCTGAACCAAACATCCCTTTGAGGATGAGAGGTTTATAGTTGAACTTGTTTATATCTTAGCACAGAAAATCAGTATGTCAACACTATTATGTAACTTGGCTTGATAATTGAATCTGTATGGTAATAAAGCCTCTATAGGTCGTCCCCGAGAATATTCAGGTGGTGGTCGATGGCAAAAGCAGCCCCCCCCGACTGGGTTACTTCCGGTATGGACTGCTTCATAACAAGCTTTGTCCTGTTTGCCAGACGCAGCATGGAGACTTTGGTATACTCCTCCTGGACCAATGAAAAATATTCAGGACCAGCACTATTGTACTCACCCTCAATAATGATGAGTTGAGGATCGATTAGCAGGCATATATTGGATAAGGCAATGGCTAGCCATTTGGCAATTTCTTCAATTAAAATAACCCCAAGAGGATCTTTATTCTGAAATCCCTTAATAATCGTAGTCAGGGATGGAGAATCGGAATATTTAAACAGCATGGAATCAGGATAAGTTTCCTGCATACCGGCAGCTTTCTGCTCCAGTCGATGAATATTAAGCAGACTCTCCAAACAGCCGGTTCCTCCGCATTGGCAAACTACATCATCATCATATTTTATAACCATATGCCCAACTTCCCCTGCCAGGAAGTGCTGCCCCTCATATATTTGCCCATTAATAACGATTCCTGCTGACACACCGTGATAGCCGGTGTTTATTAATAGAAAATTGGAGGTGTTTTCTGCTTGCCCATTATGTTTTTTTGCATAAGTATTAAAATTAATCCAATTATCGACAAAAATTGGAACCTCGGTATTAAGTCGCTCTCGGATAATATCGGTAAGAGACATCTTGGGCTTCCATGACCGAAAGTGGGTTGCATGCAGCATTCGCCCTTCTGCACAGTCAACATTACCCGGCAGGGCTCCCACCACTGCCAGAGGAGTCTTCCCTTCGGGATCATTAAAAAAGAAATCCCAATGCTTCTTAACCCTTTGGATAATTTTGTCAAAGGAGGCATTATAGACTATCTTTTCCTCTGATTTATAAACTTCCCGCATCTGCATGTCGTAAACCTTTACTTCTACCTTTTGCATCGCAACCACAAAGCAGAGAACATAACCATAACAGGAATTCAGAGTGTATATATTCGGTTTTTTTCCTCCAAACTCAGTGGATTCTCCCTTCCCCAAGGGAATTATTAGTTTCTTCTCAATGAGGGATTCATTAATCTTATTCACCGTGGTTCGGCTTAATGAGGCAATCTGGGAAATCTTTGTTACCGATAATGATGTGTTCTGACGATATAAATTAAGAAGAAGTATAAAATTATTCTTCCGAATATTCTTGGGTTTTGCACTGGTGTGTGTCATAATGTGCTGACTCCTCTGGAACTATATTTACCCGGTAAAAAATCATCACCGACTAAAATTCTTTCATAATAAGGTAAATTGTAATATTTTTATATATTAGCATATTCGAACGAAGAAAGGAAACATAGAATCGAAACGGTTCAGGTGCCATGTTTCTTAATGCAGTCACTTCGTTAGGTAAGTTCGTTGACAAACTATAAATCTATAGTATTCTAAGAGAATAAATTGAGTGTACAAAGAACAGAATCATCATATTATTAAGGAGAGAAGTATGAAGTATCAGGGAATCCTTTCAATAAACAGTATTATGAGGCCGAACTTTTCAGTAACTGATTTTATCCGTCTTTCCGCTGGAATAGGATTGTCAGCGGTCGAGTTGAGAAATGATCTTCCCGATCCGAGGATCTACGGAGGAGAATCGGCAGAAGTCATAAATTCTGTTTCTGCGGAAACCGGAGTAAGAATTCTTACTATTAATGCGCTTCAGCGTTTTAACGACCCCTTTCTTTTTAATAAAAAAAAGAATGAGCTCGAAGAGCTTGTTTCAACTGCTGCCGGAATAAAATGTCCCATGATAGTTCTATGCCCTGTAAACGATCCAGAGGATAGTCGCAGTGACGAAGAGCAGCATAAAGATCTTTCAGCCGCCCTCGTTGAATACGCTCCTGTATTGGAAAAGAATGGAATAACAGGATTGATCGAACCTCTTGGATTTTCCATATGCAGTCTCAGGACTAAAGCACAAGCCGTCAAAGCTATCCAGGAAACTAATCTTTCTTCGGTATTTAAGATTACGCATGACACATTTCATCATTATCTAAGTGGAGAGACCGAAGTCTTTCCGGATGAAACCGGTTTAATCCATGTCTCTGGAGTTCTGCCCGATAAGGAAAAGGGGACGATAACAGATGATGACAGGATACTGGTTACTCCTGAAGATTGTATGAGAAACCGCGAACAGGTTAAATCCCTCATTAACGGTGGGTATACCGGGCCTGTTTCTTATGAAGCATTTTCGCCTGAAGTCCAGAAAATGGGTACCCAGCAGCTGGCCGAAGGAATTAAGGCAAGTATTCAGCTGCTGTTCAGCTGAAATAATATAACAGGGAGGCTGCTGTAGTGTAATATCGGGCTTTTTAGTATCTATTAAGAACTTCCGCAGTCTAAGCATCACTGATGAGACGGCGGTCATTATTCTTACTTAAACCATGGGTAGGGGGCTGTCCGTATAAACAATCTTCTTGCCGAGAACGGCTTCGGTTGCGTACAGCGCCCACCTTACCGACTTGATACCGTCTTCGGCAGTAACCGGCGGTTTCCTTCCTTCTCTTATACAGTCGAGAAAATCAACCATCTCGTCATGGTAGCAGTTCTTATACAGATCATAAAAATCCTTGAAAAATGTCTTGTGGGCACCTTTATCGTCGATGGAAACCAACCGGTTGTTAGAAGGCTCTGTACAAATTCTCAGTACGCCTTCGGTACCGTGAATCTCTGTTTCAACATGATAAGCATACTTACAGCTTCTGCTGTAAGAGAACTGTCCCATCATTCCATTATCAAATTCCATAAGTAGAGATGCGTTGTCTACATCATTGAATTCATCGAGAAAGTCAAAGACATATTTGCCGCCGAGGCCGTAAATGCTCCTGGCTTCCGTACCAAGAAGCCATCTGATCATATCATAGTCATGGCTTCCGGTATCAAGAATCGTTCCACCGCTTTTTGGACTGAAGCGCCTGAAAAATTCAGGATCAAAATAAAAGTCGCGGTTATCATTACGCACGGAGATAGGAGTGCCAATGTAACCCTTCTGTATTTTCTTTGATGCTTCAATATATGATGGATCATACCGGCGATGATGACCTACCTGGATATTTGCTTCATATTTTGGAAGTTCCTTCTCAAGCCTTATGATCTCTTCACCATTGAGAGCAATCGGTTTCTCAATAAAAATATTTCGCACTCCTGCCTTAAGGGCTTTTATCAGATGTTCGCAGTGCAGGGAACTTGCCGAAGCGATAACAATGCCGTCAAGTTCATCCATTTTTATGAATTCTTCATAATCTGTTGTGATTACCGGAATATCCAGGAGCTGCTGATTCTTGTTCAGCCGATCAGGATCTGATCCGCAGGCCGCGAATAACTCAACCCCTTTGATCTTTTCAGATATATTCACGGCATGGCTGAATCCGAGGCGTCCAAGCCCTATGATTCCTATTTTAAGCTTTTTCAATCTGTCCTCCTTAATGCTTATCCTGTAATCTCTCGTGCTAATGCTACCCACTTTTTCACGTTTTCGGGATTATTTCCCAGGGTGTGATTGTCCTTCATGATTATTTCCACACAGTTTTTGTCTTTTGCGATTCCAAATTTATATTCCAATTCCTCCCGGGCGCTAACCATATCCATTTCATGAAAAGCAAGAGGGGTGGGAGACGGTTTCATGGAAAAGATATAATCCTTCTTCAGCTCATCACTCATCTTTTCTGGATCAGCCCAATGAGAAACAGACACACGGCGCAGATTTTCACTCTGTTTTACGATACTCATTCGGGTTTCCATACCTTCGCAGCAGCCGTAACAATTCAGTCCGAATTTATCCATGATCTCTTTCTGGTATGGATAGATGAACTCTGCGAACATGTCGGGAGATACTCCCACAGTAATCTGGCTTTCCGCCATTCCCCACATTCCACTCATTTTAGCAGGCTTTTCAGAGGGTAGCTGATCCGTAAACCCAACTCCTCCGGAACCAACATAGGTATAATTGTTGTTAGGGTAAAACAGATTGTTTTTCTCAAGGAATTCAAGACGCTGAATGGTCCCCTCTTTCAGTTTTTTCATGAGGGCATGTACTCCCTCTGGATTATCATAGAAATCCATGAAAAGGTTATTCATTCCCCGGAGCTGAGAAAACTCATCGGTAAGTCCAAAGGACCAGAACCAGACAGTTTGATTCTGAACTTTGAGGATGCCGTCAAATACTTCATGGGCAATATCCAGAACTTTCCCGGAGGTCTCGTAATCTACAGTTATCTCCTGAGGCAGTACATCGGGAAGCTCGTCATAGGAGTTCATCACTGTTTCGATATGGTATGCCCCACCATCCGCCTGTGTAGAAAAAGCATGACTCAATCCTTCTTTCCCTCTGATCCGCCAGGGAAGTTCCTTATATACATGGGGAACATCAAATACCGGCTCTACAACATAGTCGTCTTGCATCTCATCTCCCCAGAAAATTTGTTTTTTCATGGTTAATTCCCAGTGTCGCGCCATGTCATTAGCACATTCCAGAGTTGATTCAGGTATTATTTCATGCCATCCGTTTTCAGGATCGCATAAAATCATAGGCCGTTCCCCCTGAAGATTGTTGTGTCGATGCCAAAGCCTTTTCTTTTCTATCATCTCCGGTCGTTCAGCGATTTCCCGTACTATAGCTGCCAATCCTTTCAGGTTTTTTTTATCATTTTCAGGCATAATAAGATTCGAAAAATCAATGTCATTGTAATCCACTCTCACGTTAAGATGTTTATACATACGTTCCTCCTTCATATTTTGTAACCTCCTAATCTTTTAACAGATCAATTATGTAAATTACGAAGCTTGCTGTAATTTGTAAAAAAATATTCCAGTAACATGGCATAGGCACCCAGGATGTATATATCATTGCCAATTTTGGAATGGAAAATGTTGAATCGATATTTTAAAGTAGGGTAAATTTTCTCCAGAACATAGGGTTTGATGCAGTCAACCAAAAGATCCAGCCTGACATCATCCAGGTCATCTTCTGTAATAACTATACTTTCCGGATTGTACAGATTTATCAATGTTACAATTCCGATGCTGAGTATTTCAGATTGGGTTTTGATGACCTCCATGGCTATTGGATCTTGTTCCGTTCCTTTTTTCAGGATATATTTCAGTTCCGTAATGAATTGTGTAAAATTCGTATTCTCGGTATTGAAAAGAGAGTTCCCTTTTTTTTCCCGGTACTGCTCAATCAGCTTTCCCAGACCGCCGACAGATTCCAGGCACCCTCTGTTCCCGCAGAAACAAACTTCTCCTTTATAATCGATCGTTGTATGACCTATCGCGCAGACATGCGATTCAGGGCTTTCATAAAGTGAGCCCTGGTTGATGACGCCGGCTCCAATTCCTGCACCAATTGTATATTCAATGAAATTACCGGTTTCGATACCGTGCCCGAACCAGGATTCAGCCAGTGCCGCCAGGTTGCTGTTATTTTCTATCAATACAGGAAGGTCAAATGTTTTCCGGAAAAAATCCAGAAGCCCCAGTTTTTCCCAATCGAAAGCAATGGGATCTTTCTCGGTTCCTCTTTCTCCAGTCAAAGCTCCGGGAACTGCGACACCTACAGCCAGGAACTGTTGCATTTGGCAGGAGCAGGATTTAATAAGTGTTGTGATAAGTAACTCCAGATTTTCCAGGAGTGAACTGTTATCATAGGGGTTTATTCCTTCATATATCTCTTCCCTGTGTCTGATGTTTCCTTCAAAATCGATAATTGCTCCGGTCAGTTTTATCCGACTTAGATAAAATGAAAGGAAGTAACGATCTTTTACTGCCATTCTCAATGTTTTTATTCTACCATCCGAGCCTTGAGAATCAGTTTCTTCCAAAAGTCCTGAATCTATTAAGGAATTGACTATTTTTGTTACAGCCCCTTTTGTTAGCCCAGTTCTTTCCGTAATCTCTTTACGTGAACTTAGATGATGCTTTTTTATCAGTCGCAGAATAAGCGCTCTGTTATGATCTTTCCCCTTTTGGGAATTGATACCTTGAAATTGCATAATCTATTCCTTATCTAAACTTTATTAAGTATCCACAAGAAACCAAAAACAAATATAATTTCTAAATAGAATCATTGGTAAACTATAGTATCACAGTTTCTTAAAACGTCAAATGTTTTTATAGCTTGAAACCGTGTTCCCGTATTGGAAATTGTTTTTGTAATTGATTCGAATAATTGAATAGGGGAATAGTCTGGTTTTAACATGAAGTGTACAATTATCAAGGGATCGTGAAACATGGTTGGAATGAAGAAGTATTTTCCCGATCTCGCCATGGAAGATGATTATGTTTTCGAGACGATGGAGTAGATTCAGGCAGACAGGCACTGATGCTGTCTACTATATTGCTGATCTGATTGTATGTCGCAGCGATGACAATAATTCAGGTAGAGGGGACTGCAAATCAGGGGGGGCAGGTATCATGTAGGCTATTACAGCCGGGGAGAGTCATTGTCATATCCTTTTGCAGGTCGTACTTCGGACAATGAGTTCGGGTTCCAGTAGGATTCTTTGTGGAAAATTCTCAATATCCTGTTTTTTATTATTTATTTCTTCAAACAACAAATTCATCATTATTCTGCCTATACTGTACTTTTGCTGCTTGATTGTTGTGAGTTCAATATGTGGAAGGCTGGCAAAGCTGATATTGTCAAATCCGACTACACCCAGATCCTCTCCTGCTTTGATATTATTTTCTTCAAGATACTGAAGAACTCCCAGCGCGATAACATCATTTCCGGCTAGTATTGAATCAGTATCAGGAAATTCCTTTATCAGTCTGCTGGCAAGTTTATGTCCGGATTCAATATTGTAATCACCGAAGAACATTCTTGATTTATCAGGTGAAATGTCATGATCTTTACATGCCCGGTAAAACCCTTCACATCTAATTAATCCGGCAAATGAATTTTCAGGTCCGGGAAAGATGGCTGTTTTTCTATAACCGTATTCAATCAGATGTTCACCAGCAATATGACCGGCCTTGTCATTGTCCGTACTTACTGAAGAGAAATGGTGAGTTGACGACCAGCTTTCGTAACCGATAAGAGGGATATTAATAGAACTGAAGAGAGGTGAATCGATGTCACCTACAGATTTTACGATAATTCCGGCCACCTGCTTTTGGAGCAGGGTATAGATATAATCTTCCTCCTTCTTTCTGTTCCAGTTTGTAATACATAAAAACACATCATAATCATTATTATTTGCCGTCTCAATAAGACCAGTGGTGATAGTGCCGAAAACCGGATTGATGATGTCCGGCATAATCACGCCTATGGTATTGTTTGTTCTACTGACTAATCCTCTTGCAAGAGTATTGGGATGATAACCCATCTCCTCTGCTGTCCTTATTACGAGCTTCCGGGTATTATCACTCACACCCGGTTTGTTGTTCAATGCTCTGGATACTGATGAAAAGTTCATATTCAATTTATTTGCGATGTCCTTGATTGTTACATTCATTCCTGTCTCGTTGTAAAGTTATTAGTAGATTCCCTGTTGAATATATGGAACCCTATACTGCTCAATTTACCAAATATGCATAAAATAGAGCAAACGTTTGTTTAGAGATCTATTATTAAAGCATTAAACACTCTATAAGTCAAATGAATATTTATTATCTGCAATCTGACTCTTTATTTGGATAAAGATCTATAAGCTTGATTCATCAATTTTGGAGCAGGAAAACCCGGATATTTGTATTAAAAATATGGTATATGGGTTAGAAAGAATTTGACAAATGACCAAAAGAGTTATAGGATTCAATTAGCAACGAAAACGTTTGCTTTAGTGTGTTTAATTATTTACAAGGAGTAATTATGGGTCTGGAAGCAAAAAATAAAATTAAAAACAGGGAAGGGTTTAAACCCGGCTATACCGAAATCGTCTCCAAGCAAGCAAATCCGGAAATGTTGATGACTTTCGGTGTTTTAAAAATATTGAAGGGTGAAAGTTTTTCGAATGATGAAAGCCTTGAAAGAATATTTTTGCTGTTGCATGGGACAGTAGAGCTATCCTGGGATGGTAATTCGATAAAGATTGAACGAGGAACACTCTTTGATGATGATCCAAGGACTCTTCACCTTCCCAAAAGTGTGAAGGTCGATATAAAATGTCTTTCTGATGAAGCAGAGTTTTCGGTTCATAAAACAGAAAATGATAAAGTTTTTCCTTCAAAACTTTATGGTTCAGAGGAGTTGGTAAAAGAGGTTCGGGGAAAAGGTACTATGAACGAAACCGGTACCCGCCTGGTTCGAACGATTATTGATTACTCAATCAATTCCGATGCAAACCTCATGATTGGAGAAGATGTGCAGTACCCTGGTAGATGGGCAGGCTTTCCTTCACATTCCCATAACCAGCCTGAAATTTATTTTTACAGATTTTTACCAGAAAACGGTTTTGGACTCCTTAAGCTTGGGGATGAGGGTGTTTGTCTTGAGCAGGATGATACCTGTATTATTCCAATGAATCTTGTACATCCTCAGGTTGCGGCACCGGGTTATGCCATGTATTTTCTGTGGGTTATTCGACATTTGGATGGAAATCCATATTTGGGTCCTGATTTTGAAGAGCAGCATTTATGGGCCGAGAAACCTGATGCTAAAATCTGGCCGGATAAATAGGAGTCCAATCAGGAATGTTAGAATTTGGCAGGAATAAGAAAATTGACATTGTTGCTCTTGGTCGTGCCGGTATCGATTTGAACGCTGTCGAGATGAATGTCCCGATGGAAGATAATATGATCTTCCGGAAGACTGTGGGCGGTTCTCCTGCCAACATTGCCGTAGCCTGTTCACGATATGATCTGAATGTGGGGTTTATCGGCAGGGTCTCTGATGACCAGCATGGGAAATATATCAGGAAATACTTTAAATCAAAAGGGATAAATACTGATAATCTGATCACCGATAAAGACGGCGGAATGAACGGACTGGCTTTCACCGAGATTAAATCTTCTATGGATAGCAGTTATATTCTTCATCGGGATAATGTATCCGACCTGAATTTAAGTATTGAAGACATCGACGAGGAGTATATAAAAAATACAAAATTCCTTGTGATTTCCGGTACAGCATTATCAAAAAGTCCTTCACGCGAAGCTGTCTTTGCTGCTCTTGAATATGCGGAAAAACATGATACAAGGGTTATGCTCGATATTGATTACAGGGACTACACCTGGAAATCGGCTGAGGCCAGTGGAATCTATCTCTCACTGGCTGCGGAAAAGTGTGATGTGATTATTGGTACCCGTGAAGAATTTGATATGCTGGAGAAATTTTCTATTCCTGGTAATCATGATGATTCTGTGACGGCAAATAGATGGTTTGACTATAAAGGGAAGGTCATCATTGTAAAACATGGAAAAAAAGGGTCTTTTGCCTATACCAGTGATGGCAAGGTTATAGAGGGCGTTGTTTTCCCTGTGACACCACTTAAAACCATGGGGGCTGGCGACTCATATGCCGGTGGCGTCATTTACGGTTTACTCTCCGGTAAGGCCGTTGCCGAGGCTATGGAGATTGGTGCCGGTGCGGCAGCCATTGTTGTACAAAAACCCGACTGTTCAGAATCCATGCCGACCTTAGAAGAAATCCAGGATTTTATATCCAACTACAGGGCGGGAAAGTAGGCAAATGCTTGTTAATATGACGAAATATGTAAAAACCGCCTCACAGTCGGATACTATTGTACCTGCTTTCAATGTTTTTGGTTATGAGGATGCTTTTGCCGTGATAAGGGCGGCCGAGAAATTTCATGCTCCGGCAATACTAATGTCGAACTCTGATTCGGTGGAACATATGGATCTGAAACATAGTGCGGCTCTTTACAGATCCCTTGGAGAAGCAACAGATATACCCGTATCTATTCATTTAGACCATGCGAAAACGTTTGAGTTGATTTTACGTGGAGTGGAAGCAGGCTATACATCTGTCATGTATGATGGTTCGGCACTTTCTCTTGAGGAAAATATTGAGAATACTCAGGAAGTGATCGAACTGGCTGAAAAACATAATATTTCCGTTGAAGCTGAACTTGGTTCAGTACCTTATATCGACCGGAATGAAGAGGTTAAATCAATACTTACTTCTCCTGAAGAGGCCGGTATTTTTACCAGAAAAGCTCGAGTGAATGGTCTTGCCGTTGCGGTAGGTTCGCTTCACAGGATGCAAACTCGGAGGGCAAAGCTTGATTTTAACAGAATAGTAGAGATTGAACATAATACAGATGTTCCCCTGGTGATACACGGGTTTTCCGGGATCATTGCCGGGGACATAAAAAGACTGTGTTCAACAACAGTCGGTAAGGTGAATATCGGTACGGAGCTGAGGCTTACGTTTGGAAATTCACTAAAATCAGAAATTGAGCTCAATCCTGATGAGTTTGACAGGGTTAAGCTTTTTAAGAAACCAATGAAAGCGGTTCAAGATGCCGTGGAAGAAAAATACCGGCTCCTGGGCTGGGAAGAAAAAGAATAAGGAGAGAGTATGAAAACTATAAAACTGACTATGGCTCAGGCCCTGGTAAAATTCCTTGATAACCAGTATCTGAACTTTGACGGAGAAGAGATTAAATTTGTAGAAGGATTTATTGGAATTTTTGGTCATGGAATTGTTGTTGGTTTAGGTGAGGCTCTTGAGGACAAAAGCCACTCCCTGAAATTCATACAGGGAAAGAGTGAGCAGGGGATGGCCCATATCGCAATGGGATATGCCAAACAGAAAAAGAGACGACAAATAATGGCTGTTACAAGTTCTATTGGTCCCGGTGCCCTCAATATGGTAACCGCCGCTGGAACCGCCACGGCAAACAGAATCCCTGTACTTTTTCTACCCGCGGATTCATACGGAAACAGACAGCCTGATCCTGTTTTACAGCAGATCGAGCAGAGTACCGATCACAATATAACCGCAAATGATGCTTTTAAGCCGGTAAGTAAATACTGGGACAGGGTCGTCAGACCAGAACAGTTGATGACTGCCATGATCAACGCCATGAGAATCCTGACTAATCCTGCAGAAACGGGTGCTGTCACAGTTTGTTTGCCCCAGGATGTGCAGGGAGAGGCCTATGATTATCCTGTGGAATTCTTTGAGAAGCGGGTTCATTTCAACCAGAGAAGATGTCTTGATGATGCGGCTTTGAAAAGGTTTGCTGATAAAATTTCTGCAAAGAAAAAACCATTTATCATTTGTGGTGGTGGAGTAAAGTACTCGGAAGCAGGTGAGGAGCTGAAGGCGTTCTGTTCTGAATTCAATATTCCTTTTGGTGAAACTCAGGCCGGTAAGAGTACTCTGCCCGCAGATAATGAATACAATTTAGGCGGTGCCGGTGTAACCGGAACTTTGGCTGCCAATAAGATTGCTAAGGATGCTGATGTGATTATCGGTATCGGAACAAGACTCAACGATTTCTGTACATCTTCCAAATCGGCCTACAACGCCGATGCCGAAATGTTAACGATTAATATCAACGACATGGATGCCTATAAGATGAATGCAGATCCCTATTTCGGTGATGCTAAACTCTCTTTAAAGCAGCTCTCGGCAGAGCTTAAAAAGAGAGGTTATAAATCGGGTTATACAACAGAGATAAAGGATGTCAGAGCCGAATGGGCTAAAGAGCTGGATAGACTTTTCAGTATTGAGCTTAAGGATGGACTTGCCCAGTCAACTGTCCTCGGTCTTCTTTCCAGAGAATTGGTTGAAAAAGATTCAATCATGGTTACCGCTTCAGGTTCACTGCCCAGTGACTGTCAGCGTGTTTGGAACACAAACTCTCATAATGCTTACCATGCCGAGTATGCCTTCTCCTGTATGGGGTATGAAATTGCCGGTGCGATTGGTGCAAAACTTGCCGAGCCTGATAAAGAAGTTTATGTACTCGTCGGTGATGGTGGATTTTTGATGCTTCATACCGAAATAATTACAGCTCTTCAGGAAGGGATTAAGATAAACATTATTGTGCTTGATAACAGCGGGTTTCAGTGTATCCACAACCTGCAGCGAAGTCAGGGAATTCCCAGTTTTGCCAATGAGTTCAGATACAGGGAAGACTCTACAGATCGTTTAACAGGAAAGTGTCTGGATATTAATTTTGCTGATGTAGTGAATGCATATGGCGGAAATGGATTTTCCGCGAAAACAGCTGATGAGATCAAAGCTGTTTTTCCTGAATTAAAGAAATCAGATAGATTGAACCTGATGGATATAAAAGTTCTTCCGGGAACTATGACTGAAGGTTATGAGGCATGGTGGCGTGTTGGTACTGCACAGGTATCTAGTCATGATGAAGTTGTGAAGGCTGCTGAAAAAATAAAAGACATGTCTTCAAATATTAAACAGTTTTAGGGGGATTGAATGGCTAAAGATGTTATTGTAGGGATTGTTGGGGCGGGAAGAATAGGTATTGTGCATGCTAAAAGTATTGCCTATGAGATCCCTGGGGTAACGATTAAAACCGTGGCAGATCCTTATCTTACAGATGAGGCTGCTGCCTTATTAACAAAACTGGGTGTAGAAAATGTCACCAAGGACTACAAAGAGATAATAAATGATCCCGATATTGAGGCTGTTTTTATCTGCTCATCAACCGCCACCCACTCTCCGATTTCTCAGGAAGCCTGTAAAGCCGGGAAACACGTTTTCTGTGAAAAACCGGTAGATCTTGATATTGACAAGATAAAGGCAACCCTTAAGGTTGTTCGGGACAGCGGGGTGAAATATCAGGTCGGTTTTAATCGGCGGTTTGATCATAACTTTATGGCTTTAAAGGCTGCTATTGACAGTGGAAAGATCGGAGATGTTCATGTTCTCAAGCTTACTTCCAGAGATCCCGGACCACCTCCAATTGAATATATCAAGGTTTCCGGTGGTATATTTTATGATATGCTCGTTCATGATTTTGATGTGGCCAGATTCCTTTCAGGGAGTGAGGTCGTTGAAGTCTATGCTGCCGCTGCAGTAAGAGTCGATGAAGAGATAGGGAAGGCCGGTGATTATGATACTGCCGTGGTTACATTGAAATTTGAAAATGGTGCCATTGCTGTGGTAGATGGGAGTCGGAAGGCTTCCTACGGTTATGATCAGCGGGTTGAAGTGTTCGGGAGCAAAGGCGCCGTGGCAATAGGAAATGATGCACTTTCTACCGCTGTGATAAGTAATGAAACAGGGGTCACATCTGAAAAACCTCTGCACTTCTTTCTCGAACGGTATATGGGAGCCTATTCAGAAGAGAAAGTACAATTTTTCGACGCTATCAGAAATAATAAAAAACCGCCTGTAGGAGGCTACGATGGGCTTGTATCCGTCGTAATTGCTGAGGCTGCAAAGAGGTCTGCCCAAGAGAATAGACCTGTGAAAATATCTGAAATTACAGACTTAAACGACTAAAATAAGGAGAATAAAATGATAGATAAATCAAAGATTAAACTGGCCTGTGCGCCTATAAACTGGACAAACGATGATGCCCCGGAACTTGGTGGAGAGCTTACCTATCAGCAGTGCCTGAGTGAAATGGCCCTTGCAGGTTACCAGGGCAGTGAGATCGGAAACAAATATCCCCGTGACGTTAAAGTTCTTAAAAAGGCATTAGCTCTCAGGAATCTCGAAATCTGTAATCAGTGGTTCAGCTGCTTTTTTACAACAAGACCTGAAGCCTTTACTATTGAAAAATTTATCGAGACAAGAGATTTTCTCCATGCACTCGGTACGAAGGTAATCGGGGTCTGCGAGGTCGGTTTAAGTGTTCAGGGTGATCTGGAAGCTCCCATTTATGAAACAACACCGACACTGACGGATGAACAATTCAAAAAGATCGCCGCAGGTGTTGAAAAACTTGGAGAACTTGCCAAAGAGAAGGGAATGACTGTAGCCTATCACCACCATATGGGAACAGGTATCCAGACATTGGAACAGTTCAATAAGCTCATGGATATGACAAATCCTGATTTGGTTAAAGCATTGCTTGATACCGGTCATTTTACCTATGCGGGTGAAGATGCGGTGGAAGGCTTCAGGAAGCATATCGACAGATGCGTCCATATCCACCTTAAAGACCTGAGACGTTCTGTCTGGAATGAGGTGGGGCCGAAGCGATACAGCTATGTTGGATCGGTGATCGAGGGCGTATTCACAGTTCCCGGTGACGGTGATCTGGTGGACTGGGATGGTGTTTTCGATGTGATCAAAAACAGCAATTTTGAAGGATGGATTGTTCTGGAAGCGGAACAGGATCCTGCCATTTATGATCCATTAGAATACGCTCAGAATGCCAGAGCGTTTATCAACGAGAAACTCGGTCTTTAAAAGAGAGGACAAAAATGGAATTTGGATTGCATGGACTTCTTGTCCGCTATTCTAATGTTGCGACTGATATAATGATCGCGGCGAAAGCCGGCTATGATGCTGTTGAGCTCCATACGGATAAGCTTGATAGATATCTTGCTTCCGGTTTTACGGGAAAAGATATCAATCAGCTTTTGGCCAAGCATAATATGAAGGTCAGCTGCATTGATATCATTGGTGATGTTGAGACACAGGATAGTGTTAAGTTAGAGAAAGTAATGACCAAGGCGAATCTTCTGGTGGATACGGCCGCTGAAATAGGCTGCGGAACCATACAGCTTAACGCCTTTTGTGAGCTTGCCGATAAGTCTGAAAAAGAAAACATTGATCTCACGGCTGAAAATATCAGGGAAATCTGTAAACTTGGTGCGAAGAAAGGTATCCGGTTTCAGTATGAGGGGGCGGCCTGGACGCCGATTCACTCCATTGATCAGTGTCGAAGGTTAGTCGATACGGTGGCCATGGACAATTTTGGTTTTGTTGTCGATTTCTGGCATTTCTGGGCAAGCCGTGGCGGTAGTCCCGAGGATGTAGCAAAGATAGATAAAAACATGATCTATGGTGTTCATATCGCCGATGGTTTCAGGCCGGCCGAGGGAGCCCCCTGGGTTGATGAAACTCTCCTTCGCGGTGCTCTGCCTGGTGATGGGGAGATCCCCGTCTCTGAATGGATAGAAGCTGTTAAGGCCACAGGTTACGATGGATTCTATTCGGGTGAGATCCTTTGCCACAAGTTATGGGAGGCCGATCTTATGGATATTGCCTCGGACACTCTTAAACGGTTACAGGGATACTTTTAGTATTTCTGAAGATTGGAGATTATTATGTTTAATGAAGAAAACAGACTGAAACGGCCTTATCGATGGGCCATGATAGGTGGCGGCCGGGGAAGTCAGATTGGCTATATACATAGATCGGCTGCCCTGCGTGATGGTCAATTTGAATTGGTTGCCGGGGCCTTCGATATCAACCCAGAGAGGGCCAAAGAGTTCGGGTCCAATATCGGTGTTGATGCACAGAGATGTTATGCCGACTATAAGGTGATGCTTGCCGAAGAGGCAAAGAGAGCTGATGGAATTGAGGTTGTATCTATCGCAACCCCGAATAAATTCCATTATCAGATGTGTAAAGACGCATTGGAGGCGGGGCTTCATATTGTCTGTGAAAAACCTCTCTGTTTTACCTCTGCTGAGGCTGAAGAGCTGAAAAAGATTGCGGAAGATAAAAAGAAGATGATCTGTGTTACCTATGGATACACGGGGTATCAGATGGTTCACCAGGCTCGCAAAATGATTGAAAATGGAGAGCTCGGGGAAATTCGAATCATCAATATGCAATTTGCTCATGGATGGCACTCCGAGGAAGTCGAAGCGAATGACCCTGGAACCAAGTGGCGTGTTTCTCCAGAGGTTGCCGGTTCTACCTATGTTCTGGGAGATATCGGTACTCATAGTCTCTATATGGGAGAGCTTATGGTTCCCGATTTCAAGATTGAAAAACTCATGTGCTCCCGTCAGAGTTTTATCAAGAGCCGGGCCCCCCTGGAAGATAACGCTTTTGTTCTTATGAATCTCAAAGGGGGGGCTGTGGCCAACCTCTGGGCCTCTGCTGTTAATGCTGGTGCTATTCATGAACAGAAAATTCGGGTTATCGGATCCAAGGCCAGCATAGAGTGGTGGGATGAGCATCCCAATCAATTGGTTTATGAAGTGCAGGGCCAGCCCAAGCAGCTTCTGGATCGTGGGCATGGGTATCTGATGCATGATGATGCCGGTGTCACTGCAGACCGGATCGGTTGTGGTCATGCGGAAGGCTTATTTGAGTCATGGTCTAATCTCTATAAAAACTTCGGGTTTGCCATGAAGGCCATTGATGATAATGATAAAGCCGCCCTTGATGGACTTGAATTTCCCGGAGTTGAAGCCGGTATTGATGGTGTCCGGTTTCTCGAAAATTGTGTGAAATCGGCCGACAATGGTTCCATCTGGGTAGATTTCGAGTAATCATCAAAGTAGAGAACGGATTGATATTTCTGCCACGGGAGAATTATTTCTTTCGTGGCAGTTTTTTATGAGACAGCTTCTAGCAATAACGGAAAAGGTAACCTAAAACATGGTACAGGCAGCATCAGGAATTTTAGAAATTGTAATATTTTTATTCATTGGTATACTCTTCAAGCGGTTTGGTATATTAACCGAGAAGGAGATGGCCGGAATAAAAAAGGTCATCCTTTATCTTGCCATTCCATCGGTACTCTTTTTATCATTTTCAAGTTTGGAATTCAGTATTGCTTTTATTCCTGTCATAGGGGCTGTATTTTCAATAAACTTCATCCTGTTCTGGCTCGGTGTTCTCTTATTCAAACTGGGTGGATCTAAGAATAGGATATTACCCCTATGTCTGAGTACTATGAATTTTGCTCTCGTTGGTCTCCCCCTGTATGAGGCTGTTTTTGGTTTTGATAAGCTTAACCATTACACCATGCTCGATGTCGGGAACGAAATTTTTATATGGTTTGTTTTTCACTTTATGTTCAGGTGGTTTTTAAGCAATGGCAAAGCGGAAAAAGGGGTAGGCAGCGGCTTTATTAGGTCACCAATTCTCTGGGGGATAATGCTGGGGTGTGTTTTCAGTCTCCTTAATATCAATATCACTACGAACGGGAATGTGGTTATTCAAGGGATTTCTCATGGTATTTCCGGTTTAGCGAAACTTACAACCCCCTTAATTCTGCTTTTTGTCGGCTATAATATATCTCTTTCACCTAAGTACCTGAAACGGAGTCTGAAATTGACGCTCCTCCGGCTTTTCCTAGCATATGGCATTGGGTACGGGATAAAAATTCTTGTTCTGGACCGATTTGTCGAGAGTACGGTTTATTATAATTCCGCCTTTTTTCTATTGATCTCCCTGCCGGCCATTTTCTCTGTTCCTATATTTGCCGCCGATTATCTTGATGAAGATGAGATGTTTACCTTAAACAATACCATTGTTCTGCACTCAATATTCACGATAGTTCTTTTTGCCATATACACTTTTTTTACCGGGGTTTGAGCACCTGTTTGTCGTGAGGGTCCGGAGAGTGGTTCGGAGAGATAGAAACAGCTTGACATCGGCAAGGTTGCATGATACAACTAACTTATGATTCCGGAAGATTATCCTGATAAGGAAAAATATAGACTCTGTCTCATCGACCTCGGGAACCTGCTGCAGCAGACCTCTACTATTTTTCAGATGATGGAGCGGGAACAGAAGAAGGTGGTCGGGTTCACAAGTTCACAGTCGTTTCTGATGATAGAACTTTTAAATTGTGGTGAAATTTCCATGGCCGGTATCTCCCGCCGGATGAACCTGGAGAAGAGTTCTGTTACCAGGATGGTGAAGATCCTTATCCGTGATGGTCTTATCGAGGGGGAACATTCCAAAGAGGACCGGCGGGTTTTTAATATCAGGCTTACCTTCGAAGGGCAAAAACGAGCCGAAGAGGTGAAAAATAACAGGCTTGAATATTATCAGAAGATTATTTCCGGCCTACCGAAGGGGCATGTACGGGAAGTCATGGATTCGGCTTCAATCCTGTTTAAAGCCCTGGAAGATTCGATGTAGTCGCTTTTCCCCCGTATAATTTTAATTGCTGAATATCCTGTTTTTTTCTGATTGATGAAGCAAAACTCCTTTTCTTGCGGTTATTAAAAGTAGAACCGTAAACATAAAGGAGTGGTCTGTGAATCCTGAAAAAATCCTTTTATTTATCACTATATGCTCATGCTCTCTCTTCATTTCCTGTGATCCCGGAGGCGGTAAATTCAGCTGCGGTACAGGGAGTGTCAATGTTTCTGTTCATACTCCAGCCTTCCTCTCTTCAGGGTTATGTACATCAGATTCGGACAGCCGTTTTATTTCAAATAATGCTGGTTCTCTGCTCATAGCGGTAATAACACCGAATTTCAACGGAGGTGTGTACGATTGCCGGCTTGGAAAAAAGGGTAGGAGCTGGAGTGGGCACAGGGCATGGTCAGAGTCTGAGTCCTCATCTTTGAGAGGAACTCCTGGCGGATCACCTCCCGTTGAAGGGGAGTGGCGGGAGTATTCCGAAGAGGGGGTCTCTTTCGGGATAGCCTACTCACGGGTGATAATCCCTTATACAGACGGGGGGGAACAGATGGTGAGCGGGTGTATTCAGAATTTACCCCTGAACCGGGAGTTAATTTTCATACTGGCCGTCATCGATGCTTCCCTTCCTGAAATTGGTGACTCCTTTTTTGATGTTATGAATCAGATAGATGATGAATCCACAGGGCTGACCCTTGGGCGGGGGTATGTTCTTGCCTCTCTCGATTCTTCCCCGGCAGTACTGAATGTCTCTATCATGCCTACCGTTTATACGCTTGTTGGAAATATCGATCTCTCTTCAGTCGGTCGCATATCTTATCCCGGTAATGTCATAGAAGGGCTCTCTTCCCCCCGATCCGCAGAGTTGTACTCCTGTCGGGGGAACCCCGGTATGAGTTACCGGTTTGAGCTATCAGTTCTCGGTGGAGACGATGAGTGTCTTCTCTATATTTATGATAGAAGGGGAAGACCTCTGGGGCAAAATCCTCAGGCCGGGAACAGGGGTGAATTTACTGTTGATACTGGTACACAGCCTGATTATTTTTGGAACGATCTTGTGGACTCACCTTTTTATATCTGTATCTACGGAAACTATGATGATGGATTCACAGGTTTTGACAGTTACATTTATGAGTTGTAGGCAATGTTAATGAAAAAAATATTATCCGGTTTTGTCATCTTTTTAATAGGTGGTGTATCGATCCTGACGGCACAATATAACGATATAATCGATCTTTTTTTAGAGGATGAATCAGCGGATACACTGATATCGGCCTATCTTGTTTTATTTTCAGCCGGTGTGATTGGGGAGGAGGCCGGCCCCGAGGGGGCTGCCGATTATCTTGGGACTTATAAATGGGGGGACAGGCTGCTTAAAGAAGATAGTATAACTTATGGAGGTTTCTCCCTGTTGCTTATGAAGGTTCTGCAAATCAGGGGGGGCTTGTTTTTCACTCTTTTTCCTCTACCCAGGTATGCCGCCCGGGAATTTTCGTCTCTTGGGATGATCCCCGGAAAAAGGGCTCCCGGGAGCAGTCTTACCCCCTTTGAGGTTCTTGCCGGGCTGAATGCAGCCTTGAACGTTAAAAAGGTCGGCCTATGAAGGGACCCCGTGTATTCATCATTTTAATTATCCTTCAAATGGGTATCCTTTACCCGATCATGGGGTTCGTTACAGATTATGGCGGGAGTCTGCAGAATCTTTCAAACATTACCTATGATCTAGACAGGTCCAGTACTCTTGAGCTTAAATCCCTGCTTTCACAGAGTAATAAGCTTACCTTTTGGTATCAGGTGAATCCTTGTGAACGAATAAGCCTGTCGGGGCAGGTCGGGTGGCTTTTCAGATATTTGAATTCTTCAATAAATTATCAGTATGATTTCTATGAAGATTTCTCTGATGTTAAACCTCTTGAACTATTAAGGGCATTGGAGGTGTTTCGCCTGGATTTTGAACTCATCTCCCCATTAAAGAGGTGGCGAGCCATTAGTTTCAAGGCGGGACGTTGGCCGGTGGAGGGGGGAACGAATTATATCCTCAGAGGGACCTTGGACGGTCTTGATATCCATTTCCGGGGGACCGACTCTTCTTTCCGGGCTGGTATCTGGTACAATGGTTTCATCGATAAAACCTCTTCCAGTATCCTTCTTACCCGGGCCGATAAAAACTCCTTTCTTGATCATGAGAAGATTTTTGCATCACCCCGTTTTTTGGAATATTGTGAGTTCAGGTACAGAACAACCGCCTGCCGGGAGTATTTGCTGTTTTCGGCAGCCCAGCTTGGGATATACAGGGATGAGCGGATTTTTGAATTGGGCGGGGGGCGATATTCCTCCGGTTATCTGGGGGGAGGGATGAATGGCAGTGTTACTCCTGTCTTTTTTTATAGTATCCTGGCCGCACTGAACGGTGGTCTTTATACATGGCCTGATTCGGAGGTGAAGGTGTTTCAGCTTTCCCGTATGGTAGAGGCGGGTTTCCGGTATTTCCCCGGTGGAGCCTTTCTTCCTGAAGTGAAACTTGATTTTCTATACACTTCGGGTGATGATTGGGACCGGGCCGATTGGGAGGGGAGTTCGTTCAGTGATACGACCTCGGTTACCTCCCTGTTTATGCCCCTCACCGGAGAACCTCTGGGCTCTGTTTTTCAGCCGAAACCGGGCAACATAACCCTTGGTAAAATCGAATGCTCCTTTAAACCTTTTCACAACTTTCAACTGGCGTTTGTGAACACCCTGTTTTACCGGAGTGTTGTCGGGCCTATATCTGTGGATACAATCGCTTATTCAAAGGAGTGCTATTTAGGTGATGAGATCCTTTTATATATTAAATACAGACCCTGTTCGGACCTGGGGCTCTCTATGACTTCCGGACTCTTTTTCCCAAATGAGGCTCTGGTTTCATCATCTGGTATGGTGTTCAGGGCGAATTTCTATCTTTCACTTGTGTTTTAAAAAGGTTGTAGAATGAAGATGAAAATATTTTTGTTCCTAATGATCCTGACCACTCCCTCACTCCTTTATCCTGCAAAGGTGAAAGAGTTCCGGGGGATGGTGGAAGTCAGGTTGCCCGGAGAGTCCATATGGATTCCTGTGGAGAATGGTCTGGAAATTCCAGTGGGAACTCAGGTTTCAACGGCGCATGAATCTTCAGTGCTGCTGGACCTCGGATCTTCAGAAATTCGACTCATGCCCCTTGGCCGGATAGAGCTTCAGACAGTGATTGAGTCAGAGGCGGGGTTTTCAGTGTCCCTTCTGTTGCGGGCCGGGCGGATCCGAGCTGATGTGAAGAATCAGGAAAACCGGACCCACTATTTTACAGTTATGACACCAATCTCTACCGCCGTCGTACGGGGGCGATCTTTTATTTTCAACGGCTACTTCCTGGAAGCTTTGGATGGTATCATACTGTACATTAACGCCATCGGTGAGCGGATATTAATTCCGGAAGGTTTGACAAGCCGGACTACCGGGCTTTCATCTCCATCATCGTCTTTTCTTCTGGCAGAGGAGGCTGTGAATCTTTCTGTCTCCCCCCTAGGCCCCCATGCCCCTCCTTGGGAGAGGGATTTTATGGAAGATACGACCTGTAGGTTAAAAGAGGCTGGTGACGCCGGAATACCGGATATTCAGAATGTGAATCTTAACTTTTTTGTGGAATAATTTAAATGGAATGAACCTGTTGGACGGTTTTACCGCTGATGATTTACACCCTATTGCCCTGATGTTATAATGCTGACCATGTCAGACTGTTATATTGCTCTGGATATCGGAGCCGGAAGGGGTGTTAAGATCGGTCTTTTCTCTCCTCAAAAAGAAATTCTTGCAGAATCCTTATTTCCAATTCACCAATATGCTGAAAAGTTTGAACAATTTGTGGCGGATCTTTCGGATACAATTGATAAAGCGGTCAGGTCGAGTGGAAGAAATCCACTGGCAATCGGGATTTCGGCTCCGGGAATCCTGTCCAGTACAGGGGCCTTTCAGCTTTTTCAAAATTGCCCCCAGTATAATGGTCACAACCTAAAAATATCCCTCTCCCAGGCACTGAACCTTCCTACGGAAATTGAAAATGATGCCAATACAGGAGCCCTCGCCGAGTGGAGTGTTCTGAAAATGGAACTTCTCTATTGGGTTTTCGGCGGAGGATGGGGTGGGGCCTGGATCTCCAGAGAGGGGAAGATCCTTCACCCCTCTCATGACTGGGATGGTGTCGATTCCAGTCTTCATCCCACCAATGAACCGGGGTACTCCATTGGACTTGCCAAATGGCAGCTAAAGTCCTTCTTTAATCAGGTTAATGCCTCTTTCGAACTTTTTGAATCGAATCTGGAGGATGAAGAGCTGCCTTCGACCCTGCTCACAGGACCTCTGGGCAATCCTGATACCCTCCGTGCGGAGCTCATCCTTTCCGGACCCGGGCGCTGCAGGCTTTTCCGGGCGGTTGTTGGGAATGATGATTTTTATACCCAGTTTCTGGATATACATGAATTCAAGGAGATGACCGATCCTTCCGTCGCGGGGCAGCATATAAGCAAACTTTCCCGGATGAGGGTTGAGTCGGCGATCAATACAGATAGGCTTTATGGGAAGATTCTGGCCGAGGCTTCAAGGATTTTATTGAAACGGGCCGAATCTGACGGTCTTTCTCCGGGAAGTCCCATCTGCCTGGGAGGAAAACCAAGCTATGCCCTCCCATATTTCGGTCCTTCGGCTCAGAGGCTTCTGGGGAAGATGGGGTTCATGTATTATCTGCGGCCTTCAGTCATCGATGAACGGGGGTCGAATGCCAATATGATAGGGGCTCTGGTTCTGGCCGAGAGGGCTTTGGAAGGGATTTCCAGTACCTTATAAATCCCCGGCGACATAACTCCTGGGCTCTACCCCGTATTCAGACTTCCATGCAGATTCTCCCTATCGTTTCCGTGGCGTGGTAAGGTAAAGGAGGGCCTCCAGGCTGCCGCCCCCCACGGCCCTTGCTTTATCAGAGATAGAGAAACAGTTCTCTACTACCCCCCGGGGATCAATATCACCAATCTTGAACCCCTCGGTAACGGGAAGACCCTCTTTCAACATTCCCCTTATGACGCCATCTATCTCTGCCCGAATTTCGATTGTCCCGATAACAGCAAGCAGGTCTCCCTTTTGTACAAGATCCCCGATAGTCTTTTTAGGTTTCATTTTACCTTTGGATGGCGCTCTGATGACTCTCTCCTTATCGTAACCACCGATATTTCCCGGAACACCTGTATTTTTCATAGGTTTTCCCTGGAGAATCACCCGTCCAAGGTTATGACCCCGCATTGTTTCAATTACCGCATCTACATCCAGACCCGCTTCAAAACCAGGTCCCAGGGCGATGACCGCAGGGGCCATATCTCTTCTTGTACCGATGTTCTTTTTAGCAAGGATGCCGTCAATGAGGGCTACAGGTTTAAGGGCCGTTACAAGTTTTGCTTCTGGATCGATGACGACAGGGATCTTTGCCTCGGCCAGCACCTTACGTATGTCTTTCAACCCTTCGGATTTTACAGCAGGAATATCTTCCACCATTATCTCCCCGTCATAGATAGCCTGGGCAAATGAAACGGTACTGCGTATAACCGTAGGCGCTTCTATTTCCAGAACGACAACTTTATATCCGCTGCGATGAAGTCTTGCAATGGTTCCTGATGCTATATCGCCACCGCCCCGGACCACCACGAGATTGTCGTCTCTCTTCTTCAAGGATTTTCCGGACGTCCCTGCCTGAATCCTCTTGATTTCCGAAAGGATGGAGAAGGCAATCTCCTCTGGCGTTTCCGCTTGCAGATCTACTCCTATGGGGGCGTAGACAGCGTCAAGAACCTCTTCTGTGAAACCATCTTCCCTCATATTTTCCATAATTCGGTTTATCTTCCGGCTGGAGCCGAGCATGCCAATGTAGGCCGCCTCCGAATCGATAACCTTTCGCAGGGCTTTATCATCTACACTGCCAGTACAGATTACAATATATGTATTCCTGCTGATTGCAGCTTTTTCAATGCTTTCATCAATGGTGGTTCCTGTATAGCAGTTTAATGCCATGGGGAATCGTTCCTGAGATGAAAACTCGGCCCTGTTATCGGCCACCGATACCGAGAAGTTAAGGTTTACAGCCTGCTCTGCAATTTTTAAGCCAACATGGCCTCCGCCGATAATCAGAAGAGCTGGTTTTGAACCGATCACTTCAATGAATATTTCAAGATTTCCCCCGCAGTCCATGGCTATACTTGATGTGCCTGTTCCATGATCCAGGGTATATTTCACCACCTTCGCCTTATTCCTTTCAATGCATGAGATTGCCTCTTTGATGACAAAAGCTTCGGCAAGTCCGCCGCCGATTGTCCCTCTTATTTCTCCATCACCGAGAATAATCATCTTTGCATTTGTCCGGGGGGTTGAACCTTCAGCTGAAACTATCGTAGCCATGGCGAAGGGGATGTTTTTGGTTTGAAGGTCCAGTGCTTCTTTAAATATATTCATATAAATCTCCGGTACTAATATTTATAAAATGATGTAATACGCAAAAATATAAAAAAATATTACAAATTTGATAAATATTGACAAAGTTAAGAACTCATAATACCATTAGGATAACTTAATTTAATGATAAATGGAATCAGGAGCACCTCTGTTATGCCGCAAAAAACTATAATATTGTTTCTACTTGCCACCATCCTCTCGCCTGTTTTTGCCTCTGGTCAGGGGGATAATGAAGACCGGGGAGCCATTGCTTCTCAGGAAAAGCAACCTCCTGCTAACGGGTTTATAATTACAGATTCAACAGGACGTGTTGTTGAATTTGATTCGCCGCCTGAAAGGATTTTTCAGGCTGGAAAGGCCGCCTTCATAACGACAAATACATTGTACCTTTTTCCCGAAGCAAGGGAGCGATTTTTAGGGACATCCATGGCAGATCAGGGCTTTGGTTTTCTGGCCGGGATCATCGATCCATCAATGAAAGATAAGCAGGTTTATAATCAGAATATAGGAGTTGAAGAATTAATCTCTCTTAGGCCTGATCTTGTAATCATGAAGGATTTCCTTGTTGGAAGTATGGAGAAGCCTTTGACAGATTTTGGAATTCATACCATCTTTATGAATCTCGAAACCCCGGAAGCTTTTTATAGTGAGATAGAAACCCTCGGGGTGGTTTTTGACAATGAATTACGAGCAGAAGAGCTGAATCAATGGTACAGGGGAAAGATGAGGGAGATAGAGGAGGCTTTAATCCTTCCTGAATCCTCCTCGTCAGATTCTTTGGAATCTTCTGATCCACCGGAGGTTTTGATCCTCTATTATAATATTAAGGATGGAATTTCCTCATTCAATGTTCCCCCCATGAGTTACATGCAGACCGATATGGTCCTGAAGGGGGGAGGAATCCCCGCCTGGAGGGATATGGAGCTGGGGAACAGGTGGACTAAAGTCGGGCTTGAGCAGATTGCCGCCTGGAACGCCGACTATGTGATTATAATCTCCTACTCGACACCTGCTGGCGTCATAGTAGAGAGACTGAAAGAGGACCCGCTCTGGCAGAGCCTTACGGCCGTAAAGAACTCGCACCTTTACCCCTTTCCCCGCGATTTTCATTCCTGGGATCAGCCCGGACCGGGATGGATCCTCGGATACAGGTGGATGGCTGGGATTCTTAATCCTGATCTCATCTCATCCCTCCCTTCTGCTATGGAGGATGAAGCCCGGGCGTTCTATAAATTTGCCTTCGGTGTAGACGATGAATTATTTGAAAGAGAGATTGTTCGTAAGATCAGGGGAGAAGCGGACTGAAAAAAGATAACCCCATACTCTATATCCTTATACTTCTTATATTGATATTCCTTTCTTTACTCATTGGACGGTACCCCCGGCCCGGGATTATATCTCCCGGTTTGATATTTTCAGACCCCCTGCTTCAGAAGGTCATTCTTCAACTCCGGTTGCCTCGAATGATAGTAGCCCTGCTGTTAGGAGCTTCGCTCGGAGGGGGGGGGCTTGTGATGCAGACCATCATGGCCAATCCCCTTGTTGAGCCGGGTTTCCTCGGGGTTTCCCAGGGGGCTGCTTTCGGCGCCGCTCTGGCAATTATGGCAGGGGCTTCATCGATTTTCCCTATACAGCTTTCTGCCGTCGTCTTCGCCATTATGGGACTGGCTTTTTCATACTTCGTGGCTAAAAGGTTAACCTTTGGCGGTTGGATACTGCGTCTACTCCTTGCGGGGATCATTACCTCAGCCCTCTTTACGGCCGGGATAGGGGTAATTAAGAGCCTGGCAGACCCTATGAAAGAGCTTCAGGAGATAACCTTTTGGATGATGGGAGGATTGTGGGGAGTAGGCTGGAAAGAGGTTCTCTGGACCTCTCCCGTTGTTCTCCTTTGCCTTTCAGTTTTCTGGGTCTTCAGGTGGAGAATAAATCTTCTATCCCTGGATGACAGGATTTCTTTCTCCCTGGGAACAAGCCCGGAGAAACTGAAAGTGATTCTCCTGGTTTGTGCTGTTATTGCTGTGGCTCTGGTTATCTCTGTCAGCGGACTTGTAGGTTGGATCGGACTCATTGCTCCCCATCTGGCGCGAAGAATTTTTGGAGCTGATACACGATACTCGCTACCCGGGGCTGTCTACCTGGGGGCCTGCGGGACCCTCATCTTTGATGATCTAGCTAGAACCATCATGATGAATGAAATTCCTCTGGGGATAATTACATCAAGTTTCGGTGCCCTTATATTCCTCATCATCATGACAGGGAGGACTGGAAAATACTCGACCGGGAGAAAATCGGATAGAAAAACAGCTGATAATCCTGATCAACGATGGAAGAGGGGAGAGAGATGATCCGTTTTACTGATGTTAACTTTTCATACTCCTCAGGTCGTCATCCTGTTCTTAAAGGACTCTCCCTTCATATAAAGAAAGGAAGAATTACCGCTCTTCTTGGTCCCAACGGGACCGGAAAGACAACAATGATTAATCTTGCTCTGGGATGGCTAAAGCCAGATGCGGGGCGGATAGAGGTGGATGGTAAAGAATTAATCGAATATTCAGGACGCAAATTAAGCAGGAGGATTTCCCTTGTTCCTCAACAGGAGGTTATTCCCTTTCATCTTTCCGTTCTTGATTTTGTACTTTTTGGCCGAACCCCCTATCTTAGACCTCTTGAAATGCCCGGTCCTGAGGATTTGGAAATAGCAAAAGGTTCTCTATTGAGGCTTGGCATCGGTGAACTGGCTGACCGGCCTGTTACAGCCCTCTCCGGAGGGGAGAAACATCTGGTTCTACTCGCTAGATCCCTGACACAGCAGACCGAATGCATCCTTATGGATGAGCCGACAAATCATATGGACCCGGCCAACAGGATCTCGATCCTGCGGACTATCAAAACTCTGGCCGATTCCGGTTCTACAATCTTCTTTTCAACCCACCATCCTGAAATAGCCTTGGAGCTTGCGGATGAGACAGTGGGTATTAAAGATGGAGCTGTTATTATTTCAGGGGAGACAAAAGGGGTTATTACCGGAGAAAATCTCTTCACACTTTACGGTGCAGAAGCAGAAATTTTCTCCAGCGGCGGGAAGAAAATAATATCCTGGCTTATGTGAACCCTTTTATGTGTCCTTTGGAGGAATCTATTAAGGAAGAAGTCGTGCAATTACCTCTTCTAACTCTTTCTGATCAAGAATCCTTGGTACGGGATAAAATGGATTGGCTTCCTTTTCAGCGCGTTTGGCAATAAGAGGAATGTCTTCCCCCTTTAACTCCTTAATGTAGGAGGGAATTCCCATCTTTCTGTTCATATCCTTAATCTTTTCAATGAAAATTCGTGAAGCCTCGCTCTTCGGAGTCCCTTCCGGGGCTGTCCCTGTTAATTTCGCCAGAGCGGCCAGTTTCTTTTCGGCCTTTTTCCCATAAAATTCGAGAAGAAAGGGGAGGATGATAGCGTTGGCAAGACCATGGGGTACACCATACAGGCCTCCCATGTTGTGGGCGATCCCATGTATATAGCCCACTGATGCCCTTGTGAATGCCGCTCCCCCGTAGAATGAGGCCCAGGCCATCTGTTCCCTGCAGTCTATGTTTTTTCCGTCGTTATAAGTTTTCTCAAGATATTCAAAGATTAACTTTATGCATTTTTCAGCCGCTTCATTAACAAAACGGGTTCCATGGAGCCCTATGTATGCCTCTATTCCATGAGTCAGAGCATCCATACCCGTTGCCGCGGTAATATGGGCAGGGAGTCCCAAAGTGAGTTCCGGATCGAGGACCACAACCGGTGGGATGAGTTTCAGGTCGGATACGGCATATTTTTCATGGGTTCCTGAGTCGGTAACTACTGCCGCAACGGTTGTTTCCGATCCGGTCCCCGAGGTTGTCGGAACGGCAAAGAGGGGTGGTATTTTCTTCCCAACCTTGAATAAACCGCGCATTTTTGCAATCGATTTTCCAGGATTGGTAATACGGGCTCCTGTCAGCTTGGCACAATCCATGGGTGAGCCACCCCCGAAGGCGATGAGTCCCTGACAGCCTGAGTTTTTATAAGCTTCTGTGGCCGCCTCAATATTTTCAATGGTGGGGTTGGGTTGAACTTCATCGTATATTGTAAATTTAATACCCCTCTCTTTTAGTCCTGCCTGAAGAGAATCGGTCAAGCCGAGAGCCATCAATCCTTTGTCCGTCACCAGGAGAACATTGTTCATCTTGAATTGGGCTATTACCTCCGGAAGTTTTTTTATTGAACCGGCACCGGTGATAATATTCTGTTTCGGGTAGGGAAGGAGTAGGACAACCAGGCGCAGGATAAAGTGAAAAATCCGGTATAACACTTTCTTTAAAGGCATCTTTTTACTCCATATTTTAAAGGTGTCCAATTTTATCATACGAATTGATTTATTGAAAAATATTTTTTTGGAAAAATTTATCTTTTATCAGAGGATTGGTTATAATTATTCCATATGGTTCAAATAAAAAACATCTGTTAGCCTTTGATTCAATGGGGTATAATATTGATCACGGAGTTTTATATGTCTGAATATGAGAAGTATGTAGGTTTTGGAGAACTTAAAAGTTCCGGTTCACCTAGAGTTGATGAAATCGAGGCTCTTCTGGTCCATATTGAGACTCAGGTAAAGAGAACAATTCGTAAACCAGGAATAGTTGAGGATCTACTGAAGCAGATAGGTCATAAACGGGGAGAGGTCTCTTCCGGAAATTATAATTCAGATTTCATGAAGGATTCTGATATACGTATTTTCAGATCGGCAAAGGCGTTCCTTTATAAAGAGTCTCCCGAAGAGATTTCCGATGAGATGATTACCCGGTATCTTTCTCCTCCCGTATCGAAGGATGATAATAATCGGATAGAGGATGTTTTTAAAAAATGCCTATATGCGGCCATGAATTCCAATATAAATGCCAAGGTTGTCGGTGCCTCCCTGGGGGGGAGCCTTGAACCCCTTTCAAATATTCTTGCCGGTTTTGCTCCCCGGGGTGTTGTTGCCGACTACGGGGATGATTTCGCACTGCTCATGGAAAAGGTTGTCACCCTCATAGAGAGTGAGGATGAGATCAACACATCTCCCAAGAGTTCCTGGCCTAAGTTCTGCCGGACAATTCTGTCTGCCGCAGCTTTTTTTGCCCAGTTTTTGGATGGGGATGAATTTATTAACTGGACCGATGGATTCGGGACGGATTACCGATCCATACCGGCTCTTCCCCTTCTTCTCGGGAAGGAGATTTATGGGATGGGTTTTACAATTGCCTGTGATTTTTTAATAGAGCTGGGGCTTGAAAATTATTGTACTGTAGATACCACCGTTAAGAGTATGCTTACCTCCAGCGGATTGCTTCATCCCGGTCTTGATGGCTACCAGACTTTAAAATGTATATCCAGGATAGCTCAGCACAACGATACTACTCCTTATCAGGTGGATAAGGTTTTCTGGCTGATCGGAACTGGATATTTTTATAATCATCTTGATCTGGGCAAACAGAATAGTGGGGCACGCTTGAAAAAGCTGTTTCTCGATCTCATCGGTATGGAGAAACAGAGTGAAACTCAGACTGAAGCTTGAGAATTGAGGAGCGACTAATCTTTCATAGGCTTTTTTCGATTTTTCAGTAAGCTTGCTTTGACAACTCTCTGTCCCTTCTGTTTTAAATCGAAAACAGCATTTTCAACTTTTTTTTGTCGTTCCCATTCATTTTCAAATAGTTCCCCCTGATGTTCTCCTTTACTCTCCTGTACCGATGCAAGGCCAAGACCGATCAGCCGTACAGGTGAGTGTCCATCCCATCTCTTTTTCAAAAGATCTAAACCATGGTGGAAGATCTCTTCCGCCGAAGTTAGGTTGTGTTGAAGACTTATCTGGGCCGTAGTTGTCGAGAAATCGGACTGGCGTAATTTCAGGACGACCGTCTTACTATGCCATCCATGTTTCATTGCCCGAAAACTTATCTGATGGGCCAGTTCGAGAAGGACATTTTCCATGATGAACCTGTCAGCTGTATCTTTTTCGAAGGTTATCTCATTGGAAAGGGAGCGGGAATGGACGGATTCATTCATTATTCCCGGATCAATCCCCCGGGATATTTTATACAGAAATGAACCTGAGGAGGGACCCAGGACTGCTCTCAAGTTTTCTTCATCCAGAGCCTTAAGATCAGTAATAGTATTAATATTCAGATCTGATAACCGCGCCAGAGTTTTTGTTCCGATTCCCCAGAGATCCTTCAATTCCAGCTTTTCTATAAAGGCTTCCTCCTCCCCCGGTATAACAATGGTTAAGCCATCGGGTTTATCGAAGTCGGATGCGAGTTTGGCAATATACCTGTTGGCTGCGATACCCACGGATATTACAAGTCCAGTCTGATTAAGAACCTGCTTCTTGATCATTTTTCCCGTTTGGTCGGTTGTCCCGAAGAGTCTCTCCGTACCGGTCATATCGAGGAAAGCTTCATCTACGGAAATCTGCTGAATGGCGGGAGTAAAGGTTTCAAAGAGATCCATTATCTGGATGGATACCTCCTGGTATCTCGCCATATTAACGGGCAGATAGACTCCCCTGGGGCATCTCCTGTAGGCTTCGGATATCGGCATGGCCGAATGGACGCCAAAGGCCCTTGCTTCATAAGAGCATGCCGAGACAACACCCCGGGTACCCGGTCTTGCTCCGATGATGACTGGTTTTTCCTTCAATTCCGGATGATCTCTCTGTTCCACCGAGGCGTAGAAAGCGTCAAGATCGACATGAAAAATCCTTTTCTCTTTCACTTTTATTCACTACTCTCCGATCAGTTTTCTTTTAAAGTTGAAGATTTGTTTTTTCTCTATAGCGAATTTTTTATCTCCCTGAACTTCTATCTGTACGGGTGGTGAAAAGTGTATTTCAAATTGTCCTTCGACCACCTGATCGCCCGGAAGGATGAATGAAAGTATGAGCGGCATGGGTGGGTTTGAACCCAGGAGGATGACAGCCGTACCGGATTCACTGTCCAGGCTGTAGGGGAAATTGGAATCAAGGAGTATCAGTTCATCCTGATTCAGAGAGATGAGTGTCAGATCAATCCTGGATGGGTTTTGATCTTCCAAACTGTTTATTGTAATTTTTATCTCTTTTCTTCCCAGAAAAGATGAAAGTTCTGTTTTAATTTCGGGTGAGGGAGGAATGCTTTCACAATCCATTTCGGCGACCCTTGAATGGGGATCAATCGTAAAAAACTCATCCTCATAACTCAAATTTTCAAGAGTGAATGGGGCCGGGCTTTCAAGACTAACCTTACGGCATGGTGTCTCAATATCGATGTTATCCCTGATTATCAGGGGTTGTGCTGTCTCCGGGGGAAAAGGAGATGTTATAAGAAGGTTGAGGGCGAGAAGCAGAGTGGCGAATAAGAGGGTGAAGAGTATTATTCTATCCATTATCTTCCGTGGTCTCCGACCTCTGATAAAAAAGAGGAAGGAGAGTCGAATTGACATGAAAATATGGGGCAGTAGGACCAACGCCAAAAATCCATTCCCTGCAAATCGGGAAAAAAGAAGAAAATCAGCCAATTCATTATAGGGGGTATAAAAAATTATATAGGTGAAATAGACGGTCCAGGCCATGGATAAGATCAGACAGAAGAGTTTTATTATTCTACTTCTGAAAATTGAGAAGAGGAAAGCAAAAAAGAGGGACCACATAATAATATAGGCAAAGGAGATATTGATAATACATACGATAACAAAGAGAATAATTAATAAAAGCAGAGCTGTAGCAGAATAAAAGTTTCCTCTCCGTGAGAAGGGGAGCCGTTTTAATATTTTATGACTTACCCAATAGAGTGTCAGCGCCCCTGTCAGTTTTAGAAAGAGGAATGCCATGGCGTGGTGTTGCCAGAAATCTGGTGTGTTTTGAATCCTCAGTATTGCCTCTATTAAGAGGGTGGAGAGAAGAAGGAAGATAAAAACTAAACCTACCATGACGGGAATAATCCAGATGTGTTTTTTTAAAAGCATGGTATAGCGTTTAAATCGCCTTCTCGCAAAGAAGGGGTACAGAACAAGGAGCAGGGTAGTAAAAATCAAAAAACGTATATAGGCTAACTCCGAGATAAGTCGGGTTTTTCCTGAAACTCTTACAAATTGATAATGATTTTCCCTCTCCAGAGGGAAACCGTTCTGATTGCTCTCAAGAAAATTATTGGTGAAATACAGAATACTGTTAACCCAGTCAATGGATGACGAATCCCCCTCTTCTCCCTCTATATAAATCGCAGGGTAGTCGTTCGCGAGGTAGGGTGTTATTCTTCCCCGGGGAGAGCCCATGCCGATTCTGAAAATCTGGGTTTCCTGACTTAAGGTGTAGTAGTCGATGGATGTATTGTTCAGGGCGCTCGTTGTTTGTTCTATAATCCAGCGGGGACTGACAACTCCAATTCCTCCCGTACCCAGGCGAATTTTCCCTGGTCGGTCAGGAAAATTCATATAGAGAACCGCCACAGGGGAGATTGGAAAAAACGAGGAGAGGAATAGTTTACTCCCCAGGGATGTTCCGCTGTCATCCTCAAGCTCTCCACCAAGGAAAAGGATTTTTATATTCACCGGCGGTTTATGAGCTGAGAGCGATTCTACCATACTAAGGCCCGTCACAATATTAAGAATTCCAAAATCATTATCCACCGAATACTGATTACTTCTTGAGAGGGGGATGGCAATTACAAGTATATCTTCATTTTCTCCGGGTATATCGGCCTGAATAATTTGTGAGAAGGAGTGGTAACCTACCGCATTCTGGAAATCCTGGACTGAAAATTTAACACCTGTTTCGGTTAAACGGGTTGTAATATATTTTATAAGCTCTTTTTCTTTGTCAGATCCCTGACTATGTGGAAAAAGCTTGGAAATATTTTCAATATCGGTTATTATACTTTCAGGGCTTGTGTTTATAGGCAGGAGAGCATAAATATTCATGGATAAGAGTAGCATCGTCAGGATTAAAGTTGCCTTCTTCATCAATATACAATAGGTAATGGCTCTGCCTTCGTCAAGGAGCATACTGAAAAATCAGAGGATGCAGCAATTGATAAATTTAGGAACTGAAATGAATTTGCTTTCAGAGATTGAAAATCGTTATAGTGTTAGAGATTTTCTGGGAAAATCTGTTGAAGAGGATAAGCTTCTCAGAATTCTGGAAGCTGGTCGTAGAGCTCCCTCGGCGAAGAACAGGCAGCCCTGGCGGTTTATTGTTTCTCAGGAAGAGAGACAGCGCAAGAAGTTTGAAGAGGCCGCCTATGGACAGGAGTATGTCGGTGCGGCACCATGCATCATATCCATCTGTACTACCAATGTTGATTACAAGATGCCCAATGGCGAGTTGGCACATCCAATTGATCTCTCTTTTGCCGTCTCCTTCATGATGGTTCAAGCGCAGGCCGAAGGTCTTGGAACCTGTGTGGTTACCACTTTTCGAGAGGCGGATGTTCGGGAACTTCTTACAGTTCCTTATTCCATGAAAGTGATCATGCTCCTTCTTCTCGGTTATCCCGGGGGTGAGGGTGTGAAAGGTGAAAGGAAGAAGCTTGATCAGATTGTCTCTTTCGAGCACTGGTAGACCTTTTATCGGGGCTTTAAGTAGGCTTCTTAATTTAAAGTTTGTAAATTGCAGTTCTTAAATCGAATATCTTATACCTTTTCTCTCTTCAAATCTTGATAATCCCAAATCTATTAATTCATTTATCAGGGCTTTATTATCCAATCCGCCTTCAGCACACATCATGGGGTACATGCTGATACTGGTAAATCCGGGAATGGCGTTAAGCTCATTGAGAAATGGTTCTCCTTTTTCATTTACAAAGAAATCAACCCGTGCCATTCCCGAGATGCCAGCTGAACGGTAAGCCTCCAGGGCTACTCTCATTATTTCAGCTCTGGTTCCCTCCGGGAGGGGGGCCGGTATCAGGAGCTCTGCCCCATCAGGATCGGAATATTTGGCTTCATAATCATAAAATGTGTGTTTTGTCACGATTTCACCGGGCAGAAATGTTCTTGGTTTATGATTTCCAATAACAGAACATTCGATTTCTCTGGCTGTTATACATGGTTCGACCAGGAGTTTTATATCATATTTAAAAGCCTCGGAAAGAGCTGCTTGAAGTTCTTCCATAGAGTCCACCCTGTTCACTCCCAGTGAAGAGCCAGTATTGGCGGGTTTTACAAAGAGGGGTAGTCCAAATTTAATGATTTTTTTCATGAAGGTTTCGGGTAGTTTATCCAATGAACCATCTGACTCCTTAAAATCACCTTTCAGAAGGGAGACAAAGGGAACAACCGGCAGATTTGCATCCTGCCAGACCATTTTGATAAGCTCTTTATCCATGGAAAGGGCACAGCCGGGGACATCGGCACCGGCATAGGGGAGGTTTGTGAGTTCAAGCAGACCCTGAACGGTACCATCTTCACCAAAGCTTCCATGGAGAATAGGAAAAACCAGATGAATCGAAAGCATTTTACCCATATGGCTTAAGCCGCATCCCGGGATAGCACTTACGATTTCGGATTCCGACTTAACAATGGGGAGAATTCCATCTTTAGGGGAGAGGGTTTCAGGCTGAAGATACCATATACCCTCCCTGGAAATTCCTATAGGGAGAATGTCATAGACGGATTTATCAATGTTTTCAAACACAAAGGCGGCAGATCGAAGCGACACATCATGTTCACCCGAGCGGCCTCCATAGAGAAGGGCAATTATCTGTTTATCCATATCTATTTTTTCTCCTTATATCCCAGGAGAGCCAGTCTCTCCTTTGCTGTTTCCTCTTCATCCCAGGGGATTGAGCCCTTTTCATAAATTATTGAAGTTTCATGTCCTTTACCAAGGAGTAGAACTGTATCTCCTTTGCGGGCAATGGAAAAGGCTTTATCAAAAGCTTCTGGCCGTGAAGAGATCAAAAAAAGATCTTCACCTTCTGTTTTTTTACATCCGGCACCAATATCTTTAAGTATGGACATGGAATCATCTCCCCGGGGATCTTCATCGGTCAGGACCAGGATATCACACCATCGCCCTGCGATCTCTCCCTGCATAGGGCGTTTAACCTTATCCCTTTCTCCGGCAGAACCAAATACGGCAATGACCCGCCCGGGAGTTGTCTCTTTTACGGAAGGGAGGAGCTTTTCGAACGCTCCTGGTGTATGGGCATAATCTACGATTACGGTGAATGGTTGACCACGATCTACCATTTTCATCCTTCCCTTTACACCCGATAGCTTCGGCAGGAGGGGGAGCAGTTCCTGATAAGATTTTCCTGTTATATGGTGTACCGTAAGGAGTGCCGCCATGGTATTTTCCACACTGAAACTGCCCGGGATGTTGAGCCTGACAGGGGCATCCAAATCCAGACCTTTTAATCTTATATCGGACCCTTCCTGATCCGCCCTGATTTCGGTACAGAATATGTCGGCCTTTTCATTGGTTTTTGAATAGGTGAAGACATGAGGGCCCGAGGCCCCTTTCATATACTCCCATGAAGGGTCATCCCTGTTCAGGATAGAGAATCCGGGAGGGTGGCCTGAGCCTGCTTTTTCGAAAAGTCTGGATTTATCCTTGCGGTAGTTTTCAAAGGTTCCATGAAATTCGAGGTGTTCATGTGTAATATTTGTGAATACACCGGCTTTGAAGTTCACATCGGACAATCTACCGGTTAGGGGTGACAGTCCGTGGCTGGTGGATTCAATGACACCATATTCACATCCTGCTCCTGCCATCTCTGATAGAAGCTCCTGGACTTCCGGTGCTTCCGGAGTGGACTGTCGGTAGGGGTTTTTTTCGATCCCTCCTCCAGCCTGGTAGGTAGCTGTGGAGAGGAATCCCGATTTCAAACCTGCAAGCTGCAGAAGCTGGTGGATCAGGAATACGGTGCTGGTTTTGCCATCCGTCCCTGTTACCCCGATTATTTTCATTCTATCGCCGGGGTGATCATAAAAGGCGGCCGCCAGAGGGGAGAGGTCGAGTCGTGGGTTTTCAGTCTTAATATAAGCAACCCCTTCTTCATAGGTAGAAAGATCTTTGGAGTGAAGTATCGCTACGGCGCCCCGTTCCTGGGCTGATCCAATATATTCATGACCATCGGTGTGTATTCCATCGGTTGCCACGAAAAGACTGCCGGGGCACACTCTCCGTGAATCGTAGAATATTCCTGCAATTTCAGGATCCGGTCCCCGTTTTGAAAGGACGTTAATATCCACACATAGTTCAGATAAGAGTTTTTTCAAGATTTTTATTTACCTCCGGAGATAGGAAAGTTCAGGGGGAAGCATTATGTTGTTACCGAATTTGTCTTCACCGTATCCTTTTTCAGCAAGGATCCTGAGATCAAGAAGGACACGCTTGTCGCCAAGGAATTTAACTGTAAACTCACGCTGAATATCAATTTTTCCAGAGGCCAGAAAGAGGGCTATGATACGTTTGAAGAAAACTTCCGGAGTCTCTCCCTCCTGGGGATCATTGCCATCCATGGAGAGATTCTGTTCATAGAGTACGATTTGATCTTTATCCATAAGGTGGAGTATGACCAGCTGTGCCTTTTGTTTCCAGATTTCCTTGTTTGAGTCATCAAGATCTTTCAGAAGTTTTTCTGAACAGACAAGGTTGTTTATATATCGCCTTTTTTCAGCATTTAGTTTTTCATTAACTCTGAAAAGCTCCATAGGACTGGCGGCGTCATACTTTTTGCCCTCAAGTTCCATGGTGACATCACTTCCATAATGGATGACGATTTTTGCAATCAGTGTTGATGGTCTTACGTGAAATCCCCTGTATTTGGGGATTGAAACAACTATCTGACTCTTCTCGGAGTACACTGATATTATCTGTCGGCATAAATCCTTTGCCGCTGTAAAATACCTGTCCGCATTCCTCAGAAAAAATTCAATCAGAATGGCAAGGTGAGTGGTAACCGGCAGGGGCAGGAATGGCTTTTTCAGTAGACTTATTCGACTATCGATGATATGACGTTCGTAATAGTGTGAAAATTGTGTTGCCATATTAAGCAGGTGAAATATTGTACTTATATGTCCCCTTAATGTCTTCAAATCAGGATTCTGATTTTCCATATTGGATTTTGACAGATAGGTATCGTAGAGGGATTGGAGGTTGTGAAAGCTTGCCTTTACAACCCTGAGTTTTTCCTCACTTATATGGTCGGGGATACATTCCGAGTAGGATTTCTTTTTTACACAATTCCCCGATTCAATTATATCAACATCCGTACTTAAATTGAGGAAGGAGGTGGCAAGATAAACGAGAACTTTATCATTTTTTGATATCTCCCTTGCCTTTTTATTGTTGGATTCAAGCCTGCCTTCCAGGGTTTTAACATCAAAGATACTCCTGGGAAGCTCCTTGGAACCGTAACTCAGGCTCTTTTTTTTCGAGCAGTATATTACTTCTTTTGAAATATTTAACAGGGCTGTCTTGAGTTGTTCAAGAACACCCTCAATTTCACTTATAAAATCATTTTCAAGAGAGATGAGGTTATAATGGGGAACCGCGTGTTTCAGGTGAAGCAGATCGTAGCAGACCGACGTAAACATTTTCTGAGCAGCTATTACCTCTCTGAACCTGGCCCAGTCATTGTTGTGCTGCGAGCCGTAGGCATCCAGAGTCTCTTCCATCCATGTAGCTTCGAGATTAAGTCTCCCGAGGAATTTCCTGTTATAGATATACTCATGATTCTTATCATTGATAGAAAACTGGCAGAGATTGAACAGGATCTCTCCGTGGGAAGCAATCAGCTCCTCAAAATCATCATTAAACATATCTTTTACTTTATTCATCTAATTCATATAATTCAATAGGTCAGAGGCAAAAAAAAGACCATCCGGTATTATTACTGGATGGTCCTTCCTGTTTTTACTCCCGCGGCTGCGGGAATGACAGTTTTTCTGTTTATTCCGTCCCTTCTTTCTGATACAGATACTGGAAGTAATCCATATTGGTCGACAAGGTTTTTGAGAATTCAGGAAGCGTCTTTCTATAAGATTCGATTGATCGCCAGAATTCGTAGAACTCCGGGTCTCTTCCGGTTGCTTCGGCATAGATTCGTGTTGCCTCTGCATCGGCCCGTCCCTTAATCTCTTCCGAGGTTTCATACGCCTGGGATAGAACACTTCTCTGTTCATTTTCAAGTTTACCAAGCCACTCCGCTTTGAGACCTTCACCTGTGGATCTGTATCTCTGGGCAACCTGATTTCGCTCGGTGATCATCCTGTTGTAAACACTCTGAGTCAGGTCATCCGAATATCTGATCTGTCGGATAACGATGTCTTCAAGAACAATTCCAAACTGTGGCATGATTGCACTGGCTTTGGTGAACATATCCTCAGAGAGGAGTTCTCGTCCTTTATCTACTGTTTCATAGATTTTAAGCTCTTCATCGGAGGCCATCACCTGTGCTACATTCGCCTTGTTGGGTGATATTTCAGCTGCCACAATAGCTTCGTTTTTCTCATTGATATAATTGGTATTTCTAACAGCTTCCTTGAGCAGGTTTTCCGCAATTACCGTTCTTACAGATGAATCGATAATATCGTCCATCCTGGAGAAGGCATTGTTGAGTGTCGTTACCGATTCATAAAATTTAGCCGGATCGGCTATCCTCCATCGTGCGGTGGTATCAACCCAGATAAACTGATTCTCAGCCGTGGGAATACGCTGTGCTTCTCCATCCCATGATACAATTTTCTTGGAATATTTCGTGACAGTATCCACCATGGGAAGCTTTATTTTTAGACCTGCTTCGGTATCTACGGTTACGATAGCACCGAATCTTGTTACAACAGCCTGTTCACCTTCCTCAAGAATATAAAAAGGACCTGCTGCAAAAAGAAGAATGAATGCAATAACTATGATTACCAGAATTACAACACCTTTTCTCATCTGGCACCTCCTGTTGTCTGAAGATTCTTCAGGGGAAGAAAATTATCAAAGTTTCGGTCGATAAGATCTGTAGTTCCCGGAATCTCGAATATATCCTCCATCATTTCGATGTAAAGCCTTGTTCTGGTTACTTCTTTAGCTTTTGAATACTCATCGAGTACGGATACAAATCGAGCGACATCTCCCTTGGCCTGGTTAACACGTTCGGTTGCATAACCTTCGGCAATCTGTATCTGCTGGGCTGCCTGCCCTTTAGCCTTTGGAATTTCCCTGTTGTACTCTTCCAGACCTTCATTGATCAACCTTTCCATGTCCTGTTCTGCCTTATTAACATCTTCGAAGGCATCCTGAACTTCTCCCTGGGGAGGAACAATGTTTTTAAGCTGAACCGTTGTGACAGAGATACCTAGACCATAATTTTTAAAAATTTCGTTCATCATCTCTTGTGCCTGGATAGCAATATTGGTTCGCTCCGGTCCCATTACTTCAAGAATAGCCCTGTCTCCAACCAGGAGGTTTATTACGGACTGGGAAATATCCCTGATAGTCTCGTATTTATACTCCACATTGAAAAGCCAGGCCTTGGGATCGACAATCTTATACTGAATAGCCCACTGGACATCAATAATATTCAGATCTCCTGTCAGCATGACAGATTCTTCAGGATAATCACCACTTGAGTAGATCGTGTTGATTCCCGCCTGTTCCGTTCTATAACCAAACGGCATGGTCTGGATAATCTGGGTTGGAACGTTGTAATTTTTCTCGACTCCCATGGGCAACTTGAAATGAAGCCCTGGACCTGTAATTCTGTTGAATTTACCGAATGTCAGTACTACAGCCTGTTCGGTCTGATCCACCATGTAAAAACTGGTCAGCGAGAAACCGAGGATGAGGACCACAATAATCATGATCAAAACAACCCGCGGTTTGAAAGGCAGGTTAAAACCTTTCGGACTCACGTCTCTTTCGGACATAAAAACTCCTTCTTTAATAATTGTCCTTTATAAACGATGTTCTTAAAGGGACATATTTTTTTCAAAACTTTATACTCTTAAAAGTTACTGCCTGCCTTCGTTTGAGTCAAGCAGAATCACAGGAACAAAGTTTTTACTTACGATTTTCATCGGGACCGCATATAAGTTTAATACCCGGAACTTTCGTTTTTATTCAATAATTCATACAAAAACTGTTTTTCGAACCGTTAAAGAGGGACATTGATATTCTCTTCTGTATCATTAGCATCTCCCTCCCTAAGAACTTGAGGTGGAACTGGATAGAAACAACAGGGTGTGGCCTATTCGGCTATTTGCGCTGGGAATTGCTTTAATCTTCTCATACCAATTATAGAATAATGAGTGTACTGGTAGAGGCTCCTTTAATGGCTTCCATTTTTTCAGCGTTGACTTAGATGTCTTAAAAATCTAAACTAAGCGCCATGAAAACGAAGAAATTAATCACATCAGCATTACCCTATGTAAATAATGTTCCCCATCTTGGAAACCTGATTCAGGTGCTTTCGGCGGATGTTTTCGCCAGATTCTGCAGATCCAGAGGATATGAAACTCTCTATGTCTGTGGAACAGATGAGTATGGGACCGCAACTGAAACGCGAGCTTTAGAGGAGGGGATTACCCCCAGAGAACTCTGTGACAGATACTTTAAAATACATGATGAGATATATAATTGGTTTGAGATCTCTTTTGATAAATTTGGCAGGTCCTCAACACCCCAGCAGACTGAAATCGTTCAGGATATCTTTAAAAAGCTGGATGCGGCAGGATACATAAAGGAAAAGACGGATACACAACTCTACTGTGATTCCTGCAACAGGTTCCTGGCCGACCGTTATGTACGGGGTACCTGCCCCTCCTGTGACTATGAAGAAGCCAGGGGTGACCAGTGTGAAAACTGCGGTAAACTCCTTGATCCTGCGGACCTTGTCGATCCTAAATGCGGAACATGTGGGAATACACCTTCTCCCAGAGAGACCACACACCTTTTTATCGATCTCCCCGCTATCCTGCCAAAATTGGAAGCCTGGATGGAAAAGGCATCTGTAGAGGGTGCCTGGGCAAAAAATGCTATTCAAATGACGAAATCCTGGATAAGAGACGGACTTCATGAGCGTTCCATTACCCGTGACCTTAAATGGGGAATTCCGGTGCCCAGAGAGGGATTTGAAGATAAGGTTTTTTATGTCTGGTTTGATGCCCCCATTGGTTATATCTCCATTACAGCGACTTTAATCGATGAGTGGGAGAAGTGGTGGAAGAATCCTGATGAGGTTGAGCTTTTTCAGTTTATAGGAAAGGATAATATTCCCTTTCATACGGTTATTTTTCCCTCATCCCTCCTGGGTTCCGGGGATGACTGGACAATGCTCCATCATATGTCCTCAAGTGAGTATTTGAATTATGAAGATGGTAAGTTTTCCAAGTCCAAGGGGGTTGGTGTTTTTGGGACAGATGCCCTCGAGACTGGAATTCCTGCCGATGTCTGGAGATTCTATATTTTCTATAATCGACCGGAAAAATCGGACAATCAGTTTACCTGGAAGGATTTTCAGGAAAAAGTTAATTCCGAGCTCATCGGAAATCTTGCCAACCTGGTGAACAGGACACTTACCTTTTATAATAAAAACTTTGGAAGCTCTGTTCCTGCCGTTGCAAGTGATGAGGCTTTTCAGGGGCAGGTGACTCCTCTTTTAGAAGAGATTACTGCTCATCTTGAAAAGGCCGAACTTCGGGATGGTTTTCGAAAAGTATTCCTCCTTTCATCTATTGGAAACAAGGCCTTTCAAGAGGCAGAGCCCTGGAAAATTGTTAAGACCAATCCGGATACTATTCTACCCCTTATGAAAGATCTCCTTTATCTTATTCGAGATTTAGCTATCCTGATTGAGCCCTACATTCCCAATACCTCCCACAGGATTGCCGCCTTCTTTGATAATCCCTCTATGAATTGGAGCGATCTTGGCAATAGAGATGATTTGAAAAACGTCCTCACGCCGGAAATCCTTTTTCAAAAACTTGAGGATAAGGCGATCGATGGATTCAGAGAGAAATTCTCCGGCTCCCAGGCCGAAAGAGCCGAAGCCGAAAAGGCTGCCGAAGAGAAGACGCTTCCCCTTGAAGAGCAGTTCCGCCGGTCTGTATGCCTGAAAGTGGCAAAAATTACTGGAATTTCACGGCATCCCGAGGCGGATAAACTCTATATTGAGACCTTAAGTCTTGGAGAAGATGAAGATGAGAGACAGATTGTAAGCGGTCTGGTTCCTCACTATTCTGAAGAGGAGCTGTTAAACAGGAATATTATTCTTGTGCACAATCTGAAACCCGCAAAACTAAGGGGTATAAAATCTTCAGGTATGCTTCTTGCCGCTGATGGTCCGGGGAAGGATGGTGAAAAGAGAGTTGAGGTCATATTTGCCGATCACTGTGAACCAGGCACCAGGATCCTCCTTGCGGGAGATAACAGGACGGGTGCTTCTGAACCAAAAAGGATAACGATTGATAAATTTTTTGATATACCCCTGAAGGTGAAGGGTGGCGTTGTTCATGTGGGTGATACCGCCCTTACCGCTGGTGATAAAGCACTGACAACGGCAGAAGTTATGGAAGGGGATGTAGGTTAGGATGCCCCTTTCGCTTACTTCCTCGGAACCGGGGAAACTCGAAGATCACGACAATCTACTTCAGACTGGGTTCTGGGGTCGGATGAAGTCCTCCTTCGGGTGGAAATCCCATGAATTTCAGACGGGGGAGGGGAACCCTCTTCTGGTTCTTACCCGCTCCTTAGGCGGAATCTACTATTTAGCCTATATCCCGAACGGTCCCGATCTGCACACAGTCGCAAGCGGGGATTGGGCCGGTTTGAAGGCTTTAGCTTTACTCCTGAAACAGAAGCTCCCGAAAGGGGCTGTCTTTATTCGTTTCGATCTTCCATGGGAGATCAAAATCGATGATATCGATAGAAAGACGGCCCCCGGTTTTCGTCGTGCTTCCATGGACATTCAGCCTCCATCGACGGTTATTCTTGATATTACCCCATCCGAGGATGAGATTCTCGCCTCCATGAAGAAGAAAAACCGTTATAATATACGGCTTTCCGAAAAGAAGGGTGTTGTTATCCGTGAGGCAGGGATAGAAGCGCTTCCCCTCTGGTATCATATATATGAGGAGACGGCGAAGCGGGACAAGATTGCCCTTCATGAGTATGATTATTATGAAAAACTGTTTAAACTGGCCCTTGAGCGCCAAAGTAAATACCCGGATATTCGCCTGTTTCTTGCGGAGATCGAAGGGGAGGTGGAAGCCGGGATTATCATTTCCATCCAGGGGAATCGTGCGACTTACCTCTATGGTGCCTCATCAAGCAGAAAAAGAAACTTTATGCCTTCCTATGGGCTTCAGTGGGCTGCCATCCGGTGTGTAAAGGCGGCGGGCTGTACTGAATATGATCTCTATGGTATTCCTCCTACAGAGGATCCTGAGCACCCCATGGCAGGGCTTTACCGGTTTAAAACCGGTTTTGGCGGGCATATTCTCCACAGACCCGGTTCCTGGGATTTCCCAGCCGCCCCCATGATGTATGGGGCCTACCGTCTCGCTGAGAGACTTCGGGGCTGGTACTATCGGAAAGTAAGGAAACGGGGGCGATAAGTCCCTCTACGGGCCTGATACCCCTCTCACGGGTAATGAAAGAGAGGTTTACAGAGCCTTTACGAGTTCTCTGAACTGGTTTCCCCTGTCAAATTCATTAAGAAACATTCCGAAAGAGGCACATCCGGGAGAAAGGAGTACTACTGGTGATTTCCCTTTTCTTGCTTCATCTAATGCAGATTTAACGGCATCGTCAAAGGCCTCTTTCAGACTTCCATAGACACCCCTTGGATTCATACCCTCCAGGGCCATCGTTTTTTCGAATTTTTCACGCGCTGTACCATCCAGGAGAAAAACTCCGGCAGTCTTGTCGAAAGAACCTTTCAGCGGAGTAAAATCCAGATCCTTGTCTGTTCCACCGGTGATAAGAAAGATAGGGGCTGTAAAGCTTGCCAGGGCAGCTTCGACCGCATCGGGGATAGTGGCCGCCGAATCGTTGAAATATCGAATACCATCCTTTTCTCTGACAAGTTCTAACCTGTGGGCGATGCCGGTAAAACCCGAAAGAGCCTTTGCTGTCTGGTTTTCATCTTCACCAAAGATACTGAGCATGGCAGCGGCCACAAGGAGATTCATCCGGTTGTGGGGACCCGGAAGGCTTAGAGTTTCAGGAAGTATTTTCAAGTTTTTACCATTGAACCTTAAAAACCCCGTTTTCTCCTTAAGCCATGCCCCTTCCACACCTTCCGGAAGTGGGGAGGCTGAAAAGAATAGAACTTTCCCGGCTGTCTCCCGGGCAAACCGCCTGCCTGTTTCCTGATCAAAATTACATATTGTATACTGCTCTTTACTCTGGTTTTTGTATATATTGGTTTTATCGAGAATGTAGGACTCCATTCCCCCATAACGATCCTGATGATCCTTCAGTATGTTGGTAATAACGGAGATTTCAGGTCTCAGAATACTTCTTCCGTCCGGATCCTTCAGTTCCGCTAAATCCGCCAGTTGCCATGAAGATAATTCAAGCACTACGGGATCATTCGATGCATTCCACTCTTTTACGCTTTTTTTCTCAAAGAAAGAGAGGGGCGAAATTGTGATATTGCCCCCAAGCCTCGGGTCCCTGTATACGGACTGCAGGGCATGAAAAACAGCCGATGTGGTGGTGGATTTCCCTTTACTCCCCGTAACTGCCAGAATTGGTCGTTTATTCAATCTGAGAAAAACAGATATATCTGTTTCAATGTTTCTACATAGCTTTAGATACTTTGAGGTTGGCGGGACGGCCGGATTTTTCAATACCATATCCGCATTTATAAAATCCTCATCCCTGTGTTCTCCCAATATGTACTCAATATTAAAATCCAGTAGAGATGTTAAGGAATTTTCAAGAACATCTCTATTGCGGAGGTCAGTTACGACAACCTTTGCTCCCCGGGAGGCAAAAAAACGGGCTGTAGCGGCCCCACCTCCGTGAAGTCCGAGGCCCATAACCGTTACCCTGAGTCCTGCGATATCTTTTTCACTCGAAATCAATGGTGAACTCCTTCATATCAAACTCGTTGAGGAATGGAGTTACTTTAAGGTTTTTCCATGGTTCTGTCCACGCAGGAGGAACCTCTTTTTTTATCGCCTGAAAAACCGGATTTGATTCTGAAAAGTTGTCCTGCTTCATGGCGGCCTCAATCCTCTCCATCCTTGGTTTAAGGAAATGGGCGCTTTTAATAAGCATGAGCAGATGTTTTTTTCTCCCTTCAACTGAAAGGTTTACCGGTGTGTGACAGATCGTCTTGTGTCGGCAGCTGAATGGATAGTAGGGGTAATTTCGCTGCCCCTGGGGGAGAAAGAGTTTTGTGAAGAATTTTGTTAATTCCGCGTCGATCCAGATCCCCTGGACAAGGTACCCTTTTCCTCTTTGGCCTATCCAGGTTTGGGATATATTTTGTTCCAGAATGAATGCGGGAGGTTTTTCCTGGGAAAGAATTGTATTGATAGGGATAATGTCACACTCAATAAATATATTTCTCGTCCTGTATTCTGCTGTCTGATCGTTGGTCGCCTGAGTTAATATAATACCCTGACCCGGTTTATGTTCAAGGTCGATCTTCATAAGATAGAGATAGCTGTTTCCATTTGCCCTGTAAACCTGAAAAAAACTCATTCGAAGGTTTTCCGCCGGATTAAAGAAATATTTCAAACCGTGGAATACTTCGGGAGCCAGTGGGATTACTCCCTTTAGCACTGTTTTTATTTTTTCAAGGTATATCTTATCCGGAATTGTCTGGGAAACCTCATGATGAATTTTGAATGCCGGTATTGTGAACTCATCATCAAGGTGAAGGAAAAACTCTTCATTTTGATTGAACCGACAGCTGTAATGGGTCGATCCAAGGCTCAATTCTTCAATTATGCCTGATATTTCAGAATTTCGGTAGTGCAACTGTATTTTCTTACCTGGTGTACTCATCACTAAAACTATATCCACTCTGGGAAATGAAATCAATACAAATTTTATCATCCACGGACTTGACTTAACCGGGACTAAATTGGCATAATTGCATAGCCTGTATAAAGGCAGTACTGAAGGAAGGAGTAGAGCTTTGCCCTGCGGAAGAAAACGAAAAAGGCATAAAATTGCCACTCACAAACGAAAGAAGAAGCTGAGAAAGAATAGACATAAGAAGAAATAGGAAATAGATAGGGTTTTTATATTGTTATAAAAACCATATTTATTTTTTTAATCTCTTTTAAGAAGGACTCCTTTAAAGGAAAACTTTTTCTAAGGAGTTTCTTTTTATTCCCACGCAAAATGAGAATAGTTAATATTTTAACTGTTTTTTTACTATCTGACTATTGGATGGTTGAGCGAAGGGGAGAAGGGTGTTTGACCCCTCATTGAGTATCTCATGCAATAACCCTCTTGTTTAATTGAATATTCCTGTTTAAGGTTTATTTGTTAACGGAGGGTTTTCTTCGTATCTGATTGGTTTTAGTCTTCGTTATCCGGGGATTCTTTCAACAGGAATTCAAACTCCTCCATTGAGACTTGTTCTGTATCACCCGAATTTTCCGATTCGGCCAGGAGTATCTCTTCAAGTATATCTGCCTCTTCTTTAAAGAAGGTGGCAAAATTATTGTCGTCATCTCTGGGTATATACCCTTGATTTTCTAATTGAATTGACAATTTTTCAGCCCTGATATTGGCAATCATCAGGTTTCTGAGGTTTTCAGGTTTTTTTAATGTATGGGCGGAATTTTCAAGCTGACCTCTGATTTGTGACAAAGCGTCTTTGATGAAAGTCAAATCATGTTTGAATTGTCCTGAGAATAAATCCGGATCAATATCCAGAATGGCACTTCTCTCTAGAAGCTTAGTCCTTTCAGTTATGATAAAAAGATTATCATCATAATCTGTCATTTTTGTCATAGTAAAAATCTCCTGCCCGTTAATCTCAAAGTGAGCGGTAAAGTATACCTCCTTTATTCTCGGTCTGATATCCCTTCAACTTGACATCGAAGGTTGCTCTATGTTAGTTTACCATGACCTCTTTATCCGTCGAAATCGGCGGATCATTAAAAGTCCACAAGGAGGAAACATGCGTAATTATGAGGCTGTTTTTATTTTCTTGCCCGAAGACGAAAGTTATAAGTCAGGGCTTGAAGCTGTAAAGGAAGAGCTTAAGAAAGCTGAGGCTGTCATTTCTAAAGAGGATGACATGGGTACTCGAGAGCTAGCTTATCCTATTAAAAAAGAAACCCGCGCCCATTACTACTGTTTCTATGCTGAGATTAAGCCAGAAGCTATAATCGGCATTGAAAAAGCAGTTAAGCTTAACAAAAATGTACTCAAGTATCTTTTTGTTAGAAAAGACGACTAGGCAAAAACTTTAGTTTTCAGGGTAGAGGTTCCGTTGCTGTGGGAGCACGGATTTAGAAAAATAAATAACGAGGGGCGAACTGATGGCGAACGATATTAACCATGTAGTATTAGTTGGAAGACTGACTCGTGATTCCGAGTTGAGATATACAAACTCCGGACTCGCGATTGCGAAATTTTCTATTGCTGTAAACCGAAGGAAGAGGTCTGGTGAGCAGTGGGAAGATGAAGCCAGTTTTTTTGATATTACCTATTTTGGCAAGGCTGCCGAAGCGGTTAATCAGTACCTTACCAAGGGTAAGCAAATTGCCATTGATGGTGAGCTCCGACAGAATCGGTGGGAACAGGATGGTCAGGCCAGGAGTAAAGTTGAAGTAGTTGCCAATAATGTACAGCTACTTGGCGGAACAGGAGGGGCCGGCGGAAACGGTGGTACCTCAAGCGGCAGTACGGGAAATCCCGCTTATTCGGGTGGAAATCAGAGTAGCGGCAACCAGAATGGTGGCGGTTATAACGGCGGAGCCCAGGGTGGCGGATACAACTCATACAACCAGGGTGGTTCTCCTCCAGCAACCGATTTTGAAGATGATATTCCATTTTAATCTTAGGAGAAAGCTATGTCTGCGGACGAAGTAAAAGATACAGCTCCGGAAAGAAGTGCACCTGCTGAGGGTGGTACTCCCAACCGGGAAAGAAGCTACAATAATGACCGGGGAGCCGGTGGTGATAGAGGTGCCGGTGGTGATAGAGGTGCCGGTGGTGATAGAGGTGCCGGTGGTTTTAGAGGCAGAGGAAAGGGATTTTTTCGCAGAAAAGTTTGTAAATTCTGTGTTCAGAACCTGACTGTTGATTATAAAAACCCCGACAGCTTAAGACGTTTCGTAACTGAACGAGGGAAAATCCTTCCTCGAAGAATTACCGGAACTTGTGCAAAGCATCAGAGAGCAATGGCTAAAGAAGTCAAAAGATCCAGAGTTCTCGCTTTACTACCTTTTGTAAAGCAGTAGGGATTGAGTTTAGACGGTAAGGAGAATATGGATTTAAAGATTTGGGAACGGAAGGATGTAAAGTTTTGGTTACTTTGTCTTCTTTCTTTAATAGTTTCTCAGGTCGGTCTTGTTTTTCTTGTATATCTGGTTCCTCTTCATATTATATTTAGAAGATGGGGTGCCAGGGAGTTTTGGATAGCCGCAGGAGTTGTGTCTGCCGGAATCATCCTTATCAGCTATATCTTTCTCCGGGGGATTGAAGAACCCGGACTTCAAAGACTTTACCTCTCTTTGGAGATAGGAGTGAGACTCATGTTCCTTTTGGGGCTTGGGATCATGCTGGATGACAGAATTGTCAAGGTTGCCGGGATATACAGATTTCTGATCGCTTCGGCGGTTGTCGGGATCATAGGGATTATGATCTTTCAAGGGTTTTTCAATAATGATCAATTTTCAGCGCTGATATTGGCTGAATTTGATAGAATGGGACAGATGTTTCAGGCAGGAAATGAGATCGAGGGCGGCTTCGATGACGCCATTATTGCTGATGTCTTCTCCGGTCCGGAGATGATGGAGACAGTGAAATCGGTTTTCATGAGTTCCTTTGCGTCATGGTTTTCTTTTGGTCTTCTCTTCTTCTGGAGAGTGGGTGAAGGGATTAATGCCATGTTAAATAAGGTTGCTCCTGTAAAGCTCAGGGATTTTCATGTTCCTAAAACTTTACTGTGGCCTGTGCTGATTGGCTGGTTTCTTGTAATAATCCAATTCGTTTTGCCTCTGGGCCGAGCGGGTATGGTATTCTGGAACGTGGCACTCATTCTTTCGTTGGTTTATGCCCTGCAGGGAGTTGCTATCCTTCAGACTTTGATGGTTAGATTCAAGATTCCCCGGGGGTTACGGTTTTTGACGGCAATGGTTTTAATATCCTTGTTGCTTCAACCGGGACCAAATGCGGTCGTGATGGTTATTGTACCTGCTCTTGGAATATCTGAGACTTGGATCAGATTTCGAAACAATTGATAGGAGTTTAGAGACGTGAAAGTAATACTAAACCAGGATGTGCATAATTTAGGTGAAGAGGGAGACATTAAAGATGTTGCTCCCGGTTATGCCCGAAACTACCTGATTCCTCAGGACCTGGCTGTTCTTCATAACAAGGCAAATGTTGCTCTTTTTGAGCACCGAAGAGCCGCTATAGAGAAGAGAAAAGAGGAGAAGAGGCTTGCTGCACTCTCCCTTAAAGAACAGCTTAATGGAATTGAGCTTACAATCGAGATGACATCCGGAGAAACCGGAAAACTTTTCGGTTCTGTTACCAGCGCAAATGTTGCGGAAGAACTGCAGAAGCAGGGACACCAGATTGAGAGAAAAAGAATTGAGCTCCCAGAGCACGCTCTCAAGAATGTCGGTACATACGAATTCAAGATTAAACTTTACGACAGTCATGTTGCCGAGTTGACTTTGATCATCACAAGTCCTGAATCACGGAAAAGAGCAGCCGAAATGGCCGCTGCCAAAGAGGCTCCCGCTGTAAGTCAGGCTCATGATGAGTATGATGATGACGATGAAGCTCCTGATTCTGAAAATGCGGATTTAGAAGCCGCGGCAGCAGAACTGGAAGCGGAAGAGGCTGCAGCTGCAGTTAACGTAAACGATGATGCCGAAGCGGAAGATTCTCCCGCCGAGGACCTTTAAATAACGGGGCCTGACCTATGGTCCCGGCCTCTTTAAAGGATAAAGTACCTCCCCATAATGACGAGGCAGAGAAGGCTACCCTTGGTGCCCTTCTCCTTGACTCTGAATCTCTGGGGACGGTGCTTGGTTTTCTCCGTGCTGATGATTTCTATAAGTCGGCTCACGGAAAAATATTTCAGGCTATCATTGATCTCTTTAATGATGGTGAACCAATCGATTTAATAACAATAACCGAGCGATTGCGTACCGAGGGGAATCTTTCTTCCTGTGGCGGTGCGGGTTATATTTCCACTCTTACCTCTGTTGTCCCTACAAGTGCCAATGTCGAGTATTATTCTAAGATCGTTCAGGATGCGAGTGTAAGGCGTATTCTTTCCAGGACGGCGAATGAGATGATCGCCTCTGCTCATGATGATACCATGGAGAGTCGGGAGATTATCGAAGAGGCAGAACGGAAGATTTTCGAGATTACGGATAAACAGCAGACTGCAAAATACAAGTGTGCCAATGAAATCGTACGGGCTACCGTGGAATCCATTGAAAAGCTTTATCATAACAAGGACTCCTATACGGGAGTACCCAGCGGATATCCCGATCTGGATACCTATACAAATGGATTTCAAAAGTCGGAATTTATTGTGATCGGAGCTCGTCCATCGGTAGGAAAGACAGCCTTTGCTCTCTCTATGGCGGCAAATATTGCCGTAAAAAAGAAGAGATCACTGGCCTTCTTTACCCTGGAAATGTCAGATCAGGCGCTGATGCAGAGGCTTTTAGCCTCAGAGGCCAGGATTCGATCTGAATCCCTGCGATCAGGAATGCTCAGGCCTTCGGATTTCAGTGCCTTAACCGAGGCGGCCGGACGGATATATGAGGCTCCTCTATATATCGATGATACACCCAATATGAAACTTCTCGATCTCAGGGCGCAGGCGAGACGGATGAAGTCCCGTGAAAATGTAGAGATTATAATGATTGATTATATTGGATTGATCGCACCCGAGTCAAAAAGTAACGTTCCAAGACATGAACAGGTGGCAGAGATTTCAAGATCTCTTAAGGCACTGGCACGTGAATTGGAGATTCCTATCGTATGCCTTTCCCAGGTTGGACGTCAGTCGGAAGGTAAGGCCCCGACTCTTGCGGATTTAAGGGAGTCAGGATCCATTGAGCAGGATGCGGATGTTGTTATGTTTCTGCATAGAGAGAGGGAACAGGATGCTTCAAATATTGAAACACAACTTATTATTGCAAAGCAGCGAAATGGTCCTATTGGGACTGTAAATTTAGCCTTCATACCTCAGTATACCCGTTTCGAATCCATCTCCAGGAACTCCTCCTGATCGATTGGGTTTTGTTTAATAATTGTCCTGAAATGAAGTGGGCGAGAATGAGCAATTAGGGCTTCAGCAAATTTAAATTATAACCGAAAATTTATATTGAATGGAAGATTCCATTATACTTCTACTATAAACCGTATTAGGGAGACAATATGAGTCTGCGTGAAGAGTATGATTTTGAATACCTTGTAAATGAATCGGAGAATCTGGTATTTGAGGAGCTTGATGCTCAGCTGGAAATGAAGGAAAGGGCAAATGTATGCCGGTGTCAGGATTGTATTCTTGATATGGCTGCTCTGGCATTAAATTCAATGAAACCGCAATACAGGGTTTCACTTCTCGGGAGTGTCTATGCTTCTTCCCTCCATATATCAAGTGCGAGGGAAGAGGCCGAAAAGTCTGTGAAGATGGCTATCGATAAGATATCTTCGAATCCTTCCCATAACTGACTTTCGCTTTGAGGGTATTCAGTAAGTTTGATTATATAAAGTGGATTATTTATTGAAAAAGGCTGTCTGATTATATTCGGACAGCCTTTTTTTGTTTGCCTGTATGCCGGGAAAAGTAGATTATTTAAATTACCTTATTTTATGTTCTTCCTGAATCTGAAGGTTGATAATTTTCTTCGGCTTACCCCATCGTAAATGTTCAGATATTTTTCACCTTCGGGTGAAGCCAGGAATGTTTGATCCGGGAAGATGGCCGCCCAGGAGAGGTCTGTGAACAAATAGAAGGTGAAGAGTTCTTCACCGGAAGCTTTGTTCCAGAAGGTGAGACTGCCGTCGGTGTTCAGACCAATCAGGAAGCTGTCCAGAATCAGCATTTTCTTCGGACTGTCTCCTGTATCTTCAAAAGGAGTGAATCCTCCCCAGTAGAGCATGTTTATGCCGCCGCTTGTCAAGGCGGTGAAAATCCTTGTTCCCCCCTCTTCTATCAGCATAGAGGCGTCAAGATTTTCTCCCAAAGCTGTGAGGATTGTCTCTGAGCTGTTGAAATCCCCTCCCGTGTGTTTTCGTAGTACAGTCCGCAATCGGTTCCGTCTCTCTTCGATTCCAATGGAGTAGATATTCCCCGTGACAGGGTCAAATGAGAGGTGTGAGGTTAAACGATTGTTATCCTCTATGTCAACGGTTTCGCCGGTGGTGGTATTGATATGGAGCAATGGGGTCGGAACTCCTGAACTCTGGCTTCTTCCTCCCAGGATATTGCCTTCTGACGTAAAACACACTGTTCGCAGGCCAAAGGAAGTGAATTTGAAATCGAATTCCTTTGTATCAAGATTCAATATGACACACTCTCCGTTTTTATCCAGCGTAAGCACTTTACCATCCTGATAATTAATTTCGGTAAAGGAGTAAGGATAGTTATCATAAAATTCTGTAATCCCGTTGTCGGGGGAGAATACGGCAAGGGTCCCTGTGGGGGCCTCACTGGTCCAGAGGATAAACTCGTTATTATCAAGGACATCCACACCCGGAACTCCCTGGAAAGGGAGTTCATATGTATTCAGAAGTGGTGTCCCGGATAGTATCGAACTGAAATCTGAAAAAACATGGGGTTCAACAAGAAGCATGTTATCGCTTGAGGTGAGAAGAAGACCCGCATCGTTTATGGCTGCATCATTAATCTGGAAAAGATTTAAGTTTGAAAAGGGAGATAACTCTTCGGTTGCAGAGTTGAAAAGAAAAATATTTACATCCGAATCTGCCATATAAATTTTTCCATTTTCTGCCGAAAGACCGCTTAGCTTTCTGATGTCGAGATTTGTGAACTTCTTGGACAGAATGAGTCTGTTTCTGGTGTAATTATAAATTGATAGTATATACCCCCGTGAACTCCTTGAATAAACATAGAGGTGTTCAAAGTCAGGGGTAAAGGTTATGAAATCAATATCCTCAAGATCGTGTGACGAAACAGGATTTCCCGATAGAAGATCTATCAGCATTATCTCTTTCGAGTTCGAAGCTGCCATATATCTTCCGTTATCAGTGAAAACCGGATTTTCAAGATTTGGAATTGTGGGAACCCTCTTTTTGAGCACCGAATCTTCAACTCCCCAATACTGAATATAACCGGAAGGACTGTAGGTCAGTATTGTTTTTTCACTTGCGGATATAAATGCTGTAGAGACAATGCCAAAGCCTTCCGTGAGGTAGGGGAGGGTTGAACCAGATTCACTATCGATAAACGTCAGGCTTTTCCAATTTGTTATTCCGTAGACAATAAAACTTCCGGTTGGAGAGTATTGGAGGAATAGGGGGATTTCCGGGAGTTTCACACTGTAGAGTTGAACTCCCGTTTCCCAGTTATAGACAATAAGTATGAAGGAGTTCAGGTTATCCGATGTGACTATTGCAACTTCTGGTTTCGTCGGATGAAGCGCTGTTAACCTGATGGGGTTGCGTGAAATCTTCTCGTTATACACAAGGGCTTTGTTGTCAGGATTCCAAATCCTCATTGTTCCATCCTCGGAACTGCTGAAAAGAAAATCTGAATTCTGACTATATATTAATGAAGTTATGGGTTCATTATGTCCTGAATTTATCAGGATCCTCGAGTTTTCATCGGCTGCAAGCGGAAAAAAATGAGTTAAAAGGATAATAAGTATTAAAAGTTTTTGTTGCATTATTATTCTTCCTCCAGGACTGAAATTTTAGAAGATGAAATATAGGGGGGCGTTAGAATCAGTCTGAAAAGTTCAGAATCGCTGTTCTTTTTCATAGTTTCCAGGGTGTCGTTGTAGACAGATATGGGAATCCTGGAGACGGCAATTTCGTCTTCCCGGAGGCCGATGATATGAAAAATAAGCTGGTCACTCTCCCTGTGATCAAAAAGTATGGAAATTTCATCTGAACCGGCTTTTTTTCTGAGGTAATACTTCAGAGCTTCAATAGCACCGTCGTTGATTCCCTCTGCATTCAGTTTGAGTTTTTCGAGTAACTCTGGAAAACCGATAACAAGTCTGGGGGCCGGGCAGTTTTTTTCACCGAAAAGGTATTCATTCCGCTCTTTTTCAGCAATGAAAAAAAGGTCCAATCCATTTTCGGAAGAAATAAGTCTGACCGAAAGTTCCGGCTTGAGGATACTTCCGCAAAGGTCACATTTTATGGATTGAAATGTTCCCTCCATGATTTGTTCTCTGTATTCGGGGTTTATATCCAGATTAATGGATTCTGGAAAATCACTCTCAACAATATTGTCACAGTGACACTGTATTTTTCTCATATGAATACTTCTCCTTAACGGTTAAGAAAGAAACTGATGTCGTTAAATGTTGTAAATAATATTAACACAAGGAGGAGGACAAGACCAACCATTTGGTATCTGTAAAAATATTTCGGGTTAATTCCTTTCTTTTTGAACATCGAAATAAAGTTTACAAGTATCATTCCCCCGTCCAGCATTGGAATGGGCAAGAGGTTCATGAAGAAGAGGGCTACACTGATGAGGCTCAGAAATCTGAAAAAAGATGTGAGTCCCTGGGCTATCCCCTGTGTGAAACCTCTTGTTGCCACCTCTCCTACGAAATAGGTTATTCGGATCGGACCAGAAACAGCTTCGTTTAAATCTATCCCTTTGAAGAGGAGTCCCATACTCTTGACTGTAAGAAACAGGGTCTGGAATGTATCATTGGTCCCTTTGGCGATGGCCTTAAAGGGATTTAAGGTTCTTGAGAGAACCTCAATTGTCTGAAAACCGATCCCCATGGAGGCTTGACCTGATTCTGTGTAGTGAGGGATGAGATCTGTTTGAAATAATTCAGATCCTCTTTTTATCTTCAGCTTCAACTTTAAGGGATTAGACTGCAAGAGTTCAATAATATCAAGTTGCTGCTCGATAACTCTCCCATCAACTTCAATAATGTCATCACCAACCATTAGGCCTGCAATATCTGCGGCAGACTCCGATTCGATATAACCGATTTTGGCAGGTACCCAGGCCGAAACCCCAATACGCCCGAGACCTGTTTCGGTATCCAACTCCGGAGTGACCGTAAGGATCTTCTCGAAACCATCCCTTTCTACCGTAATTGCCAATGGTTTCCCCGGGGATGGGGCTATTACATTCTGAAAGTCAGAAAAATTAGTAATCTCTCTGTTATCTACCTGGATTATCCTGTCCCCGGTCTCCATTCCTCCACGATCGGCTGGATAGAGGATATCCTCTCCTTCGAAGGCGTAATCGCTGGCCATTACAATTTTGTTTTCGTATGTCCAGGTTGAGAATCCAATCATCCAGACAACAGCCATTATGAATATTGAGAAGATAAAATTACCGAGAGGGCCTGCAAAGTAGGTGAAAATTCTGATTCCGGGGTGAACACCAAATAGTGACCCCTTTTCCCTGGGAATTTCATCCTCTTTATTATCAAGCGCTGTCTGAAATATCTTTTCACCCTTCATTCGGCAGTATCCACCCATGGGAATGAGGGAGATTAGGTATTCTGTTCCTCTCCAGGTGAAACCAGCTATTTTTTTGCCCCAGCCAATAGAGAAGGCTTCAACCTCTATTCCACCGGCCTTAGCACCGAGTAAATGGCCGAATTCGTGGACGAAAACAACAATACTCAGGCCTAAAAGGCCAATAATTATATTTAAAAACATTTAAACCCCGATTTCTTAATGAAGGTAATCCATTAAGTAGTAGTAGAACGGTGCGCAGAAAAGGAGGCTGTCTATGGAATCCATGACCCCCCCCCGACCCATGAGAATTGTCCCTGAATCTTTCACTTCTCCGCTTCTTTTCAGTGCTGATTCAATCAGGTCCCCGGCAACTGCCAGGAGTCCAATTAATAATCCGGTGAAAAGTGTGATAACAACCCGACCGCCAAAGAGATCCGGAAAAATCCAGGCCATAAGGAAGGCGGCTCCAATTGAACCGGAAAGGCCGCCGATAAATCCTGCCACAGACTTGTTTGGACTGACCTTGAATAGCCCTCTGTTATTTTTTCCAAACAGGACGCCAAAAATATAGGCAAAACTGTCATTTGAAAAAACGAGGGCCAGAAACGTAAGGATTATGGGCGGATACATATCAAACGATGAAATTTTAATCATGTAGGATACAAATAATCCCGGATATATTAATACAGTTAGATAACCGGTGAAACGGTTGATCACTCCCATGAGGTCTTCTCTTTTGTGTAGAAACCCCTCTCTCAGCAGGATGGCCGCCGATGTGAGAATGATAACAGGCAGAAGTAATTCTACCTGTATGTTAAATACGAGGGTAAGGTAAACCGCAATACCCGGAAGGAAGCTTACGATCCCGCTTCCCAGGAGATGAAGTTTGAAACCACGGTTGTTAAGGATTCTGGCCGTTTCTCTCCCACCCCAGAATGAAAAGAAGAGTATGACTGCGTTTATAACAAGATTATTCATCCAGGGCATAAAGAGGATGATCACCAGTAGTGCCGGGATAAATACACCCGCTAATATAAGTCTCTTTGTTAAATTATTCAATTTACTCCACCAAACCTTCTGTCCCTGCCCGCATAAAGCTGGAGGGCTTTTTCGAGATCCTTTTCCGTCCAGTCGGGCCAGAGTGTATCTGTAAAGATATACTCTGAATAGGCTGAGCCCCAGAGGAGAAAATTACTTAATCTTTTCTCGCCTCCGGTTCTAATTATAATGTCAGGTTCCGGTAATTCAGGATTATCAAGACATTTTGCTATTATTTCTTCATCGACAGGTTTACCCGGATTTTCACTTATCCATTTGTTAATCCCCCGAACGATCTCATTACGTCCTCCGTAATTGATGGCAAGGTTGACTGTAAGTCCCGGGAAGTCGGCCGTATCTCTGATGACATCGATAATATCTTTGCTTACATCTTCGGGAAGACCCGAAAGATCTCCTGAATGTACGACCCTGATTTTATTTTCCCTGTAAAAATTCCACTCTTTCTTTAAATGAGAACCGATGAGCTTCATTAAAAAAGAGACTTCTTCTGTGGTTCTTTTCCAGTTTTCTGTAGAAAATGTATAAAGAGAAACAAAGCCGATACCAAGGTCTGAGGCGGCTTTCACAACCCTTTTAGCCGCTTCAAGACCCTCTTTATGACCGAAAGTCCTCGGTTTGTTCCGTGCAACGGCCCATCTTCCATTGCCATCCATAATAATGCCAATATGGAGGAAGTCGGGTCTCTTTTCAGGTATCGAGTTTGACATGAAGATTAGATCTCCATGATCTCGTTTTCTTTCTCCTGGAGAACTTCGTTGATATCCTTAACGAATTTGTCGGTGAGCTTCTGAATTTTATCGTTTCCGGTTTTTTCATCATCTTCGCTGATTTCACCGGCTTTACAGCTCTTTTTAAGGTCGTCATTGGCTTCCCGTCGAATATTTCGAATAGCAACACGACTTTGTTCAGCCAAATTCTTGGCGATTTTAACAAACTCTTTTCGTCTTTCTTCTGTTAATGGTGGAATATTGATCCTGATAACCTTGCCATCGTTACTTGGATTAACGGAGAGCTCAGATTTCTGGATAGCCTTCTCTATTTCATTTAACAAGTTTTTTTCCCAGGGTTGAATAACGACAAGCCGGGCTTCAGGAACGGAGATGGTCGCTACCTGGCTTAAAGGAGTCGCTGTTCCGTAATAATCTACTTTAACCTGATCAAAGAGTGCGGCCGAAGCTCTTCCTGTACGGATGGTTTTAAAATCATCACCAAGAGCAGCCAGGCTCTTTCCCATTTTATCCTCTGCTTTCTTTAGAACTTCCTGCATTGTAATCTCCTGAATTTGGAATATGTCGGCATTTTAAACCTGCCTGATACTTCTCTCAAAAAGATATCATAAATAAGGTTTTGAAAAAAGTCGATGTAAGCAGAAAAATACTGGAAAATATTTCAGTATTCATCAACTTTTAAAAAAAGCTGTCCCATTCGATGAGACAGCCTGTTTTTATTGGTTTTTAGAGTTCTTCACCAAGTTTGTAGAAAATATAATCACTTATTGCGATTTTCCCACCCAGTTCTTTTCCAAGAGCGGCGAGGACTTTCTCTACAGACTGTTTTTCGTCTTTTACAAAACCCTGGTTTAAGAGACAGATTTCGGCCAGGTGCTTATTCAGCTTACCCTGGATAATGCCCTTTAGGATCTTTTCGGGTTTATCGAGTTTTGCGGCCTGAGTTGTGAAAATCTCCTCCTGTTCTTTCAGGTAATCGGCGTTAACCTTATCCCTGGAGAGGTAAAGGGGGTTGAATGCTGCAACATGGAGAGCCAGGTCGAAGGCAAACTCTTTTACCTTGGCATTTTCAGCAATCTCTTTGGAATCGGCTTCCAGTTTTACGATTACACCGATTTTAGAGCCATGAACGTAATCAACAACAACTTCATTTTCAGAAAATTCAATGTACTGAAGTCTTCTCAAGGAGATGTTCTCCTTGATTTTAGCGATTGTTCCCTTCACATCTTCTTCAAGCTCGGGTGTAACTGATGTAATTCCGTTATTTACAACCTTTTCAACAAGGGCTTCTCCTGTGTTGATGAAATTTTCATTCATGGCTACAAAGTCGGTTTCACATGTAAGTTCAATTATGGCGGCTTTGCCTGCCTTTATTGAGGTAAAAATCTTTCCTTCGTTTGTTGCTCTGCCGCTTCTCTTGGCAGCAGCAGCAAGACCTTCTTCCTTAAGCAGTTTTTCAGCTGCCTTGAAGTCTCCCTCGGCTTTGATCAGGGCATTTTTACAGTCCATCATTCCTGCGCCGGTGGTATCTCTTAGTTTCTTAACATCTGCTGGTTTAATATCCACTTCTTCTTCCTCGCGTAATTCTCTCTGTAAATAAACTCCGGATCTCCCCGGAGTTTTCTAAACTATATATATGTAAAAGCTATGAATTAAGCTTTTTCTTCTTCTTTCTTGGGATCATAGTCGGCAAACTCTTCTGCTTTAAATGCTTCGTCAGAACTTTTGTCATCCTTTTTGAGAGCATCGCCCAGGGGAACGGTTTCAACATCATCGCCGAAAGTTACCATTTCTTCTTCAGCAACGGGCTCTGCAGAAACTTCATCATCAGGTGCATCATCATCATCCTGGAGGGTTTCGATAACTTCAAGACCGATTTCATTGTCTGCTTCCACGACGGCATTGGCAATGATCTGGGTAAATAGGGTGATAGCTCTGATAGCATCATCATTTCCGGGGATCGGATAATCGATTCCTGTGGGGTCACAGTTGGTATCAACAACAGCAATGATGGGGATTCCACATCTTCTGGCTTCAGCAACCGCAATGGCTTCATTTCTGGTATCGATAATGAAGATGATTCCGGGGAGGTCCTTCATATCTTTGATACCACCGAGGTTTTTCTCGAGCTTTGCTTTTTCTTTGTTGAGTTTTGATACTTCTTTTTTGGTGAGACTGTCGAAAGTACCATCAACTTCCATTTTCTCAATCTTCTTGAGTCGGTGAATAGATCTTTTGATGGTTTCGAAGTTTGTAAGCATTCCACCCAGCCATCTGTTATTAACGTAGAACATTCCGCATCGAGCTGCTTCTCTTTCTACGGCCTGCTGAGCCTGTTTTTTGGTTCCTACGAAAAGAACGGTTTTGCCTTCGTGAACAATTTTCCGAACGACTTCGTATGCTTCCTTGATGGAAACAATTGTTTTCTGGAGATCAATGATGTGAATTCCATTTCTTTCGGCGAAGATATACTTCTTCATCCTGGGATCCCATCTCTTGGTCTGATGTCCGAAATGTACACCGGACTCCAGTAAATTCTTCATGGTTACAACTGCCACAGTTGTCCTCCTATGGCCACCTGATAGTGGCTGCCTTCTCTTAATCTCGAATTCTGATTGCCCTTGTTAAAAACAAAAGAATTTCAGAGTTTTCATCACTGATGTTTGACCAGCAAAGAATAACTCATCCATTTACAGAAAACGGAAATTCCCTAATACATAGGGTAGTTATTACTATGTAATATGCCATAAAGAGCCTTTATTGGCAAGCCCACTACATTGGAGTAGGACCCCTTTATTGTGTCGGCGAGGCAGGCTCCCTTATTCTGGATCCTGTAGGCACCGGCAGCGTCTTCCCACTCGCCTGTATCAAGATACCAGCGGATATCGGAAGTGGATAATTTCGAGAATTTAACCCTGGTCTTAACCACTTTTGTTACGATTTTTCCATCGGGCAGGGCAAGGGCAAGGCCTGTTACCACCGTCTGGGTTCGCCCGGAGAGGAGGGTAAGTATGGATTCAGCATCCTTCCTGTCCTTCGGTTTACCAAGTAACCGCGGGTAGATCAGGTGGAAACCCGGAAAGGATGTTGTCCCAGGCTTTTTACTGTGACTAATTGTTTTAATGGTAACAAAGGTGTCAGCCCCCAGGGCCCATACACCTGGATACACCCTAAGGAGGGATTCAACTTTCCCTTTAGCCAGTCTTTTCGCCTCCTCCTCAGGACTGTGAGCGACAAAAGTCTCGTCAATATCCTGGGGGAATGCCTTATAGTTCACTCCCATCTGATCCAGGAGGAGTTTACGTTGGGGGGAACCTGATGCCAGGTATAGCACTCCTTCAGCAGGGGTGGGTGGGGTTAAGTCTTTATTCATAGAGATTTAAAAAGGAGAACCGAACCGGTAATCCCCGCAATAGAACCTGGATTGAATCGAATGAAAAAGCTTATAACACCAAGGTCAAAACCTATGGGGTGTGTTGTCAGGCTGAATCCGGATCCGCTTAAGACGATGAGCCTTTCCAGGATATCCCAGGTGAGGGTTCCTATAATCAAACCCAGGAATATGAAAATAAGCAGGGGGTTCAGGTTCTTCTTTATGAGCTTCATTTATTTAATTTCCAGTTTAACCGGGCAGTGATCCGAGCCCATCACCTGCTCCATGATGGTTGAGCTTTTGATTTGTTCAGAAAAATCTTTATTCACACAGAAATAGTCGAGTCTCCATCCGATATTTTTCTCCCGGGCATGAAAACGATAGGACCACCAGGTATACTGGTTCGGTTCCTGGCTAAATTGCCTGAAAGTATCCACCCAGCCTTTTTCAGTGAAAACATCCATCCACTCCCTCTCCTCCGGGAGGTATCCGGGGTTCTTTTCATTCCTTTTCGGGTTAGCAAGGTCGATTGGTTTATGGGCTATATTGTAGTCGCCTGTGATAATAACGTTTTTACCGGATTTTTCAAATTCCGAACACTTTTCAAGGACGGCATTACAGAATCTGAGTTTATAATCCAGCCTTTTGCCCTCCGGTTGACTGTTGGGGAAATACGCTCCAAGAAGGGTGAAGTCCGGAAATTCGAGGAAGAGGGCTCGTCCTTCATCATCAAATTCCGGTATATCTATGGGAAAAACGGAAATCGGCTGGCCGAAACTGTTTTTGACATACATGACAACACCGCTGTATCCCTTCTTCACGGCCTGAACCCAGTAGGAGGTGTATCCTTCCGGGTTGATAAATTTTTCAGTGAGTTGTTCTTTTTGAGCCTTTGTTTCCTGAAGGCATAAGATGTCAGGAGACTCCTCTTTTAGAAATTTATAGAGCCCCTTGGTTTCGGCAGCTCTAATTCCATTTACATTCCAGGATATTATTGTTTTCATGTTTTAAAATATACAAAAATCCCGGCGGGTCTACAATCACCCTGGAGTGATTCGTAGCAATGGTTTCTTTTATTTCTTTAATAGTACAAGATGTTATTGTTTTGATAATCTTAATTATACAAAAAGAGCTGATCAGGATTTATACCCTGTCAGCTCTTTTTAATATTCTAAACTTTAATCTTACTTATCGCCAACAAGTGCGGTAACTAAACCATAGCTGTCATAGTGATCCATGAACATCTCGGTAATCTGGCTTGATGAGAGGGAGAAGTTATCTGCAGTAGGAGCCTCTTCAACAAGTCCCTGATTGTAAGATTCAACTCCGGCATCAGAACATTTCAAACTGACAAGACTTTCCGCTGTAGACTGTTTTTTATTACTGCTGAAGGAAGAGGTAAACAGAGTTTCACCGCTGTGGACATTCACCAGTTCGATCGTGTAATTCATGGTCACATTAGCCGAGATGGATTCATATGTCCTTGAAAAAACAACATTATTTAGAATTGATTCATAGGAGATCTCAGGATCTGCATGCCACTCTTCCCAAACCAGGGCTTCGGCATCCGCATCATTTAAGGAATCATCCTGATTCATTTTCAGGATTTTCGCTGTTACCAACAGACCTTTGAGTGCCACGATTTCTGCCTTATTATCATTGTATGTGCCATCATTATTCCTGATGACATCCCTGGTCTCTTCTTCGACACGGCTTTCATTCTGTTTGTTGATGATTTCCGGGGTTCCGCTTGTTATTTTAATCACATAATCAAGCCCCAATTCTTTCGCTTCATTTATAGACGAGGAGGCACTTAAAGCAGCAATCGCACGCTGATAGCTGCTTTGAAGATCATACCAGGGGGTAATATCCTTAGTTGTACAGATCTCCCAGGCTTTTGTATTTGCTCTTTTTGTTCTGAAGGAGTAGGAAGACTCTGAATCGATAGCCCTTTCTTCCTCTGAATTGAACCAATAGTGGTTGGGATTCCTTGAAAAAGAGTCATGTAAAGAAGCCTGTATAGCATTATCGAGATCATTGGGAAGGTTTTCGTCGAGAAGGGCGACAACACGGATTTTGGATTCATCATTGAAAATCATCCATTTTCTCAGTAAATCTTCGAGGTCGAAACCATCTAAATTTCTGGCAGAAACAAGATTAACTATCCTCCAGAACTCATCGGAAGTCACCTGATCTTTTTCAGTGTTTTGAGTCGGAACCGCCCCATTAACTCTTTCATAGTAAAGAGCCGCTGCTTTACCGGCATATTCGTTCATCTGGGCACTGACCGCATTTTTATCATTGGTGAATTCATAAGCTGAATTGGCAATCCAGAAAGCATCCATATAGGCTTCAGCTGTATCGGCTTCGGCGATTTTATCCGCCTGATTAAAGACCAGATCATTGATCTTCTCGCCGAAAGCCTTTTTTAGATCCCGAACCCTTTCGTTGTTCATTGTTGCTCTTTCAGCTTTAGTCAGTAAAAGAGTCAACCCGTCGAGAGCATTATAATCCATCGTTGACATTTGGGCTTCCACTATATCCAGATAAGCTTCCACAATTTCATCATTTGTCTGTTCCTGAATCTCCTTATTGGCCTCATCATATCGTTCCACATGGCTGTAATAGTCACTTGAGGCCAGGAAGGTCTCAACTAAATGAAAGCGCATATCTTCAGCAATATCATATTCGCCGCTTTCCAGTCGGCTCGTGATCTGACTTTTGGTCTTTTCAATTACAGCCAGTTGCTGCTGTACTATCTTATCACTGTAATCTCTCATAGGAATTTCCACTGTTTGTGTGATTTTAGGAATCGGAACAATCAGTTTATTGAAAAAGTTCAAGGCAAAACGATGGAAAACGCGTGGGTCTGTTCCATCATTAATCCCTTTATAGAAATTATCCATATCCATATACATGAAATAAAGTTCTTCCATGGCTTCCAATGAATCATTGGTTTCATAGGCAGCAATCGCTGCATCCGCAGCCTGGATAGCTTCATCATAATTCTTTACTATAAAGCCATTAGGTTTTTTGTATAAATCGCTTTCACCTACAGCTTTCCCTATCTTGTTCAAAACCGTAATATACTGGGGTTCTGTCTCTTCAACAGCATTTTTTGCGCTATTATAATACATGCTACCATTGGTGATCATACCAGCTGCCATGGATACACAACCGGTTAAGCTGGTGAGATAGACTCCTGTGATAAAGAGTAGAATAATTTTTATTTTTTTCATCAATAACTCCTTTAGTATAGACGTTCATTTTTGAAACTTCAGGTCGTCTGAATAAAAGTTTCCAGCCTAGTCTAAAGAGCTATTCTTAAAATAATCTTAAAAAATTGGATGCTTTTTCGTAATATGAGTTTTTTCGTACAGAAAAGAATAATATTTACACATTTTCGTTCTAAAAGCGTTTTCCTGTTTTAAACTGTATTTATTTGGAATATTGGACTATTCATACCTCAGCGCTTCGTGGGGGATGAGTTTACTGGCCCTTATGGCAGGATAAAAACCCGAGAGGAGGCCGGTAATCAGGGAGAGCAGGATTGAAAAGGCTGCCACCTGCGGATTGATCACCGCCGGCCATTTTGCGAAATGACCAATGAGGTTGGCAGCAAGAGCTGCCAGGCCAAGGCCTGCAAGACCACCGCCGCCGCATAGAATGAGCGTTTCTATCAGGAACTGCATCTGTATATGCCAGTTCTTGGCCCCGATAGCCTTTCGGATCCCGATTTCTCTGGTTCTCTCTTTTACCGAAACGAGCATTATATTCATGATGCCTATGGCGGCCACCAGGAGGGCAATGCCCGCCAGAACAGCTACCCCTATGGTTACCGTGCCGACAACCGTATTGATCATATCCAGCTGCTCTTTCATGCCTATAATCATGAATTTATCGACCCTGTCATCCCACTTTCCATGGTTTTTCGCAAGAATTTTCAGGATATCCTGCTTGGCTGCAGGGATATCATCCATGGAATTGGCTTTACACATTAGCTGGTAGTAGTTACCATCTCCTCCAAAAAGTCTTTTAAAGATCGAGATGGGGACCACAATAGCATTATTATACTCATCATCCGGATTGGAGAGACTGATTGTCTCAGACTTCTCCATATTGGCAAGAACTCCGATGATTTTGATAGGAACGCCGAAGGCTGTAATATATTTCCCTACAGCCGATTCTCCCGGGAAGAACTCCTCCTGAATGAGGTTCCCTACAACGGCAACCTTCGCCCGGGCATCAACTTCCGAGTCGGTAATGATTCGTCCTGCCTGAAGTTCATACTCAACATAGTCGATGTAGTTACTGTTTGTACCTGTTACGGAGAGTTGCTTTTCGATGCTCCCCGCCTTTATGAGGGTTCTGCGGGAATCCATGGGAGCAATGGCATTTATATGGGTGCCGTACTCTTCCAGATCATCGAGATCTTTCTGGGTCATCTGCTCAATTTCGAAAGCCGTGTTCAGACTGCGATCCTGCCAGTTCGGAATAATAATGAGGCTGGTGGGGGAGAGACCTTCAAACTCCTTGAGGATGATCTGTTTTCCCCCTTCACCCGCTGCGATTACAGTAATAACAGAAGCTATTCCAATGACTATACCCATAAGGGTGAGTATGGTTCTTGATTTATTGGATATGATAGCTGTTATTGCTTCGGCTAAAAGTGTTTTAAACATATGTTCTTCCTATATATCCGATCTTAACGCATCGATGGGCATGAGTTTCGACGCCTGGTAAGCAGGATAGATCCCAAATATCAGACCGATTATTGTGGAGATGGAAAGGGCCCCCAGAATTATTGTGGCCGATATCATGAATTTCCAGTCCAGGATTGAACAGGCTATCGCCGCAAGACCCGATCCAAAAAGGATTCCTGTTCCTCCACCAAGAAGGCAGAGGGTGATCGCTTCTATGACAAATTGCGAGAGTATATCCCGGGCCCTTGCTCCTACGGCCATCCTCACCCCAATTTCCCGGGTACGTTCGGTGACTGCCACAAGCATTATGTTCATGATTCCTAAACCACCGACAACAATGGATATGACGGCTATGACAAGAATTAAAATTGATACAATATTTAATACTTTATCTACCATACCAATATAGGAATCCATCCTCTCAACCCGGAATCGGTCTTCCTCCCGGATCTTTCCATATTTACCATCCAGATAGTGGAGAATCCTCTCCTCAGCCAGGTCTACGTTTTCCGGGGTATCGAATTTCATGAGATAGACCCAGTATTTTATATCCGGGCCGCCCCATATCCTTGAGGCAAGGAGGTTTTGGGGAATGAATACAGTATTGTTATCCGAACCATCGCTTAAGAAACCCTGACCCATTCTCTCGGTTACCCCGATAACCGTGAAGTTTCTATCTCCCACTCTGATAATCTTCCCAAGGCTGGAATCCGATCCTTTCTCTGAGGTTGGTACTGAACCTGAACCTGAATCTGAATCTGAACCGGAACTCATGGTGGATGTCACCTCATCACTGAAGAGGGTGGATTCGATATCCGGCCGGATAATGCAGACATTCCTCCGATGGGTAATATCATCCTCCATAAAATTTCGCCCTTTTTCGATTTTTACGGCAAAAAGTTCGAAATGGGCGGGATCTACTCCCATTATAGTGGTGTAGGTGGAGTTCCCCTTGTATGAAACCGAACTTGTATTATCGAAAATTGTCCCGCTGCCTACAATTCCCGGCAGGGCGGAGTTAAAATAGGCCAGATCCCTTTTCGTCAGCAGGGTCCTTTGTTCTCCGGAGGCATAGGCATGCCAGTCGGGTTGAACCCAGAGCAGGGTGGAGCCGTATTGTCCCATCTCCGAGTTGATCGAATCTCTGAAGGCCAGGCCGACTATTGAGATGGCGATGAGACAGCCTACACCAAAATTAATTCCCAGCATGGTAAGGAAACTTCTAATCTTGTTTCCACTGATGACATCAAATGACTGTCTGATTCCCTCTGTTATATTCATTTAATTACTCGTGTTTGACAATAGCGTCTTTAAGACCGTCTTCTTCAAGGTTGGCCGCCAGGCGATACTCTTCCGCGGCATCTTTTGGATTTTCTATCTGCTCATCGCCGACAATCTTACCATCCTTCAGGTGAATGATCCTTTCGGCGTGGAGGGCGACATCCATTTCATGGGTAACCATAACTATGGTTGCTCCCTCCTGATGAAGCTTCTGAAAAAGAGCCATTATATTCAATCCTGTTCGGGAATCCAGGTTTCCCGTAGGTTCATCGGCGAAGATGATGGAGGGATCGTTCACCAGGGCCCGGGCGATGGCAACCCTCTGCCTCTGTCCTCCCGAAAGTTCATTGGGTTTATGTTTAGCCCTGTCGGTAAGCTCCACCTTTTCAAGGGCCTCTGCTCCCTTCCTTTTTCTCTCTTTTTCGGAATCTCCCGAATAGAGAAGGGGGAGTTCCACATTCCTTACGGAGGTCATCCTGGGTAAGAGGTTGAAGGTCTGAAATACGAATCCGATCTTCTTGTTTCGGATATCGGCAAGTTGTCTGTCGTTTAGATCCGATACATCCTTTTCATCCAGGTGATATGTTCCGTCGGTTGGACGGTCGAGGCAGCCTATTACATTCATGAGGGTCGATTTTCCCGATCCGGAGGCCCCCATGATGCATATAAACTCATGCTCTTTTATAGTCAAATCGATACCGTCCAGGGCTTTTACTTCAATTTCACCCATGGTATAGACCTTGGTTATACCTTTAAGTTCTATCATTTTGCCGTTTAGTCCTTATCTTCCTCATTATCCTGATCATCAGAGACACTCTCTTCCTCCAGTTCGACTTCCATACCATCTGAAAGGCCTGGAACCTTGGATGCAACAATCTTCATCTCGGGATTTAACCCGCTTATAACTTCGACTGTTTCGATCCCTAAAATTCCGGTTTCGATAATTTGCTTCTTCAGCAGGAAGATCCCGTTCTCCTCTGTTTCTTCAAGAACCCAGACATACTTCTCACCATCTTCTATTGAATAGGCCTCCACGGGGATAGAAGGGACCCCGTTTTTCTCTTCAACCAGTATGAAGATAGAACAGCTTGCCCCGATAACAGCAAGATTTTCCTCATCACCGGTGATGGAAACCTTGATTTCACAGACTCTTGAATCTCCTATCTTGCGAATAATCGGACTCATACGTTTAACCCTTCCCTCAAGCTCCCGGCCAATAAAGGAGTCTGATTCGATCCTTGTCTCCTGGGAGAGGTCAATGAAAGAGAGATCAACCTCATCAATGTAGGAGAGGACTTCCAGATCATCCGTATTATGGATGGTGGCTATCAGGGCCCCGGCGGAGAGTACTCCCCCGTCCTCGACAGTGAGGGTGGTGACTACCCCCGGGATAGCGGCCCTGAAGGTATAGTTCTCCAGGGTGGAGGCGAAGGTTCGAACCGAAAGGCGGGCCTGCTTAACCTCTGTAGACCCTTCGATAATCTCTTCATCGGTGGATTGGGCGTTTCTTTCGTTATCGGAAGTGCTCACCTCGGTCCGGGGATCCTCCAGCTCACGCCCCTCCCTGAAATTGACCCTTTGACGGGCCGCTGTAAGGGACTGCTCGGCAATCCTGTAGGCATCACGACGGAGTCGTAATTCTTCATTACTGGCCGATCCTATCTTATGGAGTTCCTCTGTGCGGAGGTAATCCCTTTCGGCTTGTTCAAAACCGGTAAGAGCCTGGGTGTAGGCTGTCCTCAATGTGAAAAGCTCCTCCCGTATCTGTCGCCTTGTTGCCTCAAGGGTGGCGAGGGAGTTCTGATACTGAAGGGTCATATCTTCATGTTCCACTTCGAGGAGGATATCCCCCTTTTTTACCACATCACCGGCTTCAATATGGACTTTATTTATCTTTCCCGTAACGAGAGAGACTATCTGTACCGACTCTCCGGATATGATTTCGCCATTAGCTGATACTTCTCTCTTAAAATCCTCTAAAGTAACCTCTACCGGGGAAACCTTTATCAGTTTTGTCTTGTTTTTGCCTATGATGCCGATTGTTACAAAAGCGGCTATCAAAATAATTACAGCTATAATAATCAGTCTCTTTTTCATTACTCTTTTCAATCCTTCCGCAGTATTTCTGCTTTACTTAAATCCTCTCCCTGATAGGCAAGGAGCTGGAGGTAATACAAGTTTGTATTGATTCTATTCTGCTGGACACCCAGGAGCACATTCTCCAGGGCGAGCTGCAGTTCGGATAGATCCTTCTTTGTTATCTGACCCAATTCGAAATCGAGAACACCCCTATCGTATTCATATCTGGCCGCCTCCTCCTGGAGAAGGTAAAGCTCTTCCAGCTGTTTTGATCTTTGAATTGACCCAACTAAATTAATAGTCTGATTTTCAAGCTGCAGCATCCGGGCCGATAGGGTGGCATCCAGTCCCGAAAGATCTGCCCTCATTTTTTCCAGATTATTCCGGTAGCTTCCTCCATCATAGAGGGAGGCACTCAAACTCAAGGTGATGGAAAAGAGTGAGGATGAATCTTCATTATCTCCCAGGCCGCTGCTCTTATTCCAGCTCCCCCCTAGATTAAGGGTGGGGGCGTGATTCTTTTCAGTCGATACAATGGCCGAATTCTGGAGTTCGATAGCATTCTGCAGCTGTCTCGTTTCAGGGCTCTCACTCCGGACTTTCATGAGGACCTCTTGAAGATCTATCTCCGGTTCCTTAAGGCTGTGGATCTCCGGGGAGATTTGAGGATCGGATGAGAGACCATAGGTCGCTGTAAACAAGCCTTTTCTCGCCTCAAGAATCTGTTCCGCCTCCAGGAGATCTGTTTCCGACTGAAGCAGGAGGGATTGAGCCTGGTAGAGGACTGATTTTGTCCAGAGTCCCATTTCATACTCGGTTTCAACCCTTTTATAGCTTTCTCGATCTTTTTCAAGCCTTGTTTTTATAAGCTCAAGGGAGTAGATCGACTGCTTTAACCCATAAAAGTCGGTTATTGCACCTATAACCAGCTGATTCCCCGTATCGAGAACCGATGCCTGGCTGTTCTCAAGGTTTTTCTCAATCGCCGTTTTTGCCGCCTGATAGGCTTTTCCAAAGTAGAGGGGCTGATTAATCCCGGCGGTTATGGTTGTACCATTTGACCATGAGGGATCGGAGGAGCCGGTACCGCCCCCTAGGGATGGGGGTAGCTGATAATCATTTATCCGCGCCATCTCAACTGAATTTCCAACCGAAGCGGTAAAAATTCCAGCTGTGGGTAGGAGCTGAGTCACACTGATTTCCGGGCCTATACTCAGGCCATCCCCCGCCTGACTCAGCATGGTCGCTGAATCGGGTGTTTCGCTGGAAGATCCCGAATATGTTACAGGCAGTGAACCCGATATGGAGGGGTAGAGGGAGGAGAGAGACGCTCTGTACTGACTGGCGGCAGCCCTGGCCGAGGATTGATTACCCTGCCAGACGGGACTCTCCTTTTCCAGTGCGTCGATAAGGGTAGAAATCGTAAACTCATCGGCTGACAGGATGGGTATACTTATTCCTATAATTAGTATTGTGAGTAGTATTTTTCTGACTTTCATAGTTACCTTTTTATTCTTTAAACAATCAGGGTCATAATTAACCCGATAATTATGTAACACAGGATATACACTAAAGTGACACCACCGGCTTGTTTTTTATCCAGGTTTCCTGCGGATTTCAGACCGGCATAAATAAAGATGAAATAAATCCAGTTGAAGATATCCGTCAGGGTATCCATAAGGAAGTAACCGACAGAACCAAGGGTTTCAGCGGAGAAGAGGGCTGCAAGACTGACCTGGGATGTCAGGGCTAACTGAAGAGCACCTGTGTCCTGTACCTGATTAAGGATCCTTGTGTAATTCCCCGAGAGGGTTATCCCGTTTTTAACAAGGCCATGGATAACCGAGATAATTCCGGCATAAATCAGAATTTTCATGGCCATTTTATATGTTACCGCTCCTTTGAAGAGCTTTGATGCGACCATTATAAGGAGGCTGGAGATAAGAAGGATGGCGATAAAGGTTATTATTCCTCCGCCAAAAGCAGAGGCTATTGTGATATTTTTTACCATGGGAGATGAAAGCTGCTCCCGCATGGCCTCCTGCTGCTCATTGCTCATCTCCTGACCTTTCTCTGCCATGGCTGCGATCTGGCTCCGTACAATGGCCTGGCCATAGGCTTCACTTTGCATAATGGGCATTAGCATGGCGATACTCCCTGCTAGTAATATCACCAATACCAGCAGGGGAAGGAGTATTCTGGTTTCAGCTGTAACTTTTTTAAAACCTTCAAAGGGGCTGAAAATAATATCTTTCCATAATAAAATTGATTTCATAACTCGCTCCTGTTCATTTTTTTTTCTTCATTTGTTTTCGTCAAAACCTTACACGCTTCTCTTCCGAAAGTGGGACAAATATATGACCATAAGGATCTCTGCCCAGCTTGCTCCGGCCTGTTGATTCTCTTTGATTTTATCACCAGATTGGTAATAAATCCAATTTTTTATAGGCGGCCGATCACGTTGTTGCAATATTAGTGTACTAATATGATAGTACACATAGATATTATCATGAAGTTCCAATTCGGTCAAGCCTATTCAATTCCGGATAAAAAGCTTTTTTTATGAGGGTTCGTTCTGTGAAGATTTTAATTTTTAAGTCCACTTGCTCCCCCTTTTTTGTCTATTTTTAATACAAGGGGGAGGGGAATTTATTCATTTTATTTTATTTTTTTTGGTAAAAAGTAATGATTAGATAAGTGCTTTCACTACAGCGTGAGCTGCCTCTTTCAAGGGGATCTTTTTTTCTATGGCGGTGTTCATGGATTCGAGGATGAACGTTCCCACAATCGATGCATCACAATGGGGGGAGAGGAGTTCTATCTGTTCTTTTGATCTGATGCCAAACCCGGCCATGACCTTCACTTTAAAACTCTTAAGGTTGTTCAGGAAATCCAGGTTGGATTGATCAATTGTTGTATACTTTCCAGTGATCCCGGCCCTTAAGGCGGTGTATATCCAGGCTGGTTTTTCTTCCATGATCCGGGAGACTCTTTCTTCTGTTACGGTGGGAACAATTACCGGAACGATTTCGATCCCCGCTTCTCGTCCGATTCTGTAAAGTCCCTCGTCACTGCCCGGTATGAGATCCGGAATAATCAATCCCTTAACCCCCAGGCTTTTCGCTTTTAGTATGAAATTTTCTATACCCAAACGAAAAAGTATGCTCCCATAGCTCATAATGTAGACAGGGGTATCTGACTCCTCGATCAGGCTTTGGATAAGATTGAATCCCTCCTGAACCTTGAATCCTGCTTCCAGAGCCTGTCTGCAGGCAAACTCGATTATTGGGCCGTCGGCCGATGGATCGGAGAAGGGAAACTGGATTTCAAGGGCGGCAGCTCCACCTTCTATAAGTCCCCGACCAATTTCAAGTGAGCTTTTCATATCCGGATACCCGGCCACAAAATGGGTTATCAGGGCGTTCTTATGCGTATTCTTATTTTCCATGGATTCTCTCCCTCTCTTCATCCAGAAATTTCAGCCAGCTCTCTTTATCCAGGGCGGGGGCAGAAATGAAGATATCCTTGTCTCCCCGGCCGGACATGTTTATGATTAGATTCTCTTCCTGTTTCATCTCTTTTGCAATTTTCATGGCTGCTGCTCCGGCATGGGCCGATTCCATGGCAAATATAATTCCTTCGGTTCTGGCGAAAAATTTCAAAGCCTTAAGGGTCTCCTCATCGGTGGAACTTGTGAACTCTATCCTGCCTGTCTCACCCAGGTGGGCCAGCTGAGGGCCGATCCCCGGATAATCCAAACCGGCCGAGATAGAATGAGTCGGTTCCACCTGACCGTCTTCATCAAGAAGAAAGCAGCTTTTGTACCCCTGAACGATCCCCGGGGATCCCATGCCGGACATTCGTACGGCGTGTTCTCCCGAGGCTTTCCCCCTACCACCCGCTTCAACACCGACAAGCCTTGGTTTATCTCTGTCGATGAAGGGTGAGAAAAACCCTATGGCGTTTGAGCCTCCACCCACACAGGCCACCATTGTGTGGATTGGAAACTCTGCCTGCTCTTTGACTTCCTCACCAATAATTGACTGAAAACTCCTTACCATCTCGGGATAGGGGGCGGGACCAAGGGCTGAGCCCAGAAGATAGTGGGTGTCAGTGAAACTTGAGGTCCAGTCCCTGAAGGCCTGGTTAACAGCGTCCTTCAGCGTCCGTGAACCCGATTCGACAGGGATCACTTTTGCTCCGAATAGCTCCATCCAGAAAACATTCGGGTGCTGACGTCTGATGTCTTCACTCCCCATATAGATCTCGCACTCAAGACCCAATCGTGCACAGGCCGAAGCGGTGGCAACGCCATGTTGACCTGCTCCTGTTTCGGCAATTATCCTGGTTTTTCCCATTCGTTTGGCAAGGAGAGCCTGTCCCAGGGCGTTGTTAATCTTATGGGCCCCCGTATTGGCAAGTCCTTCCAGTTTTATATAAATCGTAGCGCCACCAAGCTCTTTTGAGGCATTTTCGGCCTTTAAAAGCGGAGTGGGCCTTCCTGTAAAATGTTTATGAAGATCCGATAACTCTTTTTTAAAATCCGGATCATCGATTACCTTGCGGTAGGACTCTTCCAGTTCCATCAGGGAGGCTCTTAGTACCTCCGGCACATATCTGCCACCGAAATTTCCGAAATATCCTTTTTTATCACTCATAAAAAGCCGCCTTTTCAAATAGTTGATCGAGTTTTGTATGATCCTTCACTCCCGGGGATAACTCCACGCCGCTTGAGATATCTATAAGCTCCGGTTTGAAGCGGTTGAGTATCCCTTTAATATTCTCCGGGTTTAATCCGCCGGCCAGCCAGAGGGTTCCCTTTTCCGAAACCCTGTTTACCAGGCTGGGATCTATCTGTTTTCCTGTCCCACCGTGGGCCGCCGGGCTGAAGGCATCGATGAGTTTTGCCCGGGACGGGTAGGAAGACATCCTCTCTATATCCTGCATTCCTTTCAGTCTGAATGCTTTATAACCGGTGATTCCCCCTATTTGTTCCGCCGTCTCTTCACCATGGAATTGTATTGCGTGGAGAACACCATCTTCCAGCATCTTTATAATCTCATCCGGCAGGGGAAGGCCAGCCTTGAGTACAACAACTCCTACCTTGAGTATATTATCATCAATGCAGGTTTCAATGAACTCCCGATTGGTTTTTCTTGGTGACTCGGCCAGGATGAAACCCGCCATATCGGCACCAAGGGAGACAACTTTATCAAAATCATCTTTTTTTGTTATACCGCATATCTTTATAAGGGGTTTTGCGTATGTGAATCCTTGATATAACCTTTTCCAGAACCCATATTTTTTCTCATTTTCTTTCCTATGATTAAAACAATCCAAAAGAATCCCCGGAAAATCGGGGTTTTTAACGGCCGCTTCACCAACCAGAACCCCTTCAAAGCCTGTTCCGGCAACAAATTCGCCATCGGCTCTTTCCAGGACCCCCGATTCATAGATCACTGAAGTCTCCCAGTTAATAAGGGTTCGGATCCTTAAAGGGGTCATAGGATCAATCTGGAAGGTCTTAAGGTTGCGGCTGTTTATACCAACAAGGGCTGGTTTCACCACCGTCGCTTTTGCCGCATCGGCCTCATCGTGAATTTCAACCAGGGGTGTCATTCCCAATTCGACCGCCTTTTCATACATGGCTTTAAGCTTCTCGGTGGAGAGGAGGGAGGTAATAAGAAGTACAGCATCGGCCCCGAAAAGATAGGATATTTCGATATCCCGTACATCGACCAGAAAATCTTTTCGTAAGACAGCTAAATCCGGGTATAGGGCTTTAACATCCTGGAGATCCTTCAATGAACCCCGGAAGTAGTTCTCTTCCGTTAATACCGAGAGATTCCTGATCCCCGCATCCCTGTAACGGGTGGCCGTTTTCAGGGGATTAAGCATAAGATCGATATCCTTTTTTGAAGGTGAACACCTTTTTATTTCACAGATTACCGGGGAATCTTTCAGGAAGGGGGTGAGGGGAACACACCTCTCGGCTGGAATCTCAAATCCTCCAGCAGGTCCCCGCTCCTTGATATCCTCGATTCGCTTTCGGGTTATTTCCATCCTTATGTCGATCATTTTGCCTCCGCAAGTTTATTACTTTCAAAAATGATCTCGGAAACCTTTTTCTTTACTATACCCGATTCAAGGGCTTCCTTTGCCAGTCTGTATCCTGCCTCAATTGTACCGGCGACCATTCCAGTGTAGAGGGCGGCCCCGGCGTTTAAAAGGCAGGCCTGCCTGACGGCTTCAGAACCTGTTCCCTCAAGGAGTTCTCTGGCCATTTTTACGTTTTCGGCGGCATCTCCTCCTTTTAGTTCGGCCAGAGATATACCGGTGATGCCGAGACTTTTTGGATCGAAAATTTCATCACTTTCGACTCCATCCTGATCGATGAAGAAAATCCTTGTGGGTGCCGAAGGGGATATCTCATCAAGACCATCCTCACTTGCCAGGGTCATAACCCGGGAGACCCCCAGAATCTTAGCCGCCCTGGCCATTACCGGGCATAGCTCCTTATCATAAACTCCTATTATTCTGAACTCGGCATCGGCGGGGTTAACCAGGGGGCCCAGGAGGTTCATGATGGTTTTTATACCCAGCTCCTTCCTGACCGGGCCTGCAAATCTCATGGCAGAGTGGTAGAACGGTGCATGGAGGTAGGTAAAAGAGGATTTTTCAAGGAGTTTTACAGCACCTTCGGGTGAATAATTAAAATTAATGCCTAATTCTGTATAGAAATCCGAACTGCCGCTTTTTGAGCTGACCGCTTTGTTTCCATGCTTGGCTACCGTTCCGCCGGCAGAGGCTACTATTAATGCTGTAAATGAGGAGATATTAAAGGTTCCCAGACCATCGCCCCCCGTCCCACAGGTATCTATGACAGGGATTGAGCTTTTGATGGATGCTTTTTTCATCTGGAGGACAGAGGCACAGGCCGCGATCTCTTCGGATGTAATCCCCTTCATATTAAGACCCATGAGTACCGCCGAAGTGAAGGTATCATTTAAACTTCCATCGGTGAGTTCATCCATGAAATCTGTCATCTCATCTGTAGTAAGATCTTCTCGATTCTGGAGTTTTGTAAGGATGAGTTTTTTGGGGAGGGGTTCTCTTTTATAGTGGAGGAAGTTTATTATAAGTTTTTCTCCAGCTTCCAGGGAGCCAAGGGATTCAGGATGAAACTGAACACCCTCGACGGGATACTCCTTATGGCGTATCCCCATGATTTCCCCATCCCTGCTTTCGGCAGATATTTCAAAACAATCCGGAATATTCTGTCTGTTTACGGCCAGGGAGTGATATCGTGTGAAGATTTCTGTTGTTCCCAGGTTTCTGAATAATCCCCGCCCATCCAGGGAGATAGCTTCTGTTTTTCCATGAACAATGTTACGGGAAGAGATGATCTCTCCGCCAAAAGCCTGGGCGATGGTCTGATGACCAAGACAGATGCCAAGAATCGGTATTTTTCCTGCAAAATGGCGCACAGCTTCCAGGGATATTCCCGCATTCTCGGGTCTACCAGGGCCGGGAGAGATGATCAATGCTTCGGGGGACATCTCGATGACCTGCTCAAGACTAACTTTATCACTTCGATGAACCGCCACCGGTTCTGTACTATGCTTGGTTACGAGTTGAAACACGTTATATGTAAAAGAATCGTAGTTATCCAGTAATAATATCATTTTACACCTCAATTCCTGCGGCCAGTGCTGTGGCCCGGAGTTTTTCATTGGTCTCTTCCAGCTCCCTTTCGGGTGTTGAATCAAAGACTATACCGCCTCCCGCCTGGAGGTAGAGCAAGTCTCCTTTTTTCACACCGCTTCGGATGGTAATGCATGTATCAATGTCGCCGTTGGCATCGAAGTATCCTACAAGACCGGCATAAAACCCCCGGGGCTCTTTTTCGATTCTGGAGATAGTCTGGATGGCCTGTATTTTTGGAGCCCCCGAGACTGTCCCTGCCGGGAAGGTGGCTCTGATAACATCTGCTGCGTTTTTATCTTTAGCCAGTTTCCCCTCGACCTGGGAGACAATATGCATAACCTGGGAGTATTTCTCGATTATCATTTTTTCGGTAACTTCAACCGAACCAACAGTGCAAACCCTTCCCAGGTCATTGCGTGCAAGGTCTATAAGCATGAGGTGCTCAGCCCGCTCTTTCTCATCTGAAAGAAGCTCTTCGGCCAGGGCAATGTCTTCACCAATGTGTTTTCCCCTCTTTCTGGTTCCTGCAATTGGCCTGATTGTGACCTTGTCGCGTTTGACCTTCACATGCACCTCCGGGGAGGCACCATAGAGTTGATACTCCCCAAAATCCAGGTAGAACTGATAGGGGGAGGGGTTTGAGTTTCTCAAGGACCTATAGGCTTCCATGGCTGTTTTCTTTGTTTTAATTGTGAGCCGTCTGGAGGGGACAGCCTGGAGGAGATTCCCCTTGATGATCTCTTCACGAACTGTCCGGACAGCATCCTTGTACTCCTCATCCTTCTCCTTACTTGTCAGGAGGGTTGCTTTCGCTTCATCTTGTTTTTCCATGAGGTAGTTGAAGTTCAAATCTGCCAGGCTCTCCTCTACTGTAGAGAGTTCTTTTTCAAGGTCCAGTTCGTATCCGGGGTAGTTCAGGACTAAAATTATAATTTCATCGGTATAGTGATCAAAAATAATAAAGGTTGAACCGAATATAAATGCCGCTTCGGGAAGGTTCAGGGGATCCTTCCTGTTTTCTATATTTATATCATCACAGTATTTACAGAATTCAAAGGATAGAAAACCCACACCGCCGGCCGGGTAGGGGAACTCGTAGTTATGTTCCCCATGTTTATCGGCGAAGTAGCTAAGCACGGGTAGAATGTCTGTACCCTTATGATTGACCTTTTTTGTTTTACCGGCAGGCTCTTTTAAAAAGACTTCACCACCCCTCTGTTCTATAGTAAATATCTCTTTAACAAGGAGGATGGAAAATCTCTCCTTTCCCTTGGTCAGAGAGGATGATTCCAGAATAATCTTTGCATTGAGTTTTCTTGCCAGGCCGCAGGGGGTGTATCTCTCCCCGGGGAGCCGTTTTATCAAATGGGTTTTCAAATTTTCCTCCAATTCACGTTTCTATCAGAAGTAACGTATCTATACAAAGAAACATATAGAAAATTATCCTTTCTGTCAATAGTGAAGCTGAAATGGGGTTTCCGGTAAATATGACTAATTTAGTTAAATTTAAATTATAAGTAAAAATGTAAAAAATGACCATAATTTAAATTATTAATTTGACATATCGAGTAATCGTGGTAATATATCGCAAATAACAATAAAAGACATAATATACAAAATTAAATATGTCTAAAGGATAGGAGGTATCCAGAATGAAAAAAGCTACACTTATGATGTTAGTTGCAGTATTTATGATTTGTTCTTTCGGTGCATTTGCAGGAGGACAGCAGGATGGTGGAGACGACCAGATTAAGATCGTATATTCACAGATTGACCTTGTAAACCCGTTTTTTATCTCAAGACTCGAAGGTGCCAAGGCTAAAGCCGAGGAACTTGGTGTAAAACTCATTGTAGATGATGCTCAGTGTGATGTGGCTAAACAGGTTTCATCCATGGAGAATTATATTTCTCAGGGTGTTGATGGAATCGTTATTATTACAGTTGATACAACTGCCATGATAGATGTTGTCGCCCAGGCCACCGAAGCAGGAATTCCTGTTTTATCGGTAATCACCCTTGTTGAAGGTTCTTCTGCCAATTGTGTTCTCGATGAGTATCAGTTTGGTTTTCAGGCAGGAATCAATGCCGGTGAATGGGTTGTAGAGGAACTCGGAGGAACTGCTGATTGTGCAATCCTCGGTTACCCCGATATGCCCCAGAATAAATACCGGATTGATGGAATGCGGGATGGTCTCCACTCCGTTGCTCCCAATGCCAATGTTGTTTCAGACAACCAGTCTGCCAACAATACTGCCAATGGTATGAAATGTACTGAAATCCTTCTTCAGGCAAACTCGGACCTGGAAGTTATTATCTGTCATTCAGATGCTGTTGCCCTCGGTGCCTACGAAGCCGTTATGGCTGCCGGTAGAGATAGTGACAGATTTTTCATAGGTGGAATTGATGCCACACCTCCCGGTCTAGATGCCATGAAAGAGAAAGGCATTTTCAGAGCCAGTGTTGATATGATGCCCTACGCCGAAGCAGCTCATGACATTGAAATGGTGATGGACCTTATCGCTGGAAAAGAAGTTGAAGATCATCCCATCGATTTTGAAAGAGTTACCTGGAAGAATCTAGATGAGTATCTTGCTGGAAAATAGTTCAGCTGATTTTTCGTAACCTATTTTTTAAGCCGCCGGATACTCGGCGGCTGTTAGTATTCAGAGGAGTTTATCTTGGCCGATAATATAATACTTGAGACCAGGAATATTAGTAAGGGATTTCCGGGAGTCCAGGCATTGAATGATGTTGGATTCTCTCTCCGAAGAGGTGAAGTTCATGCTCTTATTGGAGAGAATGGCGCCGGGAAATCTACTTTTATTAAGATTCTTACAGGGGCTCACCAGCCTGACAGTGGAAAGATCATCCTTGAAGGGGAGGATATTTCCAATTTAACTCCCCATTCGGCTATGAATTACGGGATTTCCGCTATTTACCAGGAATTCAACCTGGTTCCATATTTAACTGTTACAGAAAATATGTTCTTCGGAAGAGAAGTCACAAAATCATCTTTCCTGAATATGGAAAGCATGAATAATTCCGCTTCCGAAATCTTTAGTTCCATGGGAACCGAGCTCAATCCCACAATTCAGGTGCGTGACCTGAGTGTTGCCTATAAACAGCTCGTTGAGATAGGCAAGGCAGTGAGTCAGAAATCCAGGATTTTAATCTTTGATGAGCCCACTGCTGCTTTGACAAACAGCGAAACCGAGAATCTGTTCAAGCTGATAAAACAGCTTCAGGCAGAGGGCGTTTCGATCATCTATATATCTCATCGTCTCGAAGAGCTTCAGGAGATTGCCGATCGAATTACGGTTTTCCGCGATGGAACCTATATCGATACGGTCAATATAGAAGAAACCGATCGAAATAAACTCATCAGCCTGATGGTAGGTCGTGAGCTTGGGGTTGATTTCCCAAGACCGAAACCCTCCACCGATGATATTATTCTTGAGGTCAAAAACCTGAATACACCTGACTTTCTCAAGGATGTGAATTTTAAATTAAGGAAGGGTGAAATTCTTGGTTTCGGAGGACTTGTTGGTGCCGGTCGTACCGAGGTGGCCCGGGCACTTTTTGGTCTGGATTCGGTTGATTCCGGAGAGATCTTCATGCATGGAAAAAAGATCAATAACAATAAACCTGCCGCGGCTATAAGTAATGGTATTGGTCTCATTCCCGAAGACAGGAAGGAACAGGGTGTGCTGCTTAACCTCTCCATCAGGGAAAATATTGGTTATACCTTTATTGACAGGATCACCGACTGGATATTTGTGAACAAGCGAAAAGAAAAAAAGCTGGTCGATGAGTATCAGAAGAAGTTGTCGATTAAATGCTCCTCTGTTGAACAGAAAGTGTCCAATTTAAGCGGTGGTAACCAGCAGAAAGTTGTTCTTGCCAAATGGCTCGCCGGGGATTGTGATGTACTCATTTTTGATGAGCCGACCCGTGGAATCGATGTTGGGGCTAAACAGGAAATTTATACTCTTATCAAGGAACTTGCCGAATCAGGTAAGGGAATAATCTTTATATCATCGGAAATGCCCGAACTCATAGGTATGTCGGAACGGATTATCGTCATGCATGAGGGAGTCATCGAGGGTGAACTTGATGCCGGAAATGTGAGTCAGGAAAGAATCCTGGATCTTGCCTCCGGAAATAATTAATAGGCAGGAGGGAAAAGTGCCAAAGAGGTTCAATTTTTTAAAATCGGTCCGTAAACATGCGATATTTTATGTTTGCCTGGCTGTTTTCATATTTTTTTCAATAGCGTCCGACGCTTTTTTGAGTCAGAACAATCTGATGAACGTTATACGACAGGTTTCCATGTTAGGGATAACTGCCGTCGGTATGACCTGTGTAATTTTGACTTCCGGGATAGACCTGACAGTAGGTTCAATACTGGGACTGACAGGAACTGTATGTGCGAAAATGATGGTTGAATTGGGGATGTATCCCGCATTTGCCGTTGTCGCAGCTCTAATCGTTGCCTGTCTATGTGGTGCATTGAGTGCCTTTCTAATTACTACTGTCCGAATACCACCTCTGATTGCCACACTTGGACTCATGGGAACTTTGCGTGGTGTTGTCTACATCCTTTGCGGTGGTCTACCTGTTTATGGTTTCACCAAGGCTTTTAAGGTTATCGGTCAGGGGTATCTGGGGATCATTCCCATTCCTGCCATAATCATGATTGCCATATTTGTTCTGGGCCATCTATTCCTGAATAAGTCGAAATACGGTCGGTATATCTATGGTCTTGGTGGAAATGAAGAGGCTGCCCGTCTCTCCGGTGTTAATGTTACCGCTGTAAAATATATGACCTATATGTTTTCTGCTTTCTGTGCTGGTGTTGCCGGTATTGTCATGCTGTCTCGATTATTCAGTGCTCAGCCCACAACGGGTAGTGGTTTTGAGATGAATGTAATTACCGCTGTTGTTCTTGGTGGTATCAGTATTTCCGGAGGCGAGGGAAAGCTGAGCGGTGTTGTGGCCGGTGTTATGATAATCGGTATACTCTCCAACGGTATGATTCTGTTGAATATCGACTCATACTGGCAGATGGTTGTTCAGGGAATCGTTCTATTGATTGCCGTCGGTGTTGATCAGCTTGGAAAGGCTCTGCATCAAAAATCCAGATCAAAATAATCTATAAGAAGGAAAATTATGTATACTTATTGTCATTATTGTATTCCAAGTAAAACAATTCCGAAAGATGCTGTATTGGTTGAATCTCTGGGTTGCTATGTCACCGATTTTGAAAAACACCCATTAAAATTTGAGCTATTATATGTAAATGAAGATAGTGTTCTTCCAAATGAATTAAGAGATAATCCTCATATAGCCTATTATGTTGATAACTTCGATGAAATGATAGAAAACGAGAAGGTCTTATATCAGTTTGTTGCCCCGGATGGTACTAACACCAGAGTAGCCTTTTTAATGATTGACGGTGTGGTGGTTGAAATAAAAGAAGAAGATTTTTCGAAGAACTCCTAAAAATACGAAAAATATATTGCCCCCGATTCCTCAAGCAAAATAAACTTTGTTTGGGGAATAATTTATTGTTGATTGTTTCATTACATCTTTTATGGCAGAATAATATTATGAAAATACCAGTTCCCCGGTCAGGCGGCCTCATACTTTCCTATAAATGTACAGCCGAATGCCGTCATTGTATGTACGGCTGCTCTCCAAAGTGGAGTGCCGACTGGATTTCCGATAAGAATCTGGATAAGACTTTAAAACAGCTCTCCAGGACTATTACCCCGGCACCGGAAGGTCCGGCTTCCATGAGTTTAAGCCGCGGCCTCCATTTTTCCGGCGGTGAACCGTTTATGAACTTCGATCTTCTCTGTCTGGCCGTGGAAAACGGGGCTGAATACGGGATTCCATCCATGTTTGTGGAGACAAACTGTTTTTGGGCTACGGATGATGATATAGCTCTAGAGAAATTAAAAATCCTGAAGGAAAAGGGTCTGATGGGGATTATGATCTCGGTGAACCCTTTTTACCTTGAGTATATACCCTTCGAAAGAACCGAGAGGGCCATAAGATTGAGCCTTGAGGTTTTCGGCAGGAATACCATGGTGTATCAGATGGATTACTATAGAAGGTTTAAGGATTTTGGTTTTTCCGGAAAGGTTGCCCTGGAGGATTATTTTAAGTATGAGGATAAACACTCCATATTTTCAAATGTTGAGTTTTTCCTTTCCGGTCGGTCACCCTATAGTGTCGATGCCATCGCATCAGATCTCTTTCCATCTTATCCTGCGGGAACATTTTTTAATTCGCCATGCAGCCCATCTTTTATAAGGCCCTGGCATAACCATTTCGATAATTACGGCAATTATATGCCCGGTTATTGCGGCGGTATCTCCTATGGGGATTGCCGGGAACTGGATTCGATCGTGGAAACAGAAGTCTCTCCTGAAGAATTTCCCGTACTGGATGCTCTCATGCGGGAGGAGATTGGAGAGGTTTATGTTATGGCAGGGGAACTTGGTTTTAAAGAGGCCGAAGCAGGTTATAGATCTAAATGCCATCTCTGTTTCGAGCTCCGCCGATATCTGATTGAGCATGGGGATTTCAGGGAGCTTGCGCCCCGTGAGTTTTATACACACTTTGGTTAATTAAGCTTTTTCCACATATTCATATACTTAATCTTGAGAGCAGATTTCTCTTCCGGGGCCAGGAAGCAGTTTTCTATAGCCGTCAGGTTGAATCTTAGATAATCTTCCTTCCCGAATCCGAAGGCCTGGCTTATCCTCAGGTACTCATCGGTCAGGCTTGTGCTGAACATGGGGGGATCATCCGAGTTAATTGTAACTTTCAGCCCGGCAGCTACCAACTTTGGTAGAACATGTTCCGAAAGGGAGGGGTAGACTTTCAGGCAGATGTTTGAGCTGGGGCATACTTCCAGGCATATATTGTTATCGATTAGATATTTGATTAACTCCGGGTCTTCCCAGGAGCGGACTCCATGACCGAGTCTTTCTGCCTTTAGGATTTCTAGTGCCCCCCGAATACTTGCAGGGCCAGCCATTTCTCCCGCATGGGGGATAGAGTGATACCGGCTTTCAATGATTTTTTGAAAGGCTGCCTTATGCCGTTCCGGCGGGTAGCCTTCTTCCTGTCCCCCCAGCCCTAGGGCCACAATGGAGGAGTCCTGATTTTCAAGAAGCCAGTTGGCGGTGATCTCTCCTGCTTCAGAAGGTTCTGTTCTGTTAATATCCATTATAAAACGGCAATCGATGCCCAGTTCCGACAATCCCCAGATTCTTGCCCTCTCAAGGGCCGCTAATTGAGCGGAAAAGGAGATTCCCTTTTGTATATAGTGGGTATGGGGGGTGAAGGTGAACTCCGTATAGATTATATTCTGCTTCTTCTGATTTTTCAGGAACTCCCTGCCTATCAATTCGAGATCTGCGGCTGTCTGTATACACTCGGAAATCTTCAGATAAACATCGATAAAATTATCAAAATCGGTAAAGGTGTACCACTCGCAGATTTCCGCAAGGGTGGATACCGGTAGGGGAATATTATTCTTCTCTGCCAGTTTGAGCAGTGTTTCCGGATTAACAGACCCTTCCAAATGTACATGGAGTTCAATTTTAGGCATTTTGTGTATAGTATGTGTCAGTTCCCTGTTCATGATCGATTCCTTATTAATTTTAACCTTCTATTAAGCATAATAGAAATTAAAAATGATTCAAGGATGCATCGCCGGAATAGGAGAAGAGGTGTATTTTTGTATGTTCCGGTTTATCATACATGTCTTCTTCCTCCTCCTCTTTGGTGGGAGTGTGTGCTAAATGGAGGGTATAATCTGCATTTTCCGGAATGGCAATATCAATATTTCCGGAAGATGATTCGGCGAGGATAGTTCCACCGCTTTTTTGAACTTCCGCGGTAATATCTCCGGATGATGACTGTATCTCCAGGCTTCCATTAAATCTTATATTTTCGAGAGTCTGGTCTCCGGAACTTGTATTAACCCTCAAGTTGTATCCTGAAAAACCATTTACATATGCCGTTCCAGAGGTTGTATCTACGATCAATCGAGAAGCGGGATTTCCCTGGATATGAATATTGCCGGATGAGGTCGATACAATTAAATCCGCCAGGCTTTTTTCCGGTATACCGAGGTTTAGAACAAGATCTTCATGAATCGAACCAGTGCCGGAAAAATTAACCCTGGGCAGCTCTATATCCATCTTTCTATTATTGGAATTGAGAAGGATGAAGGGTTCGGAGATTTCCCAACTGGATGAAATCGATCCCGCATAAAGGAGGGTCATCTCATTCCCTGTAACAGGGACGATATTTACATCCTGGGAGGTAAAATCGATCTCAATCGTATCAATATTGGTAAGAACAATTTTTCTCTCTATATTTACATCATACGTAAGGAGTGAAGCCGGTGTACGAAGGTTCAGAATAAGGCAATCCGGTCCGGCAATTAGAATGAGTATTAATAAGCCCGCCAGGGAGCCTACCGCCAGGGTTAGAAGGATTTTTATAAGGGAGGATAATTTGAGTTTCATTTCGCATCCTCCGATTTTGTAATAATTCTGTAATTGAGCTTGATATATTCGATTGAATATTTAAAAAGGAGGCGGGAAAGTTTGTATAACCCGATTGCCATCAGATTTCCCGTGCTGAAAAGAAAGATTCCTGCAAAAACAGCGGCCAGGTGCATGGCGGGGGAGATTAAAACCGGGAAAAAGCTGATAACAGGAATAAAGGGTTGAAAAATTCCCATAAGGAAGAAGGTTAGTCCGATTAGTACTACGCAAATGGATGTGACAGCCAAAATAACAATAGAGCCGGCAATTATCGCAACGGGACCGAGTATCAGTATAATATTAAAAATGGCCAGTGGGATTGTGACAAGCATTGCCCTGGCCATACCGCCCATGCCGGTATCGACTTCCGGGCTGTCAGAGTCAGGGACCGATTGAGTCAAGTTCTTCTTCAACTTCTTCCCATTTTTTTCCAGCATCTTCCTGCTTCCTTATAATTTCTTCAATCCTATTCTGAACCTCACGGGATTTTTCTCCGTCCGAGTATACTGATGGATCAGACAATTGATTCTCCAGGTTTTTCTTTTCGTCATCAAGTTCCTCAATCTCTGAGAGCAGTGATTGGGACTCCCTTTCCAGTTTACGGAGTTTACTTTTTAGCTGTTTTTCCTCTTCTCTTGCCTTTTTACCCTGGTTTTTATCCAGGCTGGCGGTTTGGCCGCTGAAATTGGCTGCCTCTTGTTCTGCTTCTCTCGATTCTTCTCCAATTTTCCACTGGTAATATTCATAATCCCCGTGAAAAATCCTGGGACCACTGGTATTCATTTCCAGCACCTTGGTTGCCACATTTTCAATGAAATATCTGTCGTGGGAGACGAAAACCAGGGTCCCTTCATAGGATTTCAGGGCATTCAGAAGAACATTTTTTGAGTTCATATCAAGATGGTTTGTGGGTTCATCCAATACAAGCAGGTTAACAGGGTAGAGGAGCAGTTTCAGAAGGGCGAGTCTGCTTTTCTCTCCTCCGCTTAAAACGGATACAGATTTATATATGTCGTCCCCTCGAAAGAGGAAGGCGCCTAGAAGATTTCGCAGATCCGGGATGAGGTGAGTTGGTGCAGATAATTCCATCTCCTCGAGTACAGAGAGCTCTCCCTTTATAGTAGATTCAATATCCTGTGAGAAGTATCCGATTTTTACATCGGCTCCCGGTTTTATGACTCCATCAAAATCTTTATCCACCTCTGCAATGAGACGCATGAGGGTCGATTTTCCGGCTCCATTTTTTCCAGCTATAAGGAGTTTCTCTTCCTTTTCAATGATGAGGTCAAGATCTTTAAAAACGTTGAAATCGCCATAGGATTTCCCCACTTTTTCTATGGTAAGAACCTGCTTTCCTGACCTTGGTGGTTTGGGAAAAGAGAAGTGGATCTTTTTCATACTCTCGGGGATCTCTATCCGTGGGAGTTTCTCCAGGTATTTCACCCGACTCTGAACCTGAGTAGCCTTGGAGGCATTTGATCGGAATTTATTGATAAAATACTCTATCCGGCTGATCTCTTCCTGTTGCTGCTCGAACTTTTTAAGAAGTTCCTGTAATTCCAGTTCTCTTTTTACCAGATACCCCGAATAATTACCTTTGAATACATGCAGGTCCCCGTTAAAAAGTTCAGCAACCTCGTTTACCGTCACATCCAGAAAGTATCGGTCGTGAGAGACCATTAAGAGGCCCCCGGAGAATCCCTGGAGAAAACCTTCAAGCCAGTCCCTGGCCTCGATATCGAGGTAGTTCGTCGGTTCATCAAGGAGAAGTATATCCGGTTTTTCAAGAAGGACCTTGGCCAGTGCAATTCTCATCTGCCACCCACCGGAGAACTCTTCACAGTGCTTTTGAAAATCTTCCCTGCTGAATCCCAAACCCTGCAGGACAACCTCAAGACTTTCTCTTCGGCTGTAATATCCACTTTCAATAATCTTTTCAGAGAGGTCGTGGTGTTCCTCTACCAGAGATTCCGTTGCCGGATCATCCTCATCGGTTTCCGAAAGCAGGTGTTCGATGCTCTCTTTTCTTTTTATATCGGGTAAAAGGAAATCCCAGGCCTTCTCCGTCTCCTCTACCAGGGGGATTCCCTGGTGCACCAGCCCGGATTGGGGGAGGTAGGAGACCCTGCATCCCCTGGATTTGGAGACTCTCCCGGAATCGGCTTTTGATAGGCCGGCGATTATCTTCATAAGGGTAGATTTTCCGGTACCATTTCCCCCCGTAAGGGCGGCTTTTTTACCGGAAGCAAGGGAGTATCCTATACCTTTAAGAAGTTCTCTATCACCAAATGCGAGTTGTATTTCAGATATCTGTACAGAACCCATCGTTATTTTCTTTACTCTTCCATTACTCTCTCTCTGGGAGAATCCGCAGAGAAATACATGATAATTGGTGAAGGGTTTTCCCTCTCTACGATTCCTTCTTCGATGTCCTTCAGGGGGATATGGGTCAGTTTCAGGCCTGCATCGAGCCTGTTGTAGAAAAAGTTCACTGTGCTTGCGCTGGAAGGAGGCGTGAAATTCAAGGTTATAACCCCATCATACTTCTCTTTGATATCACTGGCCGGGTAGTAGATGATCTCGGCGCTGCCTCGTCCATCCAGTCCCCTGGGGATTATATCGGGAACGAGTCTGCCATAATCTTCCCATATAAAATTATTAATACCTTCGAAGGCTATTGTTCCATAGGCACTGCTCTCTGCCGGTCCCATGTAGTAGAGATCCTGGAAAAGGGCTTCCTGTCTCTGTTTTTCGGTCTCTATGATTCCGGCCATACCATCGATCACAACATAGAGCTGATCAACACTGGCACCTTTGTTGTCGTAATGAACAACAAGCCTGTTCGGATTTATCACTTTAACATCCATGCCGCTCTCCCCGAAGAGGAAGCGACCCGGTTCACCTTCCAGGATTTCATCGAATTCGAAGACAAATGTATCTTCCTCGGTTACAACCGTGATGGTTTTTTCTTCCAGGTTCGGAAAAGTTCCAATCGCAGGATTGAAGCTCTCCAGGTTAATCCTTTTTTCAAGAACCATCTCCCTGAACTCAACGGGCCGGAAGGGTTTTGCAAGAAAATCGGCAATAAGGGGGTCAATTTTAAGGGTATCTTTGCGAGCGAGTCTCTCTTCCATATCGAAAATCTCAAGGTTTGCCCCAAAACAGTAGCCGGAGATGCCGTCCTCGGTAAGTACCCTGTACCAGTAATCTTCAGTGGATCCTATGGTTACCTTGGGTTCAATTTTTGAGACAACTTTTACTATCTGTTCCTCTCTGAGCTTATAAATTCTCTCAGCCGTCGATGAGGTCTCTTTTCGAACTGCCTGACCATTTTTAAGGGATTCCCCATATATGCCAAGCAGAGGAGCATAATTATCGGTAAAGATCTGAGCCTCTTCCTCTTTGTTGAAGAGATCCATCCGCCATCGGGGAAGCTCAACAACGGGAGCACCTGACTCTGTAATTATATAGGTATCTCTGATATTTGATTCAGAATAAACCGGATATATATTTCCCTGGGTAAGCGATGTATCTTCATTCCACCAGAGCAGTACGCCATATCCGACAGGTTTCTCACTGCAACCAGTGAGAATAATGAGGGTTAGTAAAACAAAGAGTTGCAATTTAAACTTAAAATTGATTTTCATCAAATCCTCCGTGTGGTTATTTTGACCATATTAGAGGCTTAAGTCAATGGATAATTGCTTGAAGAATAAGTGTTTAATGAATGATTACAATCCGGCCTTCAGAGAGGAGCCTATGGTTTTCTTCCAGGGACAGAAACCGTCTTATATCTTCCTCGGAAAGGATGATATCTGTGTGGTATTTGCCATAAAGCCCTCTGGCTGTTGTATAGAAAGGGTAGTCTCCAATGCGCTCAGCATAAGCTGATAAATCAGTATCTTTAATATAGGCTGCGATTCCCCTGCTTTTAAGGAATTCCGGTTTCATATTTACACTGCCGAATATTTCCCATCCCCCCTCATTGAAAATTCGAGGGAAGAAACAGGGGGTTATTTTTTCGGTCCTTGTCATCCCCTGTAGATCCCTTTCGCCATAAACCGGCAGGGAATCTGCCGCATATATGACAATCCCAGTGAAGGGGGCGGAGGGTTCATAGGTCATGAAACTGTGAAGTGGTGTCGGATCCGCTGAGGTAACAAAGGGTTCCACCAGGAGGGGGCGAAGGGGAACCTGATACTCCATAATGAGGGCGGTTAAGCTTAAATTCATTCTTGTGGAGATTAAATCCGCTTCATCGGCGAGTCTGTTTATGGTATGGATAAGATCCGGGTTCTGCTGAATGGCCTCTCCGAAGGTGTTGAAGGAATCCACGGTAAGGGGAAGTAAAGCCTCTCTCAGGTATCCAGGAAACTCCCTGTTGATGGATTGCAGTACCTGGTGTTTCACCAGGGGAAGGGGAGAATCCGAGTCTGGAAGGGTTGCGGTTACGGAGATCCTCAAAACCCCCGTTTCCCAGTCGATCTCGGTACTGCTTTCCACATTTTCAGTGAAGAGGGGGAGCGCCTGGAAGATTAGCAGTATAAAGAGAAAAAGTATAACCTTCCTATATTTCATCATCATCCTCCAATTCCGGTACCTGAAGCCTTGTTCCACTCCTGAGAACACCGTTTAACTCAATTCCATTATTCATGGCAAGTTCTTCCGGTGAAACCCCATAGTCTCTGGAAATGGACCAGAGACTGTCCCCTGATTTGACAGTATAGACATCCGTATAGATCTTTGCACTTGCCTCTATGCCACTCCGGTAGGGCTCTGTCTCCCTGAAGGCCGGAATAATTACCTTTTGACCTATTCTAAGGGCGGATGGGTTTGCTTCCGGATTATATTCAATAATCATATTCACCGGGATCCCGAAATGTTCTGCAAGACCATAGAAGGTGTCACCCGAGCCGATCTTGTGAATATAGAACCGGATCAGCCTTTCAGTACTGTTTTCGAGAACCTCTCTTATAGAATCGGAATACTCGGCCGGAACCTTCAGTTGATAATTTGATAAATCAGGAGGAGTTATACCATATCTCAATTCAGCGTTTCCTGTAATAAGTCTCTCCAGTGGAACATCTGATTTTGATGCCAGAATTCGCAGATCCACCGCCTGATTAAGTTCTATCCTCTCCCACAGTATCGGAGGGTCCCAATCAAGGGGTAATCCAAATCTTCCGGGATAGGATAATATATGGGCAGCCGCCATAAATCTTGGAACATATTGTATTGTCTCTCTGGGCAGAAGGTTTTTTTCAGCCAGGAGCCAGAAATTATCTATCCCGCTTGAGGCTATGGTTCGCTGTACCCTGCCCAGGCCGCAGTTGTAGGCTGCCAGGGCGAGGTTCCAGTCCCCAAGCTGTGAATAGTTGTATTTCAGTTTTTTTATGGCCCCCTGGGTGGACTTAATAAAATCCCTTCTGTCATCCCGCCACTGATCTACTGTCATCTCGTAGGGGCCGATGGAGTTCATCATGAATTGCCACAAACCGGCAGCCCCCGAGGAGGAGACCACGTGGGATCTGAAGGTTGATTCTACGGCGGGAAGAAGGGCAAACTCCAGGGGGATATCATGTTCCTGCACCGTCTCTTTTATATAGGGTAGGAAATCGCGGCTTCTTTTCTGAATTCCCGTAATCCACTCTTTATATTCGGGAGATGAAAAAAGGTTGATATAGTAATTCACCCTCTCGGCTCTCTCCGGTTCCAGGGTATGAACCATCATTCCTATGTGATTCTGCCTTGAGGGGAGGGGTTTGGAGAGTCCTTGCCCCATATCGGGAACAGCTACTATCGGTTCTTCCGGCCATCCCGCCCCTTTTTGGATGCGATAAAGAGAGGGATTCCGGGGGATCTCCTCCTCTGATGTTCCTTCGGCTAAAACTATTGAGTAGGCTCCCGGGGAGATGAAGAGGAGAAGGAAAAATATGCATCGGAATTTCATGGTGATATTCAGCCCCATTTTTGTATTATCCTGAAATCAGTTAGACCCGGAGAAGGGTTTCTCTCCAAAATAGATCCCAGACCATTGCCATTGTCCATTTATTTCAGGATCGGCAGGAAATGAGACTCGCGTGAAGTAAAAATACCAGGTTGGAATACGATAGGACCAGCCAAAGGTTTCAAGGTAGGCCTCCTGGCTATTGGAATCATCATCAAGATCTTTGCGGTAAGAAACCCTTCTGGCCATAAACCGACCAAGAGTAGAGAAAAAGTCATCCACTTCACGTTCTGTCAGGGGAGACTGCTGATCCCAGGATTGGGTGAAAAAGTTGACCTTAGCCCTGTATTGATTAAGTCTTCTTGTATTCTTGGCATAAACCGCATACTGAATACCCCTTTTCAGCTCTTCCAGGTTTTCACTGGTCCAGTCTTTCGGATGGTAATCGTAAAACGCTATTTTATCGGTAATCTCCTGATATGCTTCCGGTGCTCCCGGAATCACGGTTTCTGGAAATTCAAGATAGTTCTTATACGCCTGGATTGAAAGGTCCCACTCTCCCAGCTGTTCATAGGTTCTGGCAAGGTTATAGTAGGTTAATCCCTGGTTAATGCTCATTGATTTCCCTGAATCTGATGATTCACTGGAAAACCTGGCAAGGAGTTCCTGAAAATACTCTACCCTGGCAGCTGGTGTATCCACAAGCTGGGTGAGATTTGTCAGGCAGATATAGTGAATGGATTTATCCCGCACAAGGAGATCGCTGTGATTCTTTAATATCTGTTCATAGTAGTGTACCGCAAAGGGAAATGCCCCCTCCTCCAGGTAGGTATCGGCCACAATCAGGAGGTAATACCCGTTAAAAGGATCTTCGGGATGCTGTTCCACATGGGTGGTAAGGAGGAGGTTTAATTTATCACTCCTGTTATTGTTATGAAGGTGTTTAATAAGCTGTTGTATTAGAACAAAGGAGTGTTCATAATCCTCGGAAATTTCAAGATCCGTAAGGAAGGAGTACATCTCCTCTCTCTCTTCATTGTTGCCTACGAGGTAATAATCGAGTGGATCCCTTCCGACATACTCTTTAAGCCTGTCGGTGAATCCACAGGATGTTAATTCAATCAGTAGTCCTGCCGTCAGCAGGATGAAAATTGCTTTTTTCTTCATCGGAAGTGATAATATCATATTTTTCAGTCTCTGTTAAATATTTATACTCTATTTACAGACCGAAGAATGAGAGTTTTTTCCTTTTAATATGGCTGATTTTTCTGACTCGAATTCTAAAATCCGTTCCTCCCGGATCGGCCAGGTAGGGCCCCGAAAGGATGAGATCTTCATCCTCTTTGGAAAGGTGGCGGGGGATAATTTTATCGGTCTGGAGATCATCCTCGGGGGTAAACCAGGATATTTCCAGGTATTCATGTCCTGAAGATAGGGCTGTTTCTATCAGTCTGATTTTTCCATTGTAATCAAGACCTTTTGCCTCCCGCATATCCTTCTGAACTATCCCTTTTTTCAGTTGAGAGGGGAGGAGGATCACTTTTTTTCGTATTCGCTCTTCAAGTTCTTCCATCTCCCCGGGGGGAAGTTTCAGTTTTTCAAGCGAATCGATGAGTTCTTCTTCACCGGATGAGGTCACGGTATCATTCTGAATCTCTGTTTCATCCTCCCCGTCGATATAACCTCCCAGTTTGATCTCGGCGCCTTCCTCCAAATGCCTGTATACAGATGAGAGTTCAACCTGAAGCTGGGAAATTTTTTCAACGGGTGGAAGGGCGGTTATCCCTGTATTAAGTAAAGAGGGTTCCCATTGGTCTTTTTCCCCGGGATCCATAAGGTATAAACCCGGGGCCAGAACCTCCCTGATATAGGGCTTCAAAAAAGGGTTGTTTTCGATAAGGGGTATCCGGGATTGATCAACTTTAAGGATAATTCCCTCGATTAACCTGACGGATCTGAACTGCTCCTGCCAGCTTTTAAGGGAAAACTCTATGTTTTGTGGAATTGCTATAGAAGAGAGATCTTCCAGAACATCCTGAAAAGCGGGGAGTTCCTTTCCCTTATGGAGTCCCCGGAAAAAACTGGCCTGATCAAGAATGTATATTCCAACCTGATCGAAGGATTGAATGCTTAAATACCAGGCGAGGGGGAAAATCCTTTTCAATTCCACATCCGGCATAATCGTCAGTTCATGATTGGGATGGAGAGTCATAATTCCCCTGTTTAGGGTCTCCGTGTTCCCTCTTTTCAGATCCCGGCAGATTCCCAGACCATCATTCTCTTTTATCAGAATGCCCAGATCAATCAGTCGTTCAAGAATTATTTTTAGATCATTTATGGGGGGACGCCTTTCGGTAAGAAGGAGGCTTAAGATCCTTAAGACGATATCCTGTTGATAAAGGCAATCCTCCGGCATGGATTTTATGAGACCTGTAACAATCTTTTCCCCATCCTCTTGTTTCCATGGAAATGAAAGGGTTTCGGAGAAGGTCAGGAACTCTGCCCAAAGGGTTGTTAACCGAATGACAGGGAGATGATCCGCTATTTTTTTCCATTGAAAAAATTCCGGTTCATACTGCCTGCTGGAATTTTCTTTTATCAGTCCTGAAGATGTGAGTACCCTGAGAAGATAGAGGGGTAATTCGTTTGAATGCTTAAAACAGGGAAAGGTATTCTGTAAATCATTGAGGCTTTTCCGGTTCAAAGTACCGTCGTTTTTTAGACCCGGTGGTCTGTGTATCAGGACCGAGAGGAAAGCGTTCAGAAAACCGTCATTTAGCCAGGGAGAACTGTCTTTTCCTTCATTCCGCCGACTTGCTGGAAAAAGATTTTCCGGTGTGACAATCTTGTCACGCAGATACTCTTCTGTTTGAGGTGTGGGGTAATAGAGTGAGTGTTTTCCTTTAAAGAGGAGGAGCCTTTCCTGAAGGTTTATGAGTCTTTGTCTCACTTCCCAGGATGACCACAGCTCCTGAAGAAGGTCGATGACAGGTGCCTCGGGCGTTCCATCGAGAAGGAATATTATGGTGAGAATCTTTTTATCAAGTTCATCAAGACCGTTGGCAATTCTTTTAAGGTTGGAGTCCTTTCCCATAAACAGGTTGAGCTTTTCGATCATTCTGTGTTTGTTGAATGGCGTCTCAAGGTTACCGATATAATTACGCATTAAATTAAAGAACGCCTGATCCTGCAGGGTCAGCAGGCGATTGTTCCACTCTGTCTGTCGGTTCATGAGTCCCACTGCTCAATTGTGTATTTATACCCCTGTTCTGTCAGGAACTTCTGACGGTTGGCACCGAAGGTCTCTTCGCTTGTGAAACTGCTGACCAGGGAGTAGAAGTATGAACTCCTCTCCTTTGGCCGCAAAATCCTCCCCAGCCTCTGGGCTTCTTCCTGTCGGGATCCGAATGTGCCTGAGACCTGGATGGCTATGGATGCATCCGGGAGATCGATAGAGAAGTTGGCTACCTTTGAAACAACAAGTACCTTGATCTCTCCATTTCGAAATGCCCCGAAAAGTTCCTCTCTTTTTGAATTGGGAGTCTTTCCGGTTATGATGGGAGCATTTAAAGCATCGGATAGCTCTTTGAGCTGGGTGAGATACTGGCCAATTACCAGGGTTGGCTCTCCCCTGTGGTGTTTTAACAGATATTTAGCCACTTCAATCTTAACGGGATTTTCACAGGCGATTCTGTAACCGGTTCTCGGTGTGGCTGTAGCATATTTCATCATTAAATCTTCGGGCAGGGGGACCCGGATCTCCTTGCAGTTGGCTTCGGCGATCCAGCCTCGTGCTTCGAGATCCTTCCAGGGGACATCATACCTTTTCGGACCTACCAGACAGAAGACCTCGTCTTCCCTGCCGTCTTCGCGGATTAATGTGGCCGTAAGACCAAGCCTTCTTATGGCCTGAATCTCGGCGGTAACCCTGAATACCGGGGCCGGGAGGAGGTGAACCTCATCGTAAATAATAAGCCCCCAGTTCTCCTTGTGGAAGATCGGGAAATGGGGGAAGGGGTGGTTTTTGTCCGGTCTCCAGGTGATGACCTGGTAGGTTGCCACGGTAACAGGTTTTATCTCCTTGCTTCGCCCGCTGTATTCGCCCACCTCATCTTCGGTCAGGCTCGTTTTATCGATTATCTCTCTCATCCACTGTCGCGCTGCTGCTACATTGGTGGCCAGGATAAGGGTTTTCATACCCAGTTTTACCATAACATCAATCCCGATGATGGTTTTTCCGGCACCGCAGGGCAGCACCAGGGCTCCAAAACCGCTTCCGGGCTTTCCATCTCCCAGGAAGGAATTGGAAGCATCTTTCTGATAATCCCGGATATTGAATGGTTTACCGGATTTCGTTGTTTCGATCAATTTTACATCGAGGGGATCTCCCGGACGAAGGGGAACCTCATCCTTGACAGGGTACCCCAGTTTGATTAGAGCCTGTTTTATTGTTCCCCTGTGAAGGAATTCAATAAGGAATCCATTTTCATAGGGAACGAGATACTTTTGAAGGCTTTTATGACCGGGTAACTCTTTTCGGATATACTCTTCGGTGATTTCAAGATATAACTGTCCCTCTTCGGGCCCCGGATGGAGAACAAGCTTCCCAAACCGGCTGATAGTGTCGGTTATCTGGTATTTAACATTCTCGGGAACGGGAAACCTGCTCCATTTATCGAGGGTCTCTGTAATATGACTCGGGGTTAATCCTGCCGAAGCGGCATTCCAAAGGGAGAGAGGACTTATTCTATAGGTATGCATATGCTCGGGGGATTTTTCCAGTTCAGCAAAAGGCGATATTTCCCCTCTGGCAACTTCAAATCCCGGGTCATGGACATCCATCATAAGGCTGTGATCACTTTGTACAATTAAGGGGGTTCCGGGGTTTTCTGACATATCATTTGAGGTTACCCGAGCATTGCGATTGTTTCAAGTAGGCTGAGCAAACTCATTGCCATTCTTGAGGCACTTGAGCTTCCTTTCCTGCCCTGGAAGAGGTTGTTTGTGAATGTATTTCATAAAAATGTGTATGGTGATTATATCGGTTTTGATTTTAACGGCTATGCTGTTACAAGTCAGAAGATTCTGATAAGCTCATACCTATGTCTGAATTTCATCCTGCGCGTAATCCATCCCACACCAAAGTTCCCTCCTGCAGAGAGCTGAGTTTCAAGTACCCCGACTATCCGGGCCTTAAGGCTGAACAGCTGTTTGACCTTCTGGATTTTACTCCTGAGGTGGGGCGGATTAACCTCATTGTCGGTGGTGCTGATATGGGAAAAACCACCCTGGCCAGGATCCTCATGGGGCTTATACCCCTCTTTACCGGTGGAACTCTTGGGGGTGAACTCCTCTGGGGGGGGCAGAAGGTGGATAAGATCCCCCGTGATGAGATGATGAGGTGTGGCGGTCTGATTTTTCAAGATCCTGAAGAGCAGTTGATTTCTCCATCCTGTGAGCAGGAGGTTGCCTTCGGCCTTGAATCTCTGGGGGTTCCTGAAGAGATTATGAGGGCACGGGTTGGTAAAGCCCTTTCATGGGCCGGTCTCTCCGGGGCTGAAGATCGAAAACCTGCCAGTCTGTCCGGCGGGGAACAGAAGAGGCTTTTAACTGCCGCTCTTATGGCAATCGACCCTCATGTCTGGATCCTTGATGAAATATTTGAGGAACTTGATGAGAGTTTCAGAGAAAAACTCCTCAATTATCTTGCGGATCATAAGAAATGTGCCATTATTTTTGCGTCTAAATACCTGGACATATATTCCAGATACGATCCTGTGATTACCATTATCGAAAATCGGAAACTTAAACCTGTGGATATTCAGTCTGCCGGTGCTCTCCTCTCGAAAAAGGGATTTACTTTTCTCCCTGAGGACTGGACGCGTAGGCCGCCCGGATCTCCTTCCAAAGGTTCAGCCTTCCCCTCTGCTCCCAGATATCCGGGGGAGGAGCTCCTTTTAGACTTAAGGGATATAAAATTCTCATACCCCGGCGGGGGATTCAATCTTGATATTACCCGCCTTGCGTTAAGCCGGGGGGAGACTATTGCTTTTATCGGTGATAACGGCTCGGGAAAATCAACATTGGCACGGATTATCTGCGGCCTGCTTTCTCCCTCCGCCGGGCAGATTCTTCAAGGGGATCCTGATAAATCGAACCTAGAGGCGAATAAAAAAGCCTGTACTGCCGAAAATCTTCGAAAAACCTGTGGGTATCTCTTTCAGAATCCGGATTATCAGCTTTTTCTGCCCTCAATCACCGAAGAGCTTCTTTATGGATACAAGGGGAAAAAGAGAAAGAGCATGAATGCCCGGACTGAAGAGGTGATGGGGCTTTTTAACCTTCCCTCCGGAGAGGCACCTCCTTCACTCCTGGGGTATGGTACCAGACGTAAACTTCAGGGTGCTGTAGCCTATCTTCAGGAGAGATCTATCCTGATACTTGATGAAGGGGATTCGGGCTTGAACTATTCGGATTTTTTAAAGATGGTGGCGCTTCTGAAAACCCCCGAGAGATGCCTTATCCTTATCAGCCATCAGCAGGCGGCTGTAAAGGGGATCTCGGACAGGGTCTTTAAATTTAACCGGGGACGGGTGGAGGAGGCCCCTTGAACTATTTTTCATCAGTAGACATCCGGCCAAGGCTGGTTGGCCTTATACTTATTTCCGTTCTCCTTTTTTTACCCGTGCAAGTATTTCTGGTTGCAGGTTTTGTGCTATTCCTTCTTCTTCTTTCCCTCTCCGCCGATGGGTTTAAAACAACCTTTCGAACTTTGGGTCGAATTTTGCCTATTCTCATTCTCGTTACACTGCTTACTCCCCTGTTTTCCAGGTCCGGGGAGCTCTTTTTATCAATTCGCGGGATTACGATTGTTACAACCGGTGGTTTGGATGAGACTGTGAGAATGATTAGCCGCTTTACCGGAATTACCCTTGGTTTTGCTGTTTTCTTCCACTCCACGGAAGGGGATGAACTCATCACGGGTCTTGAGTGGTTTGGACTTCCTTTTCGTGGAGCCCTGGTCATTAATCTCGCTTTAAGGTTTATCCCTGAGATGTTCAGTCTGTATGCCCGGGTTCGGGATGCTCACAGCCTGCGGGGGGGCGGAGAACACCAGAAGCGGGGGATTAAAAAGGTTCTTCATAAATTTTCCCAAACCCTTCCCCATCTCACGTCTGTACTCATACTCTCTATGAAGAAGATTACACCTCTCTCCATGTCTCTCCATCTGCGGGGGGCCGAAATATCCAAGGGGCGAAGTTCTTATCATTCGCTACCTGACGGAAGAAGGATTGTTATTCAGTTTTTAATTTTAATCCTGATTATAGCCGGAATTACCACAACTCTTGTAATGAACCGATGGGTATGGTATAAGATGCCTGTATAAAATAGGAGGAAATTTTTAATGACCCAGGAAGATAGAATCCCCTTTGTATCGAGAGCCGCAATCCTTGGAATAATGACTGCGGTAACTGTTATTTTTACCTATGTCATTCGTATACCTATAGCCCCCACAAGAGGTTACCTGAACTTCGGAGATGTGGCCATCTATTTTGCGGCATTTACCTTCGGCCCCTGGACAGCCTTCATCGCCGGCGGGCTTGGAACCGCCTTAACCGACATTATGGCCGGTTATGCCCAGTGGGCACCCCTTACCTTTTTCGCTCATGGCCTTCAGGGGCTGGCTGCCGGAATGTTATTTAAAATGTTTTTCAAACAGGAGACGGATAATAAATATTCATTCTGGTTGGGTCTGTTTTTATCAGGGATTTCCGGGACGATCATAATGGTCCTCTTATACTTTACTTTTGGTGCCATGATGTTTGGCGCGGGCGCTTCAGCCGTGGAGATTCCGGGAAACCTTCTTCAAAATGGAGCCGGAATTGTTCTGGGGATACTCCTCTGGTCGGCCGTGCGTAAAGCATATCCGCCCGTGTCAAGGTTCAGGTGGTAGAAAATGAAATCAATTCTGATTGTAGGAAACGCTGCAGAAAACTCCTTTGTGGAGGACATCAGTCATCACTTGAATCAGAATGTTGATTCTTCTGATATTATTTCCATGAAAGACTTTCTGAATAGTGAATTCTGTCCACGATTCATCGTGGGCGATTATGTGAAGGGAAAGGTCGGTGATAGTCTTGCCGGCATGAAGGTCCTTATTGTTAGTACATCCGGGAAGGAGTATTCCCGAAATGAACTTGCCATGAGGACCTTTTTAATTGCCCGTGCAGCCAAGGATAATGGTGCAGAAAAAGTAATCCTTCTAGAACCGGACCTCTACTATTCCGCCCAGGATAGAGGGCCTCGCAAGGAGCATGGTGTTACACGAAAAGAACGGAGTGAAGAGGATTACTGGAAATTTGACGGTCAGCCCTTTTCTGCGAGGCTTTATGCCGATCTTCTTAAAGAGTCCGGGGTTGATGAAATCCTTACTGTCCATAATCACTCCTATTCTGTAGAGAATATTTTTATGGACCGATTCTCCGGTGCATTTACAAACCTTCAACCTCAAGGACTCTATGGTGAATATATCAGAAACTCTGATATCGTTTCTCAGAATAACCTTGTCGTTTGTGCTCCCGATGCAGGCGCTTTTGAGTTTTCAAAGGGTGTGGCCGAGGCTGTAGGTATCGGTCACTCGATTATCCTTATGTGTAAAAAGAGAACCGGGGAACGATCGGTCGAGATAGCCGTAGATCCGGAGAGTGAGCTACGGCTTGAAGATATCCGGGGAAAGGATGTCCTGGTGGTGGATGATATGGTAAGGACTGGTAGAACCATCACTGAATGCTGTAAGGTCCTTAAGACCGCCCAGCCCAGACGTGTCGTCTTTCTGGTTACTCATTTTAACTCGTCCCGGGAAGGGCGGTTTAATATGGATGATCCTTCAATTGATGAGATTGTGACCACAAGTACTATTCCTGACATCCTGAATCGTGATATTCAGGGGCGACTCCGTAAAAAACTTGTAGTGCTTAAACTGGAAAGGTGGATTGCAGATTATATCTTCCGGAACTACTCCTCGGAAGGACGAGCACTCCCGGAACCGCACTACCGGGAGGATATGTCGTCTAAAAACCCGAGATGGAAAGGTTCTTTAGGGCCTCTTTTTGTTCAGAAAAATTGATCGATTCTTAGCTTTTTCTCAGTCGTTGAGTGATGATTGTTCCTTGAATAGATCTTCCAGTACCAGGGCTGCCATGGATTCGATCACTGGAATTATACGGGGACAGATGCATGGATCATGCCTCCCTCTGGTGATGATTTCTGCCGGCTTTCCGTTAACCCCCAGGGTTTCCTGAGGGGCTTCAATGGAAGATGTTGGTTTTACTGCTGCTCTGAAAAGGATCTCTTCTCCGGTGCTTATACCGCCAAGAATCCCTCCGGCATTGTTGGTCTGAAAACCATCCTCATCCATCCAGTCATTATGTTCTATTCCACTCATATCGGCACAGGCAAATCCGGCACCGAATTCAATCCCTTTAACGGCTCCCAGGGAGAGAATTGCGTGGCCAAGCAGAGCATCAAGTTTATCGAAGACCGGTTCACCAAGTCCTGCCGGAACACCCGTAATCCTGCACTCGATGATACCTCCCGTACTGTTTCCCTCATCAATCAATTTTTTTACCCGTTTTTCCATCTCTTTTGCTGCTACCGGGTCGGCCGCTCTCATGGGGTTTTTTTCTATTTCATTAAAATTGATTGTTTTACAGGAGACTCCCGCGGCTCTGAGTGTATAGGCCGTAATCTCTATCCCACGAAGCTTAAGGAGTTTTTTGGCCACAGCTCCTGCGGCAACCCGACCGGCTGTTTCTCGTCCCGAAGCCCTTCCGCTTCCCCTGTGATCCCTTAAACCGTATTTTTTAAGAAAAGTGAAATCGGCATGGCCAGGTCGGAAGAGATCCTTTATTGAATCATAGGCTGAAGGATCTGCATCACTGTTGTGAAGGAGCATCATTAAAGGGGTTCCTGTTGTCTTTCCTTCAAAAATTCCAGAGAAAAAGTGAACTTCATCGGACTCCTTTCTGGGAGTAGTGACATCCGATTGCCCCGGTTTTCTCCTGTCAAGTTCGCTCTGTACCTCTGTTTCGGTAAGCTCCAATCCGGGTGGGACGCCATCGATTATTACACCCACACCTGCCCCGTGAGATTCTCCAAAGGTTGTTATTTTAAAAAGTTTTCCAAAGGTGTTTCCAGCCATATTGTTCTCCTAACATTTCTATTTTACAGATTTTCTTCCAGCAGCTCCAGAGCCCCCATAAGGGAAGCTCCTCTAAGTTTCACAACAGTCTCTGCTGTTTCATAATAAAGGGCGCATCTTTTCTCATAAATTGTTAAAAATGATCCTTTTGGATTCTCAGGATCAAGGAAGGAGGGGATCCCCCCTCTGATTATTCTTTCATAAAGCAGGTCTGCCGACTCATCAAGAAAGATAAGTCGACCTGCTGCTTTTAGAATTTCCATTAACCCCCGGTTTTCGATGGCCCCGCCGCCTAAAGCCAGAACGATGGTCTCTTTTTCCATTATGGAGGCTGCCATTTCTCCGGCCATCAGCTCAAGTTTCTGAAAGAGATCCTTAGAGTATCTATAGATCTCCCGGCAAACGGGCCTTACGCTCTCAGGAAAGTCCCTCCCCATTTTCTGAGCCTCTTTTTCCAGTAGATCATCAAGATCATAGAAGGGTAAATTCCGTTTTTTAGCGATTGTTCTTCCAAGGGTCGATTTTCCTGTATGTTTCATCCCCATAAGGATGAGGCTGGGGCTTTTTGTCAATTTCATGTTTCCGTCAGAAAAAAATCACTGAAGACCATTTTATTAAAAAATCTCATATTAAAAACAATGGCAGAGATATGACCCGTCATGGTCATGGTTTCAAGTACGGCATACTCCTCTTTTCGTGTAAAGGTGAAGTTACACTTCATCTCTTTCATATAAAATGGGAGATTTGTAAACTCATAGTCCAGTTTTACTGGAAATCCTTCATTATCAACCAGAATTTCACCAGCTGTTTCTGCACCACTTTGATAGGTATGGGTGAAGGTATAAACCGAAAATCTCGACCCCTGAAAAAAGCTTGTTCGACCGGTTTTGACGGGGATTACATTCTCCCTCTCGGAAGGGGCCAGGGGAAGAACATTGACACCATCGAAATAGTTATCGGGGGGACCATTTTCATTGTCCATTTCCCCCTCTTCATGTTTTTTGATCTCCCTTTCGGTGGCTTGCCGTCCATCTTTTAATGCCCGGATTAATTCCCAGTCTCCATCACTTCCTCCCGGCGGCCGAATGTATTCGGTTTCCCATCTCTCTTTTATATTCCCCCTGCGATCGAGTTCATGGGACTCCATACTCATATGGCCAGGATTCCAGATCGTTCCAGACTGGTAGAAGTTAACAGCTGAATCCCAGATAGAATCAGCGGATGAAAGGGGTTGGGCTGAAAGAAGAGCGACTGGTGTGGAAAGTAGAAGGAGGAAGAGTAGACTGCTGAAAATCCTGGTTTTGCTTCTCATGATAAATCCTTATTTATGATTTTTTACAGGTTAAATCTTCGAGTTTAAGACCGAATACACGGGTTCTATCCAGAACAGGGGCGGGGAAGTCATGGGAATCTCCGCCATCATGTTTTCTCATGAGGAGATTCAAGGTTCTTTTTTTTTCATCTGACTCTTTCACCGGAAAAGGGTGCCCCCAGGCGATGATACTCTCAAATCCCATTCCCCAGTCGCAAGCTTTTTCGGCCCTTTTTATCTGGAGATCAATATCGGTCTGAAAACAGATCCTTTCTCCTTTTTCCAGTAGACCCATTTTTCGACCCAGACCGGCACAATGAAAATAGATGAAGAGTTCATCCCTCTTCTTTTCCCATGCAAAGTTCATGGGAACAATGTAAGGTTCGATGGCTCCTGAAAATCCCAGTCTGCAGGCAGGAGCAAGATCAAGAATCCTTTCAATCGTTTTGAACTCTGTTATCTCTTTTTCGCTTCTCCGCATTTCACCCCTCCTTAAATTCCCTCTTCCTTACCGATCAAAAAGAGGAGCAGATACTCTTCAATTGTCTTTTTGGGGCCTGCCCACTTATGTTCAGCTCTTTTTGAGGCTGCCAGGCTCCTCTCCCTGTAGTATCGCAGGAGTTCCCGGGGATCAACCTTCTGAAAATCGGGACAAAAATGTTTTCGTCCGACAATGGATTCAATTTTTTTACTGCTGATAGAGGACATTTTTCGCTCGGTCATCTCTTTTCGAATGATAAGTATCTCTTCTGATGAGAGATTGAAGATAAACTCCTCTAATGCCATAAAAACTTCATCATCCTCTTCATTCGCCGATAAAAACTCAAACCAGACAGGGTCAACAAACCTGGAAATCTGGTAGATTTCACTCATTCCCATCATAGAGCCGAAGGTGGGGCATAGCCGCTGCCGGGCTCTCCACATGGAGTTGAGAATGGGAACAGAGCCATTCTCAACCGGTTCCAATCGGTGATCCCACATGTTCAGTAGCTTTCGGGCGGCACCCTCTTTTAGTTCCTGGAGGGTATCCTTTGAGCCTACGATTGACAGAAGGATTTCTTCGCTCATGAGTGAAAATATATTGAATGTGATAATCTCCAGGAGACGGGATGAGTACTTTTTCAGTCGTATCCCTATTTCTGCATGATATTTTATCATGAGAAGAAAATTAATCTTGGCCCTTAAAAAACTCTTCCCCAAATCAACCTGAGTCGGGAGATAGAGGCTGTTCTCTATATGGTTTTGCGAGGTGAGCTTCCTGATAAGGGTCTCTTCACTTCTGAGCATCTTTCCGAGTTTCCCTGTCTCCTTAAGAGAAGGGTAGGAGCTTACAGCTTCTGCCAGACTTCTAAGATTCTTGATTTGAACCTCTATCTGCTCTGAAACCTGTCCTTTTCTACGACTCAAGCCATCTATAAGTTTATCCAGCAGCTCTTCTTCTTCCTGATAAAAAACCATTCGGTTTTCCCCTTATTTGTTACTTTTCCGGTTTGGGTTCAATTCCATCCCTTGGGCTAATATATATCCTTTCCGCCTCTTCTGCAGCCTTAACAAGATATTCTTCGAGTTCAATCTTTTTATACGACTCGGAAATCCTTTCGATATCCGGAGTGATGAGGGGATGTTTAGGACTGAAGATCGTACAACAATCCTCATAGGGGAGGATCGAAGTCTCATAGGTGCCGATTTTTCTGGCAATCTTTATAATCTCTTCTTTATCCATCCCGATAAGGGGCCGGAAAATTGGAAGGTTTGAGATAGAGTTTGTAAAACCTATACTGCTCACTGTCTGACTCGCGACCTGGGAGAGAGCCTCCCCGGTAACCAGACAGCCGGCTTCCCTGTTCCGGCAGATTATTTCAGCCACCCGGACCATTCCCGCCCGCATATGAAGGGTCGCTTCATTGGTCGGTGCTACATCGCGTATCCTGAGCTGAGCCTCGGTGAAGGGAACTATGAACAGATTTACACCACCGCAGTAGGGAGCAATGAGTTTTGCCAGCTGAATAACTTTCTCCTTGGCCTCATCAGAAGTGTAGGGGTAGGCGTGAAAATAAACAGCATCGAGTTTTAATCCTCTTTTGGCCATGAGATATCCCGCAACAGGTGAATCAATTCCTCCGGAGAGGAGGAGGGTTCCCTTTCCGGCGCATCCGACAGGAAGTCCTCCCGGTCCCCGGAGGGGTGGCCCGTAGAGGATTGCCTTATCGCGTATTTCCACATTAAGTTTCCAGTCGGGATTTTTCACATCGACTTCAAGTTCAGGATAAGCATCGAGAAGAACTCCTCCCAGGTGGGCAGAGAGTTCGTAGGAAGTCATAAAGTATTTTTTATCAGCCCTTCTGGACTCTACTTTGAACTTTGTGCCGGCCCCTCCATCCAGAAAAGCTTTACCAAGTTTAAGAGCCTCCTGGTTTATAACCTCTATGTCCTTCTTAACCGTGACACATTTGGAAAAGGAGGTTACGCCAAATGATGTTCCAAGAACAGTCCGGGCTTTCTCTCCATGTTCCGAATCGATGGTCAGATAGAACCTTCCATTCTGTCCTGAAAATTTTGAGGGGTATCCCCTCAGTCTGAATTTTATGTGACTCTTTAATTTCTGTTCAAAAAATTTTCGGTTACCACTTTTAAGTGATATTTCGCCGATTTTAACAAGATATATTTCTTCCATATTTTCCTTCTCAAGTATCCTTCTAATGGTATAACAGTTACCTTCTTCTACCGGTAACTCTTCTTAATAGCTCAACTTCGTTTTCAAATATTTTGATCAGGGCTTCACATTCGACCAGGCTTGTATCTGCCCCCCATGAGATCCTGATTGCAGAAAATGCAATATCTCGTGAGATCCCCAGACTATCGGAAACCCTGAATGTTTTTTTCTGCCTTGAGGAGCAAGCGGAACCTGTTGATACGGCCGCTCCTTTGTCATTTATAACCCTTGCAAGAACCTCTCCCGGTATTTGTGGAAAACTAACCATTACTATCCAGGGTGAGTAACCCTCAGAAAGGGCTTTGTCCCTGGTGGGAATAATTTTTGCATTAGCCCTTTCTATAAGGTTATTAACAATAAAACGCTTAATTTCTTTGGCATGCTCCAAATCCGTTTCAAGATTTGCATATTTTTTCTCTATGGCAAGACTCAAGCCATGGATCCCCGGCAGGTTTTCCGTTCCTCCCCGAAGCCCCATTTCCTGTCCGCCCCCCCGGTTCAGCATAGCCTTCGGGTTTTTCAGGAAAAGTATACCACATCCCCTGGGTGCTCCAATTTTATGTCCTGAAAATGAGGCGGCATCAACATCCCAGGCTGTGAGATCAATTTTCTGCTTTCCCAGGGCCTGCACACCATCTGTATGGATGAAGACCTCCTTTCCTGCATTCTCAGCACTCTGACGGAGATTCCCTACACTCTCCCTGACAGGAAGAATAACTCCCGTCTCATTATTAACGGCCATTAGTGATATGAATTCAGTCCCGATGGTGTAGGCTTTTATCAATGAATCCGGATCGATTGCCCCCTCTTTTAGGGGGGGAAGGATATTGAGTTTCCAGCCCAGGTCCTTAAGTGATTTTGCCGGTTCATAAACCGCCGCATGTTCAAATCCGGAGATGAGAATCTCTCCTGCCTGACGTCTTCGATTGAGCAGAGAAAAAATTATGAGGTTATTTGATTCGGTGCCACCGGAGGTGAAAATTATTTGTTCAGCCTTACAGTTCAGTTCTGTTGCGACCTTTTTGCGGCAGGTTGACAGGAGCTCCGATGCCTTTTTACCCTCTGAATGAGATGAGGACGGATTTCCATAGAAATCAATTGCATCCCTCACTGTTTGTTCAAGAATTTCAGGATCAGGTTTAGATGTTGCAGCCCAGTCAAAATAGAGTCGTTCCATATCTTCAATAATATAGCCACACTAAGGGCCTAGTGCAAGCGGTAAGCCTGTTTTTGCAGTTTTCCTTATGGGAACCACGAGGAAAACTATGGGAAAAAAACTATGCAGGTCCTAGTCTTTGCAGTTTTCCTTATGGGAACCACGAGGAAAACTATGGGAAAAAAACTATGCAGGTCCTAGTCTTTGCAGTTTTC
>JAEINK010000055.1 GCA_016342585.1 Spirochaetales bacterium
TTTTGTTGTTGTAGTTAACTCATTACACCACATGGAGGTATTTTTATAAAGGGCTAAGAATCGCTCAGTTTAGGTTTATGATTAAACTTAAAAATCTTTTCCTTCAGGGTGATGATCACCCTGTGGGAAATTTTGTAAAAACATTAAATATAATAATTGCCGCCATCATACTCATTCTTTTTTTCTATATTACCTTTGTGCGTCTGACATATGACTTTCATTGGGATTCGGTCTGGAAATATCGATCTAAATTCGTTCAGGGGTTCATGGTTACCCTTGGGATTTCATTAGTATCTCTATTTATGAGCCTTGTGATTGGAACGATCCTTGCGGCAGGACAGAGGACGAAGGTTATCTCCCTTCATATGCTCAGCAGGATGGTAGTTGAGATCATAAGGGGAACCCCTTTCCTGGTTCAGATCCTGGTCTTCTTCTATGTGGTGGCCGATGCCTTCGGATTTGAAAACCGATTTTTAGTAGGGGCTTTTATCCTTTCCCTTTTTTCGGGAGCCTATATTTCGGAGATGATCCGGGCGGGGATTGAAAGTGTTGGATCTTCACAGCTCGAGTCTGCCAGGTCTCTGGGTCTTACAAAACTACAGATATACCTCCATGTGGTTGTACCCCAGGTCATAAAACGGGTACTCCCCTCTCTGGCGGGACAGTTTGCCTCCCTGATCAAGGATTCATCCCTCCTGTCGATTATCGCTGTCCGGGAATTCACCATGAATGCTCAGGAGGTAAATGCCTTCACCTATTCAACTCTGGAATCCTACTTTCCTCTGGCAATAGGTTATCTCCTTTTAACATTTCCCATATCGCTTTTTAGCCGTTATCTCGAAAAAAGGTACCATTATGAATCTTGATATGACTTCCCTCCGAAAAACCTTTGACGAGCAGATCGTTCTGCATAATATTGATCTTGAACTAAAAGATAAACACTCTCTGGCTATCATAGGTCCTTCGGGGGGGGGAAAGACAACCCTTCTCCGGATTCTTGCCGGCCTTCTGAAGCCGAACTCAGGAAAACTCTGTGTGAATGGAGAGGAGGTTCATTTCCGGGAGAAGCAGTTGAGAGAGTACCGGAAACATATGGGTATGGTTTTTCAGGCTTATAACCTCTTTCCTCACTTGACGGCCCTAGGCAATATTATCCTTCCTCTGGAAAAGGTTCATGGGAAAAGGCGTGATGAGGCTGTGGATATCGCTCTATCTCTTCTGGACAGGTTTGGTTTGAAAGATCATGCTGATAAAAAACCGGCTGAGCTTTCGGGTGGACAGAAACAGCGGGTTGCCCTGTCGAGGGCTATGGCCATTAAACCGAAAATCCTCCTTTTGGATGAACCTACCTCTGCCCTGGATCCTGAATATACATCCGAAGTTTTAGATATGATTGAAACACTGAGATCTGAGGGGCAGGATCAGATCCTTGTCACCCATGAAATGGGTTTCGCCCGGCATGTGAGTGACTGGGTTCTCCTTCTTTCTGATGGCGGTATTGTGGAACAAGGTCCACCGGAAGAAATATTTGAACACCCAAAAAGCCCGGAAGCTGTTAATTTCTTTGAGAAGATCCTCAAATACTAACAATATCGCATCTTTTTTGAACATTCTCTGATAACTCCTTAGCTTGACTTAACCCCTTTCCACAGGTATCGTTCTGGCGGGAGATCAATATGACAATAATTCCAGCAATAGATTTACTTAACGGTCAGTGTGTCCGACTGTATAAGGGCAGCTACGATCAGTCTAAAATTTATGATTCGGATGCTGCCGGTATGGCGAAGAGTTTTGAGAAGGCTGGTGCCCGGAGGATCCACCTGGTGGATCTGGATGCCGCCCGGAGTGGAGCCGATAAAAAAAGCAATAGAGATGTTTTAAGGTTAGTCCGGAATTCTGTATCGGCCATGCTTGAGGTGGGAGGCGGTATTCGAACCGAGAAAGATGTGAACGAACTGCTTGATATAGGAATTGACAGGCTGATCCTGGGAACTGTCCTGGCAAAAGATCCTGATCTTGTTGAATCCTGGATAAAGAAATATGGTCAGGTTTTTATAGCCGGGATCGATGCTTTGAATGGAGAGGTAAAAGTTTCAGGCTGGGAGGAGGGTTCCGCCCTTCTGGATACGGATCTGGCTAAAAAGTCAGCGGATATGGGGATTATATCCATTATTTATACTAATATAGATAAAGACGGGACTCTTGCCGGTCCAGATATTGAATCCACAGTTAAAATCGCCGGGGCATCAGGACTACCCGTAACCCTCTCCGGAGGTATAAGCGGTCCCGGAGATGTGGCCAAAGCGGTAAAATATGAAGAAAGCGGGATTCGTGGAATAATCACAGGAAAGGCCCTTTATGAAGGACGGCTGAATCTGTCGGAGATCATAAAGTCGTATCAGGGCCCGATTGAAGAAGGAGTCTGGTAATGAACAAAATGGTAATACAATCTCTGGTGATCATGGATGTTGAAGGAAAGATTCTCGATATTGGTATGATGAATGCCAAGGCTTTTAATAAAACAGTGGAGAACAAAATACTCTGGGTGGTTAATTCAGATACCGAAAGGGTTCTTCCCTATGGGGGTGAATGTAGAATTGAGAAGGTAGAAGAGGCTCCCTTTGGATATATGGCCTATCTTGCTAAAGGCGAGAAGGCTGAGAATTGCGGGAAAAGAGAATTGAAAATTGTTGCCGGTACGGAAGATGTTCAACTTCTTGGTGCTTTTGATGCCTTTAATGAGGGTACTTCTGAAGGTCCTTCCGGAAATGAAAATGAGAACGAATCCGGAGTTCTATCAGGATCAGGTATCCTTCCCCGATTAGCTGGCGTCATCGCCAAAAGGCATGAGGATATGCCTGAAGGTTCCTACACAACCCACCTTTTCAAATCCGGCGCGGATAAGATCAGGAAAAAACTGGGAGAGGAGGCCGTAGAGGTTATCCTCGCCAGAGAAAAAAAGGATGTGGTTTATGAGTCTGCGGATCTTATATATCACCTGCTTGTCCTCCTGGAATCTCTCGATGTGCCCCTGAACGATGTTTTCAAGGAGCTGGAGAGTAGAGAATAGGATCCGCAAATGGATCAAATTTATAGTTTGAGGAATATATGAAGTTAGATTATAGAGAGAGAGTTAAACAGGGAATAGTCCTCTTTGATTCTGCCATGGGAACAGCGATCTACGATCATGGCGTCTACCTTAACCGCTGTTTTGAAGAGGTGAGTCTTACGAATCCGGATATTATTCTGGAAATCCATAAAGCAAATGTTGAGGCCGGGGCACAGGTACTGACAACAAATACCTTTGCGGCTAATCCCAGAAAACTGGCAGGTCATAATCTTGGAGATAAAATTGCTGATATAAACCTTGCCTCGGTGAAGTTGGCAAAGGAAGCTGCCGGTGATGATGTTTATGTTGCCGGTTCAATGGGCCCTCTGGGTGTACGCCTTGAACCCCTTGGTATGTTTTCCAAAAAGGAAGCCCTTGAAAATTTTGCCAGGCAGGCGGCATTCCTGATTGAAGGGGGGGTGGATCTCATCCTTCTTGAAACATTCAGATCTGTTACCGAGTTACTTCTGGCCGCCGAGGCTGTTAAAACCGTTTCAAAGGATATCCCCATTCAGGCCCACTTTTCCCTGACACCCCCATCGGGAATTACCGAGGGGAATGCCCTGGATGAGTATAAATCGGGATTCCTGAAAAAGGCTATCAGTAAAGCCGTTCGGCTGGATAAGTCGGAACTAGTGGATGTAGCGGGTTGTAATTGCGGTGTAGGACCTGCGGATATGCTGGAGATCCTGAATGCTGTTCGGGAGTATATCAGTAAGCCTTTTGCGGTTCTACCTAATGCGGGTTTTCCAAAAGAGATAGATGGCCGTCAGCTCTACCTGGCCGACCCCGATTATTTCTCCGAGTACTCCCTTAAATTCCTGGATGGTGGGGCTGCCGTCATTGGTGGTTGCTGCGGTACCAATGCAGAACACATCCGGAAGATGGGAAAGATGGTTTTAAACCTGGATGCGTCCCGGAAAAAGGTTGAATTCCAGCAGGTGAAGGAAGAGGTTAAAGAGGTTGAACCTCTTCCTTTATCCCAACGATCCAAACTTGGAAAGGCCTTAGCCGCCGGTGAATGGGTGAATTCGGTGGAACTCATCCCTCCCATGGGATGGAATCTGGATAAAATCGTGGAAAGGACAGCCAGGCTGAATATTCCGGAGATTACCTGTGTGAATCTTCCGGATGGTCCCCGGGCTTCATCCCGGATTTCAGGTATGATCACCGCTATAGAACTGGAAAGGCAAACTGGTGTTGAGACTATTCTCCATGTCTGCTGCCGGGACAGGAACCTGATTGGTCTTCAGTCGGATATTCTTGGGGCCCAGGCTGCCGGCTTGCGGAATATGCTCTTTGTTACGGGGGATCCCCCCAAGGTGGGAAATTACCCGGATGTTACCGGTGTTTTTGATGTGGATGCCATTGGTTTATTAAGCCTTGGTTCAAGGTTGAACCACGGTATAGACCTGGGGGGAGGTGCCATCCCCTCACCAACTACCATGGTAATGGGCGCCGGTATAAACCCGGCATCGCCTAATCTGGAGCTGGAAATTGAGCGGGCCTATGGAAAGGCTGAAGCGGGTGCCGAGTATTTTATTACACAGCCAATTTTCGATGTGGAAGCCATCCTTTCCTTTGTGGAAAAAATCAAGGATACAAGGGTTCCGGTACTCGTCGGGGTGTGGCCCCTGGCTTCATACCGGAATGCTCTCTTTTTAAACAATGAGGTTCCCGGGGTAACTATCCCCGATGAGATCATGGAACGAATGGAGATACCGGAAGGTAAGGAGGCAGCCCGGATAGAGGGTGTTGCCATTGCCAGGGATATTATTGCTCAGGTTCGAAAGGATGTGGCCGGTATACAGATAAGCCCTCCCTTCGGGAATGTGCAGACTGCTCTGGATATGATTGGATAGTTTTTCTATTTTTACAAAAAAAGCCTTTTCGTTATTTTATTGAAAAGGCCTTTTTTTATCAGAATAAATTGGAAGTGGTTCTCATTTCTCCACTGAAAAGATGTGAACTGTCTTGTGGAAGTAGGTCTCCCCTGGTTTCAGGACCGATGAAGGAAAGTTTGGCTGGTTGGGGGCATCCGGGAAATTCTGGGTTTCCAGACAGAAAGCTCCGAAACTGCCGGCAACCCGGCCGTTGGCAATTTTTGTATCTGTCATCTTTCCGCAGGTATAAAGCTGGAACCCCGGCTGATTTGTTCTGACTTCCATCTTTCTTCCGCTCTTTTTATCCATTACTGTACCGACATTTTTAAGGTTTTCTGAATCGGTATCAGCGGATTTTTCTGCTTCAGGAAGCACAAAACAGTGATCAAAACCAAAAACCGGATTGGCTGCTTTCTTAAAAGCATCCGACTCTTCAACTTCCTGAAATCCTTTTCCGAAGGTTTTTTCCTCTCTGAAATCAAAGGGGGTGGATTCAACGGATCTCAGTTCACCCAGGGGAATGAGTTCATCATTGACGGGGATGAATCTATCTGCAGGAGATTGGAATGTCTGATCGGATACAGGCCCTGAGCCTGCACCGGCAAGGTTCCAATAGGTATGGTTTGTCAGGTTTATTATAGTTTCCGCATCGGTAACTGCTTTATATTCAATTTCGAATCGGTCCTCTTCGGTCAAGGTATATTTGATTTCAACCTTCAGGTTTCCGGGATACCCCTCTTCACCATCGATTGAAGTTCTTGAAAAGAGAACTCCCGCCTTTCCAGCTTCCTCAAATGGAGCTGCCTCCCATATCTGACGGTCAAAACCTTCGAGCCCGCCATGAAGATGGTTTGGTCCGTTGTTTGTAGCAAGTGTATACTTTTCTCCATTCAGATTGAATTTCCCTTTGGCTATTCTATTGCCGAACCGGCCGATGGATGCCCCGTAGAAGGTTCTATTTTTTACATAATCGGCAGGTTTATCAAAACTTAAGGTGATTTCATCTTTATCCCCGTTTCTATCAGCCTGTTGTAACGAGATAAGGGTGGCTCCCTGGGTCATGAGAGATATTTCCAACCCTTTTTGGTTATCAATAGTATAGATCTCAACTTCTTTATTTTTATATTTTTCGGAAAGCGATTTAGATATTTTCATTTTTTCCTCCCTGTAATTGTCATATCTTCTCTATATTAAGTATTTCCTTTGCAATTGAACAAGTAAAAAAATTGCAGTATTATGAATTTACCAAAAATACTGATTATAAACACTACCACTATTATACATATTTTTATAAAGGAGCTTATATGGCTTGTTGTAATTGCAGTAGTTCCAGTCTTTCCGAAGCAAAGGAAATTGTAGCTGCTATAGGTTCAGAACCGGAATATGCGATTCCGCTTCTCCAGGAAATTCAGAGACGTCACTCTTATCTTCCCGAAGAGATGGTTGAGGCTGTAGCCGAGGAATCAGGTATTCCGGCATCAAAATTATTCGGGGTGGCTACATTTTACTCTCAGTTTCGGTTTACTCCTCAGGGTGAACACCTTATAAGGGTATGTAAGGGCACAGCCTGTCATGTGGCCGGTGCCGATACAATTTCACTCATAATTGAGCAGGAATTGGGTATTGCCGAAGGTGATACTACCGAAGATCTTAAATTCTCCCTCGAATCAGTGGCCTGCCTTGGGTGTTGTTCTCTGGCGCCGGTTATTATGATCGGAGACAAGATCTATGGAAAACTGACAACGACAAAGATTAAGAATATTATAAAGGAATATAAAGATGGCGAAGCCTAAACTGCTGGTAGGACTGGGTTCCTGTGGAATTGCCGCCGGTGGACAGGCGGTTTATGATTATCTTACTGAAAAAGCGGGCGATAATGTAGATATTGAGATTACTTCCTGTGTGGGTATGTGTTATGCAGAACCCCTGGTGGAGTATGTTAATGATGATAATCGTGTTCTTTTCGGGTATGTTGATGATGTTTTTGCCGGGGAGATCTTTGATGGGGTTATTTCCGGAAATCTTCCTGATAAAAACAGGGTTCGGGATACCGATGACGGTAAGGAATACCTGGATAAACAGGTTAAGGTTGCCCTTCGGCATTGTGGTGTTATCGATCCGGAAAGTATGGAAGAGTATGTTGAAGCTGATGGTTATACTGCCCTTAAAAAATGCCTTTCCGACTACTCTCCCGAAAATGTTCTTGAGATAGTGAAAGATTCGGGCCTCGCCGGTCGTGGCGGTGGATTTTTTCCTACAGGAATGAAATGGTCCTTCCTTGCCAAGGCGGCTGGATCTCCTAAATACCTTGTATGTAATGCCGATGAGGGCGATCCCGGTGCCTTCATGGACAGGGCAATGCTGGAAGGGGATCCCCATGGTCTCGTTGAAGGTATGGTTATCGCCGCCTATGCAACTGGAGCACGTTATGGATATGTTTATTGTCGTGCCGAATATCCCCTGGCAATCAAGAGACTTAAAAAAGCCATTGCCGATGCGGAGGCAGCCGGTTATATCGGTGAAAACATATTAGGTAAGGATTTTTCCTTTACCCTGAAAATCAAAGAGGGAGCCGGTGCTTTTGTCTGTGGTGAAGAGACAGCTCTCATGGCTTCTATTGAAGGTAAGCGTGGTATGCCTACCCTTCGGCCTCCTTTTCCCGCCGAGGCGGGGATCAAAGGGTGTCCAACAAATATCAACAATGTAGAGACCTATGAAAATGTTTCATTCATAATAAATCAGGGGGCAGAAGCCTTTAATAAATATACCTGTGGAAGATCTACCGGTACCAAGGTGTTTGCCCTGGCTGGAAAGATAAAGAGGGTTGGTCTTGTTGAAATTCCCGTTGGAATGACCATTGGTGAACTCATCAATGATATTGGTGGGGGATCCTCCACCGGTAAACCAATTAAAGCTGTACAGATGGGTGGGCCTGCCGGTGGCTGTATTCCTGCTTCCATGTTTGATACGACTACAATCGATGCCGATTCGATAAATGCTACCGGTGCTATTATGGGTTCCGGTGGAATCGTGATTATGGATGAAGAGACCTGTATGGTCGATGTCGCCAAATACTTCCTATCCTTTACCCAGGATGAGAGCTGTGGAAAGTGCACATTTTGTCGAATTGGGACCAAGAGGATGCTTGATATCCTGACCCGTATTACCGAAGGTAAGGGTAAAGAGTCAGACCTTGATCTGCTGGAAGATCTGGCTCTTCATGTTAAAAAGACATCTCTTTGCGGTCTTGGTCAGCTGGCACCGAATCCTGTTCTTACTACTTTAAAATATTTCAGGGATGAGTATGAAGCTCATATTTTTGATAAAAAATGTCCGGCTAAGGCCTGTAAAGCGCTGATAAAAATTCAAATTATCGAAGAGAACTGTATTGGATGTGGAGCCTGTAAGAGAGTTTGTCCTGTGAAAGCAATTGAGGGTGAGAAAAAAGCTGTCCACAATATCGATCCTGAAATCTGTACCCGCTGCGGTCTTTGTATTGAAACCTGTAAATTTAACGCAATCGAGGTAGTGTAAGTATGTCACTGGTTAATCTGAAAATAAATAATATAGATGTTCAGGTAGAGCCCGACTCTACTATTCTGGAAGCGGCGACAAAGGCGGGATTTGATATCCCTACCTTCTGTCATGCCGAAAATTTGAAACCCTTCACCTCTTGTTTTGTATGTGCCGTTAAAGTTGAGGGTGGAAAGGGTAACCTTGTTCCCTCCTGTGCAACAAAAGTCCGGGAAGGGATGGTTGTTACCGTTGAGGATGAAGAGATTGATGCAACACGAAGGATGTGTCTAAATCTTCTGCTTTCCGATCACTGTGGAGACTGTCTGCCCCCTTGTGAGGATGCCTGTCCCTCTTCCATAGATATCAGGGGATTTCTGGCCCTGGTAAAGGAAGGAAAAGAGGTAGAAGCGGCTAAGCTTATCCGGGAAAAGGCTCCCTTTCCTGGGATCCTTGGACGTATCTGTCCAAGACCCTGTGAAGACGCCTGCAGAAGAACCCGGGTCGATGAGCCGATTTCCATCTGTTTCATGAAAAGGCATATCTCTGATACAGAACTCAAAGAGCTGGGCACCCCGGCGATACCTGAAGCAGGACCCGCCACTGGAAAGAAGGTCGCCATTGTTGGCGCCGGTCCATCCGGTATGAGTGCCGCCTACTATCTGCGGCTTGCCGGCCATGAGGTAACCGTATTCGAAAAACATGAGACTTCCGGTGGGATGCTCCGGTTTGGGATTCCCTACTACAGACTGACCGATGAAACCCTTAAATCAGAGCTTGGTATTGTTGAGCGAATGGGTGTTGAGGTTAAGTATGGTGTGGAGATTGGAAAAGATATTTCAGCTAAAAGTCTTGAAGCGGATTATGATTCTGTAATCCTGGCTATTGGAGCACAGGGAGCCTCTTCCATGAGAGTACCAGGTGAGGATACCGAAGGGGTCTGGGCTGGTATCGATTATCTTGGAAAAATTGGGGAAGGTGAAAATCCTGAACTTGGAAAGAGGGTATATATTGTAGGTGGCGGAAATACAGCTATCGATTGTTCCAGAACAGCCTTGAGAGCTGGTGCAGATGTTACTGTTCTTTACCGGAGAACCAGGGCGGAAATGCCTGCCAGCGATTTTGAAATCGATGAAGCGATTCATGAAGGTGTTAAGTTTGATTTCCTGAATGCTCCGGTTAAAATTGAGAAAGATGGCGATACCATAAAAATGAGTTGTGTGAGAATGGAACTTGGTGAACCGGATGAGAGTGGAAGACGAAGACCCGTACCCGTTGAAGGTTCCGAATATATTGTGGAGGCTTCCGCTGTTATCGGGGCTATCGGTCAGAAGGTTGTACCCGATGGAATCCAGGATCTTGGTATCGATATCTCACGGTGGGGAACCATCCTGACCGATGCCGCTACTTTCCAGACAAACCGCCCGGGTATTTTTGCCAGTGGTGACTGTCAGACCGGTGCCGATATTGCTGTACGGGCCGTCGGGAATGGCCGAAAAACCGCCTACTCGGTAAATCAGTTCCTTTCCGGTCTTGAGGTTTCGGGAGAACCTGTTCTTTTTAACTCAACCATGGGTCCCCTGGAAACAGTAAGTGAAGATCTTTTTACCGGTTTTGAAAAGGCTGCTCGTATCGAAATGCCTGTGATTGGTGATGATTTAAGACGAACGACCCACACCGAGGTTGAAACCGGTTTTAACATGGAGGAGGCCAGAGCAGAAGCTGGCCGATGTCTGGAGTGCGGCTGTGATGCTGTTGAGGACTGTAAACTCCGTCAATACTCGACCAGGTATAATGTGGATCAGTCCCTTTTTGCAGGCGAGAGACGAACCTATCTTAAAGATGGAAGTCATGACAAGATGAAGATTGAGCACCACAAATGTATCAACTGTGGAGCCTGTGTACGAGCCTGTGCGGAAGTAAAAGGTTTGGATGTTCTTGCCTATGTGGGCAGGGGATTCACTACCAGGATGACTGCCCCCTTTGGTCGCTCACTTGTTGATACAGCCTGTGACGGTTGTGGTGAATGTGCAAAGGTATGCCCCACCGCCGGTATCATGTTGAAAGAACTGATTGCTGTAAAATAATATACAAGAGATTTTGCATAATACGGCTCCCTTCGGGGAGTCTTTTTTTTGACTGGAGGAGTTCTTCAAATAAAAAAAAGGACTTAAATGCAAATATCTTAGTAAAATCATTGATTTACTGTATAAATATCGAAATTATGGCTCTGATTCTGAGGTTTTTTGAATAATTATTGACATTTGTTAATGCTCTCTTTATGATCTGTAATTGTCGGTAATCTGACAAATCAAATAATATTCTAATAGGGGAACCTGATGATTCTACTGTATATCCAGTTTGGTCTGTATCTGATACTTATGCTTGGTATAGGCTTTTACTCAATGAGAAAGACGAAAACGAATGATGACTTCATTATTGGAGGAAGAACACTTGGTCCGGTAACCACCGCAATTTCTGCGGGTGCATCGGATATGTCGAGCTGGCTTCTTCTGGGACTTCCCGGGGCTGTTTTTGCCTCTGGTCTGGTTGAAGGGATTTGGATCTCTCTTGGCCTCTCCATTGGTGCCTATCTTAACTGGCTGATAGTGGCAGGACGATTGCGAGCGTTAACAGAGGATCTGAATGCGGTAACCCTTCCCTCTTTTATTGCAAAACGATTTGAAGATAATTCCGGGGTACTGAAGATTGTTTCTACCATTGTTATTCTTATTTTCTTCACCCTCTATGTCGCTTCAGGTCTTAAGGGGGGAACACTCCTTTTTGCCCATACCTTCGGTGCTTCCGAAACGACAGCTTTGATTATTACAACCCTGGTAGTGGTTTCCTATACATTCCTGGGAGGATATAAGGCTGTATGCTGGACCGATCTTATTCAGGGGCTTCTCATGCTTGCGGCTCTTGTCTTCTGTTCCATCCTGGGATTTACAGCCATAACAGGTTCCGGTGTGAATATCACAGAAATTAACCCCAATGCTTTTAAGTTTTCCACAGGCTGGATTACAGCGGCATCCCTGATGGCCTGGGGATTCGGATATTTTGGACAGCCCCATATTCTGGCTCGATTCATCGGAATTAAGGATGTTCAATCTGTACCCAGAGCACGACGCGTGGGAATCAGCTGGATGGTTATCTGTCTCATCCTTGCTACTGCCATTGGGATTATCGGTATTGGGTATAACAGCCTCTACCCCATGGCTGGCGTGGCAGGAGATGGTGGAAACAGTGAAAGGATATTCCTGGCCCTGACTACAGCCCTTTTTCATCCTGTTTTTGGAGGATTTGTTCTGGCCGCCGTTCTGGCTGCTGTCATGTCCACCGCCGATTCACAGCTTTTGGTTCTTTCATCTTCTCTGACTGAGGATATTCCCATGATCGAAAAAATGTCGGACAAGAAGAAAGAGTGGATAAGCCGGGCTGGTGTTGTGGGTTTTGCCCTCCTTGCTTTCCTGATTGCCTTGAACGATTCGGGTACCATTCTTTCCATGGTCGGTTATGCCTGGGGTGGATTTGGTGCGGCTTTTGGTCCTCTTGTGATCCTTTCTTTATTATGGAAAGGAACGACAAAAATGGGTGCCCTTGCCGGTATGATCGTGGGATCAGCCACAATTTTCATTGTAAAGAATTATATCAGCATAGAGGGTGAATACTTTTACGAACTCATGCCCGGGTTTATTCTTGCTTTCATTGCCATCGTTGTGGTAAGCAGTTTCACAAAGAAACCTTCCAGCGAAATGATTGAGAAAATCGATAAGGCGGAGAAGCTTGTAAAAATTAATTAGAATCTTTCTAATTAATATTCGAAAATAACAGAAAAGGCGGTTAACCAAATACAATTTGGAGCCGCCTTTTTTTTGCGAGCGTTTCTATCAGAATATCTAATCCGAATCCTTAATCCTGAAACCGATTTGAATTCCATAGTAGAGAGGACCGAAATAGGTATTGTCCGGCAATTCTGTCATATCTTCATGGAGGTGTGTATAAGCGGCAATCTTCAATACAAAGGGGGAATCAAAGCCAAAACCAAGCCCGAGTTGGGGTGAAAAATAGCCTGCTGTATGGTACAGGGCTTTGGCATGACCGAAAATTGTAAACCAATGTATGGGATAGAATCCGAAATCAACACCTCCGTGAAAGGCTGCGTCCACCACCGGAATGACATTCATTTCAGCCCCGACTGTCCCGGCAAGATAGAAAATATTGTTCAGATTTAACAGGTTTTTCGAGATAAAAATCTCCGGACCATGGTAGGTATCACTCTCATTTTCCGCGTCATCACCTGCTGCGTATACGAGGGCATGGACACCCCATCCCGCTGTAACCTCCATATTGTAGGGCAAGCCCCGTGTGACACTCCATTCAAGTCCAGGCATAGGTATCAGGCTGATTAAGGTACTGTTTGTCAGGACTTTAGTTTCTCCCTCCTTCAGGACCCGACCGGATCTGAAGGCTTCAGGTGAGCTGCGGATCGTGAAAGTTTCACAGCCTGAAAAGAGAAATGTTAGAATCAGTATCGGTAGGATCCAAACTACTCTTTTCATTATTCTCTTCCTCCTATGAAGGGGATACCTTTTAAATATACTCCAGTTAATGGGGAAAATACAAAATATCTCTAATTGTTTTGATTTTTAAAATAGATTTCTTTTCCGGTATGATTATAATTGATCCAGGATTCTAAGGAGAAATATTCGAAATGGATAAAACATTGGTAATAATGGCAGCAGGAATGGGAACCCGGTATGGCGGGCTTAAACAGTTGGATATAATTGGACCTTCCGGAGAGACGATTATCGATTATTCGGTATACGACGCTAATAGAGCGGGTTTTAACAAGGTTATTTTTATTATCCGAAAGGATATAGAATCCGATTTTAAATCATTAATCAGTTCCAAATTTAATGATAAAATTGATGTTCAGTATGTATATCAGGATATTAAAGATATCCCTTCTGATTTTTCTGTGCCTGTCGAACGAAAGAAACCCTGGGGGACGGGACATGCCATGTTAACCGCAGCTCCTGTTGTACATGAACCCTTTATTGTGATTAATGCAGATGATCTCTATGGAGCCGAAGCATTTAAAACGGCATCGGATTTTCTTGATCGTATTCAACCGGGGGAATTTGCCGCTGGTCTGGTGGGTTTTCAACTGAAAAATACCCTCTCTGATCATGGCAGTGTCGCCCGGGGAATATGTTCTGCAGATACAAATGGAATTCTTGTAGATATTGAGGAGATCTTCGGGATAGAGCGGAATGAAGAAGGTACGCTTGTTTCCGATAACCGGGAAGGTTTGAAGGATAATGATCTGGTCTCCATGAATATCTGGGCTTTTACTCCTCAAATTTTCAGATATACACAAAAGTATTTTTACAGCTTTATTTCGGATAATATTCACAACCCTACTTCTGAGTTTTATATTCCGACCATAATTAATAGGCTTCTAAAGGAAGAGGGGACTCAGGTTCAGGTTTTAAAAACCGATTCCCAATGGTATGGAGTGACCTACCGTGAGGACAAGCCCGGGGTTGTCGGTAATATAAAGAGACTGATCAAAGCCGGAGTCTACACTGCCAATCTTTGGGGAAATCAATGAGCTTACCACAGTTGGATCGATCCTTTATTTTTTTTAGTTTGGTAATGTCAAAAAACTTAGTTAAGGTCTTTTTGCCGGGGTTTTTGAGGAGTAGATTTTTAAAATCTAATTGAAATCTCATCATATATTGTTGCAGAAGCATCGTTGCGCAAAAAGTTCTATAAAATTTACATGAATGTTTATTTTTGTTAAATTTAGTGTTAAACTTTATATTGAGGAAATCTTGTTTAAAATTGTATGGAGGAAATCATGAATGTGAAGAAAGCAATTCTATTATTGCTACTGTCAGCTTTTCTATTTTTCGGATGTGAAGAAAATGGAGGAGAGACTGTGGATCCCGTTGATACTAGCCAACCTAGTGTTAGCGGTGTCGTTCAAGATGAGAGCGAGAATTTGTTCGAAGGTGTTTCTATCGAACTACTGAAATTAGAACCCGGTGCTGCGGCCCTGGTGATTCAAACCGATGCTGATGGTGCCTATGCCTTTTCTGCTTTGGAAGCAGGCTATTATCAGTTAACCTATTCTATTGACGGATATAAGACTTATTCAACGGATTTTACCTATAATCCAGATGTACAGTATTCCGTCTACCTTATTCCTGTGACTATGCAGCCTGGTGATGATTTTACCGACCTTGATCTTACCGATGGTACTCTTTATGGTTATATCGTAAATGCCAACCATAATGATCTGGCTGGTGTTACCATCACTGTTCGCGACATTGATAAATTTGCAGACGGTGAAGAGAGAACAACAGTAACCGATTCCGAAGGACTGTGGGTTGTTGACGGTCTTGATAAGGGCGGTCATTACGAAGTCGTATTTACTCTAACCGGATATATCAAGGAAAACGGACGGATTGATTTTTATGATGCATCGGGTGATGTTTCAGATGCAAATGCTATTATGTTTCCATCCGGTTTTGATCTTGTAATGTATCAATCAGGGACTATATCCGGAAACTGCTATAATGATTCCGAAAGCTATTATGATATGAGCGGTGCAACCGTTTATGCCGAATGGCCTGATGTATTTGATGCTACTCATCCTCATAGTATCAGTACAACTGCAGGTGCTGATGGAGCTTTCACTTTAACCGGTTATCCCGTCGATCCACGTGGACTTTTGGATCCAGGTGATGGTTATACTGCCGTTATTGATGCAAGACTCAATTATTATGAGTTCCTTTTTACCGGAGACCTAACTTATCAGCTTTTCGGCACAACAAACAGTACTCCTGTTGAGATTTCAATGATTAATACAGAGTCAAATAAGCTGAAACTGGTTGAGACTTCACTTGCCGCCTACTATGAAACAGATACTGGTTATGATGATGTTCCTGTTACTCAGAATGTTTCTGGAATGACATTTTCTTATAATAATAATATTGAAGATATTGTAGCTGTGGATTTAGAGTATGTCGTTGATCCAACCGGGACACCATCCTTTTTAGATCTTGCTTTCACATCAAGCTTTGCAGGTAAGGTTTTAACTGTTACACCGATACTTCCATTTGATTATGACTCTGTATATAGAGTTACTGTTTCAGTAAGGGATACAGATGGTTCTGTTATTGCTTCACCGCCTTCAATTACTTTTGAAACTATAGAGACCACAACAGCAATACTTGCACCTGATAATTTCCAGAAACAAGCCACTTTTATAATTGAAAGTGATTCAACGTCTGTTAATGTCAGATGGGACGAGGCTGATAACGCAGATTACTACCTTGTTTACGGTACAATCAATGGCGTTGACTGGATTCTTTTAACAGCAGATACCGGTATCGCATCCACTCCTGATGATGGAATCAGTTATATTGAGACAGGTATTACCCTTACCTCAATACCAAATATCGATAATGACTCGACAACTGGAGGGGCAGCTGAACCATTTGCCTTTGATCAGGAAGTAACTCTTAGACTATACGCTGTTACTGAAATGGGTGATATTTCTGCTCCAGCCACTGATGTTGTATTGTCAGATGGAACCGCACCTGAAGGTACTTTAGTTGTAAATCTTGCTGGTGGAGATACAGGAACTGTAAGTTCAAATACGCAAATTACAGGGGCTGCTATAGCTGCTGGAAATGACTTTGTAATTACTGTAACTTTTAATGAGCGTGTTTATAATCCTTCTATTTCTGCTTCAGACAATATTACAGATACGGATGCCAGTGTTAGTGGATCATGGACTACCGAAGGTTATGTTTATGCAATAACAATAACCGCGGGTGCTGGTGATATTGTTTTTGATGCAGACGATACTGTTGTGATTAATGGATTAACAGATACTTCAGCCAATTCGGGATCACAGACTATTAATATTGATCCCTAATACAGATATAGCAAACTGATTTTATTCACAGGGCCGTTCTTTCGGGGCGGCCCTATTTTGTTTGCCGAGCAAAGTGGGCAAACCTGGCCTGCCGGAAAAGCCTGGGTAACCCTGATAAAGGGGAAGATAATCCGAATTACAATGGCGTTTTCTGTTAACGGTAGAGTCGAAATGTTCATTATTAACAAAACGGATAGAGAAAGTAAATCGTATAAAGCGATAGTAAACCTGATTGGGTGTAACTGGTCGCTATACTTTTATACCCTACTCAATTTTAAGAAATACTTCACCTAATCTGATCTTTTTAAATATCTGTTCATAGGATTCTTGTGTCTCAATGCTGGTTATAAACAAGTCATTGCTATAAAATAGGGGCGTGAATCTAAAGCTAAATTTTATTACTGAAAATCATAAAAAGAAAAAAGATTTTACTGTGGTTGTGGGCCTGAATGAGGCCGGGTGGAAATCTTTTTCTAATGGACTCTCCGAACTCTGGCCTGGTGTAAAATTCCCCTCTTTTAGTACTTTATCTTTTGAAAGAACGGATAAGGGAGTTCAATTACTCTGTCGTAAACCACTATTAATCAATGGTGTTTCTGTCCGTCACAGGTTGTTAAAACTCGGTGATAGAATTGTACTTGGCCCTCTCCGGCTTATTTTTCAATCATACGAGCTTATCGAATCTGCGATTGAACCTGAATTTTTAACCGGATCTCCCGTTAAATCCGGTAAAAAGGAGGAGGCGGAATCTACCTTATCAGAGGATAGAGTAGAAAGAGAGGGGGCGGATAAACATCGGAAAGAAAAAGCCCGGAAGGAAGAAGAGCGGTTAGAGAAAGTCCGAATTCAGAAGATTCAGAGAGAAGAAGCCAGAAAAGCGAAAGCTCAGGAGGAGACACTTCGAAAGGAAAAGGCTCTTCGTTTAGAGGCAGAAAAAGAAAAGATCCGGTTGGAAAAAGAGGCAGAGAAAGCCCGAGAGTTAAAATTTGAGAATGAAAGGGCTCTCGAAAAATCGACTGAAAGAAAGATTGCAGAGCAGAAAAAACGACAAGCAGAAAAAGCTGAAAAGGAAGAGGCTCGGATAGAGAAACTTCGGCTTGAAGAAGATCGTTTGAATGCTGCCCGGGAAGCTAAAGAGCTTGAGGAGAAATCCCGTCAGGAGAAGGTTCAGCAGGAGAGATTGGAACAAGAAAAACTCCTGCAGGTAAAGAAACAAGAAGATAAATCCCGTCAGGAGAAGGTTCAGCAGGAGCGGCTGGCCCGGGAAAAACTCCGGCAGGAAAAAATAAGAGAACAAAAAGCCGAGAAGGATGCGGCCAGATTAGAGAGATCCCGAAGGGAAGAGATTCGAAAGGAAAATTTCCGGAAGGAACAGGCTCGGAAGAAGGAAGCCCGGTTAGAGAGATATCAGGCAGAAAAGGACAAAAAAGAGGAAGCCCGAAAGGCTAAGGCCTTATATGAACAGGAAAGGAAGGATGCGGCCCAAAGGGAAAAATTAGAACAGATCCGGAGGGATAGGGCCCATAAGGAAAAGCTCCAGAAGGAACAGGCTGAACAGAAAAAAATTCAGGAAGAAAAATCCAGACAGGAAAAAATTCAGCTGGAGAAAATTCAAAAAGAAAAAACTCGATTTGAAAAAGCAAAGCTGGAGAAAAAACATGAAAAGAAAATTCTGGTTTTTCCTGTTTTGTCCCGAAAGCTCATACTTACTGCCGCCGCGATCCTTATGGCCGTTTTTATGGTAATAATCGGATTTTCTCTTTTACCCGAATCTTCTCCAGTTGTCAGCGGTGTATCGGATTCGATGGATTCTATAGAAAGGAATGGGGATTCCATCGGGGAGCAGAATAGGGTGGCAGATGATGATCCTTCCCCTGTGGAAGCAAATCCTCAATCGGCAGGCGTTTCTATCAATATAGAAAACAGTTCTGATTCGCTTATGGAACGGGTTTACGAATCGGAAAGCCTCCTTTTTGTGGCTCCCGGGGATGAGGTTCCGAATTTGGATTTAGATATCCTGTTTATTCATGCCCATCCGGATGATGAATCTCTGGATTATGGATGTCTGATGGCTCTTGCGCATGCGGCAGGTTTAAAAGTAGGACTTCTTACCTTTACCGATGGTGAATCGGGTCTGGACCTCTATCCTGATCGCCTGGTGGGAGGGGATTACCCGGACTATTATATGGAGGGAGAGGAGTTGGCAAGGGTCAGGGTTGGAGAGGTAAGGTCTGCTGCCGGGGTTCTGGGAGTGAATCTTCTTATAAGGTTTGGCCTTAAAAACCACCCCTATAATGGTAAAAGCGATGAGTTGCCGCCTGAGGAGATCCTTGAGGTTTGGGGTGGGAAGGATATTTTGATCGACAGGATCCTTGAAATTATAAAGAGAACCACACCTGAAGTCGTTGTCGCCCCGGATGTGCCGGGTCGTGCCAGTGAACATTTTGAGCATGAAGCAGTGGGTTATATTTCTGCGGAGATTTTGAACTCTTCTCTTCTGGATGGATCAAAGAGACCTGAAAAGTTCATTACGTGTATTGACCCGCGGCAGCGCCACCTTTATCCTGAAGCATCGGTAATTAACGCTGCATTACGAATTAAAAACGGGAAGCCGGATGGGAAAAAATCATCCCTGAGAGAGGTACAGTTGTCGGCGCTTTCCATGCATAAAACCCAGAATGATGCGGTTAATGTAGGAACGGGATTTTTACCAGGTTTTCCGTCGGAGTATTACCAGATTCAGTTTTGGGATTCCGATGAAAGCTGGGATGATTGGATTGATTCTCTATATTAAGAGGAGTCTGCTGTAAAATATGGGCTCTCTTGAATTTCATATATTTTGATAATATTTTTTTGGAGGAAAAAATGAACAATGATAAGTTAAAAGCAGTTGCAACAACTGTCAGAGCCCTGTCCATGGACGGAATCCAGAAAGCGAATTCTGGTCATCCGGGCCTTCCCATGGGTTGTGCCGATCTGGGAGCTCTTCTCTTTGGAGAGGTCCTGAAACATAATCCCGAAGATCCCTCTTGGATTAACAGGGATCGATTTGTACTTTCCGCCGGTCATGGGTCCATGTTTCTCTACTCCCTTCTTCACTTAAGCGGTTATGGACTCACAATTGATGATCTTAAAAAATTCAGACAGCTTGGCTCCCTTACTCCCGGACATCCGGAATACGGCCATACCAAGGGTGTCGAAATCACAACCGGTCCTCTCGGCGCTGGTATTTCCAATGTCGTCGGAATGGCGGTTGCCCAGGAGATGAACGCCGGTAAATTCAATACCGCCGATCACAAGATAATTGATCACTACATTTATGCTCTTGCCGGTGATGGATGTATGATGGAAGGAATCTCTTCCGAAGCCAGTTCTTTAGCCGGTCATATGGGTCTTGGAAAACTGATTGTATTCTACGATTCAAACAGTATTACTATTGAAGGTTCAACCGACCTTGCTTTTACTGAAGATGTTGCTGCCAGGTATGCGGCATATGGTTGGCAGACTCTTGAAGGGGATGGTCATAATCTTGAAGAGATGGCCGGCTTGATCGAAAAAGCCAAGGCCGATACTTCCAGACCAACTTTAATTAAACTAACCACATTAATTGGTAAGGGTTCAGCCAATTTGGAAGGATCTCACAAGGTACATGGTGCACCTCTTGGCGCCGACGAGATCAAGGCTACCAGAAAGAAGCTGGGGATCCCTGAAGATCAGGATTTCTATGTTGCTCCCGAAGCCGTTGAGTTTTTCGATGCAAAGAAAACCGAATGGAAAAAAGGGTATGATGAATGGCAAACCCTCTTTTCAGCATGGGCGGCGGCTAACCCCGGGCTTAAAAAAGAGCTTGATGCCTCCTTCAGTGGAACGGTTGATCTCTCCGGTATTGCCTCACCAGGATTTAAAGTGGGTGACTCCTTAGCGACAAGGTCTGCCAGTGGAAAGGTTTTAAATGCTATTGCCGATGGGGTTTCCAATTTTGTAGGGGGATCCGCCGACCTTGCCCCTTCAAATAATACCGCCATGCCTCAGCATGGAGATTTCTCTGTGGCTAACCCAACAGGTAGAACTCTCCACTTCGGCGTTCGAGAACATGCCATGGGCGGAATGCTCAATGGTATGGCTGCCTATGGTGGTTTAAGGGTTTTCGGTGCAACCTTCCTTGTTTTTGCCGATTATTTTAGACCTGCCATCAGGCTTGCCGCTCTGATGAATCTTCCGGTTGTATATGTTCTTACTCATGATTCAATCTATGTGGGTGAAGATGGACCTACTCATCAGCCCATCGAAACAATCGCTTCAATGAGGATTATTCCGAATACGAGGGTATTAAGGCCTGCGGATGCTCAGGAGACTGAGGCTGCCTGGATTATGGCCATGGAAAGAACTGATGGTCCTACTATCCTTGCCTTAACAAGACAGAACCTTGAAGTATTTGCCAAGGCCGATGGATGGCAGGAGACAGCAAAGAAGGGTGCTTACATTGCCAAAGATTGTGAAGGCACTCCTGATGTTGTTGTTGCGGCTTCCGGTTCCGAAGTCACGCTTGCTATTAAGGCTGCAGAATTAAGCGCTAAAAAGGTAAGGGTTGTCTCTGTATTGTCCAGAGAGCTCTTCCTTTCACAGGATAAAGCGTTCCAGGAATCACTCATTCCTGCCGGCATAAGGACCATCGTTGCCGAGGTTGGTGTCTCTTCCGGTTGGGAAGGAATCGCCTCCTCATCTGAAGATATGCTTTGCCTGGACAGATTCGGCGAGTCAGGACCTGCAGGTGAAGTTGCGGTGAAATTCGGCTTCACACCGGAGAATCTTGCTAAAATTATAGGTTAATACCTGGCTTTAAGCTGGATATTGCCAAAAACAGATAGATCAGGCCGGAGACAGGAAAGCTGTTAAGGTTTGGAATATAAAGTAAAACCGCATCGACCTTCATTGGCTGATGCGGTTTTTTTTAATAATAAAGGATTATTTCTTCGACTTCACTTTTGTTTCTAATCTTGATATAGAGTGATTTATTGTTTTTATCATAATACCAACCACTGTAATACCTGTAAAATACGGGATCGGGTTTCCAGTTCAGACCGAGCATTTTCATTCTTTCAAATGGTTCTACACCCTGTATCAGGATGTTGTGTATTTCACCTACTTTGTATTTGAAGCTGTATTTTACGGAATTTCCTTGACGACTTACACCTACTTCCGGAGCAGATGTGTAGAGCCAGCTTCCCGCTGTCCCTTCAGGTGAGGCGGAGTATTCTCTGGGGTAGTAGGGGTTATTAAAAATGATAGGATAGATATCCTCGGGATGAACATTACCCTTTGTAAGGATGTGTCCATCTTCAAAATGGAGGACGGCAGGGATTATCCCAATGATATTTGATTTTTTCAGAGCCGAGTGTATGAGTTCCATACCCAGTGTGGAAAAGATATCTCGATCTGTGAGGTTTCCAATCTTTATGAAATAGGAGCCGGTTCGGATGGATAGAAGGAGATCTGATTCATAGGGGTTGGATTCCAGGAAGAATCCCTCCTGCAGTACTTGTATTTTAGAAAGGAGGTAATCTGCCGCAAGTTCATCAAGGTTGAATGCCAGCTTTTCACCCGTGTCACCGCTTTCGATTCTATCAAGATAATATTTTAACAATCCTGAGAGTGTATTTGTAGCCATAGAACTTCTGTCTGCGGAATCGGCCATTGTTTTGAGCTTTTCAACCATACCTTCATTGCTGTGGATATGGATGAGATTATAAAGATCATGATTATTGAAAACAGTATAATCGTCCGTCTCTATTTTATTGCTGATGGTCTGAAGATTGGTTCGTTCTGTCCTCAGCTCCGCCTTGGCTCCTGCAATAATATCTCCCAGAAAGGGGGTGGTCAGGAGGGAAAGGGTTTGGCTTGATTTTTCCTTTGCCTGAATCATTCTGGTGTACTGGTTTCGGTACTCATTATTGTTCATCGATTCTGATAAAAGAATCGTCGCAATTTTATCACTGAAAACCGGTTCTCCATCAGCCATTTCCCAGGTTCCATTATTGGTATCAAACCGTGAATTTCTCCACCCTTCCATGGCTTCAGAGAGATACTCCTCAAGAAAGAGGTTGTATTCTGCCTGGCTTAAAAGGTTGGCCTTCCTGGAAAACCAGAATGACAGGGGATCCTGGATCTCTTCTGTCCGTTCAATGAGGATTCCTTCTATTCCTTCAACACCACAGGGGATGGTTATCCTGTTATTGGACTGATCCAAAGTTGCCCCCATGGGCAGGGTAAGCATGGTAACCTCTGGGGACGTTTTGTCATTTATTGAAAATACGGGTACGCCGCCAGTTGTATCAATAAAAAAATCTCTCATAAGGGAAAAAGGGATCGATACGCTTTTAATAGATGAGTAATCATGAAAAACTATATTCATAAGAACGGATTCATTGTTCGCCTCTTCCGGGGTCATGGTCAGCGTCAGGCCGGAGGACATCTCTATTTCCATTCTATTGCCGAAATTTCTGTATTTGAAAGGCTCAGCCTTGTGAACAAGACCATCGCTTGAATAAATTCTGATGGGATTCTTCTTATCCAGAGGGAACAATATTCCTGTCCCGAAGATCTGGAGATCGCTGATGTTATCATCCCCACTCAAGGGGCTTCTTGATACTCTTCCCATGGCTGTCAGATGGGAAACTGTTGAGGTAAAAGTATCTACCCCGGAGAATTGCAGGTACATGAATATTGCAATGAGTCCTATATAGAGTAAAGGAACAAGGTAGAGTGCTTTCGAAAATTTTGTTTTCATATTGGGCTATTTTAGCAATCCATGGTCAAATGTTCAACTTGTCTAAAGCCGGCATGATCTATATATTACAATTACCACTAGTAAAAACTGGAAATCGAATGAAAATTAATTTTAGACTATTATTTCTTGTATTATTAATAGCAGCTGTGTTTTTTGCTTTCGGCTGTAAGACAACTCCGCTTTCCGAGGGAGGCTCCCCTGAAGGAACGCCTGAAAATCCTGTGACTCCGATTGAAGGGGGGGATATTGAAAGGCCGGAACCCCCCGAAGAGGATACTTTTTTAAAGGTTGAAGAATCCCTCCTTGAAGGGGATACGGATGCGGCTCTTGAGACCCTCGATGCCTACATAGAGAAGGAGCCTGAAGATCTTCAGACCCTTGTCCTGAAGGCGGCCCTTTTAATGTCCGACGGGGAGGTTGTTGAAGCCCGGGCTCTCCTTGACCGGGTGCTTTCAGAAGAACCGGAGAACATTGATGCCCTTTTTCAACTTTCCATCCTCGAAGGTTGGGAGGGAAATCGCGAGACTCAGCTGGCCCTTCTTGAGAAAATCAGTGAACTTGATCCGGAAAATGGTGATGTTCTTGCGTCGATTGGCGATTTTCATTTTCTTGATAAGGATTATGATGAGGCTGAAAAGGCGTATATGAAGGCTTTGGAACTTGAACCTGCCAATATTTCCGCTCTCACCGGTTATGGAAACCTTCTGATGCAGAAGGGAGATTATGATGAGGCCGAAGAACGGTACGATTCCATTGTTGAGATTTATCCATCTGATCCCTTTGTTTATGGTGATAGAAGCCGGGCCAGGATTGCCCAGGAAAACTATGTGGGAGCCGAAGAAGATCTCTCCGAGGCCGTGGATTTATCTCCCAACTATTACTGGAATTATGTTGATCGAGGTAAACTTCGGCTGAATAACCTTTATAACGCCAATACGGCCATTGAGGATTTTAATAAGGCGATTGCCCTGGAACCCGACTATTTTTATGCTTATATCTTCAGGGCCGGTATTCTGGATGATACAGGAGAGATTGATAAAGCTATTTCTGATTATAAGAAACTTATAGAACTTAAACCGGATTACTATTTTGCCTTCAGATCCTTAGGTATTCTTCAGTATCTGAAAGGAGAGTGGGAGGAGGCCCGGCAGAACCTTATGGAGTCTTTCAGCTATGAAGAGGATCCCGGGGTTTTACTGCTGACCGCTTTTACCTATTTTCGTGAGGATCGGGATAAGGAAGGAAAGGATTTTATAAAAAATATTCTTGATTCTTTCCCCCGGGATGATCATTTCTACAATATTGGAAGAATGGCAATTGATCCCGGTTATGAGGTTTTTGCTCTGAAAGGTATTGAAGAAGAGCAGGATATGTTTGTAAAAACCAGAATGAAGTTCTATGTAGGAGCTCTGTTACAGGCGATGGGAGGGGACTCTCTGGCCTATACCTATTATGATGATGTGCGGGAGCTTAATCTCCTGGGAATGTATGAGCGACGGATAGCCTTGAAAGAACTGGAAGTATTAGACGATTAAGGAGAAAAATGTGACTACAAATATTGAATCCGATTCCATCTCCAGGGTTAAACTGGCCGGAAAAGAGATAATTCTGGTAGGGACGGCTCATGTCTCTTCGGAGAGTGTTAATGAAGTCGACCGGGTAATTCGGGAGGAGAAGCCTGACCGGGTTTGTGTCGAGATAGACGCTTCCCGATATAAGACGATGACCGAAGGACAGAAGTGGGAGAACCTGAATATAGGGCAGGTTCTTAGAAAGGGGCAGGGTTTCCTCCTCCTTTCCAACCTCGTCCTCTCCTCCTTTCAGAAGCGGATGGGATCTCTTCAGGGGACCACTCCGGGTGATGAGATGAAGATGGCTATTAATACTGCCAATGAGTTGAATGTTCCCTTCACATTTTCCGACCGGGATATACAGATAACACTTCGCCGGGCCTGGAAAAGGGCTTCCCTCTGGCAGAAGATGAAAATGATAGCCGCACTTTTGAGTTCTTTTTTCTCCAAGGAGGAGTTAACCGCCGAAGAGATTGAAAAGCTGAAAAAAAAGAGCGCCATGCAGGATATGATGGATGAGCTCGCCGATTACCTCCCCTCTGTTAAAGAGATTCTTATTGATGAGAGGGATCGTTTTCTTGCTTCATCCATTTTTTCTGCCAGGGGTGAGAAGGTTGTCGCCGTTATTGGTGCGGCCCATGCCGGTGGAATAATCGAATGGTTTGAGAAGTTTGAAAGGGGTGAAAAGGAGACGGGTATCGACGATATCAACCATGTCCCTCCTCCCGCAAAATATACAAAGTTTTTACCCTGGATAATTCCTGTTCTTGTTGTTGGTCTGCTTGCCGGTGGTTTTATCCGATCCGGGGCTGAACAGGGGTTGAAGATGATACTTGTCTGGGTTCTTTCCAATGGAATCCTTTCGGCTATCGGGGCGATAATTGCTCTTGCCCATCCACTGACCGTAATTATCTCCTTTTTAGCGGCACCTCTCACCTCTCTCAACCCGACGATTGGTGTGGGGATAGTGACCGGTCTTCTGGAATATTACCTGCGAAAGCCAAAGGTTAAGGATTTTGAGACCCTCTCTGACGATCTTTCCAGTGTTAAAGGTTTCTATCGGAACCGTTTAACCCATATTCTCATAGTCTTTTTTCTCTCCAGTGTGGGAAGTTCCATTGGAACTTTTGTGGCCTTTCCTTATATCGCCGTTCTTTTTTCTTAGTTTGTCGAGGTATTAAAAGCGAGGAATTATAAGATGGATAATAACAAGCCTGTTTTCAAGATTGCCTTTATAGCTGGTAAACTGGGTGACGTTGACGGCGTCTCCCTGGAAGTTGAAAAGTGGATCGAAGTCCTTCGTGAAGAGGGGCATGAGATTTTTGCCGTTGCCGGAAAATTTTCTACTGCCGTTGAGGGGGTTCCGGAAGAGAATACCCTTACGATCCCGGATATCAGGTTTGACTCAAAGCTTCAGCGTGAGTATGAACAGATGGTTTTTCCTTACCTTAACAAGTATCAGAGTTACCTGACGGCTCAGAAACTTCGTGATGTTGTTGAAGAGATGAGTCATAAGGGGAGTTATATCGCGGATATAATCTTTGAATTCATACAGAATAATTCGATCGATGTCCTTGTCGCCCAGAATACGAATGCCATGCCCATGACCCTCCTGGGAGGGCTTGCTGTTTATAAACTTTGTACCGAGAGGCGGGTGGCCACGATTTTCCATCATCATGACTTCTGGTGGGAAAGGAGCCGTTTTTCCAATTCGGCTATCGATTCTCTCCTCTCGGAAACCATGCCTCCCCGGGCTCCGGGGCTTGAACATATTGTTCTGTCGAGCTATGCCTCTCACATATTACGTTCTATCAAAAGGGTTCAGCCGCGCATCATTCCCAACTGTGAGGACTTTTCTAATCCTGTGGTTGCCGATGACTATAATTCCGATTTCAGGGAATCCCTTGGTTTTTCAAAGGATGATGTTCTTGTTATCCAACCCACACGGATTGTACCCCGGAAGAGGATTGAGGATTCTGTTCGGCTTCTGGCCAGACTTGGGGATGCTCACCCCGAGTTAAAATCGAAGATTAAGCTCGTAATCTCCCTCTATCAGGGTGATGAGCCGGATGTTGGTTATGTGGAGATGATCAAGAACCTGGCCGAAAGCTCGGGTGTTCCTCTTTTCTTTATAGCGGATAGAATCGGTTCGGCTCGCGGGGTAGATTCCCAGGGGCGTAAGATCTATACCAACAGGGATGCACTGGTTCATGCCGATCTGGCAACCTATCTTCCTGTCTGGGAAGGTTTCGGGAACGCCTATTTAGAGGCCGTTGCCGCTAAAATTCCCGTTGTCATAACAAATTATCTGGTTTACAAGACAGATATCAGGATCCACGACTTCGATAATATTGAAATTCCCGATGTTTACGATCACTCTGGTGCCCTGGTTATTCCTGATGAAGCCCTGGAAGGAATTTACAATATCCTGACAGATCCGGGTCTCAAGCAGGCCGTGGTTGAGAAAAACTTCAGAATCGGAAAAGATACCTTTGGTTTGGATGTTCTTAAAGGGAGTCTAACAAAACTATTTGATGAATACTCTTTCGAGATTCTTGCCAGCCGGAAGAGGGTTTCCGATTCGCGGATTGGTTTTTCGGTATAATAAAAATAACTACCCTTTCTGTACCTCTTCATATCTTGGGCAGTTTACCAGGTGATCGTTGATGACACCGATGGCCTGGAGATGGGCGTAGATTGTTGTTGACCCTACAAATTTAAATCCCCGTTTCTTGAGATCTTTACTGATCTCATCCGACAGATCGGATATAACAGGCATCTCTTCACTTGTTTTCAACCCGTTATCCACCGGTTTTCCACCGGTGAATCCCCAGATATATTTATCAAAGGAGCCGAATTCCTTCTGTATAGCCATAAATCTATTGGCATTATTTATAGCTGCTTCGATCTTCAACCGATACCGGATAATTCCTGCATTATTCAGGAGTTCGAGTATTTTCTCTTCCCTGTAGACGGCCACCTTGTGGTAATCAAAACCGTCAAAGGCCTCCCTGAAATTTTCTCTTTTTTTAAGAATTGTACTCCAGCTGAGGCCTGCCTGCATGCACTCAAGGAGAAGGAATTCGAAGTGGCGTTGTTCATCGTGAAGAGGAGTTCCCCACTCTGTATCGTGATATGTAACCATCAGAGGGTCATTTCCACACCATGGACATCTTTCCATTTTGTATTCCTTATTTACTTATTAAAGATTTTTCTTTATTTCCTCTGCCAGAAGATCAAGGTCTGCCCTTTCAGCCATTTTACCATATCCGGGGGGGCGTTTGAAGCCGAAGCCATCCCCGGTGTTTCTCGGGATGCAGTGTAGGTGTGAATGGAATACCTCCTGCCCGGCGGCGGGACCATCGGCCATCATGAAGTTAACACCTTCCGATTCAATTCCGCTTTTACGGATGGCTCGGTTCAGTTTGCGACCTACTTCAAACATTCTTCCTGCTGTTTTTTCATCTATTTCACCTATCAGCTGACCATGTTCGTTGGGTATGACAAGGAGGTGTCCTTTTGTAAAGGGCATGACATCCATGAAGGCGGTTACAAGTTCATCCTCGTATACAACCGATGCGGGGATCTCTTTTTTAAGAATTTTACAAAATATACAGTCGTTCTCTTTCATGGCTTTATTTTATCAGAAAAAAGGTGTGCTGTGGATATTTCATGATATAATTGTTAGTTGAAATAATTTGTAAATGTGGAGGAATATTTATGACATTAGAAGATTCTGATGGCCGCTTTCTGAAATCTGTTTCGGAAGAGGACCTATTCACTGTATTGGAAAAGATTGGAAAAAGTCTGGATTTCTGTATCCTTTCGAATGGTGGTGATTTTATTCAAAGTGCCGGTTCGGATGGGGGGCAGCTTATTCAATACAGGGATGCATCCGGTCAGTATGAGAGTGATGATACTTCGCTTCCTCTGGAGAAGGTAAAAGAGGTTTTTCTTTCCTATCTTAAGGGTGATGGTCTCTGGAAATCCAGTTGTTCATGGACCATGCAGGATGGTCCCGAGGAATCTGATGAAGCACAGCCGGGTAATATGTCAAAACCTGATCACCTTTCTGGTAACCTTTCCGGAGATTCAATTAAAAAGACCCTGATTAATGCTGCCAAGGGTGAAGCTACCCGGAGTCTTTCATACATGGTTCGAAGGTTTATTCGGAATATATTCAGATAAATCGTCCAGGGAAACTTCAATTCGACTATAGAATTTTCCGAATATCAGCCGGTGTAATTCTTGGATATGCTCGTGCCTCTTCCCTGCTTTTCATCTCTTCAACAGGGATCCCGGATTTTTCAGAAAGGATCGGGCGGATGTGATCCCCACAGAACCCTCCCTGACAACTTCCCTGCCCTGCCCTGGTCCTTCGTCTGACTCCATCGATGGTTGTCACTGGAATTCCCCTTTCGATCCCATCCATGATCCTTTTTAATGGAACCTGTTCGCATCGGCAGATCAATTTTTTTAGATCCGAATCGGGAAGCTCAGATCTTCTGATTACCTCTTTCATATCCAAATTCAGGAGTGATTTAACAATGGGTTTTCTTATGGGGTTGAAGTCCGGTTTTTTTGATAAAAGCAGTCCTTCATCCTTTAGCATTTGAATTATCTCATCGGCGATGGCCGGTGAGGAGGTAAGACCAGGGGATTCAATCCCGCAGAGGTTAATAAAGCCATCTTTCATTTCGATAATGAAATCGCCCCCTTTCGGTTTTGGTCTTATTCCGGCAAAGGTTTTAATCGCATATTTCGATTCAATAGACCGGCAGCTTTTCTCTGCCCCGGAGAGGATCTCTCTAATCGATTCAATATCTGTTTCCGCGTTTTCATCTTTTTCTATCCACCTGGCATCGGGGCCTATGAGGAGGTTGCCATATACCGTATTTGTGACGAGGATACCTTTTCCCAGCTTACTTTTCCCTTTGGCTGGGGCCTGGAAAAGGATGTTGTTTATTTTCGGACTTTTTTTCCGATCAAGGATTATGTACTGTCCCTTCACTTTTTCTACTGAGTGTTCAGGAAAGCCCGCACTTTTTCCGAGTTCCACACTACCGTGACCTGCGGCGTTTATTATGTATCGTGATAAAAAGGCTCCCTTAGAGGTTTTCACTTCCCAGACTGAGTCGGTTACTAGGAGGTTTTGAGTTGATTCGGTTTCTTCAGGAATATTTTTTTCTCTTTTTAAGGAAGCAACCTGGCATTCCAGTTTCAGCTCCACTCCATTGGCAACAGCATTCTCCCAGAGGGCTGTTCCATATTCATAGGGCATAACCCTTCCTGCATCGGGAGTATGGAGAGCAAGTTTTACTTCCGGGTTTAAGCCTGGCTCCTTCGTGAAAAGTTCAGCACCCTCGATTATCCTGTACTGGACGGGGGGACGGGAATCGTCAGAAAATGTTTTCTGGTTCTTTTCTCCTGTCTCTTTATATTTTTCCAGGGTAATTCTGTCCTCTTCAGAAAATCCGAGGATCAGGGCTCCGGTACGTTGAAATTCAAATCCAAGTTCTGAACTGATTTTTTCCCAACGGTGGTTTGCCCGAACCGTATATTCTGCTTTTTTTGTATTTTCGTGGACAAGAGCCGGTGTGTGGATTATCCCGGTATTCCCTTTGGATATTCCACAGCAGACATCTTCCTCTTTTTCAAGGGAGAGGATTGATAAGTTGTATCTGGAAAGTTCCCTGGCCGCAGCCCCGCCTATAACACCCGCACCGATTATTATTAGATCATAAACCATCTATCCATTATAAATGATGTGGTGGAATTTCTCCATCTCTTCTTCCGTATAGACCTTGTTGAAACCCTCCATAGCGTAATCCATTCCCATAATTTTGTATTTATTTTTTGCAAGGGGATTGAAGTTCACAAGTTCAATATTCAGCTTTCTGCCGAACTCATCACCGGTCTTTTTTACAAACCGGGCAATGGCGGCAAGGTTTTCTTTTCGTGCTGTATATTTAGGAATTAGGGGTACCCTTATCAGTATATCTTGATTCTCCCTTACGAGCATTCGAAAATTTGATTTTATAATGGTATTATCAACACCTGTGTATTCAATATGTTCCTGCTGATCAAAGAGTTTCAGATCAACCATGAAAAGATCGGTAAATGGGATGAACCTTTTCAGTACCTCTTTTTTTGCATACATGGATGTCTCTATGGCGGTATGGATTCCCCGTGATTTTATTTCCGAAAGAACCTTCAGGCTGAACTCATGCTGCAGCAGGGGGTCTCCACCTGAAATGGTAATCCCTCCGCCGGACTCTTCATAGAAGAGTCTGTCTTTGAGCAGTTCCGCAACCACCTCTTCGGTTTCCAGCTCCTGACCGGAGAAAGCGAGGGCCCCGGTCGGACAGGTTTTTACGCAGGTCTCGGAATTCGTACATTTTACTCTGTCTATTTCTATGAAATGGGAGGGATCTTCTGTCTTTGACAGGGCTCCTTCGGGACAAGATGTTACACACTTATAGCATTTCATACATTTATTGGGAAAATACCAGAGAACCGGTGAGACCGAAAACCCTTCCGGATTATGGCACCAAAGGCACCTCAAGGGGCAACCTTTTAAAAACAGGGAGGTCCTTATCCCCGGTCCGTCGTGAATTGCAAATCTTTTTATGTCAAAAATTATTCCCTGCATAATATCTATTCCTACCTGTGATTGCTCAAATTATACCTCCTTTGGAGAGAACTGTACAGTAATGATAGCTATTAAACACCATATGAAAGTAAAACTGTATCATATGAAGATAAATCTGTTGACAATAATGTACTTTCCCCAATAAACTGAAAAACATCTGTCAGATAGATGGATTATTCAGGAGGACATATGAAAAAGATTCTTATTACCGGGGGTAACGGATTTTTCGGGAGTAGATTCCGGATCCATTATGAAAATGAGTACCAGATTATCTCTACCGATGTGGATACCTTAAATATCCTGGATAAGGACGCCGTCCTGAAGAGGGCTGAAGAGGCAAAGCCAGATTATATAATTCATGCTGCAGCCATAGCGTTGACCGGTTATTGTGATGAGAATCCCGAAAAATGCAGAGATATAAATGTTACCGGGGCCCTTAATATTGGTGAAGCAGCCCGGAATACGGGTGCGGGACTGGTTTTTTTAAGCAGCGAGCAGGTTTTTAATGGAAATACAGAACGGGGCCCCTTCAAAGAAGAGGATATTCCTGTGCCTGATACGGTTTATGGTCAGAATAAACTTGAGGCAGAAGGTTTACTCATGGATATGGTAGAGAAACTGTGGATTCTAAGGTTTACCTGGATGTTTGGTCTCCCCGGTAAGAATCTTCCAGTTGTAAATAATATCCTCTGGGACACCGTGAAGGGAATTATGAGGGGGGAAAGGATGAAGGTTTCCCCGGATGAGTATCGAGGGCTTACCTTTGTGGATGATATGATAGGGAATTTTTCCAATGTTTTTTCCATACCATATGGCAGGTATCACATCGGATCCCGGAATGAGTTAAGCAGATATGAGATTGTGAAGTTAATTTTTGATGAAATGGGAATCTCTTCGCGATTTGATGAACTTATTATCAGGGATAATGAAAAATATGGCAGTAACCCAAGGGATGTCAGGCTCGATACTGATAAAATCACTCAGGCAGGAGTTATTTTTGATACAACTTCCGATGCCTTAACTCGATGTATAACAGAATTCTCTTTGAAATTCGGCTATTAATTCCTTAAATGAATAGTAAAAAGCATTCAATACGAAAAATAAAGCTTTCATATGATAGTATTAATTTGACAAGTGAAAATGTCAATGATATGATTAATCAAAATCCGTAACTACTCAGCACCAACCATGAATGGGTTTCCGGCAAAGACTCTTAAAAGCGCTTCCATTGCATGAACATCGTT
>JAEINK010000056.1 GCA_016342585.1 Spirochaetales bacterium
TACCTTTTTTATTACCCATAGCTGATATTAACACAGATTTTAATTATGTGAGTCTTTTTTTAACTCATGACACTAGCAACGGTTTTAAGACAACTGGGCCTAGGGCAAACTCACCATCGAACCCGCCCAGATATTGTCTTGTCCCCAGGAGCGAAACCAGTCCCTGTTCTACAAAACGAAAGGAGGGGCGGATCCTCTGCACCACAGCATACACAGGTGAAGTGGGACTGAAGATAAAGTCACTTGTGAGTTCTGCAGCCCCGATATTCGAAAAATCTCCAGAAACGAGAGCCGACAAGTCGATCCCCCAGACGGATGCTCCGAAAATGAACTGCCCTTGCTCAAAGCCATGTACTCCGGGAGGAATATCATCGGCAGAAACATAATCACCCAGCGGTTTACCGGACACATTATTCCAGCTGTTGTCCTCCAGGTAAAACCGGCTTATAAATCTACCTGATTCATCGATGGGGTCGCGGAATTTTAAAAGATAGCCCGACCGCACAGTAATCGGAACTCCAGGAATCTCAAACTCGACCCCTGGAAGGATTTGGCCAGCCACCGCTGAAAATCCGGTTTCCCTTCCCCCCGTCAGAAGTCCATAGAGTCCAAAACTGAAGTAGGATAATAATGAGTTGCCGGAATAATAGGGATCGATAACTTCGAAGAAACTGCCAAGATGACTGGCCACGAAATAATCCAGGGTAAGAAACGGTCGGATATATCTGTTTATAGGAAAGACAAGTCCCAGTTTGTAGGCAAGCAGACTCCCTTCTACCATTCCGGCAGCTGATGGTCCTAGGAGGGGAATGTTATTGATATCAGTAGGTCGAACATCAAATACAGCTGACGACCATCGGGCATCCAGGTCGAAAACAAGACCAGTCCCCCCTAAGTCAGCTGAATGTTTTTGTTGACGGTATGCAGACAAAAGATCAGCACTGTAGGTAACCGCATCTACCGCAGCAGAACCGCTAATGAAATCTTCGCCATCATAAACAGTCAATTCATGAAAGCTACTCTCTTGTGAATTAAGGGTTGATAAGGGAATAAATGTGAAAAATAACTAATGTATTTAATGATTGTCAAGAAGAATATTTCAAGGATGGATATGGAAATCGGCATACTTCAAGACAGACAAAATAGATCTAATCTATCAATTGAATATTCTTACTTAATAAATCTTTAAGAACCAATTCAATCATAACTCCTCATTTTATAGGACCAGAGGTATAGTTCTACCATACTGGATTTGTCTCCATCACATACATAGAAGGAGTCACCCCAAAGAAAGGGTGTAATCGGAATAGATAGATATTCATAAAGCATCTCTGTGGTATAATTTTCAGAATATGCTTTTATCTGATTCCATGAATCCAGAGATGGGGTATATTCCCACGCCCAGGTTACTCTGGTAGTAGCTCCTAAAGAATCCGTTTCCCAATTATCGATCCCCCCCTCGGTGTACTGGTTCCCGTAGAAAATAAAAAAGCTGTCCGGCCCGTTTAATGAAAAATCGGGTATATAGGGAACATCCGGAAAAGTACTTACTTTCTGTATTTCATTCGCCGGGTTTTCGCAATCGAATTTATATACTTCATTCCCCATTGAGATGTCGAGAAGCTCGCTTGTTGTAGAGGTACTGGACCAGCTGCTTATCCCCCCGGTAAAAATATAGAAAATATTACCCATGACAAAACAATGAACATTCTCCATATGTTCATCGAGCCTCTGATAGGTCTGAGTCACTCCGCCGGCTATAAGATCGACAGAGTAAACCCGGATGGCATTCAGCTCCTTGGTTTGCCAATTGAATTCCAAACTATTATCTAAATAACATTCAAGGACCCACAGGGTATTCCCAATGGTTATTACTTCATTAAAGCTGCGGCTGATCTGGTCTACATTGAGATCCCGCCAGACGTCTGTATCCGGATTATATTCATAGACTCCATTGGAATCGACACCAACATATACCATTCCTGATGCGTCAGCAGTTCTTGTTTGTTTGTAATTCTCTATGGGAAAAGTTGCCAGATCATCCCAACTCCCGCTTTCCGGGTTAAAGGCTTGAAAAAAAGTATTATAGCTACCCTCGCTATATTCTACGTTTCCCAGCCAATAGAGGATATCCCCACCGACAAAATAAGCATCATCATCTTCATGGCGGAAGGATTGGCTATCAGGTGCAGAATCCAAGGTTAGATCCGGACCGTCGGCAGTAACCCAGGACCAATTATCTCCAGGAGTCAAAATACCCAGGTAATATTCAGGGATAATGCTAGTTTCTGTTTCAGGATCATAATCACCATATTTTCTGGCTATCGAATATAGACGATTACCTATAGAAACAAACGGTGAGAAGCTTATATCATCAGGAAGAGAAGTAATAGGCTCCTCCTCTGTCCAGACTCCAAAGTCATTGGGATTATCCCTGGTAAAATTATTAAAAGTATTATCTCCTGCGGTGGGATCCAGTAAATCACATCCACCAAAGGCAAGAAGAAATAATCCAGCCATAAATAATTTAATGACTGCTTTATTGATAAATATCATATTATTTCTCCTCCATTGAAAGTTGGTACTTTTTGTATTTCAAAGTTTTCTCAAAAGAGTTAACTTCAGGCTGTGCCAGAAAAAATAATCCTCCCAGCAAAAGACAGGCCCCGCCACTGTAAAGAGAAATATCACGAAATGTCCTCAATGAGTCTAATGCGGCACCCTCTTCGTATATATTGATTCCTAATTCATTAATCCTATCGGGATCTGTTGCAGTAGAATACTCATCTATTAAACTATCAACACCCTTTATATGGGTATTGATCATAGACTCTCCCACTCCTAAAGCACCCATTCCACCGAACCCCAAACCGGTTATAATCCCCCCGATGATTTGGAAAGTCTTTCTCTTCTCATTACGCAGAGATATTTCCTGTTCTAAAGCTTCAATTTCACTTATTAAACGATATGATCTTGTGTGAAAAATAGCAGGTTCATATTCCGAATGTTCCATCTTGCTTATTTCTATATTTTGAGTAAAGGGATTATAATCATCATGCTCCACCAACAGGTTGTATTTACCTGTCGGAACAACCTTTTCCTCTCCTTCCGGAAGGGAAATGGAGCGCCCCAGCTCATCCTCTATAAACACCCGAGAAAGGGGTGGTGCTATGATCTTTATCCAGCCTGACTCTTTCAGAGGAAGTGTTGTCTCAATAGTTTGACCTGATTTTATTGTGACTTCTCCATAATAACTCCAACCGGGTGCTGTTATAGTTATAAGGCGTTTTCCTGCAGGAAGATCAGCTATTAGTCCGAGTTTTTGTTCATATCCATCGATTTCCAACTGATACTCACTCAGAATAGGAGGATCAACAGATAGGAGAAGAGTCCCTTTAAGAAGGGAGTTATCGGCCTTTACAGCTGTTAACTCCTTAGTATTCACTGAAATCTCCTGCTCAAATAGATAATCACCTTCAGAGACCTGAAGAAGATGTGTTCCGAAATTCACCTCTCTTAGAAGAAGAGGTGTAATGCCCACTTCTTTACCATCTAAAATAACCTTCATAGCTTTATCTTCTGGAGCAGTTATATATAATTCGCCAACTTCCTGGATACCCCCTTCAGATCCGGGAAAGTATTTTAAACCCGCTAAACTGAAAGCGGCCGTAAAACCAGCTTCCCGCATTTCGCCTGGAGATTGAAAATTTACGGCTTCAGCTCCGAGGGTACGACTGGAGGCTACATCAATCATCCGAACATTCAATGCATAGCCATCACCTATTTTGGCAAGCTCCCCTAATATGATAATCTCTACAGATAAAAGCTGTCCTACTTCAATGGCGCAGCTGTCATCAACACATCCCGATAGGGAAAAGGCCTGGGCTTCTAAAATAGCTTCTACATCGTTGTAAGAAAGGACATTGAATTTATTTGTTTTTACAAGGCCAGTTTCCAGCATACTCCGCAGTGTAGCGGCCTCTACTTCCGAGACCCCCGCAGCCGAAAGGCCTGGAACAGCAATAAGCGGTAGTTCCTGACTAAATAACAGTGTAGTAGAAAAGTATAACAACAATCCAAGAAATACTTTTTTTAAATCCGATCATACCTGCTCCCTTTTTAAAAGACAATATAAAGAAAAGTTGCGAATTTAATTTTATGATAACAAATGATACGATTAGTTATTTTTCTTGTCAACAAATATTTTGGAATTCAATTAACATCGATAAAAATAGAAAGACGATGAAAAAAATCAGAAAAATCAGCACTCACCATAGAGCAGTTTCCCGCCTTATATAATTACAATATTAAATTTTATCTATTTCTGTTATTGTGTATTCAAATAAGATATATGGACAATATCAAAACCTTATAGTGAAATGATTATCTGTTTCTGCCCTATCCCAGAAGTTACAGCCGATTTCGCCGTTAAGGGTGTCGATATTGATTTGAAACTCCGAAACATCCAAGGTTCTTTCAATATAATATGTACTTCGATATGTTTCAGGTTCGGCAAGAAAATCCAAGAGTTCTGAAGAAGATTCAAAACCAAAATAAAAATCAAAAATCTGCAGATGAACCTCATTATCGGTTGCTGGAACAACCACCCCACCCTGAACTTTATACCATTTATAGGTAACGGAATGGATAATATCATCGGTGCCGACATCAACCTCTATTAAAGGGAAAATAAAACCATCCGCACCATATTCTGTTGTCAAAGTGAAATTCAGGTTATTCAGTTCGTAATTCACATCTCCCAAACTGAGTACATAATCCCCGTTGTAGGGGGGGGTCGGAGACGATACCAGGGAATCGAGAGAAAAATAGTATTGACCGAGCTGATAATCAGCATCTCCTGTTGCCGGGTATCCATGGTGTGAATAAATACCTGTAATGATATCATCCTGTTTGTCATAATAGGTAGTATTTTCGGGAAAGCGCAGGAATACCTCTTCAACCGGCGGATGATCAATACCCAGATTATGCCAGAAAACCAATTGACAATCAGTGTTGTTCGTAAAAGTGTTTAAAGGAATGTTCACATCATCATTTTCTATGTCGAAATCCGATGATAGAATTTCATAACGGCGTAAAGCTGTTAATCGCCAGAAGATATTCTCATCCGTATCATAGATGCCGTTCTTGTTAATATCAGGATTCATAAACTTCAGTAAAGAGTTGTCGAAGAGGGCATAGGCTTCCAGATCTTCCGCCGTATAGCTTATTGAATCCTCCAGAGAAGCAGATGCCAGGGAAGATTCATAATAATCTCCTGTGTTAACAAGAAGCCCCAGGTCAATATCTGAAACAGCTTCCTGAAGCGGTAAAGAATCCAAACCCATCACTACAATTTTCAAGGATCCCAACACGGAGATACTGCTGCTGATATCCCGGCTTCCCGTCAAACTGAAATTTTCTACAGGTTCTCTTCCGGTAAAAGCAAAGATATAAAAGCCATCTTTCGGTACATCTATCGCACCTCTTTCGTCTATAATCGTAAAATGATGAAATTTGTGATTTTCTTCCAGTATATTCAGGTAAACAAAATCAACCGGTACATCAGAGGAGAGGGCTCTATAAAACTGGTTATCAAGGATAAAATATTCTGAAGGCAGTGCATATGAAATGTGGATCTCTTCCCCACTGTCAGGAACAGTATCTTCTTCGGGAACAACTTCAGAAGGACATGATAACAAAGACAAAAGGTATATTATAATTAATACATAACAATACTTTTTATACATCCTTCTCTTTTTCATATGATTACTGTATTACCAGTCAACTATACTGTCAATATATTTTGTTTATACCCTAGTCGCCAGCCTTTATATGTTCACTGAAGGCAACATTAAAAGTCGGGCAGAACCCCTGATAAAACAGCTAAAACCATGAATGTCCGTTGAAGTTCTACCCGAGCACCGGCAATTTTCCATTGACTCCTTTCCACCCCAAGATCAGCGGAAAGTAACTCTGTTTTAAGCGCCAAGCCGGCATTATACCTTGTATAAACAGCATTTTTAAGACGTATCTGCCTGGCCAATGCTGTTTCGGATATATCCAGGGATTGCTGAGCTTGAATAAACTGTTGATAGGCCGATCGAAGGGTTAGTGCAAATTTATCAACTTGATCTTGAAGAACTATTTTCTGCCTTCGTATTTCTGATTCTAATACCATCCGTTCAGTAGTATTTTCTTTTCCTGTTCCAATATTCAAAACAAGTGAAAGACCGCCATTCCATTTTTTCTGACTATCTTCCGTCCCAGTCATATTGAAATTAGCCAATGGAAGATCAAAATTCAGATTCATGCTCCGATTTTCCCATGCCCAATTAAGATTCATACTATAATCATCGTAACCAAGAAACGGCCTAAGAACGATATCCATATCAAGCCCCTTTAATCTTTCTATGGTATCATTGAGGGAAACAATACTATTTTCCATCTTCAGCAAGTCTGGGTTTTCGAATAAGATCTTCTCAAAGAGTATGGCCGGTTTAGGCATTTCCGAAATTTCAAACCAATACTCTTCAAAATTTGGTATTTCTACATTCTGAAAGTTTTCAGATTTTCCACGGGCCTGTTGAAGTGTATACCAGGTCAATCGCTGTTTTAGAAAATTCTGATTAAGTTCATCTTCAGCCAGCTGTAGCTCTTCATCCGAATCTTCCAGATCATTAAGTGTGGCAGAACCACCTTCATACATCTGGAAAGTACCATAATACAGCTCTTCAGCCAGTTGTTTTTCTTTCTCCAGAATAACTTCTTCCTGCTGCAAAAGCCAAAGATTTGAATAAAGATTATATAGGGTGACGACAGCCTCATTTAAAGTGGAGACCATATCCAATCGGCTTATTTCAACATTTCGGCCTGCTGCCTGAAATTTATCTTCCAAACTGGGGCTTCTACCAAGAAAAAACGAAACCCCAACATTCAAATCAAGTTCAGTCTGCGCAGGATTAGTAAAATCTGTCCATTGTGTTTTTACCCCAGGTGTTAAACTTAAGCCTGCATCCCCGGGATAACTGTACATTTCAAGTTCCAGGAGACTTTTTTCATAGGATTCAAATGCCTCTCGATAGGAAGAGGTTCCTTCCGCATCTTTTAAAACCTCCATAAAGTTCATTGAATCTTTTTCAGTGAGAGAGGAGGCGCTTTCTGAAAAAACAAAATAAGGAGGTATAGTCAAAAGAATAATAATTAATATAACAACCACAGATTTTTTCATATAAACTCCTATAGTTCTGTTCTTTCAGGTAGATATTCTCGGGTTTGAGAAATAATAACCGAGGTTCCGGGTTTTAGATAACTCTGACCTTCAATAACGAGAGAAGCCCCCTCTTCAAGCTCCCCTTCTACCTGTACAAAACCCTGACGGCCTGTCCCCAGTTCTACAGGGATTTTTTTGCTCAGATTGTCCTCAACCAGGTAAATAAAATGATCGGTCCCATCGGTAATAACGGATTGACGGGGAACAATAAACCGGGGTTGAAGCTGTGAAATTTGAATCTGAACCTCCATCAACATTCCAGGAAACAGTCTCTGATTCGGGTTGATTAAACTCGCCCTGACCTTATAGGTTCGATTATTTTCAGGAAGAATGTTGTGTCCTGTTATTTCTCCTTCCATCCCATAACGCGAAGCTGATGGTGTTTTAGCCAGAACTATTGAGCCGCGTTTAATCCTCGGGATGATATTTTCAGGCACTTCTACGGTCAACTGAACTTCTTCCAGATTTACAATCTCAACAAAATCAGCGGAATTCACGGACTCCCCTTCGGAAAAACTCACATCCGAAACATATCCCCGTCCGGGACTGACACCGAGTCGGGACTTATAGTTTTCCTGAAGAATTTCAAGTTCGGCTTCACGCGCCACTTGCACTTTTTCAAGGTTGAGCTGGGCTTCATTTACACTCTGACCGGCTTTTTCCAGCTCCTGTCTTGTAACAAGATCTCTATCATAAAATGTTTGTGTACGCTCTAATTCCTGTTCTGCCTCATTAACTCTTATTTCGGCCAGATTTAAATCAGCCTCCCACTTTTCGCCAGCCCGCTCAAGATCTCTAACCCAGTCACTGCTGTCTAAAGCAAAAATTAAATCTCCGGGTTCTACAAAATCGCCTTCGGAGACATAAAGTTTCACGGCAGTCCCTGTAGTTGCCGGGGTAACTTTCATAATTTTTCCGGCTTCAATTTCGCCTATACCATAATAGTAGATCTCCATATCCCCGAGACTCAGTGGTGCGATGACGACCGAAACGGCCCGATCAGAGGAACTTGTTTTAACAATAACCTCAGGGGTTTCTGATCCCGTGTCCCCCTCATCCGAATTCAATGAAGCAATATAATTATCCCAGGAATCCTGCCTCTTTTCATCTGTAAAAGAATCCCACTTTTCCTGTGTTGCTTGACTCCCTGGAGGAGGTACGGTGAGATCAGCCACAATATCCGGAACTGAATTTGATGTTATTTTTTCCTCAGACTGCCCCTCTGATACTTTAGTTGAATCAGGTGCATCCGATTCGTTGCAACCGACAACGGTTAAGGTCAAAACCAGTAAAGTCAAAAATAGATTTTTTGAAAATTTGTTTATTTTATTCATTATTCATCCTCCTGTTGATCCACAAATACAGGAATTATCTGCTGTATTTTAGTTTTAATACTGTCCACCGAATAAAATATCAGTGGCAGAATAATCAGCGTCAGAACTGTTGATGCTATAAGTCCCGAGATAAGTGAAATACTCAGCTGAGCAAAGTTTGCATCTTTAAATGCCAAAGGCAGGATTCCACCGATGGTGGTCAGGCTGGTAGCTAAAACCGGAGAAAACCGGGACCTGCCAGCCTCTTCCAATGCCTGTATAAGAGTGAGTCCGGTCGATCTAAGACGCTTCACCGTATCAACAAGAACAATCGCATCATTAACAACAATTCCTATCAACGCAATAACGCCCATGAAGGCATATAAACCAAAATTATTTCCTGTGAGCATCAGCCCGGCAAAGACTCCAATAATAGACATGGGTACCGAGAGTAAAATAACCAGGGCCTGGCTGAAAGAGTTAAACTGTATCGCTAAAATCAGGAAAACCACCACCAGGGCTATAATAAAATTTATTATCATGCTCCCGAAGGATGCATCCAGGTCTGCGGCTTCGCCGGCCCACTGGTATGAGGTACCTTCTGGAAGTTGTTCAGCCCCCAGGCGATTTGTTTCAAAACCTTCAACAATTTCCCTGATATTGGCATCCGGAAGCATCTGTGCCATGACAGTTACCGTCCTAACGCCCTGGCTGTGCTTTATGGTCCCATACCCCTGTGAGGGGATTAAATCCACAACATTGGTTATAGGGATAAAATCTCCATTTTTTAATGGAATAAGTATCTTGTTCAAATCTTCAACGGAATTCAGCAGTGCCGGATTTACGACAAGCCGGAGTTCCTGTTCACCCTCTTTTTCAAGCACCGTTCCAGCAATTTGCCCTCCAAGAAAAGCACGCACCTGAGCTCCTATTGAAGTGGCATCGACACCCGCATCGGAAGCAAATATATCTTTTGGGATAATCTGTATTTCCGGAAAACCTTTTTCCCAGTCGCTTAAAACACCGCGAACCCCGTCTACACCGGACAGGCTTGCAGCAACCATCTCCGATGCCAATCGCAGCTCTTCCAGGTCCTCTCCCCTGACTTTTATCTGTACAGGACTGTTGGCAGTTTTTCCACCAGCCTGAGTACCAACGGTAATCTCTGCTCCGGGAATGGACGAAAGCATCATCATAAGCTCAGGGATCTTTTTTTGAGTTGTCCAACTTCGTTCCCCGGGTGGAAGCAGATTCATAACTATCTGGGAATCTCTGCTTGATGTGAGTCCAACCTCACTGTAAAGACTGGATACACCATCCAGGGTCATCAGTTTTTGCTCTGCTTCTCTTGTTATCCTGTCGGTGTTCTCTATTGTACTGTATTCCGGGGCCGTAATAACCGCATAAAGAGCGGTCTCATCTTTAATTGGAAAGAGCTCGATCTTAAAAAATCCAGAACTAATTCCCAAAAAAACCAAAGCAAGCAGCATGAACAGGACTGATGGCAGAATAATACGAAAAATCCGATGGGAAAGCAGTATGCCCAGCAATTTTTTATAGGATAAAGAAATTTGTTCAAAGGCATTTATTTTTTTGTACCGGAAAAATGTTCTGCCAGCCATGAAAAGAAGCATCACTAAGGTCATAATTACAGAAAGGATTCCCGGTCGGCCATCCACCCAGAAAGCCCAGCCGAAAAGCAGTGGAACCATAACGCTAATTATAATTTCGGACTTCCATGAAAAATGTTTTTCGGTAATTTTTTTCGCATAGGCTTTATCTGAGTTCAGCCAACGGGAACTGATAGCAGGAGTAAGGGTAAGGGCCACCAGAAGTGAGGCACCAATTATGAAAATTACTGTCATCGGAATAACACTTATAATCATACCGACTCTGCCATCCATCATGGCCAAAGGTATGAATGCTGCCATAGTTGTCAGGGTCGCAGCAAAAATGGACGGAGCCACTTCATTGGCACCCTCTTTTACGGCTTTTATTAAACTTACCCCACGCCGTCGGTGTTCAACAACACTTTCAACAATTACTATGCCGTTATCAACAAGAAGGCCGAGTGCAATAATCATGGCCAGTAAAGTCATAGTGTTGAAAGTCATGCCATATAAATCCATAGCAATGAAACTTATAAACATTGAGAATGGAATGATCAGGCTGGTAATTAAAGCTTCCCTGAGCCCGAGAAATAAGTATAAAACAAGGATAACGATTAACAAACCGGAAAAAGCATTTTCAAGAACATCATCCAGATCCTGCCGGACTGCTTTAGCATCATCCTGAATTATCTGGACATCGATGTCTGCCAATAGATCCACTCCGGCTACTTCCTCAAGCATTGCTGACGCTTCCCGGCTTGGCCCAACTATATCTGTACCACCATCCCGATAAAGAGAAAGAGTAACCGAAGGAAGCATCTGTACATCCGGAGAGCCCAGTCCAACTGCTCTTCTTGAAATCGAACCGGAAGAAACAGGAACGACCTCTACCATGGCCAGATCCTTAAGGAAACGAGTTCCTCCACCTGGCAGTGGAATCTGCATCCTTCGTATTTCATCAACAGAACCAAAAGCTCCAAGGACCCGGACATAGTACTGCATACCATCAAGTTCGGCATCACCTGCCGGAGTATCCTTATGATTCAACTTTATAGTCTGCAGAATATCATCAGAATTCAAACCATACTCGGCCAATTGAGCGGGGAAATAACTGATCTGAATTTCTTCATTGTAAAGCCCAGACAGCCGAAGCTCTTTCACACCTTCAAGGGCAAGGAGACGACGCTCAAGCAAGGAGGCAGCATCTCTGAGTTTTATCGGCTCAACTTCACCGCTGAGACTGAGGACAAGAAAAGCTCTGTTCGCCGTTGTTGAGATTCTGATCGAAGGAGACTCAGCCTCCACAGGTAAATCTTTTAGAACGGAATCTACAGACTGGGAAACTGACTCATAATTAGCCTCCAGATCACTTTCTGGAAAGAAATCCAGCTGTATTTCACTCCTTCCGGCCAGGGACGATGATGTGATAAACTCGAGATCAGGTAGATTGACTAATACTGATTCAAGGCGCCCTGTAACGAGCTGCTCTACATCTTTAGGACTGGCACCTGGATAATTTACAGAAACTTTCACTGTAGGAAAAATTATTTCTGGTTTTGATTCTCGAGGAAGATCTTTATAAATATTTAGTCCGACAAATGTTATCATTATCATTGTCAGGTAAATTATTCTGTATTTATTTATACTGTATACCGAGAGGATTCCTAATATTCCTTTATTTACTTTCATTGATCACAGCTCCTATATATAACTATAATTTATATATATAAAATAAGCAACAAAAATAAAATTAGGAAAAACTCACAAGCCTTTCAGGTTTCAAAAATATCATTCCAGCGAGATTAATATTCAATAATAGAAAAAGTTAGATATAAAGAGATCGGATAAGGAGATCCTAAAAATGTGATTTCTCAGAAGGCCCTTTTCAGGCAGATCGCAGGACTTTCTGGTTATGCATATTCATATTTATAATACCCCTTGAAAGTTCCGCCGGTCGCAGGATCTTTTCAACTATGAAAAAATTGCCGATCCGCAGGGGGTGATTTTTCTGCCAGACAAGGGCATTGATAAGGGCATTCCATGATATCATTCCTGAATAGTAGAGGTATTCCCCAAGCCTGAGTTTCCTGCCTGGAATAGCCGCGGTATAGTATCTCTCTTTCGTACTTATACGGGGAGCCTCAGTCTTTCCTGTCTTAAGGTCCAGCAAATAATCATAGGCCTCTTTAAGCTCACAGAACTCGCTGTATTTCTGGTATTCGCTCTTATACTCTGAGACTATATCCGGGTGACAGGATTTTACCCTCTGCCTGTATGCACTCTTTATACCGGAGACCTGCAGGTAGTGGAATGTCTCTTTATCTAATCTAAAGTTCTCACCGAAGAGTATGTCGCATGCTTCGGTCATTTTCTGATGTTCAGTTGCTGTCATACTTATATTTTCGACCTTTAATCACCACTCTTTATAGTAAATTGCAAGGATGATTAACTTTTACAGGGCAGTTTGATTATAAAATTTACCCCTTCTCCTGGATTCGATTCTACGGAAAGGCTTCCCCCATGATTCTCTTTGATAATAAAATAAGAGACACTTAATCCTAATCCTGTGCCGATTCCTGTTGGCTTCGTAGTATAAAATGGCTCGAAAATTCTTTTTTTCACATCTCCACTCATGTGAGGACCATTGTTCCCGATTTCGATAACAACAAAGTTCTCTTCTTCATCTTTATGTGTTTGAACAGTAAATACCGGCTTTTTAACCCTATCGATATGCATAGCCTGGGCACCATTTCTAAGGATGTTGATCAATACCTGCTGAATTTTGCTTCCTTCACATATAACCTCAGGAAGGTTCTCATCGTATTTTTTTATAATTTCTATCTGTTTGAAGTCGTATTCTTTTTTTAAATTATAATCGGTAGAGGCCAATTCAATACTTTTATCAAGTAAATTATTCATATCAAAAGCTAAACGTCTATCATCACTTTTCCGTGAAAAACTCAGGATGTTATTGACGATTTCCGTTATCCGTTTTCCTGATTCATGAATGCTGCTCAACATTCGGGGGATCTCTCTCAGGTCAAGATATTTTTTCAGACCCGCCATACTGATCCCGGCCTCTTCGGCAGCTTTGGTATTTGATTCCAATTTGACTTCATTTCCCAGTCGGTGACTTAATACCGAGGTAGATTGAAGAAGACCGGCAAGGGGATTATTAATTTCATGGGCCATACCGGCGGCAAGCCCCCCGACGGACATCATTTTTTCATTCTGTATTATCAATTCCTGATTATTTTTTCGAGCAGAAATATCACGAAGGATGGTGATAATACTGTCCGTATCCCCGATATTCGATCTTTTCATGTTTACTTCAATCCAGAGAGTCACCCCCCCCTTCGTTCTCATCTTCCACTCGAAACTGGAATAACCATTTAACCGGCAATCTTCGATATGGTTATGAAAAGCAGGTGCATCGTAAGGAGGTTCGTCAACACTCAACTCTTCAAGGCTCATATTCAGGATCTCATGCTTCCCGTATTCAAAAAGAACCACCATGGTATTATTCACATCAAGGATTTTCACGTCAGCCATTTTAAGGATGACAATAGCATCACTGGTGGCATTAAAGATTTCACGATAGGATCGTTCACTCTGAATACGATCGTGTTCGGCTTTTTTCAATTCGGTAACATCCCGCATGAATGTTCCAATAATGAAGTCATCCTTTACCTTTATCTTAAAGGAAACATCCTGTACATTAATGATTTGACCATCTGCTCTCTGCATGATCTGATCGTTTATCTTGTAATTCCAAAGATTCATCTCCGGTTTGAGGCCTGCCAGAAATCCTGCCTTTAAATGTCCATAGAGCTCCTCACTCTTAATTGAATCCGGCATGAGCCTGTATTGGGCATCCCATATAGATGACCCAATAATCTCAATTCTGGTATAACCGGTCATTTTTTCCATGGCAGAATTCCAATGTGAAACAATTCCCGTATTATCAATCAGTATAATTCCATCTATGGATTGTTCTATCACGGATCGGAATCGCTCCTCACTGCTGATTAAATCACCCTCGGCGATCTTCTGTTTTTTGACGGCCAGCCGGAGACTGCGAATCCAGAAAAACGAAATTAAAAGCAGGGCTGCAAAAACCAGAATAAAAAACAACATGATATCGGTAAGGTCAAGCTGGAATCCCTTTACTTTAATTTTGATCCACCGGTCAACCAGTTCCTCCCTTCTCGCTTCAGGGATCTCCAACAGCCCTTTGTTTATTATGCCGACCAACTCGGGGAGATCTTTTCGAATACCAATCCGCCAGTCATACTCAAAATCCGTATAGCCGACAAGGTAAATATTACTTAATCCCAATTCATAGATATAGCATGAAACATTGGCAATATTTTCAACGTAGGCATCCACTGCACCGGAAGTGACCTTGGCAAGTCCTGTTATAATGTCCGGTACAATAACCAGCTTTATATCCGGATACTCTTTCTCAATCAGCCCATGAGCCGCATAATTCCTTACAACCGCAATACGTTTCCCCTTAAAACCATTCAGGGTTTGCCCGAAATCCATATCTTTTGAAGTAAAAATACCACCATGTACTGAGATAATAGAATCTGAAAAAAGGGAAAACTCCTCCCTCTCTTTGGTTTTTACAATGGCACCGAGGATATCGACCTCGCCTCTTTTAAACTTATTAACCGAATCGGTCCATGTTCCTGCCGGCACAACTTCAATTTTAAAACCAATTATTTTTTCCAACTCTGAGATCATATCCGCGGCAACACCCTGATACACACCATTCTGATCGATGAATTCGATTGGTTTGAAATCCGGATCGGGAGCGATTCGAATAACCGGATGTTCCTCCAGCCATCGTATTTCCGTTTCGGTAAGAGTGACAGACCGCACGGATTCACCTGAAGACATCTCACCTCCCGGCTTCTGCCAGTCCCTGTCGCCACAGGAGAGGAGTAATATCCAAAAGGCTATCAGGAGGAGATAAATTCTCAGGCCAGCCGATATTTTTCTTATCATTGGTTCCCGTCCAAAGCCTCGTCATAAATCTTCACAACCTGCTTAATGTGGTCCCGCATCCTCTTTTCCGTCAGTGACATCTTACCAGCGAGAATAGCGTCCAGAATTTCTTTATGCTGTTCGAATAATTTTACAGCATTTATCTCCTCTTTCATCAGTATTTTTCGGTTTCCACTGATAGAAATTTCCAGCAGGGAGTTAATATATTCGGATGTCTGTTTTAATACCGAATTTCCACAGTAATTGAAAATGCAGCTATGAAATTCAAGGTCCAGCCTGGCGTTAATTTCAGGGTCATTGACAAGTAGGGCAGACTCCATCCGTCTAATAATACCGGTCAAGGCTACTTCAGCCTCTTTGCTCTCTTTTACTGATAAAAGCGCTGCGGCCTTAACTTCTATCAATTCTCGCAATTCGAGGAGTTCCAATTCGAAGCCAGGAGATCGGGTTACAAGTGGTGCAATTGTATTAATAAAGGGAGCAAAATCGAGTTCGGTGATATAGGCCCCACCCCCTCTGCGAATATCAACCATTCCCAGGGTTTCCATAACCTTCAGGGCTTCCCGCACGGAGGAGCGTGAGACGTTCATCCCTGCGGCAAGGACCCTCTCCGCAGGGAGTCGTTCACCAACCGTCAGTTCATTTTTCCGCAGCATACTGACAAATTCTGAGATGATATCCTGATAAACCTTTTTACCACCGGTGGTGTCTTTTTTGTCCATATCAATAATATAAGTCTAATAGTAATATTATGAAGTTTCAAGAAATATTTAACCAGTCCTCAAACAGAAATCTGGTCAGACCAATTGACAATCTCATATTCACCCCCTACAATAATCTTATGAATATTCTGGTACTGATTAAACAGGTTCCCATGTCATCGGATATTGGTGTTGACGAGGAAACCGGTGTCATAAAAAGGGATTCTGGCGATTCAAAAATGAATCCCTATGATCTATATGGACTTGAAACGGCCTTCCAGTTGAAAGAGGAGTATGGGGGAAAGGTTTCTGTTTTAACCATGGGCCCTCCTGCGGCCGAGGCTGTTATCCGGGAGGCCTATATGATGGGAGCTGATGAGGGGTGGCTGCTCTCCGATAGGGTCTTTGCCGGTTCCGATGTCCTTGCCACCTCTGCCGCCCTATCTGGCGGTATTCAGGCCATGGAAAATCGTAGCCCATTCGACCTGATTATCTGTGGGAAACAGACAACCGATGGCGATACCGGACAGATAGCATCCGAGTGCAGTGAATTCCTTCAGATCCCCTGTATCACAAATGTTGTCTCCATCGATAGTATAATTCATGATGACTCCATAAGCCTTTCGTCCGATCTGGGCCACCGTATAGAGAAGGTTAAAGTCCCCTTCCCGGCCATGATTGCCGTGGAAAAAGGAATTTACCAACCGAGACTTCCCTCCTACATTCTCAAAAAAAAGAGTGCCGGCTACCAAATAAACTGGCTCAACCAGGAGGATCTTGATAAAACCAATGCCGCCCTGTATGGTCTGGAGGGCTCCCCTACACAAGTCGTCCGCATCTTCCCCCCCGATAGTAATACTGAACAGGAGATATGGAAAGGAACAGCAGAAGAGCTGTCTTCCAGACTTTTCTCTTTACTTGAGGATGAGAAATTCCTCCAGGAGGGAATATGAGCTATATAAATATAAATCGGAAAAAAATTCCCACGGGGATGAAACCTTCTAAAATCGCAAACCTTTGTCCTTTTGGTTCTATTCAGGCAGACGAGAAGAGAATTACCATCGATGAAGGGTGCCGAATGTGCAAACTTTGTGTGAAAAATGGCCCAAAGGGATTATTTGAGTTCAGAGAAGGATTTAAAGCCGAGGTAGATAAAAATCATAGTCAGTTATCCGACTGGTCCGGGATCGCCGTTTTTGTAGAGATAGACGAAGGGAAGATTCACCCCGTCTCTCTGGAACTCCTTGGGAAGGGGGCGGAACTGGCAGAAAAATCAAAGCAGGATTTAATTGTCCTCCTGGCGGGTGATTGTCTGGATGAGGCCGTCGAGGAGCTTCGATTCTATGGGATCGACAGGATATCCGTTTATGATGCCCCCGAATTAAGGGAGTTCAGGATTGAACCCTATACGGCCGCAATGGAAGATTTTATAAATATGGAACACCCTTCGGTTTTTCTGGTCGGCGGCACAACTATCGGGAGGAACCTTGCCCCCCGGACAGCCGCACGATTCAGAACTGGCTTGACCGCCGACTGCACGGTCCTGGATATTACCCGGGAGGGAGAACTCATTCAAATCCGTCCCGCTTTCGGTGGTAATATTATGGCCCAGATTAAAACACCCCATCACCGTCCTCAGTTTGCCACGGTCAGGTACAAGATTTTTTCACCGCCTGGAAGAAACAAAACGGCCAGCGGTTCTATCAGGATTTGCCATTTACCATCTCAGAACCTGACAAGCACAATTCAAATTATCGATGTCATTCATAAAGAGAAGGTGAAACACCTTGAAGATGCTGAGGTCATTGTCGCCCTGGGGCGCGGTCTTGGAAAAGTGGAGAACCTTGTCCAGATAGAAAGGCTGGCCGAGCTATTAGGGGCCGAAATTGCCGGAACCCGTCCCATGATCGAGGACGGGATTATTGACCCCCGAAAACAGATCGGTCTCTCCGGCAGAACCGTCAGACCGAAACTCATCCTTACCTGCGGGATATCCGGTTCGGTTCAATTCGCCGCCGGTATGAAGGGGTCGGACAAGATCATCGCTATTAACAGTGATCCCGATGCCCCGATCTTCAAAATTGCCCATATTGGTATAGTCGGTAATATGATGGAAATCATCCCCGCACTTATACAGGAGATTGAGGGATCGAAAAAGACCCCCCAGGAGGCTAACCGTGTTTAATAAGATTAACCAGGAAGATATCGATTATTTAGCCGATGTGATTGGTGACCCGCGAAGATTCTATACAAAAGATCGTATTCATGAGGATTATTATCATGATGAACTCGATACCCTCACATCGCCGCCGGATCTCCTGATAGAGGCTATCTCAACAGCCGAGGTCTCGGCTATTCTAAAGTATGCCGATGAAAGAAGCCTCCCCGTAACGCCCCGTGGTCAGGGAACCGGTCTCGTGGGAGGATCCGTCTGTCTTCATGGGGGGATCATGCTCTCCCTGACAAAGATGAACAGGATTAAAGAACTCGATGAGGACAACGGGATACTCCACCTTGAACCGGGGGTTCTCCTCATGGAGATTGCCCCTTACCTCGAACCCAAAGGCTTGTTCTATCCCCCGGATCCCGGTGAAAAATCGGCAACCATCGGGGGAAATATTTCAACCAATGCCGGTGGAATGCGGGCGGTAAAATACGGGGTAACAAGAGATTATGTCCGGGGATTGGAAATAGTTTTAGCCGGAGGAAAGGTTATACACACCGGCGGAAGTGTGGCTAAAAATTCTTCCGGCTACAGTATTAAGGATCTTATTATTGGTTCTGAAGGAACCCTCGGCATTATTACAGGGGCCTCCCTGCGGATACTCTCCCTGCCTCCGGTCACCGTATCCCTCCTCATTCCGTTTGAAAATCTGGAAACAGCTATCAATGCCGTCCCCTTTATCGCCAGGGCAAAACAGATACCAACAGCCATCGAATTCATGCAGCAGGAGGTTATCCTTGCTGCCGCCGATTATCTGGGACGGCAATTCCCCGATACCTCCTCCGAGGCCTATCTCCTTGTCTCCTGTGATGGTCCTGACCGGAATGTCGTAGATATGGCCCTGGATGATGTAGCCGAGATTGCCCTTGCCCATGGGGCCAAAGATGCCCTGATATCCGACACACCGGAGCGGCAGGAAGCCGTTTGGAGTGCCAGGGGAACCTTCCTTGAGGCAATCAAGGCCTCTACCACCGAAATGGATGAGTGTGATGTTGTGGTCCCCCGGATGGAAATCGCCGGATTCATCCGGTATTGTGGAGAACTGGAGAAAAAGTATGGTATTCGAATCATGAGTTTTGGTCATGCGGGCGACGGGAATCTCCATCTATATGCCCTTCGTGATAACCTTGATGAAGCGACCTGGAAGAAAAAGTTAAAGACCATTTTTGATCTCATGTATAAACGGGCAGATGATATAGGAGGAAAAGTCTCCGGGGAACATGGTATTGGATTTGCCAAGATGGAGTACCTTGAAAACTCAGAAGAGACCCCAATCATGGCGCTGTTATCGGGTATAAAAAAAGTTTTCGATCCGAAAGGAATAATGAACCCCGGGAAAATCGTCAGATAGGGGTCAGGAGGAGTAAATACCACCGTCCAGAATGCTCAGATAGAATTCCCAGTTTTCCATATAATCGGCCTTAATCTTGTCAGGAGTTTTTTCTGTCTTTATCTCATTCAGGAAATCGAGTCTTGTTTTGAGCAGAAGCCACATGGCAAGGTCCAGGACCCTTTTTCGGGGGTATTTAAGTCTTGAAGTATCTGTATCACCAAAGAGAGCTATGAAATGGTGGCCGAAAATCTCTTCAATTTCTGATGAAATTTTTTCATCGGGTAGGTTTGAAGTCCTGACTATCAGGTATATAAACTGGGGATGTTCGATGTAAAAGTCGATGGCCAGTTCCGCCACATGACGAAGTCGTTCAAGCAGATCGGCCTGGAGTCCCTCTTTTTCCATCTTAAGTCGCTGATAAAGGTACTCATAGAGTTTAGAGTAGGTATACTCCACCGTAAAAAGAAACAGTTCCCTCTTTGACGAAACATACTCATATAAACCACCCTTGGAGATTCCTGCCCTTTTAATAATCCCATCCATTGAACTGGCAGCATATCCATACTCTCCGAACTCATCGATGCAGGCATTAATAACCCTCTGTTTCTTCTTTTCGGAAATATTCTCAAATGTCGGTTTCATATATTGGTCAAGCCTCCCGGAGATCGACTACCCTTTTCACTTTTTCACCGCTGGTTCTACCAAGAGCCATTGGTTCAGTTAAAGTAATTTTAGCATGGAGCCCCAGCCTTGTCTTTAACTGTTGATTAATCCTGGCTTTAAATGCTTCCACACGTCTAATTTCATCAAAGGCAAGAAAGTCTCTGGAAACCTCCACACGAAGTTCAATAATATCCAATCCATCATCTCTTTTCAAGATGATTTGGAAATGCGGTTCAACCCCCTCCAATTCAAAAAGAAGAGCCTCTATCTGTGATGGAAAAATATTATTACCGTCTATAATGATCATATCATCAATCCGTCCAGAAACCCGCTCTATCCTTCGGAAGGTACGGCCGCACTCACAGGTATCGGGGATAATCCTGGAGATATCCCCGGTACGATACCGTATAAGGGGAAAAGCCTGTTTTGTAATTGTTGTAAAAACAAGCTCACCCTTTTCCCCTTCAGGGAGAACTTGAAGGGTCTCCGGGTCGATCACCTCAACAATGAAATGGTCTTCATTTATGTGCATTCCCTTTCGGTGTTCACACTCATAAGCAACACCGGGACCAATGATTTCACTGAGACCGTAGTTGTCATAGGCTTTAATTTTAAGTCTGGATTCAATTTCTCCACGTAGTTTTTCACTCCAGGGTTCAGCACCAAAAAGGCCAATGTTAAGATTCAGTTCCTGAGGATCCATTCCGTGTTCTTCGAGGACCGAGGCGATATGAAGGGCATATCCGGGTGTCGAGATTAATACCGAAGTACGGTAGTCTTTCATAATCTGAATCTGCTTAAGGACTTCTTCTCCGGAAGCTGGAATAACCGATGCGCCAATCTTTTCTGCACCATAGTGGAATCCCAGGCCGGCCGAAGATTGTGAATAACTGAAGGCTATCTGGACAAGGTCCTGACCATCAATCCCCACAGCGGAAAGGACTCTTCCCACGAGGGATGACCAGATATTCAAATCATTTTTCGTATATCCGACGACAATGGGGTTGCCCGTCGTACCGGATGTGGAGTGTATCCTCACAATATCCCTTAAGGGAACGGCAAAAGCTTCATAGGGATAGCTGTCACGCAGATTATCCTTCGAAGTTAAAGGTAACTTAGAAAGGTCTGTCAGTGATTTTATCTCTGATGTCTCTACACCGTTTTTATCATACAGATTCCTCAAAAATGAAACATTCCGGTAGACCTGATTCAAAGTCATTTGTAATCGTTCAACCTGAAGCTGTTCAAGGTCCTCCCTGAGCATTGTCTCCCACTCTCTTGAATAGATCATTCACACACTCCCTAATCCGTAAACTCTTTATAATCACGGCCAAGATAGGCACGTTTCACATCATTATTGTCCAGCAGTTCTCCCGAATTCCCCTCCATAATCAAGGAACCCGTCTCCATGACATACCCGCGATCCGCTATTTCCAGTACGGCTTTGGCATTCTGTTCAACTATCAATATCGTTTTCCCCTGATCCCTCAGGTTTTCAACAACTCTAAAAATATCCTTTACAATCAAAGGGGCAAGCCCCATGGAGGGTTCATCCATCAAAAGCAGTTCGGGACCGGACATAAGAGCCCGGCCGATAGCCACCATCTGTTGTTCTCCACCCGAGAGGGTTCCGGCATACTGGTTCTTCCGCTCTTTCAGTACGGGAAACATTTCATAAACCTGCCCGAGGTTTTTATCAGCCTCTTTCTTATTCTTACGTCCATAAAGGGTATAGCCACCGAGTATAAGATTCTCCCGCACAGTCATGGCAGGATATAACTGCCGGCCTTCGGGACAAAGGGCACATCCATTTTTTACCATATGATCCGGCATGACCTTCTCGACATTCATTCCTTTTAATTTTATCTCCCCTGCTGTGGCCTTTATAACAGCCGCCACAGTATTCAGGAGAGTCGATTTTCCGGCCCCATTGGCTCCGATTATTGTCACAATCTCACCCGGATTCACATGAAGGCTTATACTTTTTAATACCTTCAGTTTATCATAACCCGCTTCAAGGTTTCGTATCTTAAGCATCATCACCACCCAGATATATCCTGATCACATCTTCATTCTTCTGAATTTCCGATGGTACTCCTTCGGCAATTTTTTTTCCAAAATTAAGAACAACAATTTCATCGGAAATTTCCATGACCAGATCCATATCATGTTCCACAAGAAGTATCGTTCTCCCCTGATCCCGTATCTCCTGGATACGCCCGGCAAGATCTGCGGTCTCATGCATATTAAGCCCTGCGGCGGGTTCATCCAATAAAAGCATTTCCGGATCCGGGGCTAAAGCCCTGGCAAGCTCTACAGCCCTCTGTTCACCGAAGGAGAGGTTCCCCACCTCGGAGAAACGCTTATCGGCCATATTGAGCCATTCCAGGATGGGCATGACCTTTTCAACGGCTTCCTTCTCTTCACTTCTACTCCTCTTCGAAGAGATCATTCCGGCTATAAGCCCGGCTTTACACCGGGTATGATACCCAAGAAGAACATTATCAAGGACCGAAAGGTGGGAGCATAGCTTCAAATTCTGAAAGGTCCGAAGCAACCCCTGCTCTGCTATTCTATACGGTTTTTTTCCCGTCAGTTCCTTATTATTGAAAAGAACCCTACCATCTGTGGGCAGACAGGAGCCGGCAATCATATTGAACATGGTCGTCTTTCCTGCACCATTCGGCCCTATGACAGCTTTTATGAACCCCTTTTTAACATCGAAAGAGACCTGATTAACCGCATGAAGACCACCAAAAAACTTATCGATTTTATCGATTTTCATGATCGAAGGGGATGAAACCAAAATGTCAGGAGACTCAGTTTGACTCATAATCTTCCTCCTGATCCTGTTTTCCAGATTGATTATTTTTTCTTATTTTTTTGATTTTTTGTACCCAGGATACAATCACGGCCCAAACCTCTTTCCGGATAAAACCTTCAGGCATGAACATCATCATCAATACAAGGATAATACCGAAAACAGCATCATCAAGATGACCAAAAACACCCCTTAAAGATAGGAAATTTAAGACAAGACCCATTATCAGGGTCCCCCATATGTTGGCCATTCCTCCTACAGCGACAATAGCCACATAGCGAACCGATTTCGTAACACCCGCTTCTGAGGGACCGATACCGCCGTTATAGTGGGTCAGGAAAAATCCTGCCGCCGCCGCAAAGACAGCCCCTATAACAAAGACCGAGACTTTATAGCGAGAGATATCCACACCCATCGCATCGGCGGCATCCTCCCCGCCATGCAGGCTCCTTAACGCACGGCCTACCCGGGAGTTAATAAGATTCACCAGAAGAAATACGGCAAGGACAACCAGAAACCAGGCAATGTAATAGTTTTCTATCCTGGTGGTAAAATCCCCACCGACATTTAATCCGGGCAGGAGCTGGAAGGAAGGAACATTGGAAATTCCGTCAGCCGCTCCGAAAGCTTTCGTTCCCAGGACTATCCGGTAGATGATGAGTCCAAACCCCATGGTCGCCATACCAAGATAATGACCTTTCAATTTCAGAACAGGAACACCCAGACCGTAGGCAGCCACCCCGGCTAAAAGCAGAGCCAGGATTAAGGATAACCAGGGGGAGATATGAATAATTGTATCTCCATATAAGTTCTGCTTTTCTATCAGAAGATGCAGTTTGTCTAAAAAAAGATAGAGTGAGGTTCCAGTCTTCGTTGAAAAATCCAGGGTAGTCAAGAAGGCTGTCGTATACCCGCCTATGGCGAAAAATCCGGCTTGACCAAGGGATATCTGCCCGGCATACCCCATGACCATACAGAGGCCCACAGCCACAAGGACATAATACCCTGACATGGTGAGCTGGGTTAAGAGAAAGGCCTGATCGGTGATAAGTGTAAAAAGCTGAATCAGGATGACCGCCACGGTGAGACTCAGTACAGGTATATATCTTTTCATCTAATAATCCTTGAGAGCAGCAGCCTGTCGGGATCCGAAGAGACCTGCCGGCTTGGTGACGAGTATGATTAATAGTATGACAATAGAGATAACATCTTTATAGGCCATAGGCATGATACTGATACTGAAGGATTCTATCAGTCCAAGAATTATGCCTGCCGCCACGGCGGAAACGGGATTGCCCAGTCCACCAAGGATAGCCACGGTGAAACCTTTAATGGCTAGATCACTTCCCATGGCATAATGGGTCTGAGTCAGGGGAGAAACTACACATCCTCCGAGGGCCCCGATCCCGGCAGCAACCATGAAGGAGAGACTCACCATCTTATCCGTTCGAATACCGCAAAGTTTTGCAGCCCTTGAATTTTCAGCACAGGCACGCATGGCCTGCCCTGTGAGGGTGAATTTCAAGAACAGAAAAAGACCCGCAGTAATGATTGCCGTTATAGCCAATACCCATAAGACCTGAGGAGAGATCCTTGCCCCGAGGATATTTACCGAAGATATTTCGCTTCCTGTGAAAAACCTCAAAGCCCGGATCTGTTCATCCCAGATATAGAGGGCCGACTCACGAATTATAATTGATAATCCTATGGTGACAACTATCATCCCAAGGACTGAGGTTTTCTTCATCCGCCTTATGAAAACAGCTTCAATCACCCCTCCTATTAGCGAGGTGATAACAACAGCCAGAATAATAGCAGGCAGGAGGGGCATGAAGCCTGAAAATGTGTAGGCTATCATCCCCCCGAGCATGACGAACTCACCCTGGGCAAAGTTTATGATTCCGGTGGCATTGTAGATTATGTTGTAGCCGATGGCCACAAAAGCATAAATACTACCTACCGTAATTCCTGCAAAAATATATTGAAGAATCTGATCAATACCCATTAATAATCCGTACTTACCTATTTAAGAAGATCGAACTGACCGTTTCTGACAGTAAGCATTTCGAGTGAGTTCATATCCAAACCGTTATGATCACTTACTGTCATATTAAAAACCCCGCCGGTACCGGGAAAGCCGCTGATTTTCTCAAGAGCATCCCGAACAGAGGTCCGGTTAATTTCATCAACATTTTTAAGTGCCTCAAGAACCAACATTATTGCATCATAACCATGACCACCGAATGTCGACACAGCTTCACCATACTTCTCTTCGTAGGCAGTTTTGTAGTGTACCAGATTCGCTTTCTGGGGGTGAGAGTCATCAAGCTTCTCGGCAACAAGTAACCGTCCGGCAGGAAAAATTATCCCTTCGGCAGCCGCACCGGCGGCCTCTACATACTTGATATTCCCAAAACCATGACTCTGAAAGAGCGGAACTTCCATACCAAGCTGTTTCATATTCTTGGGAACGATGGACTGGGCAGGAACAATAGACCAGTTAACCACAGCCTCAACGCCTCTGGCTTTAAGTTTTGTCAGGACAGCCGTTAAATCAGTGGCGGCACTATCATAGGTTTCCATGGCGGCGATCTCGATACCAAACTCGGGTGCATATTTTTCAAGCTGCCCCAGGCCGGCATTACCGAAACCAGTGTTGGCACCAACCACGCCTATCGTTTTTATACCCATCTCATTCATTGTAGAGAAGATCCATTTGGCAACATAACTGTCTTTCTGGGGTGTCTTGAAAACATAACTGGCTACGGGATCTACAATGGCTTCGGCAGCCGCGGCAGATATCAGCGGTGTTTTATAGGATTCACATAAGTCCTTTATCTGCATGGTCTCACCGCTTGTGGAGGGGCCGATGATTGCCAGGACCTTATCCTCTTCGATTAATTGCTTTGTAAAAGAAATTGCTTTTTCAGGGTTACCTGCTGTATCTTTTATAATCAATTCGATCATTCTTCCATCTATACCACCGGCCGCATTCAACTCTTCGACGACCATCTCTGCGGATTTGGCCTCTGGTGCCCCTAAAAAGGATGCCCCGCCTGTCACGGCAAAGAGTGCACCAATTTTTATTGTATCTGCCTCCTTTTTACATCCCGTAAAAATGGACGACAGGATTAAACCTGCAGTCAGCAGAATGACTATACTCTTTTTCATTGTTTCCTCCGGATTCTTCAGTTTCTTTTATAAGCCAATAACGACTTAATAGTCGGTTTACAGACTAAACAGTCTTTTACCTGACTATTTAGTCGGTTAACAATACAACAGGAACTCAACCCGGTCAATAGAAAACTGTTATTTTAAGTAGAAACACTTAAGTTATACTTCAGGAGGTTAAAGACTTAATAAAAAAGTGCGTAAATTGGTTTTCCGGTTTTTTAAACCGGTTTTTTTCCGAATATTTTCTCTATGCCGTGATATGGTATGAATTGAGGAGTTCAAAATATCGGCGATCTCCTTATTCGATTTACCCGATTTGATTAAACCGGCAACTCTTATTTCGGTGGGCGTCAGATTTACCAGGGGATCTGAAAGCTTTTTTGAGAAGGGAGATACAATCTCCTTCAGCTGTGTTTCGATAGCGTCAACAAATGCCTTCTGGCTTTCCTCCTCAAGGGTCTCCTGCAATTTCTTAAGCATAGGCAAAATCAGCATTTTACAGTTGCTGAAGATCTTATCCTCTATTTCCTGTTTATCCTCTTCCCTTTTTTTCAGGAGAACCTTTAAGGCAGTATTCAAATCCTCAAGGTCCCGCGTCCGTTCACGGACCATCTTTTCCAGTTTTTTATGTTCTTCCCTCTGCTGGATTTCGGCATCTTTACGGGCAGTTATATCACAGGCAAAAATAACCACCTTTTCTACGACCTTGCTCCCATTTGAAACAGGGTACAAATTTATCCAGAAATTTTTATTTTCTCTCATGTCCTCAAAATGAACAGGGTGATGATTCTGGACGACTTGTTCAAGATATGTTCTTCGCTGCTCTGAAAGGTCTGAAGGAAAATAACTGAAAATATCAGTCCCAACCATTGATTCGGCTGTACAACCAAGTCTCAGGGCTCCAGTTTGGTTTATAAAGATGACTTTTCCATGCGGATCAACCATGATAAAACTTTCACGTGTTTCATCCACGATTGTCCGGGCAGGAGATGAATTCTCAGACATAGTCGGTACATTATCAATATTATGATTCATTTTTAATTCCCCATTTTGCAAGGTGATTTATAAATTTTAATCACTAAAGATGGTGAAGTCAATGAATCCTACCGCTATAAAAAGGGACATTCTTCGCCTATCCAATATAGGGTTTTTGGGTAAGATTAGAATACAGGAATGCTTTTAGAAGTAAAAGGCGACTTAAATCATTATAAACCGCTCGTTCTTAAGCTATATTTATTAATATGCACTCCTTCCAAATCTGAATCCATTATAGTTATAATTATTATATACCCATCCACTACCCAAATAGCCTACTTGAATAGCAGTATTTGTAGTATTAAAAGCCCCGCCACACCGGCCTCGTTCATCACTGTCCTTAACATAAAGCACCCATTCATTAACATTACCACTCATATCATACAGGCCTAATGCATTTGATGCCTTTGTTTTTACATCATGTGTAATTGAACCTCCACCGGATGAATACCAGGCTACAGCCTGTGTTGCGGTACTGTTACTTATACTATCTGTCGCTCCACTCGCATAGTTTCCAGGATAATACTCATCGGGATCCATTATATCATTGTCTGAGTTAGCATCATCTCTATAGCGTGCCGCCAATTCCCATTCAGGATGATCAAGCAGGCGAAAACCACCGGCATCGGTATCTGGAACAACATTATCAATAAGTGATGTATCTGTAGAATTCCTTATAGGTACTCCGGAATCTTTATAGACACACACCATACTGGTGTTATTTTGTGCATTATAATACTCTGTCAGAGCGTTACACCAGACTACAGCATTTCGAAAATCAACTTTGGTTACAGGCTCCTGGGCTGCCGCTGTGGGTGCTGCATCCTGGATGCCATCATGCCCTTCAATACCATTGTCTGAATCAAATATATATCCATTTGAAAGTGCCCAGGTATGTACTTGATACCATAATTCATACGTTACCTCTGTATCTGCAACCCAATAGGAAGCAGCTACTGTTTCTTGTCCACCCAAATCATCAGTTCCAGTAAAAAAGGTTATGCCCCCCTCTAAATACACCATATCAAAAATACATTCCTCAACATAATATGTGATTTTATTGCCTGTAACGAATGATGGATCTGATACAGTAACGGTACAGCTATCATTTAAATTGCCGTCCTGAGTTGTTACTGTAATTGATGTGTTTCCTGTGGAAACAGCATTAACAACTCCATCGCTTGTTACTGTAGCTACTGAACTATTGGTTGTCATCCATGTAACATTCTTATTCGAGGCATTTGAAGGAATAATTTCTGCTAACAACCTCTCATTAAATCCTGAATAGATTGTCGTAGAACTTTTATTCAGCCCTACACTTGTCACTGCGATCGAATTAACAGTGACATCATATGTATCGGTATAACTGCCATCATTTGTTGTAACAATTATAGTAGCATTACCTTCCGCAACCGCGGTTACAAGACCTGCAGTAGTTACGGAAGCTATTAGTGCATTTGTGGTAGTCCATGTAACAGTCTGATCCGTGGCCGTGTCAGGAAGTACTGTAGCTGTAAGCTGATCTTGTTCTGCTATATATAGAGTTTCTGAATCCTTATTCAGTAAAACCGATGTTACGATGGTGTCATCAACTGTTACTTCACAGGAATCAGTTTTAGTTCCATCCACCGTCATAACAGTAATATTCACAGTTCCACCAGCCACACCTGTTACAAGTCCAGTGCCATCAACTGAAGCAATAGCAGTATTGGCAGAACTCCAGGTCACATTCTGATTTGTGGCGTCATTGGGTGTTATCGTCGGGGTAAACTGTATCTGTCCCCCAACCCCAATTGTTTGTAAAGTTGAAGGGGTAAGGTCTACTCCCGTAACAGCAATGGTCGCAAGGGTTACCGTGACAGTACAAGTATCTATCTCCCCGCCGTCATCGGTGGTTACCGTAATTATCGCTGTACCGGCATTATATGCTGTAACAAGGCCGTTAGAATCAACATTGGCAACTGCTGGAGTATCAGATTCCCAGCTGACTGTATCAACAGTAGCATTTACAGGGTTCACTGTTGCCGAAAGGTTTTCCATATCTCCAACGACAAGCGACAATGTCTCCAAATCGAGAGCTACTGAAGTTACAGGGATAGTTACTGTTACCATGCAGGTTGCGAATTTTTCGCTGTCAACAGTTGTGACAGTTATCTCTGCCGCGCCTGCTGCAACTGCTGTTACCAATCCGTCCTGGTTGACTGTAGCGGTATTTTCGTTATCGGAGGACCATATTACACTTTTGTCTGTCGTCTCAACAGGGAGAACAGTTTCAATCAACTGTCTGGTTTCATTTGGGGCTAAGGTGATGGCAGTATAGTCAAGTTCTATGGAACTGGACTGTATGGAAACTGTTACTGTGCAGCTGGCTGTTTTTCCACCGTCAACTGTAGTAGCCGTTATTACAGCCGAACCAACAGCAACACCGGTAACAAGTCCGGAAGAATTAACAGAAGCAATACTCTCGGTTTCCGAAGCCCATGTTAAATTCTGATTGGTTGCGCCAATTGGAAAAATAGATGCTGTCAACTGCTGAGTTTCATCTACAAAGACGGAAGCTGTATCAAAATCGAGGGAGACGGATTCAACAGGAATACTCTCCGTTTGAATTTCCACTGTACATATGTCCTGAAAATTACCGTCGGCAGTTGTAACGGTAATGATAGCCGTACCGACAGATACGCCAGTCACTAAACCTGTTGAACTTACAGTAGCAACAGAAGGGTTACCGGAACTCCATGATATATCTTGATTCGCGGCATTCGAAGGGCTCACCGTAGCCGCCAATTGTTCGGTTCCATTAACCAGAATGGAAGTTGTATCCTTATTCAAATCAACAGACTCAACTGTGATTGTTGATGGATCCATAATGACAGTTATACTACATACACCTGTATATCCTCCGTCCTCTGATTCTGCTGTAATGGTAGCGCTACCGGGAGAAATTGCGGTAACAAGTCCGGAAGCTGTAACCGTGGCGATACTATCGGCGCTGGTGGTCCATGATATTGTTCGATTTGAAGCCCAGAGGGGAATTACTGTCCCGGTAATCTGTGCATTGGTATCCACAATCATGGTGAGCGTTTCCGGAGAAACAGAGACTCCTGTGACCGGTTCAGGTATGAAGTTATCCCCTTCAGGATCGAGAGGATTATCCTCCAAATCCGGCGGCATGATCAGAAGATTACAACTATAAAATACAACCATTCCCAAAATGATTGAAATAATGAGGAGAGGGATAATCAACTTTTTCATTTAACGCCCCTAATGTCGTAAATGGATCGACATGGAGACACCCTGGATGCGGGGTTGTATATCTATGGAGGCCATAGACTCTTCCTGTTTTTCAGGAATTAAAAAAAGTAAAACCGATGTTCCAAGACCAATAATGCCGACAGCTGTTATGGAGGCTGCCGTAATCCCTTTTATTTGAAATGTATTAACTAACGATTTCCCAATTTTCAACACTATATGCGCTTAAATGGGGTTTTTTCTAGGTCTTCCTCGTTTTC
>JAEINK010000057.1 GCA_016342585.1 Spirochaetales bacterium
AACGATGTTCATGCAATGGAAGCGCTTTTAAGAGTCTTTGCCGGAAACCCATTCATGGTTGGTGCTGAGTAGTTACTTATTTTCATTAAAAGACTCTATAGCGTTCTGAAGAACATTCGTCAGGACGACAGACATTTGAGTACTGTCTATCAGTAATTCAGGAAGTGGTGCTTCAAAATATTTTACTATGGTTATTGTGTCCCCAATTGTGAGCTTCGACAATACTGTCTCGATGACTGTGATTATATCCGTATACGCCTTCCTTGGTTCTCCTCCCTCGGATAATGTTAAAAGCTTGTTTGAAAGTCGTTTTGTTTTATCTATTGAATCCAAGGCTTTGGATAAATCGCTATAAGGTGGAGTTCCCTCGGAAGTTCCATCTAACGCCAACTCAACATACCCCATAATGGAGTAAAGAGCATTATTAAATTCATGGGCGATACCGGAAGCGACGGAACTGATGCCTTCAAGCCGCTGTACCTTTAATCTGCTTTTAAAGAGACGTTCATCTAAAGATATATCTTTCAAAGTAATTAATGCCCCTCTAAAGGATTTTTTATTGGTTTCAATAGGGGCTATCCTGCATTTGACCGAAAACTCTTCTCCATCCTGTATGGCGCATATCGGTTTCTCAAGGTTCAAAGGCTTCAGCTCGGCTTTTACTCGTTTATAAAGATTTTGTATCTTATCCCATTCTCCTGATTTAATATCCTCTATATGCGATATTCCCGAGAAATCAATTGGAGCGACTGAAAATCTGTTAATAAATATTCTTGCTCTTGGATTAATAAGAGAGATCCTGTCTTTGGCGTCTATAGAAATCAAACCATCGTTAACGGAATCAAAAGATAATTTCAGCCGGTTGTTTAGAAACAGCAGTTTTTCCCGTTCGAGAACGGTTGAAAAGGATATGGATGAGATATTAATCATAACGATGATCAGATCATGATACTTATCGATTTTATCGGGGAACAGAAAACCTTCTACTGTACATTGACCCAGGCATATTTTATTTGCGACTAGGTGACAGACCAATTGATTTTTATCTTCATTATAAATATAGGGTTGGGAAGACAGCGGCTCTTCATCCTGGAAAAATTGATATTCTACCTTTCCCGCGCCAAAAAGCATTTTCCAGAAAGCGGAGAGTTTTTGCTCTAATTCTACCCGGGAAACAGTGCTGATGATTTCATTGATGAGCTTTCTAACAGTTTTGGATTCCACAACCTTTTGTTTCAGCTCATTTTTTTCAATATAATTTTCTTTCTGTGAAGTTTCAAATTTCCATTTATAATAATTTCTCTCGATAATATTTTTGGTATTGGAAAGGGACACCTGTAATATTTCAACAGGTCTGTCGATGTGGCTGGATAATTGATTCAATGCCGATTTTATGCCTGAATCATAGTCTGAACACAGAAGGACAATCTTCTCACACCATTCTGAAAAAAACTTTTTTATTGTGTTTTCATCGAAACCTAAAGTTTTTATATTTTCTTCCCAGTTACACAGCCAACCCTTTGTGATGATATAAGATTTTACCGTCAGCAATTCATTATATGTGTGTCTGTCTACTAAATGTTCAACACAATAATCTGTATTATACATATGTTTGTGAGAATCCTTTATTTTAGAAACAGCAGGACAGGTTGATGGTGCTATTACAAGCATGTCTGAAGAATTATTTAAGGAATTCAAAACAGTATTTGAATTATTTTTTTGGCAAATATTTGTATACCCATGAAGTTCGATATCGCTGATCTTCAATTCATCCAATGCTTCTCTATAATTATCTATATAGCTATCACAGATAAATATATTTAATTTTCCCATTCCCTGGTCTCAACCCGGTATGAGGGGATAGGTTCCCCACTTTTCTATAGATTTTACGATCTGATGCAGTGCTGTCTTTGGGACTTGCCATGGGATTTCTCCATGATTATCAGAAATGATCAGGCCCCCTCCTTCTCCTGCTTCCTGGATGAGGGTTTTTATACTCTTATCAATTTCCTCTTCATTGGCATGCACCAGGTTGATTCCGCTTAAATTCCCCAATAATGTAATTTTATTTCGAGATTTGGATTTTAAGAGAGCCAGGTCATCCCTCTGGCTTATTCCCAGAACGGCGCTTCCTGTCTGGAGTACTTCATCGATGGATGGAAGTGCAAGACTGGAAGCCAGATGTGTCGCTATAGGGCCATTAATCTTTTTCGTTGTTTCCAAATCCACGGGGAATCCTGTTCTATGATATAGATCCTTTTCAGTCATCTCCCTTGAAGATAAGGGATTGAAATAGCATATGGCCGTCGCTCCGGCTTCCAATTGGGAATTCGCCCAATTTATACAGAATTCCTGATTTTTCTGCATCAGTTCTTTGAATAAATCGGGTTTTAAATATAACATTTCAATGTACTTGTCGAACCCAAGCTGCATGACCGGGAGGGAGAAGGGAGACATAACAACGCCGATGATCGGAACATTTCCCTTACTTTCATCTGATAGTGCTTTTGTCACCTCCAGAACTCTGGATAGGGGTTCAGATGTAGAGATCTTTGGAATTTTGAAATCCTTTATATCCTGATCTTCATGGAAAATGGGGCTGGCAGAGTTGGGCGGCGTCTCTTCCGGAAAATAAACTATACCCCCCATTGCTTCGGTTTCCAACGCGGCATAACAAAAAGTGTAAAAGCAGTCACTTTTAAACTCTCTTTGCAATTCGATTTGCGCCTTGATGATATTTTCCGGTGATGCAAAATACTCTTTTGTCGTTAATCCAAGGTGTTTGGCCCCATAATGAGAAAACAATAAAAACAGGGGAACTCTATCCGGTTCTTTGTGACCTAATGCTGTCAGGGTCCTTTCCATTGATGTCATTGAATACTCCCTTCATCCATGAGTGCCTGGATTGTCTGATAAGCCTCTTCAGAATTTGCACAATAATAATCTGCTCCTGTCCGCCTCCACAGCTCTTCATCGATCCTGAAAGGGGCCCCTCCCACTATAATTTTTATATCAGCCAGATTATTCTCGACTAATAACTCCTTTAATTCTTTTACTTTATAAGCTGAAGGGAGCATTAAGGTTGAGATTAATAGTATTTTTAAAGGATTGGCTTTGATCAGGGGAAGGAGTTCTTCCGGTGTTAACCCGATCCCTAATATCCTGTGATGAATGCCTCTTGATTTCAGATTTGAGCTGACGATTTTCATCCCAAGGCTGTGGTAGTCACTTAATACCGCAAAGCCTACCTGTAGTGATATCTGTTCCTCTTCATTGGATGGAAAATATTCGTTAATTAAATCTCCGCATATATTTCCAGACATATAGACCTGAGCCAGGGAGGCACTTCCCTCTTCCCAAAGCCTTCCTATTTCCTCTTGTGATTCAAAAATCAATTTTTCTATTTCTGAAGAATAAAATTTGTTGGCAGTATTCTTTTTGATAATATCTTTACAAATCTCCTGCTCGGAAAGCAGTAAAGCCTCAATAAATTTACCTTTCAGTTCATCCCAGCTTACCATAAACCATCCCCTCGCTAAATCGTTCTACAAGTTAGAATATATTGTAACATTTTCTATTTTTAAGAGAAGATTTTGAATTACTGCAAATTCTAATGTTTTAAGATTGGTAACGCAATGCCGGTTATAAAAATATATAAAATTCATAGGGGCAGGTTTTCAGGTTCTGCCTGAAAAACGCACTTTCCGCTCAAACTGCCTTTTCCTTCCTGCTTCCCCGGCTACCTCCGGGCCGCCGGGCAGTCAGGGGCAGTAACCGCTTCAATTGCTCCTGCAGGAGATCTTAAAAGAGAGAATAGGCGAAGTAAAAGCCTGATCTATATAATGATATATTTCACTGGCTTTGTGGATATGCTGGGTTTAAAGATCCTTCAAGGATGAAATTTCCCCCAAAAAATGGAAAGGGGATAGTGATGAAAATTTTGTCATGATATACTCTTACTCCTGGAGTAAAAATGGACAATGTAAGACTGCCCGAGAAGTGGGAGAGAATACTGGGATCAGATTCGGAGAATTCGAAATTTAACTTGTCTGATTTCTATCTTAAAATTGAAGGATTAGTGGCAGAGAATGAATCTTCTATCATTCCCAGGCCGGATCTGATTTATAATGTTTTCAGAAAAGTAGAGCCTCAAAATGTAAAGGTTGTTCTCTATGGTGAAGATCCCTACCCGAGGCGAACATCGGCAAATGGCGTTGCCTTCTGGGATGAGGAGGTTGTGTGCTGGGAATCAAAAACTTCGGGGAACTCCCTCCGTAATATTATCAAGGCCTTACTCATCCATAAGGGGTGGGCCTCCTATGAGACCCCCGTCACAGAGTGCCGGGGGATTATCCGGGATAAAAAAGTGGCATCACCACCCGAATTCTTTGAAAACTGGCTAAGCCAGGGTATTTTACTCTTAAACACCTCCCTTACCCTTTCGGTGGACGAAAACCGGAAGATGAAGAAGCATTTTTCCCAGTGGCGGGAGTTCCAGTTTGAGGTATTAAAGGGGCTTCACTCCTGTGGCCAGAAACCCTGGTTTATCCTGTGGGGAAATAAGGCTCAGGCCTTAAAACCCATGATTACAGATGTGTTCGGTTCAGAGTATGAAAAGATAATTGAAGGAGAGCATCCCACCTTTCAGTATCAGTTTTTAAGAAAGAGCGGAGGGGATAAACACTACTCCCCCTTTACTGAAATAATCGACAAGACAGGTTTAAGCTGGTTGTGATTCGCCTCTGCCAATAAAAAAGGCAGCATCGACTGATGCTGCCCATATTGTTGGTTCTATGACTCTACTCCGGATAGTTTAGATTCTCATCTTTCATGTGTTCAAGAACCTCTTCCACATATTTCTTTGATTCCCATTTGGCTATGAAAAGGTCATGGGACAGGTAGTTCCCACAGTCCTTAGGTTCGGCTCCAGGAATTTCTCCCTCATAATCGGCTACAAAACGAAATGTCCTGGTAATGATATCCACAAGATCCGAGGATTTGAGTTTTCCCTTAAAGAGGACATAATTTCCGGTTCTGCACCCCATGGGGCCGAAGTATACGGTTTTGGGGCCCCATTCCGGATCATTTCTAATAAAAGTTGCGGCCAGATGCTCCATCGTATGGAGGGCCGGTACATCCATTACCGGCTCCCGGTTTGGTTCCTTCATTCTAATATCGAAGGTGGATACGAAATCATCCCCCACTTCATCAACCCTGGAGAGGAATATACCTCTTTTCAGTTTATTATGATCAATTGTAAAACTTGCTATCTTTTCCATCTAAGTCTCCTCTGAACTATCATCAATATAATAAAATATCTCTAATAGTATATATAGAACAATATACAAGAAGTGCTGTTAAGGCAAGATTGCAAAAGCTATAATTCCTGAATATGACAAGGGCGGTATTCTGACAGAATCGAAGAATTATATTAGAATTGACCGGGAGAGTTCTAAAATGGATATAAACAGGCTTACGAGTGAAGGGTTCAGAAAGCTGATGAGCGAGCGGATACTCGTTCTCGATGGGGCCATGGGTTCGACAATCCAGTCTTATGGTCTGAAGGAGAAGGACTTCAGGGGGGAACGATTTTCTGATCATCCCCAATCCCTATTGGGAAATAACGACATCCTTTCTCTTACCCGGCCGGATGTCATTTCAGATATTCATGAAAGCTTCCTTGAGGCCGGTGCCGATTTCATAGAAACGAATACCTTTAATGCTACCTCCATTTCCCAGGGAGACTATGGAACCGAATCCCTTGTTTTGGAATTAAACAGGACGGCAGCAGAAATCGCCTTTCGGGCCGCAGAAAAATATTCTACCGAAGAAAAACCCCGGTATGTGATTGGTATACTCGGACCGACAAATAAAACCCTTTCAATCTCTCCCGATGTTAACAGGCCGGAGTACCGTGATATATCTTTCGACCACTTAAAAGATGTGTACACCGAGTCTCTGTCAGGCCTTTTCGAGGGGGGAGCAGATGTCATAATGGTGGAAACCATCTTTGATACCCTGAATGCCAAGGCTGCCATTTATGCGATCCTTGAGTTCAAGGAGAAAAATAGCTGTGATTTTCCGGTGATGATCTCAGGAACCATAACCGATGCCAGTGGCCGAACCCTTTCCGGCCAGACCACCGAAGCCTTCTACCATTCTGTGGCCCATAGCGGGGCTGTTTCGGTTGGTTTAAATTGCGCTCTGGGAGCCGAGGCCATAGGAAGGCACCTCCGGGAACTTTCAGCCGTGGCGGTGTGCGGGGTTTCAACCCATCCGAATGCAGGACTCCCCAACGAGTTGGGGGAGTACGATGATACTCCCGGGTATATGGGGGAAATCGTCGGCCGGTTTGCCGATGAGGGGATTGTAAATATTGTGGGAGGATGCTGCGGTTCCCTTCCTGAACATATTGCCGCTATAAGTGTTGCCGTGGCCGGTAAAAAACCTAGAGAAATCGTAAAACCTGCAGCGGGATCATCATTCAGCGGACTTGAACCCTGCATCATAACGTCAGACTCTCTGTTTGTGAATGTTGGCGAACGAACCAATGTAACCGGATCTGCCCGTTTTAAAAGGTTGATACAGGGGCGGAAATATGAAGAAGCCCTTGAAGTTGCCCGGGAGCAGGTTGAAAACGGCGCCCAGATAATAGATGTAAATATGGATGAGGCCATGCTGGATTCGGCCTGGGAGATGGAGAATTTCTTAAAGCTCCTGGCCGGAGAGCCGGACATCTCCCGGGTTCCCCTTATGATTGATTCATCCAAATGGGAAGTTATTCTGGCAGGATTAAAATGTGTCCAGGGTAAATCGATTGTGAACTCTATCAGCCTCAAAGAGGGGGAGGAGAAGTTCCTCTACCATGCCGGAGAGGTTCACAAATTCGGTGCCGGGGTTATCGTCATGGCCTTCGATGAGGATGGACAGGCGGATACCTTTGAGCGGAAGGTAAATATCTGCGAGCGGAGTTATAATCTTCTGATAGAAAAAGCCGGATTTAAACCGGGGGATATAATATTCGATCCCAATATTTTTGCGGTAGGTACGGGTATCCCTGAACATGCAAATTATGGTCTTGATTTTATTTCCGCTGTAGCGGAGATAAAGAAAAGGATGCCCGGAACCCTCATCTCCGGGGGGGTCAGTAATGTATCTTTCTCCTTTAGAGGAAATAATTATATTAGAGAGGCTTTTCATTCGATCTTTCTGTATCATGCCATACGGGAAGGAATGGATATGGGGATTGTAAACCCCGGTCAATTGACGGTCTATGATGACATAGATCCCAAACTCCTTACTGCCGTTGAGGATGTACTCCTTAACAGAAGGGAAGAGAGTGCGGAAAGGTTGATAGAACTTGCCGGCGAACTTATGGATACCCGGGATGGTCATTCAGGAGCAGGGCAGGGAAAGGGTGAAGAGTGGCGGGAGGCTCCTGTTGAGGAGCGGCTCTCCCATGCCCTGGTTAAGGGGCTAACAAAGTACATCAATGAAGATACCGAAGAGTGCCGGGTAAAATCTTCCCGTGCCCTGGATGTCATAGAGGGACCCCTCATGGATGGGATGAACAGGGTGGGTGAACTCTTTGGTTCAGGAAAGATGTTCCTTCCCCAGGTTGTAAAGAGCGCCCGGGTTATGAAAGCCGCCGTGGCCTGGCTTCTCCCTTTTATTGAAGATGAAAAGAAGGAGGGAGAGTCGGTCAGTAATGGCAAGATCCTTATGGCTACCGTAAAGGGGGATGTCCACGATATTGGAAAAAACATAACCGGGGTTGTGCTCCAGTGTAACAACTATGAAATCATCGACATGGGGGTCATGGTTCCGGGTGAAGATATTCTGGATAAGGCGGAAGAGATTGGTGCTGATATTGTCGGGCTTTCCGGATTGATAACCCCCAGTTTAGATGAAATGGTAAATGTGGCAACATTAATGGAAAAGCGGGGAATGAAAAAACCCTTGTTAGTCGGCGGGGCAACCACTTCAATAATCCATACGGCTGTGAAGATCGATCCGGCCTATTCCGGACCTGTTGTTCATGTTAAGGATGCCTCCCTTGCGGTTGGTGTTGCCGAAAAGCTTCTGAATTCCGGAAAAAAAGATCTCTTCAAAAATGAGCTGGATGTTTTAATGGAAGAGACCCGGGTAAAGAGGAGTAAAAAGCTTAAGGCTGAGATTTACCTCCCCCTGGAGGAGGTTCGTAAAAAGCGGTTTCAACCGGCTTCCTCCGGGGCAACCCGACCTGAATTCCTCGGTCCTGAATATTTTCATAAACTCCCCATTCATGAGGTGAGAAAATATATTGATTGGTCATTTTTTTTTCTCGCCTGGGAGATAAAGGGGCGGTACCCTGCGCTGCTCCAGGACCCGGTTGTCGGGGAAGAGGCTGAAAAACTTTTTAAGGATGCAAATAGGGTTCTGGACAGGATTGAAAAAGAGGAACTACTGACCTTAAATGCGGCGGCAGGATTCTGGCCTGCCGCACAGCGGGGGGATGATATCATTCTATATAAAAGTGAGGAGAGAAAGGAGGAGCTGGCCGTGCTGCCCTGCTTGCGGCAGCAGAAACAAAAGATTGAGACACCCTACTATCTCTCCCTTTCGGACTACCTGCCTCCTGAAGATTCAAAAGTAAAGGACTATTTGGGGCTCTTCGCTGTAACCGGAGGCCTGGGCCTCCCTGAAGCACTTGAGAGCCTGGCCGGGGGTGATGATTACCGCGGGATTATGGTAAAGACTCTGGCGGACCGGCTGGCCGAGGCCCTTGCCGAGTACCTCCATTACAAGGTAAGAACCACTTACTGGCCCTATGCCCCGGATGAGGAGCTTTCTGTAGAGGAGATCCTGAAAGGACGATATCGTGGTATCCGTCCGGCACCAGGGTATCCGGCTTGTCCGGATCACAGAGAAAAAGAGTTGATTTTCAAACTCCTTAAAGCGGAAGAAAACACTGGAATTACCCTTACGGAGAGCCGGATGATGGTGCCGGAAGCCTCTGTCTGTGGATACTATTTCGCCCATCCTGAAAGTAAATATTTCAGTACTGGAAGAATCTCGCGTGATCAGGTTGAAGATTATGCGAGAAGAAATAATCAGTCCATTGGGGATGCGGAAAAGTGGCTAAACTCAGTTCTGGCCTATTGAGTGAATTCAAATTGATGATTTCGGCTTAGATGGTCAGAATTTTCTCATTGTTTTTGAGCAGTTCGGTTAAGGGTGCCCCCCAGCGAATGAGTTCTATACCCTGTTTTTCCAGATCATCGACGACTCCCAATTCTTCAGCACAGGATCGGCAGCCTGAAACATGAACCCCCGCTTCTTTCGCCTTGCGTATGTATTCCTGAATTTCAATATTCTCACTGACATATTTTGCTGTTGCGCCCCAGATAATTATCGTTACATTTTCCCAGAACCCTGCGCTTTTTGCTTTAATGCCATACATAAAGACCATCAGCTTTGACGTAATCGGATTGTCGTTTGTCCATAAGATATGCAGTCTTTTGTTTTCAGCCATGTATTACTCCTGTCAATCGTTCTTCAGTAAATTTGTTCCCTTCTTAGCGAGGGGGGCCAGAAGAGCTCTGTTTGACTCTTATTTGTCAACCCCGCATCTTCTTTGATTTATCTCAGTATAGAAAACGACAGTGGTACAAACAAGCCGTGTTACCGGCATTGGTAGATTTATCTTTATACAAGATATTGGTTTTTTTTAAGTTTCAGAATATTCTTATGCAGAAAGTTTTTCAAAAGAACAAAATGCGAGGGGAGGGATTTCAGTCAAGATGAAAATGTCGAATCTTCATGGTAATACCTGTTACCTGGAAACTCGAAATGCAGGTTTAGGATTATATCACCTCAATGACAAGGATGTTATCCTCCTTGATACCGGGCTGAAGGAAACCGCAGAAAAAGAGCTGATACCCTTTTTTCAGGAGAATCGATTCAATTTAAAGGGGATCCTTTGTACCCATTTTCATTATGATCATTCTGGTGGGATTCCCTCCTTAAAAAAGGTATATAAACCTGAAGTTGTTTTTCACTATACCGAGAACATTCTGACCGAGAGTTCTTATAATATGTACTGGATCTCCTATAGTCAGAAATTCAAATCCTATGATTTAACTCTTCCGGAATACAAGTATTATGCGGATCATGTAATCGGTGATGACCAGGAGGTCTTCTCTTTTTTCGATCAGGAATTTAAAATTCTGCATACCCATGGCCACAGCCCCTATCATATTTCCTATATTACTCCCGACAATGTGGCCTATATTGGCGATACGATCCTTGGTGATAAAATCCTGGATAAGACAAAACTTCCATACTCCTTTAATATTGCCGACGATTTGAAAGCCAAGGAGATGCTCAGAAAAATAGACTGTGAAAAATATATTCTTTCTCATGGTGGCGTGTATGAAAATATTGATACACTCATCGAAAAGAATATTGACAACACTCTCTCCAAAATTGAACTCCTTCTCGATTTCTTAAAAGAGCCTTTAAGTTTTGATGGATTTATCGCCAGCATTGCCAGAGAATTCAACGTCTCTGAAGACATAAGTAAGATAGACTACCTTCAAAGGTGCGGCCGTGCCTATGTCGCGTATTTTCAGGATGAGAAATTCGTGGAAACAATTGTAAAGGACCATCAAATTTGTTTTCGGAAGGTTTAAATTTCGGTGTCTGTTTTATAATATAATGAAGGAAGGTGGTTTTAATTGGATAAAGAGCTCATTCTATTTTATTATTTTTAGCATTTATCAGTTTGTTTTTTCTTCTGTATTCCACTTTGAAAGACCGAAAGAATCATGGAATAATTCTTATTGCCTTAACCGCATCTCTTTGGGTTTTAGGCTCTTTTGCAGAGATAATATCAGCACAGTTTGAGTTTAAACTTTTCTGGCGGAACTTTACTCAAATCGGCGTTTGTTTTCTGCCGGTAGCCATGCTTTATTTTTCAACAGAGTATGCCGGAACATCAAAAAAAGTAAGAACCGCTTGGATGATTACAGTTTCAATAATTGCCTTTACCGCTTTGACCCTTATTTGGACGGATCAACAACATAATTTAATGAGAACATCTGTTATGTTGACCGAGAGTTCATCCGGTATGATTTTAAAAATTAAACCCACAATCTTTGGAATGATTTTGATGAGTTATGTCTCTGCATCTCACCTTTTGTCGGAGATCTTCCTTATTACCTTTCTTAAAACGGCGCTGCCCAATATCAAAAAAAAGATCTTCCTTATTATTGCAGCTCTCGGTTTTCCAGTTATTTATATAATTATTAAAAGCTTTTTTTCTACACCGTTTCTTCAGAATTTTCCTATTGCCATATCCTTCATCCCGATGACTTTTTTACTGGTTCGGGGTGTAGTCAGTAGTAGTCTCAGTTCTATCTCCCCAATTGCCCTTTCAGAAATATTTAATGCCATTGATGAGCTGATAATCATAACCGACCCCTATGGCAGAATTCTTGACATGAATGAAAGTGCAGGGGAACTCTTTACTCTATCAGAAGGGAGTGAGAGTAAGAATATTCTGAAACTGGATTCACATTGGTATGATTTGATTCTTGGTCATAATGAAGGTCAATCAGAATTCGTTATATCAAAAAATGATGATGATAAAGCATATCGAGTGGTTGTGCATCCTTTAAATAACAACCGGAATCGATACATATGTTCTATTTCAATCTTAAGAAATATTTCTGAAGAGCGTCGGATTAGACATAACCTAATTTCCAGGGCTGAAACCGATGGTTTAACAGGATGTTTGAATAAATCGGCTTTTGAAGCCGAAGCTGAACGTATAATAAATGTTCAAATGCTGAAAGGGCAGAGTCTCGCACTCATTATGTTTGATCTTGATCACTTCAAGAAGGTTAATGACAGCTTTGGTCATGCGGCTGGCGATATTGTGCTGAAAGCCCTTTCAGCTAATGTAAAAAAGATAGTTAAAGCGGAGGATAGGTTTGGCCGCTTAGGTGGTGAGGAATTTGGTGTTCTTATAGAAAACAAGGAGAGGCAGGTCGTTTCAGATATCGCGGAAAGGATTCGCAAGGCCGTTGAGGGGATGGATATACATTTTGAAGATAAAATGATTAAATCCTCTGTCAGTATAGGTTGTGCCTTGATAGAACCTGGACAGAATATTGAATACCAATCTCTTTTTAAAGAAGCAGATCTCGCCCTCTATGAGGCGAAAAATCAGGGAAGAAATGTAGTTTATTGGTATTCTGTTCAGAGAGGGAATTAGTGTCCCATCTGTCTATGGCTCGGGAACAGATTCAACCCGCCATGAGTATAACCGGTGTCTCATTCCGCTCTCCATCATCCAGATTTCATCCTCTTCATTGACGATGAGCGTGATGTTCTGTATGAACAATTTGAAAAACAGAAATCGAATTTTTCTGTATTCCCGCTGCAGAGCTTCTAAATCTAAATCATCATCTTTCTTTGGATCCGGTTCAAAGGAGAGATCACTCACGATTCTATTTTCACCGCAGGGAAAGATGAATTTGGCCACAGCTGTGGTTTCATCGACCAGGTAGCTTTCTCCTTTTTCAATGTAATGATAGGCATCGTGGAGAGAACAGAGATCCTTTCCCCTGTATCTGCCGCTTACATGGCTGATGGAGTATCCGTTGAATTTGGTAGAGATCCAGTCACAAATATTATCCAGATACTCTTCATATGTCTGGTTTTCATCTTTGGTAAAATATTGTTTCAAAATTTGAATATCAGTGGATTTTAATCTTTTCAGAACAAAATCTTTATAGAAAATAGCATCCAGAGAATTTCGCAACTTTGTCTCATTTGTTAATGGCATGAAAAATTCAAAAATTACTAAATTATCATGACAGAAGATTGAGTAGTCTGAAAAAGCATGACTTTTATTTTTATCCACGGTAGCCCCTTTTCCTGTGTTTTAATCCTGCTCAGCAAGGCGTATTTCCCTGACTGTGCTCAGTAGATCGAGGCTTAAACAACGTTTGTACACCTCTTTTTTATCATGGTACTCCTGTACTACCATGAAATCATTGCCTGTTGGCAGCTGCAGGAGTTGTCTGTTTTTTAGTTTACTCTGAAGTTTCTTCTTTTTTATAACCGTTTTCAAAGGATATTTTTTACCCTTAGAAAAATCCAGGTACGCCTCATCACTTTTTCGACTGTCAAAAGATAGAATCTTCCACCTGAGAGCGACAGGTTTTCCTGTCTTGTCAAAGGCTTCATGATGATATAATTCGACTTCCAGCATCATCCCGGGAACAATTTCAATACCTTTCCAATAGAGTGCCATGCTGGTATTATAACGGAATAATGAAAAAAATAACTGTACTAAAAGGTAAAACGGTTTATCTCTTTGGCGGATCATCGGGGATCGGCCTTGAAATGGCAAAGCAAATGGCCGCGGAAGGGGCACATGTAATGGTATATGCGAGGACGGAAATCAACCTCGATAAGGCTCTTGCCGAAATCAAGAAAGTTCGATTAACAGCTTCCGTACGGGTGGAGAAAATGCCGGTGGATGTAACGGACAGGGAAGGTATCAGAACTGTAATAGAGGAGAGTATTCGAAATTTCGGGGTTCCTGATATACTCATTAATTGTGCGGGGCGAGCCTATCCTGCGACCTTTGAAGATATCTCCTACGAACAATTTGATGAAACAATGAGGGTTAACCTTTACGGGATATGGAACACCTGTGCCGCAGCTCTTCCTTATATGAAAAAGAGCGGAGGCTGGATATTGAATACATCCTCCATGGCCGGCTTTCTTGGGGTTTACGGCTACACTGATTATGCGGCCTCGAAATATGCCATTGTCGGTTTTTCCGAAGCATTACGGTCGGAGATTGAATCCGCCGGCATCGGCGTCTCTGTACTTTGCCCTCCCGATACGGATACTCCCGGATTTGAGACTGAAAACCAGACCAAACCGCCTGAGACCAGGGCTATTTGTGGGGGAGCAAAAATAATGACCCCGGCAGATGTGGCAAGGATTTGCATTAAAGAGTTAAAACAGGGGAAAAAGATGATAATCCCGGGATTTGACGGGAAGCTTACCTACTTTTTGAAATCTCATTTCCCCTTCATTGTGGAGCTTCTTATAAAACGGTTGATTAAAAAATCAAGTCATAACCCCTGACAGGTGACATGTATAGGCCTTTTTACCCAATCCCTGGGGTCTTCTCTCTGCATATAAGAGTGTCACTTTTTTAATGGTGATTTACATCCAGTGACGATCCCTAAAAGAATAATAGGGTGATGGAAAGTATGCAAAGATAACTAAGATGGAGCCTGTTCGTCCAGGGGATGCTCAGCCGTTCGAATTTAGACACAAGGCGATGGGCTTTGATTGCCAGAGGCAGGGCCAGCACGATCGATAGGGACTGTACCGGATAAATTTTCAGGATTACATAGAGGATTGATAGGAGAAAACTGCCGAATACCAGGATATCAAAGAGGATCAGGCTTGCTCTGCTTCCTATGATTGTACTCAGTGTCCCCATACTCAAACGCGTATCCCGTTTGAAATCACGCATCTCATTGCTGAGCATCATGGCAGGGACGATAAGGCTTATCGGTAATCCCAGGATTATAGGATCCCAGCTCAACTCTCCGGAGAAGGGGTAGTAGGCGCCCAGGAGCATAAGCGGTCCCATGAGAAAAAAGGAAAGGATAACTCCCAGGCCCCTGGTTTTATAGACGAAGGGTTCTCCTGTGTAGGCGTAGGAACCGATGATGCCGATGATGCCAATAAGAAACATTTTCCAGTCGGTAAGATAGATTAGATAAATTCCTATCAGGGCCGCCAGACCCAGGAAAGCCAGACCTGACAGAAAGACAAAAATATCAAAAACAGTTCTGTCCTGTCCGATAAAACGATACAATTTTGTTGTCGGGCTCTTGTATTTGAAAGAGCCTTCGAAAAAATCATTAATCATATTTGCTCCGGCCTGAGAGGCCAGGCCGGCAATAGTTATAAGAGCGATAAGAAGGATTGTTCTCCAGGAGCCCGGATCTTCCATACTCCCATTCCGGTAAGCCGCAAGGATGCCTATATTAGTGGCTCCCAAAGCAAGGGTAAGCGAAAATATTCTCATGGCAACCAGAAACTCTTTGATCCATTTCTTGATTTCCCCGTAAGTTATGCTCATAGGCGGATATTAGGGGATTAACCTTACTGTGTAAATAGGGATTCACCTTATAATGATTTAGATCTATTAATCTTATTTGAGACAATTTCAAATAGAGTCGATTTATTGAAAATGCCTCATTTTATAGTTGTTCTCTTTAGGTTATAAATGATAAACATAATACGATAAAAAATTATTGAATATGGAGTATTCGATGAAAAAGAAATTAATCATTTCTACACTGATCATATTATTAATTTTAGCAGGCTGTGCAAAAAATGAATCAGCCGAAACTTCAGCATCGGAAAGTCCCGGTACTGGAAGTATAGATTCCGGAGGTTCGGTGCCGGCAAAAGTCACCTTGAATATCGGTTTGATGCCGGCTGTGGATACGGCCCCGATTTTTCTGGCGAAGGAGAGGGGGTATTTTAATGAACTGGGTCTGGAGCTTGGGATTACCCTCTTTACTTCTGCCCAGGATAGGCAGAGTGCCCTGCAGAGCGGTGAAATTGATGGGGCCATGACAGACCTTGTGGCCGTGGCTGTGAATGTATCCGGAGGTTTTGACATGAAAGCCACCATGCTCACCGATGGGATGTTCCCCCTCCTCGCACTCCCCGGGGCTGCGGATAAGGGGGCTTTAAAAGTGGGGATGATGGAGATTTCAGTTTCAAACTTTCTGGTGGATCAGTGGCTTTCGGCAGACTATGAGGTTGAAAAGGTATATATCAACTCCATTCCTGCCAGACTTGAAGCCCTTGCTTCCGGCCAGCTTGACATGGGACTTTTTCCAGAACCTATCGCCTCTGTAGGGACTTTAAAAGGATTGGAGAAACTTATATTTAAACCGGTCGATGGTTTCAGTCCTGATGTGATGGTTTTTACCGGGAAGGCTCTTAAGGATAAATCATCGGCTATAAGCATGTTTCATGAGGGGTATAACCGGGCCATCGTGGATATAAACAGGAATGAAGAGCAGGCCAGAGATATTCTGATCAGCTCAATTCCCAACCTTAAACCCGAACTGAAAAATATGATGAACCTCCCTGAATATTATGAAGCCCGGCTACCGGATGCTGATTACCTGAACAAGATAATCAGCTGGACAAATGGAATCCTGCCGCAGAAACTGGATGTGACTGCCGAAAGGATGGTAGACAGGAGTTTTGTAAAGCCATAGTATTCTAACATATGGTAAAAATCCGCAATCTGACTAAAATATACACCTCATCCCGGGGGATAATCAATCTTAATCTCAGGATCCCCCGCGGTGAAACCCGGGCCGTTATCGGTCCATCCGGCTGTGGTAAGACGACCCTGCTCCATACCATGGCCGGCCTGCTTGAACCGGATTCCGGGAGTATTCAAACCGGCGCAGATTCAGGCTGGATTGGCCTTGTACAGCAGAAGGATGCCCTCTTTCCCTGGCTGACGGCCCTTGAAAATGTGCTTCTCGGCCTCCCCTCAGGCGGTAAGCGGCATAAGGATCGTAAGCTAAATGAGCGGGGTGAGGCGCGTAAGGCATCCCGGGCAGAGGCCCTCTCTTTGATGGAGGAGCTGGGCGTCTCCGCTTTCACCGATAGTTATCCCGACCGTATGAGCGGGGGAGAGCGGCAGAGGGTCTCCATTGCCAGGACCCTGATGCGGAAGCCGGACCTTCTGCTTCTCGATGAACCGACAGCATCCCTGGATGCTTTCTCCAAAGAGTCCCTTCAGAACCTCCTGCTTCGCCTTCATCTTCACAATCCGGTTACTACCCTCTTTGTGACCCACAGCATAGAGGAGGCCCTTTTCCTTGGGCAGGAGATCCTTGTGATGGGGGAGGGGAGGATTCATGCTGTTCATAAGAATCCATTTTATCCTGATAGAAACGCCCGCGATCATGAAAGCTATTATTCAGAAGTTCTGAAACTGAGAAATTCCCTGAAGGAGGTCTCTGCCGTATGATGCAGAAAAGGAATCTCCTGTACGGGATCATTATCATAATAGCCCTTTGGTATTTATTAAGCCTGCTGTTAGACGAACGGCTGATCCCTGCCCCTCATACTGTGCTTCTCCTTTTTGGTACCCTGTCAATTAAGGGCATTCTTCCCCTTCATGCCCTTTTCAGTCTCTTTCGGCTTGTGGCGGCTCTCATCCTGGCCCTCCTGCCGGCCATTCCCCTGGGGATTGCCATAGGGATTAACCCCCGGCTGGACAGGATCCTGTCTCCCATCCTCTACCTCCTCTATCCTCTGCCAAAGATAGCTTTTCTACCGATCTTCATGGTCCTTTTTGGTCTGGGGAATCTGTCCAAAATTATACTGCTGTGGGCTGTGGTTATTTTCCAGCTTCTGATTGCCGTCCGGGACGGGGTGCAGAGTATTCCCCGGGAGTATCATATCGCCGCCGATACATTGGGTCTCACAAAAAGGAGGAGGTTTTTTAAACTCTATTTACCCAGTGCTCTTCCCGGTCTGTTCAGTGCCCTGCGGATTTCGGTGGGGATCGGTATGGCTGTCCTTTTTTTTGCCGAAAATTATGCCACCAGTTATGGTCTGGGATATTTCATCATGAACAGCTGGGTAATGATAAACTACCCCATGATGTTTTCCGGGATCCTAACCCTGGGGCTGCTCTCCTATCTTGTTATGATCGGTCTGGATCATCTTGAAAACTCCTTATGCCCCTGGAAGATTTCATAGTTCATCCATGGGGGCATCCCCTCCCCATTTTCGGGGGATCTATGCATACCTTTTTTTATCGTGTAGTCTTGTCCCTATGATCCCGACTAAAATCACCTTTTTTGAATTCCTCATACCATTCGTTGTTTCAGGTAAAAAGACCATCACCATCCGGGATGAATCGGAGAGCCACTATGTGCCGGGAACGATAGTTGAAGTTCATGCCCTTGAGACCGATAAAAGAGCCTGCACCATTGAGATCGAATCGGTAGAGCCTTTAAAGTATGATGATATTAATACCTTCCATGCCCAACAGGAGTATATGGACCTGCCCGAATTGAAGAGGCTGATACGCGAGATCTATCCGGACATTGAAGAGCTGTTTGTGATCTCCTATAAGCTGATCCCCTGACCTTGTCCTCAAGTTTGAGCTGACTCTGCCAGACTGGCCCTTTTGTGTCCGGGATCCAGCTTCTGAGAACCTATGTATGAAATTTATGTAAATTTTTTCACAGGGAAGGCAAGCTCCTCCGCAAAAGTTTCCACATAAATGTAAACGTCCTCATTGGTAAAGACCTCGCTGTCGGGTCGGGTATTAAGCCGGACTTCTATATCCTTTTTTGGACTTTTTTTATGAATAAGAACTGCGCATGAGTGAATAAAATTCTTTCTGTTGTTTCTTCCTCCGAATTGTTCGTCTGCCATAATTTTACGGGGGGTTATAAAGATATAATCCTCAAGTTTTGCTTCGGAATGTGAGCGTTTCAAGATGGATTTTTTTTCCACTTCAATTTTTTCACCGGAAAAATTTATTCTGATCATTGATAGTTTCATATTCAGAACATTCAGGATTAAGATTAATCCAATGAGACCACAGACTCCTGAGCTTATATACAGTGCTGTCATATTCTCCTGCTCAATCGCAAACAATTTCAATGCGGCAATAGGGAATATCATGATGAATAATCCTAGGATTATGATAAATACCACACCGGCCATATTCATAATATGCTTCGGGTACAGGAACTCTTTTTGAAATGTCCTCTCTTCTCCAGGTCTATTCTCGGGAATGAAAGATTTCCGTGCCTTATTTATCTTGCTCTCCAGGGTCATTTCGCCCCTTCGTTTTTTATTTTCTGACAGAAACAGGAATATACCGGAAAACAGGAACACCACACCACCTGCCGGCAGGAAAATATTGGACCCGGATGTTCCCGGAATAAGAACTGCCACTTTTGGATTCCCGGGTTTGTATCTTATCGTAACACTCCTGCCCTCTGGGTAGTTGTCGAGGATCACCTGTTTCGGTATGGTCTCGTGAAAATGAAAGCTTATCCGATCGCTGCTGAACAGGCTGTTTTCGACCATATATTCATACTGGATAGAAATTCGCCCTATCTCACCCGGGTTCTCGGTCGAGGGGTGACCATAGGATTCCACAATCAAACCCTCAGCAGGTATCCAGGAATTGGTGGCTATCCCCTGAAATATAAAAACGGAACCTGCTATCAGTAAACCCAGACCCAGTGCGGCAAAAACCCCACTGAAAACAAAGGATGCTTTATCAGCCATTTTTTATTCCTCCTCTCTTAATCATAATAAACCGGTATACCCTTTTCCATGCTTCTCCCTTGTAAATCGGGACATTTCCCGGATCTTCACTATAGAGGGGTATATATATAGTCAAAATTCAAATATCATTCAGACCTGATTTCCGCAATTAAGGAGAGTGGATATGGCTGTTTCGACAATGGATATGACAAAAGGACCCCTCTTGCCTCACATAAAGCGGCTTGCGGTCCCGGCCACAGTCGGCCTCCTGTTTAACACCCTATACAATATTGTGGACAGCTTCTGGGCAGGTCAGCTCTCTACCGACTCTCTGGCAGCCCTCTCCCTCAACTTCCCCCTTTACATGCTGATAATGTCCATGGGTGTCGGGTTTTCGGCGGCAACAGGGGCTCTGATTGCCAATGCCATCGGGGCGGGGGAAATACGAAAATCCAGAAAATATCTCAGTCAGTCCCTGACCCTCTCCATTGTTTCTTCATTGGTGGGGGGTATTCTCCTTCTTGTTTTCCTGGAACCCCTTTTTCGGCTTTTGAAGGCGGAAGGAGATGTTCTGACCGGGGCTATGGCGTATGGCCGGATCATCGTTATTAGTATGCCGCTTATAAACCTGGCACCGATCCTCTCCGCATCCCTGGCCTCCCGTGGTGATACAGTTAGCTATAGAAACATACTTATCCTGGGGTGTTTGCTGAATATTGGTCTGGATCCCCTTTTCATGTACACTTTCGGTCTAAATGAAGCCGGTGTCGCCCTGGCCACTGTTTTAATACAGTTTTTAAGTCTGATTTACCTTTTCTTCAAAGTGGTCCGGAAAGATGGTTTAAAGGAGCTGGGCGTTAAAGATTATTTCCCGGAAAAAGTTTATGCCAGAGAGATCTTTGAACAGGCTGTACCTGCCACTACAAATATTTTGACCATGAGTCTGGGGACCTTTGTTATTACCTGGTTTATTTCTTCCTTCGGCCGCAACGCAGTGGCGGCCTATGGGGCGGCTGTCCGGGTTGAACAGATAGCCCTGGTTCCCACGGCGGGACTCAATGTTGCTCTGGCGGCCCTGGTAGGGCAGAATAACGGTGCAAAAAAAATGGATCGGGTTGTCCGATCCTACAGGCTCTCCCTTCTTGGGGGCCTCTTCGTCATGGTGGTTATCCTGCCTCCGGTACTGATCTTCGGGAAACAGATTATTGGCCTTTTCACCGAGACGGAGGAGGTTATCCGGATGGGTTATGAGTACCTCCTTCTTCAGGGTATAACCTTTTACAGCTATATAATCTTGTTCCAGAGTAATGCCCTTTTGCAGGGGTTGAAAAAGCCGGGAATGATTATGTGGATGGGACTTTATCGGCAAATCGCAGCCCCGGCCCTGATCTTTTACCTTCTTTGTTTTGCTCTGGGTATGGCAGAGAGGGGGGTATGGGTAGGCTTGATCTTTATAAACTGGTCTGCCGCCTGTATAACCTTTTTTTGGGCAGTCCGGACTTTAAAGTCCCTCCGTTAAAGGATGTCCGATTAATACATCATTCAATCATATTCAAAATTTTCAAGCATCTCTTTTGTTAGAGTTTTAACTTGAATTAGATAAAATGTGACACCTATAGCAATAAAGATCAGAAGGACCCGAATCCAGAACAAGTTGATGAAAAAGAGTATTGTTATCATCATCACAGACCAAAGGGCGATAATGGATAGTATCTTCGCTTTTTGAGTAATAGCTTTATACTCGAGATAAGACCGTATATAGAGTCCGAAAAATTTGTGATTTACCAGCCATGTGTATAACCGTTCAGAGCTTTTCATATAACAAGCTGCCGATAGCAGCAGAAAAGGTGTTGTCGGTAAAACAGGCAGAAAAATCCCCGTAATTCCAAGAGATAGAAATAGGTGCCCTGTGATCAGTAGAAAAAATTTCTTCATATACGATACTGGTGATGAACGTGAAAAAATGTACATCACCAGTAATAACCCCTTATATTAAAGCTTTCATGTTATATCATAACGATCAAGGTTCATAACCTTATCCCAGGCCTTAATAAAATCCTGCAGGAATTTATCCTTGGCGTCATCGGAACCATAAACCTCTGCCTGTGCCCGAAGTTGTGAATTTGATCCAAATACAAGATCCACTCGAGAGGCTATCCATTTCTGTTTACCTGTTTCACGATCCACGCCCTTAAATTCATCACCCTCTTCTGATACTGGCTTCCATTTCGTATTCATATCGAGCAGGTTGACAAAAAAATCATTAGTCAGGGTTTCCGGTTTGGTTGTAAATACTCCTAAACTGGTCTGGCCGTAGTTAGCCCCTAAAACTCGCAAGCCGCCGATTAGAACTGTCATTTCCGGGACAGTTAGTTTCAGTAATTGTGCACGATCGACCAGTAGATCTTCGGCCGATACGGTGTATTTCGTTTTCAGGTAGTTTCGGAATCCATCGGCACAAGGTTCAAGAACGGCAAAAGATACTGGGTCTGTTTGTTCCTGTGAGGCATCGGTTCGTCCTGGTGTGAAAGGAACGGATAAATTCCGGCCGCCATCCTTTGCCGCTTTTTCAATACCGGCACATCCTCCAAGCACGATCAGGTCGGCTAAAGATACTTTCTTTCCTCCGGAGGCTGAACTGTTGAACTCCTCCTGGATCTTTTCATAATTTTCTAAAACTTTTTTTAATCGATTCGGTTGGTTTACAGCCCAATCTTTTTGCGGTGAGAGACGGATTCGTGCTCCATTAGCACCTCCTCTATAGTCAGAACCACGAAAAGATGATGCTGATGCCCAGGCTGTGGATACCAGTTCTGAAATGGTCAAACCTGATACAAGGATTTTTTTCTTAAGATGATCAATATCTGTGGAGTCAATCTGGTTGTAGTCGACTTTGGGGATCGGATCCTGCCAAATTAATTCTTCTTCAGGGACCTCTGGACCGATATATCGGGTGCGGGGGCCCATATCTCTGTGGGTAAGTTTGAACCAGGCCTTGGCAAAGGCAACTGCAAACTCTTCAGGATTATTAAGATAGCGCCTGGCGATCTCTTCATAGGCGGGATCAAATTTGAGGGATAGATCGGCCGTCGTCATCATTGGCCGATGCTTTTGTGTCGGATCGTGGGCATCGACTACCATATCCTCTTCATCGACATCTTTTGCAAGCCACATATAGGCACCGGCGGGGCTCTTTAACAGTTCCCACTCATATTTGAACAGAACCTTCAGATAACCCATATCCCATTTTGTAGGATTAGGTTTCCAGGCACCTTCTATTCCGCTTCCGATCGTATCTCCGCCTTTTCCAGTTCCAAAATTACTTTTCCAGCCAAGACCTTGTTCTTCAATACCTGCTGCTTCAGGTTCAGGGCCAACATGTGACGCATCTCCGGCACCATGGGCTTTCCCAAATGTATGTCCACCTGCAACTAAAGCAACAGTTTCTTCATCATTCATAGCCATTCGGGCAAAGGTCTGGCGAACATCTTTTGCGGAATCTGCGGGTATGGGATCGCCATTTGGTCCTTCCGGATTCACATAAATCAATCCCATTTGAACGGCAGCAAGGGGATTCTCCAGATCCCGTTTCCCCGAATACCGTTTGTCTCCCAACCATTCGTTTTCGGTTCCCCAATAGATATCCTCTTCAGGCTCCCAGATATCCTCACGGCCTCCGGCAAATCCAAATGTTTTAAACCCCATGGATTCAAGAGCACAATTTCCAGCGAGAATCATTAGATCAGCCCAAGATATTTTTTTTCCATATTTCTGTTTGATTGGCCAAAGGAGCCGTCGTGCTTTATCCAGGTTTACATTATCCGGCCAGCTGTTAAGGGGGGCAAATCGCTGATTCCCTGTATTTCCTCCTCCTCTTCCATCGCTTGTTCTATATGTTCCTGCACTATGCCAGGCCATTCGAATAAAAAGTGGGCCATAATGTCCATAATCGGCAGGCCACCAATCTTTGGAATCTGTCATCAATGTGTAAAGATCCTTCTTGAGTGATCCCAGGTCGAGTTTCTTGAATTCCTCAGTGTAGTTAAATCCCACATCCATAGGACTGATCTCATGTGAATTTTGATGAAGGATTTTCAGATTTAACTGATTCGGCCACCAGTCTTTGTTCGATTGGCCTTTCGAAGCTGCATGACTTGCTGCCCCGGTGACAGGACACTTACTGTTTTCTTTCATAACTTTTCTCCTATCATAGATTTACAATGGTTCGGTATGGAGAGGAGATTTTTAAGGGAACTCAGCTTTCATCCTTTTTTTCCGGAATATTAAAATGATGACTCTCGAAGTTTTCGCCACCCAGCCAGAGGTCTATTTTGATCCCGCTGCTTGTCCGGGATAAATCTGTATGCTTCACCTGCCATCCAAGAAGATCCAACCTTGCTGAACCTAAAAGGTCCCGACCTGTCATTGCTCCGTAATAGCCTGAAAGCTCCGGACGTTTACGGCTGTTCATGGCTTTTTCCATGGTTTCAATCTCTTCATCACTGTGTTCATTATCATCCAGGATAGACAAATGGAGTCCATCGATCTCCTGATGGAGTGATATGACCATCCGTCTGGGATTTCCTTCAAGAATATAGCTGGATATCTCTCCGATTAGATGAAGAATTAAATCTTTTCGTTTCATGTTTTAATCTCCTTGATGAAGTTTATCAGGTAAAATCTGTTTTATTTGAGCGGTACCACTGGATAACTGCGACCATCAATGTGGCTGTCAGCCCACCGGCAAAGCCATTGTTATACAGGTTCATTCCTCCCTGCCAGGCACCCGTTTGGAGGACCATAAACAAATGAATAAAGCCCGCTAAAATCCCCGGGAGGATCCCGAATTGACCGGCAAGCGGAGCCAGGGTGGTGGCGAATAAGGCCGCCAGTAAGGGGCCGGGAGCGGATAGTGATTCACCGAAAACCAGGGTACTCAGGATGACCCCCGTCAGGACTGGCCAGGAGTTGCGCAAATGGGTACCAAAGGCGGCAAAGCCCATCACTGTAAAAAGACCCCCGATAATGGGTCCTGAAAAATCACCCCCCACAATAAAGATATAAGCAGAGCCTGCCAAGCCAATAAAACCTAGGTTGATAAATGAGCCGCCCATGGACTCTAAATCCATAAAATCTGAAGGAAGGCGGCCCGGGAGTTTTAAAATTTTCACGAACCTCCGAAAGCTGGTTTTTCCCTCAAAGGCGACACCGGCAATAAGAAAAAAGAGGGAAAGAACCGGTATAATCAGAACTGTCAGAAGAGAATTCCCCGAATACCAGTTCATGGCAGGTTGAAACTGATGCCCCGTGGCTTTTACGAGAGAGGCGGCAAACAAGGCCAGAAAACCGCAGGAGAAGCCCATATTGTAGAGATTATACCCCTGATGAAGATGGAGCATGGCCATGGCGATGGCCGGTAGAAAAAATCCAGCAAAAATACCTCCAGCCGTACCTGCCAACACCGCCAGCACACCGGTGAGTCCAAATTCAAATACAATGAAACTGACCAGGGGACCCAGGGCTGTGCCGAACAGGGCTATGAGGATGTACTCTCTCAGGGATTTTCCGGCGAACCTGGCGGAAATAAAAACGCCAAGAATGATAGGAAGGATATTCAGAGGTGTTTTTCCAAAAAATCCAAAACCAGTGATTGTGAAGATTGCGGCAAAACCTGGTCCAGAAAGTGGAACTTTTAGGATGAGTAGAAGGATCAATCCAACCGATCCAGCCAGGGCGGCATTTATCAGGGTACCCCCAATACCTCCTGAAACAATGAAGTCATTAATCAATCGCCCCGGTTGAAGCTGCAGCCTGATTAAACCACTCAGAGCTTCCTTTGGGCCGTCAATTATCAGACCTGTAAAAATCATTAATACCAGGATTGCAAACAGCATCCGGGATAGAATAACATTCTGCTTTTCCAAGTTGAATCCTCCTGAATGGGAAAATTTCCATAAGTATATCATAATCCAATAGTTTTTAGTCAGGTCTCTTTTTTACGGGTTCCCTTCTACGAACTTCCTTTATTATAGTTTATAGTTAAGTGATAGAAGACTCGGCCTGCCATTTACAATTCTGCAGGCTGAAATCCCTGTAAGATCTAAAGAGTTTGAGGTTCTGTATGAAAAGAATACTATTTGCCGGTGACAGCATAACCAAAGGGAAACTGGGATGCAGTTTCTTTGTTCAACTCCGGAAGCAGTTTCCCCATTATGAATTGATTAATCTTGGACGTGACGGGGACACGGTTTCAGGGATTATGGCGAGAACAATCGGTCACCTTAAACATGATAGCCGCTATGATCTGATTGTCTTAACCGCAGGGCATAATGATATTATTCTCCCCGATTTCAATGCAAGAAGTGTGGCATATAAATCTATTGTGAAGAATTTAGAGAAAAAAGGAAGCATCCCTGCTGCGGATCTCCCCGAATTTATTTCTCAATATGAAAAGTTTATTTCAGCAATCCGCAGTGGAGGAGATGTTCCCATAATCCTTACTACTTTAAGTTGTTTGAATGAGGATTTATCATCGCCTGCGAATGGGAAGAGAGTGGTTTTCAATGAAGCAATCAGGGCTTTAGCATTGAAAAATCATCTGGGGCTTGCCGATATTGCTCAAGTGTATAATACGGTTCTTGGAGCAAAAGAAACAAGAGACTATTTTATGGATGATCTTTACGAATCGGCCCTTTTTGACACCCTAAGGTGCCGCACCAGTGAGGGGGTGGACAGACTCAGCCGAAAGAGGAGGCTGCATTTGACCATTGATGGAATTCATCCCAATGCGGCCGGGGCAAAAATCTATAGCGATCTCCTTTCCGGCCTTATTTCCCGGTACCTGGAAGAAACTCATCCCAATAAAAACTGGCAGGAACAAACCCATCCTGGAGGTTGAATGCGTTTTCACTCCTCTCCATCGAGTACCTTCCGAATTAGATTAGCAAGCTTTTTTTGGGAAAAAGGTTTAAACATGAACTCTTTGATTCCCATCTCTTTCGCTGAGTTTTCATCGATTAGATTGCTATATCCTGATAGAAGGATTATAGGGATATCCGGTCTTATCTGCATCATTTCTGCGGCCAGAGTTGAGCCTGTCATCTGAGGCATTGTCTGATCCGTTATGACTATGTCAAAATAGTCCGGTCTCTTTTTAAATGTCGAAAGAGCCTCAAGGCTATTGCATCGGACCGTCACATGATAGCCAAAATTCTCTAATATTTTTTGGGCCATTTGAGCGATATTTTCTTCGTCATCAACAAACAAGACTCTTTCCTTACCCCTGGGTATGACCTCGTTTATCTTGTGGACTGGTTCAGTGAATTCAGGAACTAGTGGAATAAAAACATGAAAGGTTGACCCCTTCCCCAGCTGACTTTCAACAGTTATTGACCCGCCATATTCCTTTACAATTCCATGGGTAATCGCCAGGCCCATTCCGGTTCCCTTGCCTATGTCTTTAGTCGTAAAATAAGGATCAAATATTTTATCAATCATATTTGGACTTATCCCCTCACCCGTATCGGATACCGTAAGTTCAAAGTATTCACCGGGAGTGAGTTCGATTAAGAGTGCCGGATCGCCTGCCTGGAGTTTGACCGTGTTCAAAGAAACAGAAAGCGTCCCTCCTGTTTCCTCCATGGCGTGATAGGCATTTGTACATAAATTTATTACTATCTGTTGAATTTGGGTTGGATCCGCTAAGATGCTTCCACTATTGGGGCGAATGTTTTCTGAGATGCTGATTGTTGTTGGGATTGATGAACGGAGCATTTTCATTGCTTCCTTGACCAGGGGCTGCAGTTTTAAATGAGCTCTTTCAACTTTATTCTGGCGACTATAGGATAGAATCTGTTTCACAAGCTCTTTTGCCCTGTCTGTAGCAGTCAAGACCTCATTAAGGACCTCGTGTAATTGTGAACCGGGATTGGTATTATCTATGGCCAAAGATGTATATCCCATTATTACGGCAAGAATATTATTAAAATCATGGGCAATACCGCCGGCCAAAGTACCAATCGCCTCCATTTTTTGTGCTTGCTGTAACTGTGATTTAGTGTTCTCATTCTCCTCAAGGGCTCTGTTGAATTCTGTAATATCTTTATGAGTTATTACATAATATTTAGAATCCACGCCCTCAAAAAGAGTAACAGTACAGGAAAACCAGCGCTCTTTATCTGGAGAGTGACAAGGGTATTCGAAATTAAACGATTTAAGTTCACCGGAACGGAGCTTTTTCAACCCCTCGGCAAATGGTTTTGCCTCTTTATGCCACTCATTGTTTTCAGACTTGCTGGCAGCAAAGTAGTTTGCCCCGACAGAGATCGACGCCGTCAGTGCCCCGTTTTTTTTGGCAAAATTCTGCCAGGCCTGGTTGGTTAGCAGGATATATCCCTGTTCATCCAATAAAACAACACTCTCTATTAACCCATCGATTGTATTCTGCAGATAGCTCTTTGTCTTCGCGATCTCTTCTTCGGCCAACTTACGTTCTGAAATGTCTACATGAGTTCCGACCATACGGAGGGGAGTCTCATCGTCATCGAATATACATTCGGCCCGGGATAGAATATCAACCCAATGCCCATCCTTGTGTTTCATCTTGAATTCCATTTCAAAACGGTCTCTTTGTTTATTAATGACCTCCTGCTGCATTGTCCAGGATTTTTTAACATCTTCGGGGGCGGTATTCGATTCCCAAATCGAGAAGTCATTGGGGATTTCATCATAATCATAACCCAGCATACTTTTCCATCCGGGAGAATAGTAGATTTCGTTGGTTATAAGGTTCCAGTCAAAAATACCATCCTTGGAGGCTTTCATTGCCAAATCAAATCGTTCTTCACTTCTACTCAGTTCTGAATTGACCTTACTGATTTCAGTGTTATCAATACCGGAGCTTAGCAAATGTTCAATCTTTCCGGAATCATCCTGCAAATATGAGTTGTACCAGGAGATAGTTTTTCGTTTGCCTGATTTTGTAATGACTTCATTCTCGTAACGTTCCACACCCTTCAAATCACCGGCCATTACCCTGCTGAATACCCGCCTGACCTTGGAAATGATATCCGGGGGAATGACGGTTTCAAACCAGTTTTTACCGATCAGTTCCCTGCTATCCTCATACTCCAGGATTTCAAGACCCTTCTGATTGACAAGGATTATATCCCCGTTTCTGTCGAGAGATACAAAAATACTGCCGGCCATATCCAGATAGCGCTCAGCGATTTCTTTGGCTTTGATAATATTTTTTTCCGCTTTAATTTTATCAGTTATGTCCACCAGAACGACTGCAAACTGATTTTTCGCAGGAGAATAGGCTTTTACATCCCAGTATTTATCCAGAAAGTCGGAATGATCTGTTACGGAGACTGATTCTCCTGTCAGAGCAACCTTACCATAAAGATCTATCCATTTCTGTTCGAGGTTGGGAATAACTTCAAGACCGCGTTTTCCTATAATCGCATCTTTCTTAAGAGTTGTAATTTCTTCATATAATGGGTTCACATCCAGGTAAACAAAATCAATCGGCTCTCCCTTATCATTTAATACGATTTCATGTAGAGCAACCCCCACATTTATATTTTTAAAAAGGGAGTGGAATCTTTCTTCACTTTCACGCAAGGCTTGTTCAGCCATCGTTCTTTCTACTATCTCGCCAATCAACCGTCCGGAGTATTCAAGTTTTTCTTTGGCAATATCAATAATAAAAGGAGGGCGTGTCTCATAACTCTGAGCCAGGTTTTTCAGTTCAGCCAGTGATACTTTATACTGTTCAGCGATTTCGGTTAATCTCACGTCATCTGTCGGGGGATTGCCATAACTGAAATTAATGGAACCGATGACCTCATTATTGGCCTTTATAGGAATGGCATAGATATTCAACCCGCCACTGCACTCAATATCAACAGGCCGCTTTGTTTCCATAGATTTTCTGGAAGCATCTGCCCAGCACGATTCATGACAAAGCCATTTTCCCGATTCAAGAGCTTTTTTATTATCGCTGCTTTTACAGAGAGCACGGGAGGCGCAATCCATGAACCGGCACCAGTCCGATGAAAAAATTCCTATTGCATAGTCTCCGTTCTTTTCATAAATTGCCGCCGAAGTTTCCAGGAGATTAAGATAATCACTCACTATTCCATTAAGAACAGTTTTCCCAACGGAATCCATGATCGTTCGGTCCCTGTTTAAGGTGGTTAAGTCACCATAATCTTGTGACTTAAACTCAGATTTCACTTTCTTGGACTTTAAAAGCCACTTTATTTTTTCAAAATCTCTATCAATCTGCTTTTCAGGCATTGCATCCCCCTGGCATGTAAATTTTCGTATATTTTCCGTGCGAAGTCCATGAGGAGAGATGAAAAAATACTGTAATGAGCAGATTTTAATAATCCTTTTCAGTTAAAAGACAGGGAGGCGCTTCTATCACCCTTTTCCTTCTTTATTTGTAACTACTCAGCACCAACCATGAATGGGTTTCCGGCAAAGACTCTTAAAAGCGCTTCCATTGCATGAACATC
>JAEINK010000058.1 GCA_016342585.1 Spirochaetales bacterium
ATAACAATATTGGTTTTTTCATATTTTCCTCCTTCCTTAAGGCTACTTTCTGCACAGGAGAAAAGATATGGGTAATAATTCCTGATTGAGGATTTTTCTTCTGGGAAATTCTTCCTATTTGAATATATTGACCAGGTCTACCCGGCTTTTTGCTCCTGTTTTTCCGTAAATATTGTAAATATGATTTTTTACTGTACTGTATGAGATATGCAGATTGGATGCTATTTCCTTATTGCTGTCTCCCCGTAGAATGGCCTGGCTGACTTCTACTTCTCTATCCGTCAACTGCCATTTCAACTTTTGTTCATTGGATATATCCGTATTAATTTGAGGTTTATTAAATTTATTCTGAAACTGGGACATACTCAGAAAATTCCAGCACATAAAAATGACAGGAATATTTATAGTGTCTTCACCAAGGAATCCAAAGAGATACTTTAGAGTTATTTCAATTGCGACAATAATTAAAGTAAACAGGAGAAACAGGAACCAGATTCTCCTCTCTTTATAATCCTGAATATCATCAGCTTTATTGTTGCGGAGGGTGAACCATATGGATATCAGTATAAAGGATGGAACTGCTATTATAATAGGATACAAAGTAAAGGCGGTGTTCCATAATAGTAACTGTAATATTGCCAACAGAACAAATAAAATCGGAACAATTTTCCAGAATAACCGCAATTTATTCGTGATACCTTTATCATTTATTACAAAACTCAACTCAGATAAAGCCATACATAGAATTCCCTGTCCGAGGATGATCAAGGCAATAAAAACCGAAATAACATTGGATGAATTTATAACATTCACCTTCAGATAGAGGACCACAAGGGCTGATAACATAAGAAAGGTATAGGTGAGGTGTACTCTGATATACCCCTTCATAAATGCTGTCTTGTTCCCGTACTTGATGATCAAATAGGCCGCGGAGATTATTCCACTGACACCGGATACCAAATAAAGCAGGAGGATGATATGACTCATAAGACTAATATATCATAATATGAGTTTTTACATAACTTACATCGAATTTACACTGGTTTAACCAGGAGATCTCCTTTCAAAGATATAGTTGTAAATTAACTATTTTGAAAGGAGATTTTTTTTGAACTCTATCTCAATGTTGACGGAAGTGATGTGACCTCTGAAGGTTCCGATTATACTTTCACATCATCACGTGAATTTTCATTTGCCGTAGATGATTTGAGAGAACATACGGAGGATAGGAACAACGCAGCCGATATCTATATGGGTATTGACAGGATGTACTCAGTGGCGATTCTTAAAGAAATAAGATTTCATCTTTGGACGGTCTCTATTAATATGATAAAAATGGAGAATTTATGGTAAGCACAATAATGATAGCCGATGATGAACCCAGGATCAGGACATTAGTCTGTGATTTCCTGAAAAAAGAGGGATATCTTTTGTTGGAGGCACAGAACGGAAAAGATGCTCTTGAGATCTTTAAAAGAGATAAAAGTATTGATCTGATAATATTGGACATCATGATGCCGATACTGGATGGATGGGCTATCTGCCGGGAAATCAGAAAGGAGTCAGATGTTCCCATTTTTATGTTGACGGCCAGGGGGGAAGAGTCTAATGAACTTTTCGGATTCGAACTGGGAGTGGACGAGTATATTAAAAAGCCCTTCAGTCCTAAAGTTCTGGTCGCCCGGGTAAATTCAATTCTGAGAAGATTGAATAAAGATGATTCGGGAAATGATAGAATTGGTGATCTGGAAGTCAACAGAAAGGGCCATTTTGTTATACTCGATAATGAGCGCTTGGAATTATCGCCAAAAGAGTATGAATTGTTATTACTCCTCGTTGATAATCAAAGACAGGCCCTCAGCCGCGACCAGATTCTAAATTCTGTCTGGGACTTCGACTATTATAAGGGGATGCGAACAGTCGATACGCATGTAAAAAAGTTACGGAAAAAACTTGGAAGACGTGCCGATTATATACAAACTGTAAGAAACTTCGGTTACAGATTTGAGGCCTGATCATGAAAAGAATCTTTTCTATTCGCATGAAATTGTTTTCATGGATTACAGCGCTGATTTTAGGGTTTGTTCTTTTTCTATTATTACTGACAACATATTTTTTAAAACCTTTTTATATCGATTCACAAAAGAAGAGTTAAGCCTTGATGGTTTTACGGCCAAGGTTTCTGATTCAGCATTAAAGACCAATAACCCCGTTTATACGAGGCAAATGGCTGAGCATTCAATGGCCAGGGTCAATGACCTTAAAGAGTGGGGATTTTTCAAATCTCCCCTCTGTCATAACACCTTTCATAAACCAATTGAGGAAAGAAATATTCCTGTTATGGAACGAATAATGATCACCCACCTCATCAAGGAAAATGGGAAAATCGCTGGAGCGGCAGGCTTCAGTATTGATGATGCAACTGTACATATTTTCAGGTCAAAGTCTGTAGTCTTGTGTACAGGTGCCGGTGGTTTTAAACCTAATGGGTTTCCCATCTGTGACTTGACCCATGACGGCACAATCATGGCTTATAATATTGGTGCAAAGGTGACAGGTAAGGAATGGAACGACGGACACTCCGGGATGGTAGAGAATGCCGCCGACTGCTATAACGGCTGGCATGACATGTTTGCCAGGACTCCCGGTGTCGAGGGAATAGAAGTTCATCATGACCTTGGCGTGGATTCGAATTACCAGGCTTATATGCTGGGAAACCCTGTCAGCAGTGGCCCCGGGTCATCCACCGGAAAACAAGCCGAAGGCGGACCCTACGTACCGGCGGAGTATGTAAGATCAATACCCTCTGGTGGAGGAGGAGGCCCCGAAGAGGGACCTCCCGGTGATGGACCTGAAGGCGGACCTCCCGGTAGTGGTGACGACGCGGCTTCTGGCGGTGCCCCTGCCGGCGGAGGCGGTGGAGCAGCTGTCGGAGGCTCTTCCGCCGGAATGTCCATTCATAAATCCGAAGGCCTGGTTCCCATCAATGAGAAGGGTGAATCAAATATTCCAGGCCTCTATGCCGCGGGTGATGCTCTGGGTTCCTATATGGCCGGAGCAATTTATACCCAGATAGGATCCTCCCTTGCCGGCTCGGCTGTTCAGGGGGCAATCGTCTCTGAAGCGGCAGCTGAATATTGTAAGAAGACAGGTCTACCAACGATTTCAGCTAAAACTCTTGCCAGGGTGAAAGAAGAAATCCTCGCTCCTCTGAAAAGGGATGTGGGATACAGCCCCGCATGGGTCACCCAGATCCTCCAGGGGATAATGATTCCGAACTTTATTCTCTATATTAAAAAAGAGAGTCTTCTTAAAGCGGCATTGGCCTATGTGGAAGAACTCCGGGATCATCACACCCCAATGCTCAGGGCGGCAAATCTGCATGAATTGAGGCTGGCCCATGAGACTTCCAATATGATTATTAGTGCAGAGATGAAACTGAAGGCATCGATAATGCGTACAGAAAGCCGTTGTTCCCATTATAGGCTCGATTATCCAGAGGTTGATTATGTAAATTGGCAGGTATGGATCAATATATTGAAAGGCTCTGATGGTCAGATGAAATTCGAAAAGCAGCCCTTTAGTAGCTGGCCTGCACAATAGGGAATAAAATGAATTTGAAAAGGAAAGAATCTGCAAAAGCATCATCAGCAGGGGAGATGCCCCTGCTGTCTCATATGACAGAGTTAAGGAGGTGTTTAATAATATCTATCATTGCTCTGGTAATAGGGTTTGTTGTTGCACTATCTTTTTATGATTATATTATGGAGTTTCTTTTTTCCCCCCTGCTTGTACTCGCCGAGTCATCGGGTGGGGATATCCTCTATATAAATACATTTATTGAAGGGTTTCTTGTTCGCCTGAAGATCTCTGCACTTGCTGGATTTATCCTCTCCTCACCTGTACATCTCTTTAATGTATTGTATTTTGTGTTTCCCGGGCTGATAAAAAAAGAGAAGCGTATAATAACTGTTACTTTGATATCAAGTTTTATTTTCATCGTTGGCAGTTTTTTCTACAGTTATTATACCATCATCCCTGTCTCTATAGTCTTTCTGACAGGAAAAGGTTTTATTCCTGAGAATACGGGTATGCTCCTGAGTTTCGGGGGGAATATTTTCTACATCCTTCAATTTATGCTTATGGCTTTAGTCGTTTTTCAGATGCCTATACTCCTTGAGTTGCTCCTTATATTAAATGTTATTAAAAGAAAGGTACTCTTAAAGTTTGGTAAGTATATAATTGTACTGTTTTTCCTGCTATCGGCTTTGATTACTCCCCCCGATTTTGTAACCCAGGTTGGTCTGGCATTACCAATGACGGTGCTCTATTATCTGACAGTTTTAATAGCAAAAATATTTAAGTTCGGGGAGGAATAATGTTTGGTTTAGGGCTTTCAGAAATTATTACATTGATAATTGTGGTTATAGTATTTTTAAACCCAAAAGACTTACCCTTCATCATAAGAAAGATAGGAAAAATATACGGGAAAATAATGAGACAGATTAATGGTCTTAAAAAAACCTTCAGTGATTTTGAGAAAGAGGTTAATTCTATTTCAGATATAAATGCTTCCGGGAAAATAACATCCAGGAAGGAAAGTGAAGAACACTTAAAATAAAGGAGAAATAAAATGATTGGAACAACAGAAATTTTGGTAGTAAGTGGTGTCGTAATTCTATTATTCGGAGCTTCCGCTCTTCCAAAATTTGCAAGAAATATAGGCAAGGCCCGGTTGGAATTTGAGCAGGGAATGCAGGAAGCACGGAATGTGAAAAATAAAGCAGAAGAAGCTAAGACTGTTTGAAATATTAGGCCAGTCTCTGAAATTGGTTCATCAAAGACTGGCAATATTATTTGTATTATTCCAGCACGGCAAGAATATTGGCAACTGCCGCCCGGGTAGCTCTATCCACACTTTCAGCGGTAAAGCCTCCGATATGGGCGGTGGTCAGAACTTTATCATTCCGAAGAAGTCCGTTTAATTCAGGTGGTTCAGAATCGAAGGCATCTACTGCGTATCCTGAAACCTTTCCTTCTTCAATGGCAGTAAGGAGTGCCGCATCATCTACAAGGGCGGACCTTGCGGTGTTCACTACCCATGCTCCTTCCTTCATCAGCTTCAGAGTCTCATTTCCTATAACCGGCTTGTCTCCGGCGGGGCAGTGAAGGGTAATGATATCACTTCCGGCCAGGACCTCTTCGAGGGGGGCATATTTAACGGCTTCATTATCTTTAAGTAAATCGGAAGGGTAGAGGTCGTATGCCAGGACTTTCATTCCCATACCGGTGGCCATGGAGATAACTTCCCGGCCAATCATTCCTGTTCCAATTACACCGAGGGTTTTACCGAGAATTTCCATTCCCTTAGGTCTTTCCCATTTTCCGGATTTGACAGAACTATTCACCTGGGGGATTGCTCGTATAAGGCTGAACATCAATCCTATAGTGAGTTCGGCAACCCCCCGGGAGTTTGCTCCGGGAGTCACTTTTAGTGCGATCCCCATCTTTTCCGCCGATTCCCTGTCCACATTATCGATTCCCACTCCGTTTCGGCTTATCACCTTCAGGTCGGGGCATGCTTCTATTACCTTGCTGCTTATCTTCTCCACACCTGCAAGGAATCCTGCACATTGAGGCAGAATCGAAAGGAGCTCCTCTTCCGTAGGCATCTTTCCGGGAAAGGGTGTGAGGAGTTCGTAGCCGGCATTGGTCAGAGCAGCCAGACCTGGATGTCCGTTTTTCGACATGGATCTTGGAGTGATCAGTATTTTCCCTTTACTCATACTCTCAGCCATTCCATCTTGGATTGTCGATTACCTTCCAGGAACCCTCTTCCTCAACAACAAGTTTTCGAAATCCTTTTTCTTTAATGGAACCATAATCATGACCTGCGTCCGCACGGAATACATAAAAGGTGATTAGAGTTTCCGTCTCGGATACATTGATCGATCGATGGGCGTATCTTCCGGGAACATAGACGGCTTCACCCTTTTTCATCTCTTTATAAAGAACATCACCTTCGGGGCTCTCCATCATCATGACACCGTGACCTGCTTGACAGTAGTAAATTTCGGCAGTATCAAGAATTGTGTGGAAATGGCCGTTAGTCATATGGTATTCGTTTCCGACTTTGCCGGGATAAACAATACTGGTTCCGTAGGCGAGTTCGCCCTCTTTCTCGGGAACTCCCAGCTCGTAAAAATTGTAGATGAGATCATCTCCGGCAGCCTCTTTGCCGGCACGGGCTTCTTCATCGAGGTACATATTCTTCATATTTGAATATCGTCTTTCCAGGGCGGGCTTTTCACAGTTCCCAAGACCTGTATTTTCGTCAAATTTAATGGGTGTTTCTACATAAAATGGATGGTTCATTGTTTTCTCCTCTCAGCTTCTTGTTCCTGCGGCGATTTCCGACAGTTTATCGAATTCAGGTCCGCTAGTTGGTATATCGATATGGAATACTTCTGCAATAACTCTTGTCCAGCCATGGATGAAATATGTCCAGCCGTCATGTATATTCAGTGATTTACTCTCTTTCTGGCTGTTTGCCTGATCAAGAAATACAAGGTTTCCCCGGTAGTTAAATTCCCAGACAATTCCATTTTCCGGAAAGACTACATTGTCTGTCAGGGGGGAGCCGGGTCTGTCTTTTCCAAGGCCTGTGGCATTTACTATCATGGATCCGGGTTTCAAGGATGCCACGACGGTGTCGTTATCCTTTGGTTCCGGAGCAAGGATGTACTCAAAGTTAAGGTCTGTCCCCGCTTCCGCATGGATCTTTTTCATCTCTTCGAGCCTGCCTGCGCTTCTGTTGCTTACGACTATTCTGACAGGAATATCTCCGCCGTTTTTCTTCTTATTGATAAGATAAAGAGAAAGAGCGAGGGATGAGCCTCCCGCACCGATAAGGTGAAGATCGCTGCCCGACTCCTTCCAGTATCCTTCCGGGACGATGGCTTCAAGGGACAAGCCGCTTGTTATGGGATCCTTTGCATGTCCCCAGAGTTCATTCTCTCTTTTGGAAATCGAACTTATCTCCCCCAGGAGGGAGGCATACTCGCCAAATCCTTCGAACCGGTCTTTGCAGGCAGTAACAAGATCGAGTTTGTGTGTTGTCACCAGGGCCCCCAGAGAGAGGGGGTCTTTTTTGATAAAGTCGACGGCTTCCCTGTATAGCTCAGGTGCGGAGTGGGGTTCGAAATCGAATCCTTTTATTACCGCATCAAGGCCGAGGTGATCTGCCCATTTAGGAAAAACTTTCATAATAGAAGATTTTGTTGTTGTCACGCCGATAAAATACATTGTTCTTTCAACAGCCGGGCTGTAATTGTTCATATTTCCTCCAAACAAGATAAAATGCTAATAAATGATAGATAATAACAGAATATTACTATCAAATAGTAGTGGCGTCAAGTCCGGGATTATAAAAAAGGATTCACTTTTTATATATTGTTGAAAGAATGAGCCTGGTCGTTTATTATCTGAGTACAAGGATTAATAATGAGTACTTTAAAAGATGTTGCTTCCCTTGCCGGTGTTTCTCCGGCAACTGCTTCTTTGGCATTGAATGGAAAACCCGTAAATGAAGATACCAGACGGCTGGTAATGGATTGTGCCAAGCAGCTCAATTATGTAGCAAATAAGATTGGCAAGACCCTTATTACCGGGAAGAGCAACACCATTCTCCTGCTCCTTCTGAACTCAACAAAATATGCCAACCTGGTAGTGGATACTACCTTCTTCTATTACTATATTGAGGGCGTTCTGGAAGCTGCCGGAGAAAGAGGGTACAGCCTTGTGTTTGACGTAAGGAATTGGGAAGATGCTGATCTTGATGATTATTTTTATGCCAAAGTCCATGATAAAAGTGTGGATGGAATAATTATTATTCCCCAGTTTACCCGGCCCTATCCTTTTATTGATGTACTCGGGGACTTTCCCTACGTGGTTCTTAATTCTCATCTTTCCGATGTGCGCACCGCCTCCTTCAATGTTGATAATCATCTCGGAGGAAAGGTCATTGCCGAATATATGGGGCGATGCGGATTTAAAGATATTGCTTTTATCAATGGTCCCGCCGAGCATTACGATGCCATGGAGCGGCGGAGGGGATTTTTTGATGTAATAGAAAATTCCGATTCGACGGTTAAAGCCATCATTGAAGGTCATGGGGACTGGACCATCCGAAGCGGATATGAGGCGGCGGAGACAATTTTCAAAAAGAAAAAAGTCGAGGCGATTTTTTGCGGAAATGATTTTATGGCTTCGGGTGTTCTTCGATACCTTTCCGAAAATGGATACAGGGTTCCCGATGATGTAAGCATCATAGGATACGACAATATCGGTCTTTCCAGGGCGATCTATCCCCGGTTATCGACCGTCGATGGATACTTATCCGAGATTGGAAAGGGGCTTGGTAATCTTCTTTTTGCGAAAATCGGGAAGGAAAATGATTTTGAAAACCCCGTTTTGAAGCCCAGATTGGTTATCCGTGAGTCCTCAAAACCAATAAAGTAGCATTTTCTTATGATTTTTCGGCAAATACTCTCTTGACAGCTGAAAAAACTGTGATAATATAAATCTAAATACTACCTAAAACGTTTTAGATAAAGCTAAATCGATTTAGTCGGAGGTTTATATGAGAAAGATGAAAATTGGAATTGATAATTACTGTTACCACAGGTTTATGGGAGAGGTTTACCCTGAGCAGAAGACTCCGGATAAATCACTGTCATTATTCGAATATCTGGACAGGGCTCATGAGTTAGGTGTGGACGGGGTTTCTCTTGAATCCTGCTTCTTCCCGAGTTTCGATAAGGCCTATCTTGCAGACCTGAAAAGCAGACTTGATGAATACAAACTCGATCGGGTTTTTGCATGGGGTCATCCCGATGGGCTTGAAGGCGGAAAGAATACCAAAGCGTATGATGAGATGCTCGAGATGATGGAGTATGCCCAGGCAATAGGCGCCGATGTCATGAGAGTCGTCGGTTCCAGTCTGATGTTCCGGTTTGAAGATCATAATGAACAGATTGATCGCCTTTCCAGAATGTTTGTCGATGCGATGAAGATAGCCGATAAATATAAATTGAAACTGGCCGATGAAAATCACATCGATTTTACCGCTGATGAGATGCTTAAGATAATAAATAATGTTAACCATGATAATTTCGGAATCAATTTTGATACGGGTAATTTCATGAGACTTTTAGATGATCCCGTGAAGGGCGCCGAAAAACTTGCCAAACATGTATTTGCTACCCATGTTAAGGATCTTAAACCGGAAAAGGGTCAGGATGTAACAAACTGGCATTTCTTTGCCTGTACTCCGGTTGGTGATGGTCTTGTGGATAATCAGAAACTCGCTCAGGTTCTTTACGAGAACGATTTTCAGGGTTTTCTGGCTGTGGAGATCGATTATCTCCACCCTGATTATAACGATGATGAAGATAGTGCTGTCGCTCAGAGTATCAGGGAGCTGGACAGGATTGCCAGCAACGTGAAATAGGGGAGTTTTATGAAGAGTTTAAATGTAGGAATTATCGGTTATCAGTTCATGGGTAAGGCCCATAGTAATGCCTGGCTCCAGGCCCCGAAGTTTTTTGATATGAATGTGAAACCCGTACTGAAGGTTGCCTGTGGTCGAAGGGCAGAGCCCCTTCAGGCTTTTGCAGACAACTGGGGATGGGAAGAGATTGAGACAGACTGGAAGAAGGTTGTTGCAAGGGATGATATCGATATTATCGATATAGCCGTACCCCAGCATCTTCACTATGAGATTGCATTGGCTGCTGCTAAAGCTGGAAAGCATATCTTTCTGGAAAAACCCATGGCCATGACCTTGGAGCAGGCACGGAAAATGGCCGCTGCTGCCAATGAGTCGGGTGTGACCCATTACCTTAACCATAATTACCGCAGGTGCCCGGCTGTCAGGCTTGCCAGAAAACTTATCGACGATGGAAAAATCGGAGATATTTACCATTGGAGAGGTGCCTATCTTCAGGATTGGATCACCGATCCGGACTTTCCTCTTACCTGGCATCTTCAGGCCGATAAGGCCGGTTCCGGTCCCCATGGAGATCTGAACTCCCATTCGGTAGACCTTGCAAGATACCTTGTTGGTGATATTGCGAAGGTTACAGCCATGACGACAAGGTTTATCGACGAAAGACCCCTTCCCGATGCCAATGCGGCCACATTCAAAGGAGGATCGAGTGGGGCCGGTATGGGAAAGGTTACGGTTGAGGATGCCTCTTTCATGACGGTAATGTTTGAAAATGGAGCCCTTGGATCCTTCGAAGCCTCAAGATTTGCCACCGGAAGAAAGAACTATAACTTCTTTGAAATCTATGGGAGTAAGGGATCTTTAATATTTAATCTTGAGCGCATGAACGAACTTCAGTATTTCAGCAAGGATGACCCCGATTATGCACAGGGGTTCAGGACTATCCTGGCAACCGAACCGGTCCACGATTATATTGCAAACTGGTGGCCCCCGGGACATGTGATTGGGTATGAACATGAGTTTGTCCACGCTGTTGTTGATTTTATGGATGCCATCGACTCGGGTAAATCAATTTCTCCGGATTTTAACGATGGTGTTAAGGAGATGGAAATCCTTGATGCGGCCCTTGAATCCGCAGCTTCAGGCAGGACTGTTACACTTTAACAATTCTGCCCCACTCTAACAGGAGTGCTACACACGATCACTCCTGTTAAAATTTGAATCTATTATAACTCTTTTGAAAAGGACGGGCATTAGACCCGGAGGGGACAGGTATGCAAAAATTAAAGGACAGATTAGGCCGAAGCGGGATCTCTGCGGGTCTCCTCCTTACCCTTCTTATGATTGTGGTGATGGCTCTTATTGTGAATGTTGTTAAAGGTGTTAACTTTTTCAGCATCAATAATCTGTTAAATGTGGCAAGAAACTATTCCATGATAGCAATCGCAGCTATGGGCCAGACCTTCGTCATCATTACGGGCGGACTGGATCTATCTGTGAGCGCAGTGATGGCAACTTCGAATGTTATTGCCGCCACCTACATGACAAGCAATGGACTTATTCTTCCGGTGATGCTTCTTTCCCTTCTTATGGCTGCCCTGGTGGGGCTGCTGAACGGCCTGCTTGTGACAAAGCGGAATGTTCCTCCCTTCATCTGTACGCTGGGTACAGCCATCGTGGTGAACGGACTTCGGATGATCTGGACGAATGGGATGCCCCGGGGGGCCATACCCGATGGATTGAAGGGCTTGTGTACATCGAATCTATTCAATTTTATTCCGAATCTCTTTGTTATTTTCGTAATTATCGCAGTCTTCTACTGGGTGCTTTTAGGGAAGACCGGATTTGGACGAAGACTTTATGTTGTTGGAAATAATCCTGCTGTAGCCGATTTAAGCGGTCTGAAACGGGAAAAAATAATTATTACTGCCTATATCATCTCGGCTATGTCTGCCGCCTTCGTGGGAATTCTTATTGGCGGGTATACAGGAATAGCGGATAACTGGGCCGGGAAGGGGTATGACCTGGATTCCGTAGCTTTCGCGGTTCTGGGGGGAGCGGTAATCGGGGGTGGTTCTGGAACCATTCAGGGAACCATCCTTGGCGGATTCATCCTTCTAATGATCACAAACCTTGCCCTCCTGGCAAGCCTGCCGCTGGAGAGTCAGCTGATCATCAAAGGGTTTGTAATAGTCGTGGCTCTGGGAATATCAGGGCGGAAAAAATAGTTTTAAAACCGTCGGAAGAGGCGGAAAGATGTGTGAAAACCGCCGGTAGCGGCGGAATAAGTTTAGGGGGAAAATATGAATTTTTTAAAGAAAGGGTTGCTGATTCTGATTATGACAGCAATGGTTGTTTCAATGGCGTATGCCGGGGGAGAGCAGGAGAGCGCAAGTGCGGGACCCAAGACTGATAACATCGTTGTCGGTTTCAGCTGTGCGGGAATGGGAAACTCCTGGAGGATGTTCCTTAAGGCGAATTTCGATGCAGAGGTAGCAAATCATCCCGAAATTTCAAAGGTATACTTTACCAATGCGGATGAAAAACCGGAGAAACAGATTGCGGATATCGATGATCTTCTGGCCAAGGGTGTGGATCTTCTTCTTGTACAACCTTCAATGGGTGAAGCCATCGTTCCTGCGGTTGAACGGGCATACGAATCCGGAATCCCTGTAATTATCCTGGATGGAACAGTACCTACCGATATGCAGACAGCTTATGTCGGTCAGGATATGAAACTTCTTGGTGCCAACTATGCCAGGGCTCTTATCGATATGATGGGGACTGAGGGAAAGATCATCATGTTAAGTGGAATCGCCGGACAGATGTCGGTAGAACTTAGACTCGAAGGTGCAAGAGAGGTTTTTGCTCAGTACCCCGGTATCGAGATTCTTGATACCCAATACACCGGCTGGTCAATTCCCAAGGGGAAAGAGGTTATGGAATCCTTCCTCCAGACCTATCCTCAAATTGATGGTATATGGGCCGATTCAGGACTCATGTCCTTTCCTGCCCTGGAGACAATGAAGGAAGCCGGGCGAGAGATGGTGCCATCAAGTGGTGACAACCTGAATGGTTATGCCAAGTTTCTGGTAGCTAATGATGTTCCCGGCTATATCGAACCGTATTCGACTCAGCAGGCAGCATGGGCTCTGGTCGAAGGTCTAAAAGCCGTTAAAGGAGATACCCTGGATAAGGTTATCTACCGAACACCAGACCAGTTTCCATTTGAGAAGATAAAAGAGATTGTTGATATGAGTCTCTCCGACTGGTGGTGGCTTGGGGATGATCAGATCCCGGCTGAGTTCCTGCCTCAGATCGATTAAGGGATAGAACTTCCTTTTAGAGTAAATAAAGTTGCGGCAGTTTTCATCTGCCGCAGCGATTTCAAGGTGAGTAAGGATTATGAATACAGACGATAAAATTCTGGAGTTTCAGGGGATAACCAAATCCTTTCCCGGGGTCAAAGCCCTGGACGATATTAATACTGAATTTAGGTATGGTGAAGTTCACGCCCTGGTGGGTGAAAATGGAGCCGGAAAATCCACCCTGATGAAAATTTTATCGGGAGTATATACACCGGATTCCGGAAAAATTATATACAAGGGCAAGGAGACGGTTCTTAAAAATCCTCATCAGGCCCACATGGACGGAATCTCTATAATCTTTCAGGAATTCAGTCTCATCAGTCATATGACAGTGGCGGAGAATGTATTCCTGAACAGGGAGCCGGTCAATAAATTAGGTTTTCTGAATAAGCGGGAAGTCCGGAGAGAGGTCGAAGCCCTTTCCGAACAGTTGGGTATAGACATAGATGTAGAGGCAAAGGTTGCGACCCTCTCTGTCGTTGAACGTCAGCTGGTAGAAATAATGAAAGCTCTCTCGGTGGATGCGTCCATCCTGATTATGGATGAGCCTTCGGCCCCCCTGACGGATAAAGAGCTTGTGAAATTATTTGAGATTATCAATTCCCTTAAAAAGAAAGGTGTTACCGTAATCTATATCTCTCACATGCTCGAAGAGGTTTTTGAAATTGCCGACCGGGTTACGGTTATCAAAGATGGAAAAAAGATGGGAACCTTCCAGGTTGGAGAGATGACTAAAGATGACCTGGTTCGTCATATGGTGGGCAGGGACATTCAGGATATTTATCCACCCCTTGGAACCCCGATGAATGAGAATCTGCTGGAAGTAAAGAATCTGGGCCTTGATGGTGAATTGCATGATATCAGTTTTGATCTTAAACGCGGTGAGGTACTGGGTCTTGCGGGTATGGTCGGATCGGGGCGAGGCTTACTGGTTCAGACACTGCTTGGGATTATCCGGAAGAGTGATGGGCACTTTATCCTGGAAGGGGAAGAGACCGATATAACCGGAATAAGAAATGCCATTGGAATGGGTTATTGTTATATCCCTTCGGACAGGAAAAACGAGGGGATTATTGCCTCCATGAATATTCTCGAGAATACTACTGTAACGAGTCTTGATGATTTTCTATCCAAAGGTTTTATAAATAAACAGGCCGAAAAAAAGGCCGCCCGGGATCAGATTGCGGCTTTAAATACAAAGACACCCTCCATATACACGGACATAGCCAACCTGAGCGGAGGTAACCAGCAGAAGGTTCTCCTCTCCCGGGCTCTCCTTACCGGGCCGAAGATCTATGTGATCGTTGAACCTACCAGGGGGATCGATGTCGGGGCCAAGCATGAAATATATAAGATCATTCGTGATCTAACCGGGAAAGGAAATTCAGTCATCATGGTTTCATCGGAGCTGCCCGAGGTCATCGGCATGTCCGACAGGGTTCTCGTTCTTCACAGGGGGACCATCGCGGGAATTATCGATCAGCATGAAAAACCCTCCAACGAAGAGGAAATCCTCTCTCTGGCAGTCGGCCACGAGTACTCTCTAAGAAAGGAAGGTGCGTAATGATTCAGGCATTGATAAATAAAGGAAGAAAATTAAGAATCTCATCAGAAAATTTTGTCTGGGTAATTCTGGGGCTCCTCCTGATAATAAGTGCGGTAACCAGCCCGATATTTTTAACCGGCAGAAATCTCAAAAATATATTTCTGATCCAGCCTGTGGGACTGGGAATTGCCTCCCTGTCTCAGGCTCTGGTCATGATTTCCGGTGGGATTGATATGTCCATTGGTTCGGCGGTCTCTCTACTCACGACCCTGGCCGCCGGATTCTTTAAATCATTTCCCGAAGCATCACCTGCTTCCGCTTTTCTGATGATTTTAGTTGTTGGTCTTATGATAGGGGCTCTAAACGGGTTCTTCGTGGTGATTCTTAAGATCCCCGCCTTCATGGGAACCCTGGCTACCATGTCAATTCTTCAGGGTGTCATCTATTTCTATACCAAGAAACCCATAGGCGGCATCCCCAAAAGCTTTAGATACATCGCCGAAGGCAAGATCCTGGGAGTCCCTGTAAGCTTTGTTTTCTTTGTTCTGGTTTTCATTCTTGTGCTGCTCTTTATGAAGAAACATAAGGGGGGGAAGCTGATATATGCTGTGGGCTCCAACTCCTATATCTCTCAGATATCCGGTATAGCCGTCAAACGTGTCATGTTTTTGACTTATATGCTCGGTGGGCTCCTGGTTGGACTCGCCTCTGTTTTTCTGGCGGCAAGAATGGGGGGAGGCGGCCCCACATCCGGAACAGGGTATGAACTGGATACGATCACGGCCTCTGTTATCGGCGGGATCTCCCTTTCGGGCGGGGTTGGTCATCCTGTGGGAATAATTGGAGGGGTGCTGACCCTTACCATATTCTCTAATACCATGAATCTCCTGGATATAAATCCCTACATTCAGATGTTTTTAAAAGGGGTGATCCTGATACTTGCCGTATCGTTCAATAGTGAATCAAAAAAGAAGTAGTTAAATCGATATTTACGGCAAATGCCGAAGAAGGATTAAAATGAAAGCAAGATTGTTACCAATATATTTTAAGGAAGAGAAGACCGATAAATTTGAAAATCAGCTGAAGCATCTGAAAGGACTTCTGGGAGACGAGGCTGAGTTTGCCTCTCCAGTTGGTTTGGGAGATCCTCTCACCGAATGCGATGCGGTTGTTTTTCCCGAAATCCTGGGAGAGGCATATAGAAACGGGCCGGCATTCCAGGCTATCGATAAACCCATTCTCCTTCTAACCTCGGAGTTTGCCACGGTCTCCATGTGGGATTGGGAGATCTCTAATTTCCTGGAAGGGAAGGGTGTCTCGACGATCTCTCCCTACAATCTTGAACAGGCAACACTTGTCTGTCGTATGCTTGCTACAAAGCGGAAGATGGCGGAATCCAAATTCCTGATCTTTCAGGATAATCCCGGAGAGGGTTTTCAGCCGGATATCTTTAAGTCCTTCTATTGGTGGGAAGATCAATGTACCGAGGGCATCCATGATAAATTTGGTGTTACTATAGAAAGAAGAAGCCTAAAGGCTCTCGGGGAGAAGGCAGGAAAAATTTCTGATGGTGATGCCAAAGCCGCCTTTTCAAAATGGGATTACCCTGAGGCTTCCGGATTCAAAAAGATCATGGGTTTGAATGCGGCAAAGCTCTACCTTGCCCTGGACAGAGAAATCGATTCAGAGAAGATAATCGGTATGGGAACAAACTGCCTGAATGAATCACATTCCTGCTTGTCTACACCCTGTCTGGCCTGGGATAGGCTTCTGGAGGAGAGGGGAATGATCTGGGCTTGTGAAGGGGATACTGTCACTTTAGCCACCAAGGTTATGCTTCATGGCAGTTTTCGGAAACCGCTTATGATGACGAATATCTATCCCTTCCTTATGGGCCAGGCGGCCTTAAAACATGAGAAGATACCCAATTTTCCTGAACTTATGAAGAATCCTGATGACCATGTTCTTCTGGCACACTGTGGTTATTTTGGTCTTGTTCCACGATCTTTCAGTTCCTGTTGGTCGCTGAATCCTCCCGTTCTTGAGATTGTGAATGAAAATGCCCATATGTTTGATGCCCGGATGAAAGAGGGACCCGTGACAGTTTCAAAGCTGGATGCTTCCATGGAAAGGCTGATGTCTGTCAAGGCGGACCTTAAGGGGTACATCCAGTACGATGAATCATCAGACTGCCGGAACGGTGGAATTATCGAGGTGACCGATGGAAAAAGATTTATGGATAAGGTCTACTCCCACCATATTATCCTTATGGAGGGAGATGCCTCGAACGAACTACGGCTTTTAGGTAAGATCATGGATCTGAAGGTAGAGGAGTTTTAACTTCGATCTGAGTTAATCAAAAACCACGGTCTTATTACCAAAGACATGGACCTTATGCTCAAGATGAAGCTTTACACCCCGGGAGAGAACCAGTTTTTCAAGGTTCTTACCCTTTATAATAAGATCCTCTACCGTATCCCTGTGACTGATCCTCGACACATCCTGTTCGATAATTGGTCCCTGGTCAAGATCTTCGGTTACATAGTGACAGGTTGCTCCGATGATTTTTACGCCCCGGGCATAAGCCTGGTGATAAGGTTTTGCCCCGATGAAAGCCGGGAGGAAGGAGTGGTGAATATTGATTACCCTGTTTCGGAAATGTTCACCAAATTCGGGGCTTAAGATCTGCATATACCGTGCGAGGACTATGAGCTCTGCTCCCTGTGATTCAAGGAGTTCAATCTCCCTGGCTTCCTGCTCCCTTTTAGTTTCCTTCGTTATCTTGAAAACTTCATAGGGTATATCGAAATACTCCGCGATTGAACGGGCGTCTTCATGGTTGCTTATGATCTGGACGATATCCGCCTCAAGTTCTCCTGCTCTATTTCTTAAAAGGAGTTCGTACAGGCAGTGATCATATTTTGATACAAAGATTGCCATCTTTGTTTTTTTCGATGAAAACTTAAGCTCCCAGTCCATCTTGAATTTCAGGGCTATCGATTCGAAGGCCTGGGATATCTTTTCCCGGGGGATCGTAAAGCCTTCAAGGTTCCATTCAATCCTCATAAAGAAGGTATTTGATGTATCATCGTTATGCTGATCAGAATGGATAATGTTACCGCTATATGTTGAAATAAAATGGGAAATTTCCGCAACGATTCCTCTTCTGTCCTGACATGAAATAAGCAGAATGGCTTTTTCGTTTTTCAAGGTATGTACTCCTGGAGCTTTGTAGTATATTGATTAGGTTGAAAATCACCGAATCATAACAGAAGAAAAGGAAAAATCCAATGGCATTGGAACTGGAATCGAGCTTGAATCCGGATATGAACCCGGACTTAAAATCCGGGATTCTTAAAGCGATTTGTCCCCTCTGCGAAGACAATAAAATCTCCCACTATTATTCGGATCGATCGAGAGATTATCTCCGATGTTCAAACTGTGGTTTGATCTTCGTTCCAGAATCTTTTCACCTTGAACCGGGGGCTGAAAAGTCCCGGTATGATCTTCACCAGAATAGTCCTGAGGATGAGGGATACCGGCGGTTTCTCTTCCGTTTGGCAGGGCCTCTTTTAAAGCGGCTGAAACCCGGACAGAGCGGCCTCGATTTTGGCTGCGGTCCCGGGCCTGTGCTATCGATTATGCTGGAAGAGGCGGGCTATCCCATGTCTCTTTATGATCCCTTCTATAATAACAATCTGTCTGTTCTTGAGAACTCTTATGACTTTGTTACAGCTACCGAAGTCGCTGAGCATTTCTCCTTACCCGGTATTGAATTTAAAAGGCTCTTCGGGATGCTTAAGGAGGGGGGGACTCTGGGGATCATGACAAAGCTGGTACTTGACCTGGAGGCCTTTACCCACTGGCATTACATTCAGGATGATACCCACATCGCCTTCTACAGCCGGAGGAGTTTTGAGTATCTGGCTGGCCTCTATGATGCCTATTTAGAGTTTATTGGAAAGGATGTCATTTTCATGCGGAAAAGAGTCAGGGGATAACCGTGCCCCTCAGGACCATGGGAATACCATCGGGATCCGTCACCTCTTTTGTGTAGTACATTTTGGAGACTTTTATTCCAGTCTCAGACGATGGCAGCAGATAGATTTCCATTTGCAGGCTTTTATCGGATACACCCCGAAACGATAGTTTCAAGGGGATCTCTTTTTCTATGCTGATCCAGGCATCTCCTTCAAGTTCATTCTCTTCATCCGAGAAGGTGTACATCAGAGATGGGTAACTGAAGATGTAATCCATTTTTTCTGTTGAGGTTCCGGAAATATCACTACGAATTATCTTTTGTACCGAATCTGTTGTTATATCCCACAGGCTTAAAGCCATTTGTGTCAGCTCTTCAAGATGCTCCTGTTCTTCCCCTTCCATATCGGGTCTCATTCCATTTGCTTCTCCGGGACCTCCTGACGATGGTCCTCCCCCGGAACGGCTTCCGGGATTTCCCTGACCGCTGTTTCCATCTTGAGGTCTGCCACTTTGATTCCCTGGGCCGCTCTTCCCCTGTTCTCTTCTGTTCTCCGGGAGGTCCATCTTCTCTGTTTCTACAGGAGTTAAGGTTCTGATAATTTCTTTATCATTATATCTCTGCTCTACTTCAGCCTCCTGAATCAAAAGGGTGTTCCCCTCCCTATCTTTTACCTCGGTGGTTATTTTTAAATTTGTCGGGTAGAAGTTAGCCATGGGCATATTTTCGGTCACCGATACTTTCCACAGTTCTGATGAATTTACTCCCTGAATATCAATCTGATTGAGCGGAGATTGAATTTGATCCTCGCTATTTCCAGAAGCTATTAATGAATTGGTAGTAAATAGAAAGATGAGCATAATGTATGCATATGAAGCTGCAGATGTATTCAAGTTGTACCCCTGTTTGTCAAAATAAATTCTGATAGGAGTTTAAATTAGATTCGTTTCCTGGAGGTTAAGGCCGAGTAAAATCAATGTAAAGTATGTAAAACATGGTTCTTATACAGAACAGTGCTAAGTGAGCTCCTCCCTGCATTTTTTCAGAAACTTCAAGCTGTTTTCCTGACCTTCCCATTCCCGCTCTTTTTTGAAGACAGGATCGTGAAATCCTTCGATGTCGATGGAACCTTTAAAATCTGATCCGAGAACCTCTCCTATAAGAGCTTTCCAGTCGGTATCTCCATAGCCGGGCAGTCTGAATACTGTATTTTTTATGCTTCCGGAGATTCCGTTACTTAAAAGGTTGTCCTGATCCAGGGCCCCATCCTTACCATGTATATGAAAGATTCTATCAATCCAATTCTTTAACTGAACAAGAGGATTGGCCAGTTGCAGGATGGAATGGCCCGGCTCCCACTCAAGTCCCACATTTTCAAAGGGAAGGGCATTGAAAATAAGCTCCCAGGCTTCCGGGCATAAGGCTGTATTCCAGTCTCCTGTATCCCATGTCCCTTCCATACTGCAGTTTTCAAAGGCAATTCTTATATTTCGTTCCGCCGCATATTCGCAAATTGGCGTGAATTTCTCTTTTATCAGTTTCATGGACTCGGGGATTGGTCTCCCCGGGACTCTTCCCGTAAAACCACAGACAAGGTCGGTTCCGAAGAGGGGGGCGGCGTCTATCAATTCATACCAGGTTTTTAAAGTTTGTTCTGCCGTTTCATCACCCTTCAGGGGGTTCCCATAGACGCCAATACCACTAATTATAATATCGTAACCTTTGAAATTTTCTTTGATCTTATCTGTCAGAAAAGAGAGATCCATCCCCCGGAGATGTTCCCAGAAATGAATCTGGCAGGATTCAAATCCTTTTTCAGAGATATATTTTGCATAATCGGGACAGCGGCTGTTGCCTCGAAGCATTGTTCCTATGCGAAGCTTTTCCCTGATATCGGTCATTGGTAGTTTCCTTTTACTATGAGATAGAAACAGTTCTGTTTTCCATATGAGAGCGTAAAGATTCTTCAAGAAGCAGTTGATTTCTGCAACCATCCACATAATCGGGTTTATAGGGGGTGGCGTTTTTAAGGCAGTTTAAGAAAATTTGATACTGATTTTGTGGTTTTTGCAGATCGAAGTTTTCCCACTTTCCCTTTTGAACAAGAAAGAGGTTTAATCTGTTTTTTTCCGCATAATTGATCCGAAGGCTTCCCGTTGAGCCATGAACGGTTAGGGTAAGAGAATCTTTTTCACCTGTAGCCCATCTGGTGGCGCTTAAAAAGCCGCTGGCACCGCAGGTAAAGTTGATTGAAGAGTAAAAACTATCCCAGCCATCGAGGGTGAACTCTCCGACTTTTTCCATCCCCTTATCGAATCTGTTCATTCTGCAGGATATTTCCGCGATAGGTCCTGCCAAGTATTCAGCCATATCATAAAGATGACTGCCCAGATCACCAAGTACTCCCAGGGGTTGATGGGCCGATGAGAGTCTCCATGTCCAGGAGTGTTTGTCTGGATTCTTCCAGCTTCCATAATCTTCGGTGACGATCCACCCTTGTTTGTATGTTCCCTCAATATGCCGTAATTCTCCTAAACTCCCGTTTTCAATGAGTTCTTTTGCTCTAATAAGAGCGGCGGAACTCCTTTTAGAAAAGTTAACTCCGGTTAGAAGGTTTTTATCTTCAGCGGTTTTTGATAGGGCTCTCGCTTCGATCAGGTTTGAAGTCATGGGCTTTTCGGAAAAAACAGCCAGTCCGGACTGCATGGCCAAGTCAGAAACCTTTGAATGAAGGTGATCCGGTGTGGCGTTGCCAATTAGATTAAGCTCCTCTTTCTCTATCAGCTCTCGATAATCAGTATAAGTATGGGGGATGTGATATTTTTCGGAAAATGCTTTTAATTTGTGCGGGTTGGGATCGCAGCATGATGTAATTTCTATATCTTTATCACGAGGAAATACGGCTGCATAACAATTTCCCATCATACCGCATCCTATGATACCGACACGAACTTTTGCCACAGAAATCTCCTATTTATAAGCTTTAGCTGTTGAATGCCTCATTATAAACTGAGATTGCCTTTCTATCCATTTCCATTTTTCTTTTTTTTCTATTCTCTCCAACAAAAGTGATACGGCATCACTTCCCAGCAGGGTAACCGGATTCTGTATGGTGGTAAGCCCCGGGGTCATATCTCTTGCCGGGCCGAGGTTATCAAACCCAATTAGACTCAGTTCGCCGGGAACATCGATTCCTCTTTCATTGCAGTAAGAAAGCACACCCATGGCCTGTCTGTCGCTGGCCGTCATGATGGCCGTTATATCTTCATCTTCCCGAAACAGTTTCTCTGTGGCACTGTAGCCGCTGGTTTTTGAAAAATTTCCCGTAACAACCATGGCGGAATCAAAATCGTTGGTCATTTCATTGAATGCCGAGAGTCTTGTTTGACCATCCCAATAGTGTTGATCTCCGGCTATATAACCGATTTTTCTGTGTCCCAGGCTTTTCAGGTGTTTAATCGCATCGAGCATGCCGGGGTAGGGGTTACAGTTTACGCAGTTGATCCCTTCAAAGCTGTTATTTACCAGAACCAGAGGAATATTGTTTTCCAACAGTTTCGGAAATCTTGGATCCTCAAAAGCTGTAACGGAAAATATCAGTCCGTCTACCTCCCTGCTCCTGACCATCAGATTTAAGTCTTTATAGGTATCATTTATCTTATCCATTATGATGGTCACCGAATAACCATGCTTTTCAGCTTCCTGGATGACCCCATCGAGGAGTCTTGGGAAATAGGCACGGGTAAAGGGTGAGAAATTGTGAAAGGCTCTGACGACCAGACCCAATCTGAAGGTTTTATCACTGGTTAATAGAACAGCCTGCCGGTTGGGGAAATAGCCCATCCGTGAAGCCATTTCCTGCACTTTTTTTCTTACGCTGGCAGATATTTTGGGAGAGTTGTTCAGAGCACGGGAAACTGTTGATTCTGATACGCCAGCGGCTTCTGCCACCTGAGCTCTCGTTATTTTCTTATTCATATTTTTTCCAGTTAACAGGGGCTGTCGATAATACAGGACACAATTTTAAATACTCTTTTTGAAAAAAACAATACCTCCGGAATCCGGTAAGGAATCCGGAGGTGTTTTAATATTCTAGTTTAGAATACTGATTCAGGGGTGTAAAAATCAGCAGCATTCTCTTTTGTGATCAACTCTGCTGCAATGATGATTGTTGATGGAAGGGCGTTCTGATAGAACCCTTTAAAGTTTTCACCTCTGGCTCCCATAACTCCCAGGATTACAGCACTACCGGCCATACTGGGATGATAGGTTACATCAGCCTGTACCAGGGGATCGCCATCCATAACCATTTTGATCATGTCTTTTGAACCGGCACCACCGAGGAAGTATTTGATGTCATCTCTTCCTGATTCTTTGTATGCCTGAAGAACACCTTTAAGGATATCATCATCCTGTGCAAAAACAGCATCGATTTTATCGTATTTCTGCAGGTAGTTTTCCATAACCTCAAGACCCTTCTGGGTTGACCAGTATGCGGGCTGTGATTCGAGGAAATTGATCCCGGGGTATTGATCCATTACAGCTTTGAAAGCCTCAACCCTTTCGGTATTGATAGGACAGGGGATTCCCTGGAGCTCAACAACATTACCTTTTCCACCAAGTTTTTCGGCAATCCATTCACCACTGACACGACCAAGACCGGGGTTGTCACCGGCGATGTATACATCGTAGGCGGGTTCATTGAGTCCACGGTCAATAACTACGGTGAAGATACCGGAATCGTAGGCCTCTTTAACAACAGGAGTAAGGGAGGCATCATGGGGGAGGATTACGAGGGCATCGATCTCCTGAACCATTAAGTCTTCTACTACTGCCGTCATTGCAGCGGGATCTGCCGCTGTTTTTAATACAAACTCAACATTGGCATCCTCGCCTTCAATATCTTTGATAGCCTGTTCAACTGACCAAACAACGCCACCTGTCCATCCATGATCTGCTGTTGGAACGGTAATTCCAACTTTTACCTGCTTTTTGGCAACGGGTGCATCAGCTGAACTTGAAGCTGCTGCTGCCGGTGCTGCCGGTGCTGCTTCTTTCTGACATGAAACCAGAAGACCTCCGGTTACCATCATAAGAGCCAGAAGAACATACATAATTCTTTTCATAAAAAATACTCCTCAATTTATTTAGTCTTCCTATGGAAGATTTATAGCTATTTATTGTTTTTGCTGCTTTTATACTGCATAAGAACTGCCAGGATTATGACAAGGCCTTTCACTGTTCCCTGCAGATAGGGGGACACACCCAGCATATTCAGCATATTATTGATTATCCCGAGGATGATTGCCCCCAGGACCGTTCCCAATACCGTTCCACTTCCTCCAGCCATGGCCGTGCCACCGATGACGACAGCCGCAATGGCATCAAGTTCGTAGGCCTGCCCTGTATTTGATGAGCCCACAGCATTCAATCTGGATGAGAACATGATAGCTGTAACACCAACTGTGAAACCGGTGATTACGTAGGTCACGAAAGTAACCAGTTTTACCTTGATGGCTGAATACCTGGCAACCTGTGCATTCGATCCTACCGCCAGAACATATCTTCCATACTTCGTGCGGTTTAGAACGACATGCAGGATTACCGCCAGGGAGAGAAAAATCCATACCGGGAAAAATATTCCCAGGAACTTTCCGCCACCGATGACTCTATAGGCCTCGTTCATGGATCTGTATTCCCCGGCATTTATCATATAGAGGGTCATGGATCGAAAGATAGACATGGTACCCAGGGTCACGATGAAGGGTGCTATATTGAACCTGGTGACTAATATTCCGTTGAAAGCTCCTCCAAGAACCCCGACAATCAGGGCTGTCATGACACCTATGAAGATATTCCCACCCGTGGCATTCATGGCCAGTATTCCCATTCCTCCGGCAAGAGCCGTGAGGGAGCCTACTGATAGATCGATCCCGCCGGCAATAATAATGTAAGTCATTCCCAGGGCAATGGTTCCTGTATAGGATACCTGCCTTAATATATTCATAAGGTTCTGAGGCTTAAGGAAATACGGGCTTGCTACAGCAGAGATAATAAAAAGGACACCAAAGGCGATCAGGGGCGCCAGTTGTCCCATCTCAAAACTCTTTTTTTCTAAATTTATGGCAGGAATCTTCATACGGCTTGTTCCCCCTCTTTAATTCCAGTCGCATAAAACATTATGTCCTCCTCATTTAACTGGTCATCCTTCAGTTCTCCGCTTATTTTTCCATCTTTCATAACAATGACACGGGAACAGAGACCAATTACTTCTTCTAGTTCTGATGAAATTACGATACAGCTGATGCCTGATTTTGCCAGACTCTGAATGAATTGATATATTTCCAACCTTGCGTTTACATCGATTCCTCTGGTCGGTTCATCCATGATCAGGATATCCGGGTTTGTATCCATCCACTTGGCCAGATATACCTTCTGCTGATTTCCACCGCTCAGGTACCTCAGCTGTGATTTAAGGGATGCTGATTTGATGTTGAATTTCTTAACATAACTATCTGCCGCATCCTGCTCTTTTTTCGAGTTGATAAGTCCTTTAATATATTTCTTCAAGGATATAAGGCTTATATTCTGGGGGATTCCAAAGTTTAGGATTATTCCTTTTTTCTGCCTGTCCTCGGAAAGGTAGGCAATCCGGTGGTTTATCGCATCTTCCGGAGTATTTATTACAATCTCTTTTCCATCAATTGAGTAAGAGCCTGCAGATTTCCGTCGGAGGCCCATAATTGTCTCAGCCGTTTCTGTTCGTCCGGCACCCATCAAGCCTGCAAAACCAAGAATCTCACCCTTATTAAGGTCAAAACTGATATCATCCAGGAGACCGGGTACCGATAGGTTTTTAACAGAAAAATGTACATCATTCACGGCTGGAAGTTTATCCGGGAAAATCTGACTCATATCCCGGCCTACCATGCCGCGTACCATGTCTTCAGTCTCCATGGCGTTTGTTTTCGTGCACTGAATCTGTTTCCCGTCCCGGAGGATCAGTACTTCATCACAGATTTCCTTGACTTCCCGGAGCTTGTGGGAGATGAAAATTACGGAAACACCCTTTTTACTGATATTTTTTACAAGGGTGAAAAGGAGGTGCACCTCTTCCGAGTTCAGCACCGTTGTGGGTTCATCCATGATCAGCAAATTTGATTCATGGTTCAGAGCTTTTCCAATTTCGACCATCTGCTTCTGGGCTACACTTAAATTACTGATATAAGCTTCTGGCTCGATGGTTCCGGCGTTCAGTTCTGAAAGGATTTCATGAGTCCTCTTAACCATCGCCGATTTATCCAGAAATGGACCTTTACCCTGAATCTCATTACCAAGAAAGATATTCTCATATACCTTGAGAGTATCGATCAGATTGAATTCCTGGGGAATCATGGATATTCCAAGTTTTTTGGCATCGGCAGGAGTTTTGATCTGTACTGGTGAACCGTTGACCAGCAATTCTCCAGAGGTTGGATCATAAATACCACTTAAGATTTTCATAAAAGTTGATTTGCCGGCACCATTCTCTCCGATAAGGCCCAGTACGGTGCCGGCTTTAATCTGTACTCCAACCGAATCCAGTACTGTTACTCCTGAAAACTGTTTAGATAATTCTCGTACTTCTAAAAATGGTACAGATTGTGTATCTTTCATTAGTTCTCCATGGCTCCATCAAAGTTCACAGTTGATGGTGAAAAATTATATTTCTTAACGAAATCACATGCTTCGGGAGCACCGAAATCCCTGTCCATTCCATTATCTTCCCACTCAACGGAAAGGGGACCTGAATAACCGGCCTCGTTCAGGCAGCGAATCATCATTTCAAAATCGACATCACCATGGCCTAAGGACCGGAAGTTCCATCCCCGGCGCAGATCACCAAACTGAATATGTGAGCCTAAAATTCCGGATCTTCCATCCAGGGTAACTGCCGCATCCTTCATGTGAACATGGTAGATCTTTTCGGGAAAGTCCTGGATGAGTGTTTCCGGTTTCATTCCCTGCCAGAGGAGGTGACTCGGGTCGAAGTTGATTCCGAGAGCTTTTCTGTTTTTGAATTTCTCAAATAGTTTCTGAGTAGAGTAGTAATCGTAGGCTATTTCACTGGGATGAACTTCCAGAGCAAACTTGACGCCAAGTTTATCAAACTCATCAAGGATAGGTGTCCAGAGTTTCACAACTTTGTTGTAGCCTTCTTCGACCATCTCTTCGGTTGTTGGGGGAAATGAGTAGAAGTATTTCCATATGGGAGAGCCCATAAAGCCAGTTACAACCTCACAGCCCATAGCGGCCGCGGCTTTTGCGGTATAGATCATCTCCTCAATGGCCCATTCCCTAATCTTATCGGCCTGGCCGGCAAGCTCGGGGGGCGCAAAGGTATCGACCCTTGGATCCCAATCATCTCCAACGCACTGACCGGAAAGATGAGCTCCCAGAGCCCAGCATCCAAGATCGTATTTCTTAAGAATCCTTTTTTTCTCTTCTACATAGGCTGGATCTGTGGCTGCTTTTCTGACATCCATGTGATCACCCCAGCAGGCAATCTCCAATCCTTCATAACCGAACTCATTCATCTTCCGGCAAACTTCTTCAAAGGGTAAATCCGCCCATTGTCCTGTAAAAATGGTAACAGGTCTTTTCATTATATTCTCCTTACGGTAAATTTTATGTACTCTCCAAAACTAATCCTGGAAATTAACCCAGGCCGCGTTTTTTCTGGAACTTTCAACACATTTCTCAATAAATCTAACCCCCTGGGCTCCCATGGCAGGTGTCGGGAAATCGAGTTCATCAGCTGTCAGAGATGCCGCTGCCTGTTTTTTTGTCAGGGCTGCAATGTATGTCTTGTAGATATTGGCGAAGGATTCGAGGTATCCCTCCGGATGTCCCGAAGGGAGTCTGATAAGGGAGGAGGCGTGGTCAGAAAAAGTGTCTCTCCCCCTTGAAAGTATCTGTACGGGAGAACCTTTCTTTACAAGCTTCAAATAGTTGGGGTCTTCCTGATGCCACTCGATACTGCCTGTCGTTCCATAAATTCTAATTGAAAGACCATTATCACTTCCCCAGGCAATCTGTGAACACCAGTAAAGCCCTTTTGCTCCGCCTTTGTATTCCAGCATGATTGTTGCATTATCATCGAGGAGTCGACCATCCACTATTTTGTCCAGTCTGGCTGCGAGCGTTTCAATTTCCTGGCCGGTGATATAATAGGCAAGGTTTTCAATATGGCTACCGATATCACCTACGCAGTTGGAGATTCCGCTCTGTTTTGGATCTGTTCTCCAGGCTGCCTGTTTGTTATCATCGCCTGTTGGCTCTGCCAACCACTCCTGGGGATATTCAGCATTTATAAATCGAATATCGCCTATAGCTCCCTCTTTGATTAGGTTTCTGGCTTCTTTTACAGCCGGGTAGCCGGTGTAGGTATAGGTTACACAGAACAGAAGATCCTTCTCTCTGGCGAGGGCCGTTAACTCATCTGCCTCGGCGGATGTGGTTGTAAGGGGTTTATCACAAACTACATTTATGCCCTTGTTCAGGAACTCTTTTGCTATTTCAAAATGTGATTTATTAGGGGTAACGATGGATACGAAATTAATACCATCGGCTCTTTTAGCCTCTGCACTGGCCATTTCTTTATAATCTGCATAAACCCGCTCATCACTTATGTTTAATTTTTTTCCGGTTATTGCATTATTTTCCGCACTTCGACTGAAACATCCTGCAACAAGCTGAGCCATACCATCCAGGCCGATTGCTCTTCGGTGTACGTCACCAATGAATGAACCTTCACCGCCGCCCACCATTCCATAATTAATCATGGATCCAATTGATTCTGTTTTGCTTGATTCTATCATCCTAAACTCCTGTGATTTAATAAACCTGTTAAAAATGGTCATATTTACTTCATTTTGAACACAATAAAAGGAAGTAAGATGGAAAAATGCACCCGCGTGCATAAAATCCGTAATAAGTAGAAATATATCGGTTAAATAGGGTAAATAACATTGCACCTAAGTGCATAAAAAGATAATATCACAGGAAATTTAGGGCCGCAAGTTATTTCTTCACGGAATTTCATTTTTTTCTCGCCAGTTATCAAATGTTCTGTGTAACTACTCAGGACGACGTATAAAAAACTAGACATAAAGGGAAATTTCTTGTAGACTGTTTCTATGAAAGATCG
>JAEINK010000059.1 GCA_016342585.1 Spirochaetales bacterium
TGTACAGAAAACATGACTGCCGATGGGTTTGAGACCTTTTCCTACTCCCAATACTATCCTTGTCATGTAAACACCTTTGTCGGCTCTGATTCAGAGTATGTTTACACCATGGGTTTTTCAAACCTCAGGCGCAAAGAGCGTATGACTTCGAAGCAGAAAGCCCGCAGGACTGAGCTTGAAAACCAGGGCAAGGCCAGCCTCTCAGCCATACAGAAATCTTTCCGAATCTGTACTGACAAAATCCTGCAACTTGTTAATAGTAAAGAAGTTAGTACATCCTTTGAAAAGAATATACTCTATACGGATGAACATAAAGCCTATCCTTTGGCTTTCAGAAAACTGGACGGATTTGAGGAAGCCTTCGACCATGTTCAGATATCATCGAAAAAACCAAGGACAGTGTATAACAATCTCTTTCCTTCCAACTACTTTCACCGTTTTCTGCGTATGGATCTCTCGGATCATACCCGTGAAACCCTGCAATGGGCGAAATGTCCCAGTGCCTTGATGGCACGAATGGAAGCCTTTCGTTTTGCTTACAACTGTTTCAACCCCAGAAGGGTGAAGGCCAGTCGGGCCGGGGATTGGACCACCCATGCGGAAGCTGCCGGTATTCCACGAGCGGTTCTATCAGATACAATTAATGAGTTTTGGGGAAAGAGACCCTTTCTGGGTAAAACCAATTTAAGTGAAGATGAGGTAAAAACCTGGACGTGTCAGTGGACTAATCCTGGCAGGAGTGTAGGTCGGAGGATTCCAAATTATATATTTCTGTGAGTTGGAAGAGATCAACAGGCTTTGGGGCACTGATATGTCTATATAACAATTTGCCCACATGATTGAGAGGAAATTTTCTATTGGTATAAGAGTGCTGAATTGGTCTAAATACAGACATTGAGGATCCTTCATCACCCATCTGGACAGAGCCGGAAATCCCCTGTAATCTGTTGTCAACAATATAATTAGAACTACAGGAGCAACAATGAACCTTCTTACAAAACAGCTTGAAGAGATCCTCTCTCCTGCGATTGAAAAGGTAAGCCCGGAAGGTCGGGATAAACTCATAATTCAATTCACCAGGGATGCCTCCCTTGGGAATATCCAGTGTAACTCTGCCATGGCCTTAGCCAAGAGTCTTAAGCAGAATCCACGAAAAGTGGCCGAAGAGATTGTGGCCGCCATCCCCTCATCCCCTCTCATTGAAAGTATAGAAATAGCCGGTCCTGGTTTTATCAATTTTCGACTGACCCGTAAGGGGCTGCTGGCGTATCTGTCTGAGATTGGGAGTTCCGATCTTTTTCCCGGGCAGGATGAGAATAAAAAGGTGATTATCGACTATTCATCCCCCAATATTGCCAAAAGAATGCATATCGGGCATCTCCGATCAACAATAATCGGCGATTCTATCAAGCGCATGTACCGGTATATGGGATACTCAGTTATCGGGGATAATCACATCGGTGACTGGGGTACCCAGTTCGGAAAGCTCATGGTTGCCTACCGCAGCTGGCTTGATAAAGAGAACTACAAGACCTCTCCTATTGAAGAACTTGAGAGACTCTATGTTAAGTTTGAACAGGTCTCTGCTGATAAACCGGAACTTCTCGATGAAGCCCGGCATGAGCTGAAGAAACTTCAGGATGGTGATGAGACAAATGTCGCCCTCTGGAAAGAGTTCATAGATGTCTCTCTTCAGGAGTACGATACCATCTATTCGAGGATGGATATTACATTCGATACCTATCGGGGAGAATCTTTCTATCATAGCAGTATGCCCGGAGTTGTTGAGGAGCTTAAATCTAAAGGTATCGCCCGCGAAAGTGAAGGGGCCCTGGTGGTCTTTTTCGATGAATCGGAACATCTTCATCCCTGTATCGTGCAGAAGGGGGATGGCGCTTTCCTCTATGCCACCAGTGACCTTGCCTGTATCCAGCAAAGGATGAAAGAGTACCATGTGGATCGACTTGTCTATGTGACAGATGACAGGCAGATTCCTCATTTTAATCAGGTATTCCGTATTTCGGATCTCCTTGGATGGGAGGTTGAAAAGATCCATGTTCCTTTTGGAATCATGAAGTTCACCGAGGGGAATTTCTCCAGTCGTAAAGGAAATGTTATCTACCTTGCCCACCTGCTGGATGAGGCGGAGAAGAGGGCCTTTGAGATCGTTACCGAAAAGAACCCCTCCCTTCCGGAGGAGGAACGGACTGAGATTGCCCGGGTTGTCGGGCGTGGTGCTGTTAAATATTTTGACCTTTCTCAAAACAGAAGCAGTAATATCATATTTGACTGGGACAAGGTATTAAGCTTTGAAGGAAATACTTCCCCCTATCTTCAGTATGTGTATGCACGAATTCAGTCCATTATCAGGAAATCGGGTCTGGATGAGATCTCGCTTCCGGATCTCCTCCCCTCGGACATTTCCGAAACAGAGGATAAATTGATCCACACCATGATTCAGTTTCCTAATGTCATCATTCAGGCTGCCGCCGGATATAAACCGAATCTTATTAGTGATTATATTTTTGAGCTGAGTCAGAGCTTCAACTACTTTTACAATTCACATCAGATACTCAAAGAGGCCGAGGATATCAAGCTGTTCCGCCTTTATCTCTGCCGTCAGACTGCGGTGATCATAAAGACGGGTCTCGACCTCCTCGGTATTCAGGTCCTTGAGAGAATGTAGTTAAGTTCTAATTCTGTTGATAAAAGCCTCCCGAACCTGTTTTTTTGTACGGTCTTAGGAGGCTTTTTTATTACAGAGATCCTTCCCTTTAGAGAGGTAAGGTGGATCATGCCTGCGTTTACATCGCCATATTAAGGAAAAGTCCGCCGGAGAGTGACCTTGCGGAGCCTTGCCAGCCGGCATACCCTGATATTTGAAATGATTTAAGTCCGATGAGTGACATAATGGCAATGGTCTCTAATCCCACCCCCCATTCGAATCCGTCAAACCAGCCGGTATCCGCATAGGCCGAAAAGGTCAATTTCTTCCAGATGATAACCTCGGCAAAGGTTGGACTGAAATCTTTTGGGGTGAAATCCAATTGAATTGAGTTAAATACAAGAGTCTTGAATTCGCCCTCTACTCCTCCTCTGAAATAGTCTCGCCTGAAGGAGTCTACCTCAGTGCTGCCCCAGAGGGGGACTCTTGTAAAAACCCTCTCCTTTATTCGAAATGATTTGGAAAGGGGCAGGTATAACTTCAGGTTACTAAAGATTGCACCGTTTTCCAGGTTTTTCAACTGTATTCCTGCATCCAGATCCGACGAGGGGAGTTTTGCATTCTCCTCATTTCCTTCATTCCCCCCATTAAGAGAGAGGCTGAATTGTCCTGTGAACAGGGATTCTTCCACTGTCTCTATCACCGGGGATGATATTTCCATTACAGTAGAAAGATCGAGCTGTAAAAAACGGTCTGCGGCAGGAGTAAAAAGGATATTTCCTGAAATGTAACTGCCTTTTACCATCTCTCGCCCCTCTTCGGGCTCAAGGGCAAGGCGCCAGTTTGCCCCTGCCGAGAGGCGATTGTTGATGTTCTGTTTTACAGTAAGCTGCGTCCCCATGGTCCAGGTATTTGAATCATACAGATCCCATATTCCGCCGACGGCCAGGGATGTTTTTAATCCTCCCGTTCTCAACGTTCCTGCCGCGTATAGAAAGAGATCATCCAGGAGATAAATCGGGTCCTCCGGATAATCATTCATACCTACTCCCGGTGTTATTACAAAGAAGGGGTGTTTAATAAAAATAGTATTCTGGTATTGATAGTTTCTTATTGTCTCTTCCATAGCTTGGTTCACTATAACTCTTCTGTTTAACAAACCTTCACCGGGCGGGTTCTTTCCAATAGTGGATATTTCATCTTTCATTTTTTCTGCCGATTCATAACCTGCTGCTAAGAGCTCTTGGACAGCATCAAATTCCATGAAGGAAAAGGATTCTACATTGCATCTTATCAGGAGAGGATTAAACTCCTTTATGTCTTCTATTCCTGTCCGTGTCTTTCCAACATCAATCGCTACATTCAGGATTGTAATTGGATTTCGAAGTTTAAGATCAGGGTTATCGTAAAAGGCTGTAGAGAGGATAACCTGATTCGTATAGTCATAGGCAGGAGCAAGGGGGAGTATGTTGGATACTCCCCCATCCATGAGGATGTGCTCCCGGAATTCAATGGGGGGGAAATAGAAGGGAAGGGCATAGGAAGCCTCAAGAAGTTCATAAAAATCACCTTCACATAACCGAATCTGACGTTTGGTAATAAGATCTTCACACAGGAGCATAAACGGTATTTCAAGTTCCGAAAGATCCAACTCTCCAAAAACGCGGTAGAGCAGGTTGGACATTAAGGCCGGTTCGATTATCCCACCATGCAGAGGGTAGGCGGGGAGGAAGAGGCCGGCAAGATTCACATCCCCTACAGCCTTTTCGATTTGACCGGGAGAGAGTCCTGCTGCATAAAGGAGCCCAACGATAGAACCCATGGAGTTTGTAACTATAAAATCGGGTACAATTTCCTGCTCTTCCAGGTATTTTAGCACACCTATATGGGCAAAGGCTCTGGCGGATCCTCCTGAAAGAACCAGGCCCAGGGGTTGGCGGACACCACCGGTTTTCTCCGTTATACGTTGTATAAAACCTTCTTCACCATAGATTATGGGAACATCTGTGTTCATAATATCAAAATCAATAGTCTGAGAAACGGCTGGAAAAAAGATAAGAATGATTAGGAGTGTAGCTGTCAAAAATCTCATATTAAAGTATATCATAGAATTAGAAATTTTGAGATAATTCCTATAATATCCCTCATGTGTTAGGGGATATAAAATAGGTGATTAAAGGAGATATTTGATGTTAAATAATGCTGTTCTTGATGTCATAAATAATAGAAGTTCTGTAAGAGCTTTTTCAGATAAGGCAATAGAAGCAGGTAAAAAAGATGCCATCTTAAATTCGGCCTTTCGATCTCCTACGGCAGGAGCCCAGATGCTCTATACGATTCTGGATATTACGGATCAGGAAGTAAAGGATAAACTGGCTGTTTCCTGTGATGATCAGCCCTTTATCGCCAAGGCACCCCTGGTTCTCATCTTTCTGGCAGATTATCAGAGGCAGTATGATTATTACCTGGCCTCCGGAGCTGAAGACCTCTGCCAGTTAGGGGGGCGAGAAATGAGGCTTCCCGGTGAAGGCGATTTTCTACTTGCGGCCAATGATGCGATCATCGCGGCTCAATCTACGGTGATTGCCGCCGAATCTCTGGGGATAGCCTCCTGTTATATCGGGGATATCCTTGAAAAGTATGAATTTCATAAGGCACTTTTTGATCTTCCCGAATACACTTTCCCCGTAACCATGCTCTGTTTTGGTTATCCAAAGGGGGCATATCCGCGGAAGAAACAGGTACCCCGATATGAGCCTGAGTACATTCTGCATCAAAACACCTATCGCCGGTTTGAACCGGGAAAGCTGGCAGGAATGACCCTTCCCCTCGAGGAGATGGGTCCTGTTCACTATCTTGGTCAGGCAGAGAATTATGGCCAGCATACCTTCCTTCGGAAATTCGATACAGATTTTTCCCGGGAGATGACCCGGTCCGTCAGGAAGGCCCTCGAAAACTGGAGCCGCTGAATTAGCGGAAATAGGATAAAGGAATTTTATGCTTTCCGTTCAACCTCTTCAAGGATTCTATAGACTTCAGGAAAAAGCTGTTTCTTGCGGCTCAGGACGCCGGGGAGATCAAAAACACCCTCTCCCCTGTAGTTATAGATGAATCTTTTCTCTCCCTCTTCAAATCCCGAGGTAAAGAGGACTGAATCCTGCTTTATAACATCTGTAACCAGGAGCATAGTCCAGTCAAGCTGCTTTTCGATCCTGATCTTGTTCAGCACTTTTACATACTCCTCTTTCACTGCATCTACCTCTGCCAGGGTGGTTACCTCGACCTGACCTATTCCTACAGAGTAACCCCTCTCCTTATAGGTTTTAAAATCCATCAAAAGGATCTCTCGTGGGGCCCCGTTTTTCAGGGATGAGGAATGGCTGAAAATGAGAGCGGCGATATCCTCTCTGCTTAAGGGGGAGATTGCTTCCAGGGCCTCGGCTGCGGCTATATCCTCCCTGGTGGTTGTCGGGGAACGGAGGTTTAGCGTATCGGAAACAAGCCCGCCAAGAAGGAGTGCTGATGTTTCCGGTGAGGGTTCTATTCCGGATATCTGGAAATGCAAAAGGATTATTGTACATGTAGAACCAAGTGGGCGGGCATAGATATAGATAGGATCCCGTGTTTTGGTGGTATCTATCCTGTGGTGATCGAGAATCTCTGTTATCCGTGCCTGCTCGGCTCCGGGGATCGACTGATCAATTTCGTTGTGATCCACAAGGATTAGATTTTTTCTCGGTTTTTCGATGAAACACCTTCGGGTTACGATTCCTGAGAATCCAGACTTACTCATGACCGGGAGGCCTCGAAAGGGTGAGTCAAGAAGCAACCTTTTAGCCGAATCAAAATCACAGGATGCGTCGACCTTCAAAGGATTCTTTTCCATAATTTGTTCCACAGGAGCTGAAAGGCGAAGAAGTCTGATTGTTTCTGCCGTATCTGTATGGGATACGTATACTGTCCCTTCGAACTCTGAAAAATCCACTTCCAGTGATTGATCTTTTTCCAGCCCGGTAATAATGATGGCCGGCAGTTGTGACTTAACGGCAAATGCCAGGAGGTCATTCCTCAGACCAATGACGAGTACCGGTTTATCTTCCTTCAGTTCTGCTAACCGGTGAAGACTTGTCTCAAAGGGCATGGCTCCTGTCATCAGTGGTGCTTTAATTGAGACATCCTTTCCCCTTTGGTAAAAATAACCCGGGACCACCTTTTTAAAATTGGAAGTTCTGAAGTGATAAAGCGGTCTTTTACCGATATTTTCCGATATAAGGAACTTACTGATTTCATGATGGGATAGAACCCCTGTAAACTCTTCATCCTCATTGAATACTGGAATTATAGAAAGATTTTTGCTATCCAGTTCCCGTATTGCCTCCAGAATCGGAGCGGAACCATCCAGGGTTGTAATATCCCTCCGAATAACATCACTGACTCTTGGATAGATATCCTTCATTAATTCGGGAAGAGGGACTTTCAATTCCTTGAAAAGGGCTTTTGCCGGAGCTTTGGCATCCCCGCACCGGACCGGTTTATACTCTTCGTCATGGCTCTGAATGTTCTTAAGCTCTGCATAGGCATAGGCTGCACAGATGGAATCCATATCCGGATTTCGGTGGCCGGTAATATAGGTTATAGACATTTATTCCTCCGGTCGTGGTTAATGAGAACAGTATAACGATAGAGAAGAAATGGTGAAAGGGTGGTTATTTAAAAATATATTAAAAAAGGCAGCACCGGATAAATCCGGAACTGCCTGTATGATTTGCTCAAAAAGAGCAGTCCTGCCTTAAAAAGCATGATGCCTTAGAGTGCAGGCTTGCCTTTATAAAGCAGCGATAATCTGAGCAAGCTCAGCCATTCTGGTTGAGTAACCCATTTCGTTATCATAGAAAGAAGTCATTTTAACGAGAGTGTTCTCTCCTGCTTCAGTTACTCCTGTGTTTCCAGGGATATACATGGAACTCCAGGGTTCACCAACACAGTCTCTTGAACATTCGTAGTAGTCGCTGACGTCAAGAACCTTGCCCATGAGTGAGCTTCCGTTGATCTTGTCTGCATTGGCTGCTACTGCTTTATTGATCTCTTCTTTAGTGTGTTTTCCTTCGAGGAGGTAAACAACTTCAACTACAGAACCTGTGTCAGTGGGAACTCGAAGAGCTGTACCATTGAGCTTTCCATTGAGGTGAGGAAGAACCTTACCGACAGCGATAGCAGCACCGGTTGATGCGGGGATGATGTTATTCAGGGTTGCCCTGTTTTTTCCACCACCAAAGAAATCCTGTACTCTCTGAGTAGCTGTAGCAGCGTGAGTTGTACACATAAGACCTGTGATTACCTTGAAAGAATCATCAACGGCTTTTGTAAGAGGTGCAAGACAGTTTGTTGTGCAGGATGCATTGGAAACGATCTTGTCGTCTGCTGTAAGGGTGTCATGGTTAACACCGATAACTACGGTTTTTGTATCGTCCTTACAGGGAGCAGATACGATTACTTTTTTGGCACCGGCATTAATGTGAGCCTGTGCTTTTTCGGTTGAAAGGTAGAAACCTGTACATTCGAGAACAACGTCCACATTGTGTTTTGCCCAGGGGATATTGTTTGCATCTTTCTCAGCATAAACTGTTACTTCATGATCACCGATCTTGATAACATTGTCACTGATAAGTTTTACATCAACGGGAAAAGTTCCGTGGATGGAGTCTTTGGGGAGACCTTCAGCAATCTCTTTTGCTGATACAAGGTCGTTTCCTGCAACGATTTCAATTTTATCGTTGAACTGTGAGGTAATAACACGCATAACGTTCTTACCGATTCGGCCCATTCCATTAAAGCCTACTCTGATTTTGCTCATTTGTTTTCTCCTGATATGAAGCTAATAGCTAATTGGTATTAGATTTAAAGTAAAATAATTAAGTATATTATTATCAATTTTCTTGATATATACAAGATATAACCAAGATCATAATAAAAAGTTCATAAATTGTTTAACGATTTTCTTAATTTATTACCCTATTGTCAGCAACTTTATTTGGAATTCACATAAAACTCTTATAATATTCATATCAGGTTTATATTTCAATGATTATAATATATAAGAAAAAAGATATAGGAGATAAAAATGAAAAGAAAGCCGATTTTCAGGGTGTGGGTGCAGATTGTTCTCTTTGTCCTGATTGCGTTAATCGCTGTCAATCATGGATTGGCAGAGTCCGGAAAGGGGATCCCCTTCCTATCCTCCGCCTCTCTTCACGCTGTTTGCCCCTTTGGTGGGGTGGTTAGCCTCTATCAGCTTGTAACTGCCGGGACCTTTGTGCAGAAGATCCATGAATCCAACCTTGTGTTAATGCTCATTGTTTTTGCCTCGGCCATCGCTCTGGGCCCCTTATTCTGCGGCTGGATTTGTCCTTTCGGAACATTCCAGGAGTGGATTTCGAGAATTGGAAGGAAACTGTTCAAGAAACGATTTAATAAGTTTATCCCCTATAAGTTTGATAAATATCTTCGGTTTTCCAGGTATATTATTTTGGGTCTGGTTATTATTAACACGGCGATTTCCGGGAAACTTATGTTCGCCAATATCGATCCATATTATGCACTTTTTCAATTCTGGACAGGTGAGGTGGCGATATCGGCTTTCATTATTCTGGGAATAGTTACTATTCTCTCATTATTTGTGGAGAGACCATTCTGCAAGTATATGTGTCCTTACGGGGCTCTTCTGGGGCTTTTCAACCTTATCAGACTCTTTCCCCTGCGAAGGAATAAAGGAACCTGTATAGACTGCGGAGCATGCAGCAGAGCCTGTCCCATGAATATCCCTGTGGCTGTAAAAGGGCAGGTAAGAGATCATCAATGTATCAGTTGCTATCAATGTACATCCGGCGATGGAAATTGTCCTGTACCGGAGACCCTGGAATTTACCATGAAAAAGTATCCGGAGGTTAAAAATGAAAATTAGAGCACTTTCAGCGGGAATACTGCTGCCTATCCTTTTTATCGGTGGAATTCTTATCACGACAGCGACAGGCTATTGGATGACCGAAAGTTCAAAACAACCCGTCAAATTTGAAACCGGTGAGTTTGCCGGTGAGTCAAATCCCGGAGATATAAGGGGTTCCTATTCATTTTCTGATCTGGAAAAGGTCTTCGGGATTCCAGTCGAAACCCTGGCAAAGGCTTATGGATTCTCAGATGTCGAAGTTCCTGAAGATGTTAAAATAAAGGAGTTTGAAGAGATCTATGCCTCCTCCGGTGATATGGAAGTTGGTACCGATAGTATGAGACTCTTTGTCGCTCTCTACAAAGGGTTACCCTTTGAACCTGAGGAGACAACTGCTCTTCCGGAACCGGCCTTCAATATACTGCGGAAGGAGGGGGCCTCCAGTGATGATGTTCTTCAACTGTATGAATCAAGACGAGTCTCTCTCTCTGGTTTTATCTCCGATGGAGTTGAGACCGAAGTCGAACATTCAGAAGAAAAACTATCCGGGGAAATTAAAGGCGGAACCCTGTTTTCAGAGCTTTTAGATTGGGGGCTCAGTCGAGAGCAGATTGAAGAGGTCCTTGGTACAACCATGGGGGCCCCTGCCATGTCTGTTCGGGATTTTTGTATAGATCAGGGAATTGAGTTTTCAACGGTGAAGACGCCCATTCAGGAGTTGCTGGACAGCATTTAGGGAAGAAGCGGCAAGTGTAAAAAGATCAGGTAATGCTTGCAAAATAATTCATATGAGTGCAGAATATTGACATAAGGCTGATGGAAAATGTATCAGGAGTAATAAGTTGGGTGATATTTTGCATGATTATGATTTCCTGTTTTCAGACACACCCCTGAGCCGGGAGCTCGCAGGTCTGGGGTTCCTGGCTATTGATTTTGTCAATAAACGGTGGTCGGTTCTGACTGACTGGAATTACTGGTTTTATAACAGGGAAAAGGCAGATATTGAGCCTATCCGTTCGAGAATTCACCCGGATTTCTTTAAATCTGTGCAAAAATATTCAGGGCAAATTAAATCCGGTAAAATTACCGAGGTTGAGAAAATTTTCAAGGTAAAAAACAACCAGGGTGAATGGATCTGTATTCTTCATAAAGGGGCTGTCGTTTATAAGGATGAAGATGGCAATTCTCTTCTCTATGTGGGGACCGAGGCAGATATTACTCACCTCAAAGAGACCGAAGAGGAAGTTCGAACCCAGAAATTTGAAACCGAATCGAGGGCCAATGAAGCAGAGAATTTATTGCAGATCGGCGCCTTAATAACCTCCAGTCTTAATATTGATGAAACGGTTAATCACATATTAGACCATGTAAAAACGGTGGTCCCCTATGAGCGAGCTTCCGTTCAGATTTTATCCAAGGAAGGGTTGAGGGTCATAGGTGGCCTTGGTTATAAAGATATGGATAAGGTTTTGGGGCGGGTCTTCCCTTATCCTGAAAAGGGAAGTCTCAGTACCAGGGCCATTGATGATCAAAAACTTGTAATTTGCAGTGATATCAAAAAAGAATTTCCCAAATTTTACGATCCTGATGAAAGTTCTCCAACAGTCTCCTGGCTGGGGATTCCCCTTATTTTCAGGGGAGAAGTTCTTGGGCTGCTCTCTCTTGATCATACCGAAGAGAACTTTTATCAGGATTCCCATTTAAAATTAGCCACCGGTTTTGCTTCTTTCGTTTCTGTGGCACTGGCTAATGCACGGCAGCATGAAAAAACCCATAAGATGGCCATGGAAGATGTTCTAATGAAGATCGGAACGCGTTACTGTTTTGAGATGCAGGGTAGTGTCATTTTTGCAAATGCACAACGCAATAAAGAACAGGTTTCCGTTATTATGGCGGATATCGATCACTTCAAAAAAGTGAATGATACCTACGGTCATAATGTAGGAGACATGGTCCTCCGTGAAGTCGGGGCGATTTGCCGGCGGGAGCTCCGAAGTTCAGACATTATAGCCAGATATGGTGGGGAGGAGATTATCTTTCTTTTCTCGAACCTGGATATAGATGGGGCCCAATTTGTAATGGAGCGTGTCCGGAAAGCCATATCCGATCACAAATATAAGTCTGTTAAAAGCCGGGTTTCGATCAGTGTGGGCCTGGTCACAAAAAGACTGGATCGGGATGATACCCTGGAAAAGATGACAAAAGCAGCGGATGAGATGTTATATAAAGCCAAGGAAAGCGGCAGAGATAAAATCGTGGCTCTTGATTTAGATATGTAAGTGATTTCTAATTTTTATTAATCCTTGTGCATATAATCCTTTGCGCAAAAAACATACCAGATAGAATTATCACCGAAGAAATCAGGAAAATGGGAACATACCCGAATTGTTCAATCGACAGGCCTGCAATAACCGGGAATAGAAGAACCGCCAGGCTCCCCGCACCGGAGATTCCTGTATAAACAGGTCTGTTTTCCTCCGTGGATATTTCCAGCAAAATCCCCGGGATTGCCACCTGATAGGCTGCCAGGGAAGATCCTGAAAGGATAAAAAGGAGGGGGAAGATGGCAGGGTAGCCTGAAAGAAGAAGGGCTGCCGGTGGAATTACCGCGGCTGAAATAATAAAATAGTAGAGTATCCCTTTGTATTTTTGATTTTTATTCAATAGATTGAACAGCAGGTTGGCACAAAGGGCCCCTGCCATCTGGATTATCAGATAATTTCCTATCATTTCTGTCTCGAAATTGAAACTCTTTCGTGCCAGACCAATCAGAAAAGGAATCATACCCAGGATAACCCCGGATGTGTTGATCAGTAAAAGATAGTACCTCAGATTTTTATCCTCTAAAACAGCTTTCTTGAATAATGTGAATTTCTTTGCCAGACTGGGTGTCTTCATCACCTTTGATTCCGGTTCCTTTAATCGCCAGAAACCGAGGGATGCGGTGAGCAGGAGTAAACCCGCTGCTGTAAAAAGTAGGGCATAGCTGAAAGGGTAGGGGAGTAATCCCAGAGTAACCCTTACGATTATAGCGGATAGAATTACCCCGAAACTTGAAATTGTCTGTTTTATAATAAAGAATCTTTTCCTTTTTTCTGCCGGGAATGCCTTCCCCAGGATATCAACATATGAAATATTGGCAAATGAACCGCTGAAAGAAAAAACAGCCATGATCATAAGTATGACCACGGGGCCGGATAAAAACCCTCCCTGTGGCGTTTGTGAATTTTTACCTGTTGTAAAAAGAATGAACCCCAGAAGAAGGAGTGCCGAGATTCGCAGTGAAATCCCTGTTATAAGATAGAACTTCTTTTTAGGTTTGTTGATCAAAAAGCCGGCAAAAAAGAGCTGCATGACCCCGGTCCCGCCGATCATTATGGCTGATAACATCCCCAGATAGATGGGGCCGCCACCCGATTTAAGGATTAAATTCGGTATGACCGTGTTTATATCCACAAAGTTCAGGGTTAATGCCAGGAACACCGCATGCCAGATAAAGCTGTTAAAATTCCTTCTGCTATAGTCGATCATTTTATATCCTTAAATATAATATATATTATATAAAACAAGAGGCCGGAAGTAAATGAAATACTTCGCTTTCCTGCATTTCACCTGAGAATAAAAAAACCGCCTTGAGATAAACCCAAGACGGTAAGTTTTTAGCAAAACTCTCAATAAGAATAAAAAACAATAAATCAATCAATCGCCTGCAATCATTTCATCACGGATAATCTCCAGAAGCTGGCTGTAGCCTCCGATGAAGGATTTCAGTGTTCTTCTTGTTGCACCGTAATTGTCGAACTCGGCATGGGTCATCCCATAAGGTTCGTAGGCCCGTTTGAAATCAACAAACTTACTTGTTAACTGTTCGATCACCTTGGGATCCATTGGTTCCTGAATGGTGTCTTTAACCTCAACATCGGATCCATTGTATCGGACCTGCCATTTGTAGGGGATGGTGTGAACCATGTTTCCACCAATGAGTTCTGACCAGTGGAGCTGGTTTCTGTAAGCGGCAGAGAGGAGGCGTGTTCGGAATCCTTTTTCCTGGTAAAATGCCCAGGCCCTCTTCATGGCGGCGACACCAGCCTGCTCAAGGTAAGCAGGATTAACGATGATGTTTTCCTTGTCGGCAACGACCTTCATCCAGTCATCCAGTCTTCCAACCATGATTGTACAAACGGGAGTCATATTCGATATGTCTTTGCCCTCGGCTTCTCTCCGATCGAGTCCCCTCTCTACGGCTTCGGCCACAGCGACAGCCTGGGGTACGGTAAAACATACTGTTGCATTAACATTAACACCCTGGTAGGTGGACTCTTCGATTGCCTTGACACCGGCTTCGGTTACAGGCATTTTTACCTGCATATTGGGTGCAAGCTTATCAAACTTAACTGCCTGATCGGCCATGGCTTTGGCGTCCCGGTAGTACTTTGCATTGGTCTGGATGGAAATCCTTCCCTTTGCGCCCTTCTCTTTCTCAAAGACGGGCATAAGAAGTTCAGACCCTTTTATGGCCATCTCTTCGATAATCTGCCATGCAACGTCATCCTCGGTAAAGGTGGGGTTTTCCTTTATGACCTCATTTATTCTATCCTTCCAGAGGTGGAACTCCTTTTTAAGGACGTTGTATACGATGACAGGATTTGTGGTTGCTCCTACGGCTCCGTTTGCTATGGCATAGGTAAGCTCTTCGATGGAACAGGAATCGTTCCAGTAGTCGGTATCTGTGGTTGCAGCCATTTTGGCTAATGGTAATTTATCGGACATATAATAGACCTCCAATTGATTTGTCTGATATTATGATATTTCAGAATTTGCGGGTTGTCAAGTTTAAATGTCTGATATTATGATATTTTCTTTCGATTTTTAATTTTGATAGAAACGCTTCAGGACTTTTCCATCTTGATAGAAGCGCTCGCCAGGGTGGGGGATAAAAAAAGCCCGGGGTTTTGGCCCCGGGCGGTATAAAACAAAGAATGATTAAATTAGAAAGAAATTATATTAACGTCGTAACTTCCCTCAGCATAACCATAGGCCAGGATGAAAATACTGTTGTAACCATGATCTGCAGGAACATTGACAGTTTCCCAGGCTGTTCCACCTGCCGTACTAGAACCTATTGTTATAAGATCTACTGCATTTTCGTAGTCATTCCCAGAGGATGTTGCACCATATACATAAAGATCGATGTCATTGGAAACATTCTGCAGCATTATCTGGAGAGAATTTGAGGGGTATGATCCCAGATTATCAAGGTAGTAGTAGCTGTAGGCACCCTGCCCAACGAAGGCTCCATAGTGTGTCGTATTTATTCCCAATCCAAGAGCGTTATTAACTGTTCCATCCGAACCTGTTGGTGTTGAAAAGAGGAACTCGCCATCCGTCGAGGTAAAATTGAATGTCGCATTCAAAGTGTAGTCTACACTGCTCCAGAGGGAGAAGCTCGGAACATTGATGTCGTACATGCTTAAGTACATATCACCACTCGAATCTGTTCCATCAGCGAAGGCTCCAGGTTCTCCCGGATCAGGATTGTAGTTGTTGTTGGCATCCCACCAGGCAATGATTCCATATTCATCTTCCGGCAGATAGTCGAATGTCTCATTAAAATTTGTTGCCCCATAAATAACCCTGGAATCAATTTCCATTCCGGGATCATTAGATAGACTTATCAGTTTTATCATTATAGGTGAAGAGTAGGAGTTAATACCGGAAACAGTTCCTGTTATACTTATTTCACGGTTAACAGCACCAGAGGCGGCAACATAAACCCAAAGGTCGGATGTATCTGTCGCACCCGAATTATCGGTAACAGTAAGGCTGACATTATATGAGCCGGAATTGGTGAAACTATGCCATTCAACATCTCCGCCATAATATTCATTACCATCATTAAAATTCCAATAGTAATCTACGATACCTCCATCAGGATCCCAGGAATTACTTTCAAACCGTACTTCCTGACCTAAAGCCACATTGGTTCTGTCAGACCAGAAATCGGAGTTTGGAGCCTGGTTGGTATATGAACCGGTGTCATAAACATTGATCCTTATGGGAGCACTGTATCCTGACTCATTACCGTCATTATCCCAGACTTTAAGAGAGACCGTATACTCACCAATATCATTGAACCAGTATGTCAAAGTAGGTTGACTGAAGTATTCTTGCCCACCATATGGTCCCTGAATCTGCCATTCTCTATTAATAATAAATCCATCAGGATCCCAGGAGTCGCTCCAGAAATTAATGGAGTTACCAACTCCTACCGAGGTGAAATCAGCCTGAGGTGAAGCAATGGGAGGCTCGCCAAATCCGCCGTCACCACCGATATCATCGGGGTTACCTTCAAGCTGTTCGATAGCAATTTCATCACCTAATGAAAGATAAACGTCTGTCTCGACTGAATAAAATCCCCACCGGTAATCCATCCACCAGTTTCCAGTCCATGTATCTGTGGCCATTCTTGATGGTTCCGGGTATGCTGAATCATCCCAGTTTGGTTCGTAGTCATTATTTCTGTCAACCCAGGCGATAACTTTGTAAATTTTGTTCTCAGGAACATAGAATCTTGTTTCTAAAAATCGATTCTGAAAATCTCCTATGTAGAATTCCTGAATGATGGCATCATCTACCTGCATATTGAATCCATTGTATGTTTCAAGGAATGGAATAGCAGCGACCTTTATATTTCTTGAACCATTCACAAATTCATTTATACCATAGATGTTTGAATCAAAGTTTACATATACTATGATTTCTCCCTCGTTCATTTCTGTTAATTCGGGGTAAAAGGCCTCGAGTATTTCATCACAGGATGTAAGAAAACCCATTCCCAGGATGACGGCGATCAACAGAACAAATAATGTCTTATTCTTTAACGTTTTCATTATTCACCTCCCCTAGAACCACAGATTCACTGTGATAGTTGGAATTAAAGTTTCCATGATCTTTTCCTGGGCTTTTTCCTCCAGCCAGGCATCACCGCTACCGAGATCTTCAAGGGTGTTCGTCATACTGTCGAAACTGGAAAAGACTGATGAGACTGTTCCCATGATGCTGATGTGGTTGAAATGCAATCCCGCACCAACACGGATATTACCACCCAGCTCCGATTGTTCATCTTCACTCTGCTCGTAAACGTACAGGGTGTTAATTCCCACTTCGGCCATCACCATTAAGGGACCGATACGCGGACGAATGCCCACATCGAACATGTTAAGAAACCCCGGTTTATAAACACCTGGGCTGACGTTACCTGAATCATCTATCGTTTCAGTCAATGCACTCATGAGATAGGCCGGCATAACATAGGCATCCCAGGAGGCATAAAACAGCCACCAGAAAGAATAACCGCCGTGAAAGGATATAAGCATATCCTGACCGAAGTCGCCGGTTGCTCCTTCCACATCTTCAAGTGGTGGTGTGATTCCTACTCCCAATTCCAGTTCAGCAAAAGCAAAACCAGTAAATAGTAGGAGTATGGCCAAAATAATTAAAATTTTTTTATTCATGAAACCCTCCTGAGAAAAATATATGGCAATATATAATACCAATTACAATTATATAACATATAAATCTCATTATCAAAGAAGTTATGACAAAATAAGCATTTTTTATCTTAGGAGTTTTAAGGGTGGGAGTTTGAGTTATAGTCTATTATGTGCAAGAAATGAATTTATTCATTGATTATCCCCATAATAAAGGTTTTTAATCCCCTTCCCGATTCCTTCGGGGCGAAATCGATCGGCGGCTCAATGTATTCGGATATGAAAAATCCCGGAAGGGATTCCAGGGCCATCTTTTCAAACTCTTCCCAGGACCAGCCCGGGCCATTGTGGGTCAGGAGTATCTTTCCCTCGGGTTTAAGCATTTCCGGAAGCCTTTTCAGTAGCCTGGGATAATCCTTCAGCATCATGAAACTCCCTTTCTGACTCGGGGGAGGGTCTGCGATGATGATATCGTAGGGACCCTCTTTTTTAAGTTTTCCAAAGGATTTGAAGATATCGTGGGATAGAAACTTCGCCTGGTTTATGTACCCGCCGGGAATATTCTTGTGATTCAATCTGTGGTTTCGTTTACCAATCTCAAGGGAACGGCGGTTCATATCAATGTTTATGATTTTATCAGCACCCGCCGCAGCTGCGACGACTGAAAAGGAGCATGTATAGGCAAAGAGGTTCAGTACCTGAATTTCTGATGATTCCATTCCCTCGTTTTCGGCGCAGTTCTTTTCGGCAAGCGCTTCTATCAGTTTTGAAAGTTTTGTTCTGCCATTGCGCATATCTGTGAAGAATCCTGCATTCTGACCCCTTTCCGGATTCACAAGGTATTCCAGCCCGGACTCTCTGATAACCAGTTCTTCCGGAACCTCTCCTTTCTTCAGTCTGGTAATGGCAGGCCTTGTACTTCTATCCTGTATGAGCACAGGGTTTTCCGGGAAGGCTGTTTTTATCTGATTGGCTATCACTTCAACTTCCTCATGGGAGTACTCTCTGTAAAGGGTGATAAAAAGGAGGGGTGGAAAAATATCGATATTGATGTCATACAGGCCCGGGCATCGTCCCCCCCTGCCATAGAGGAGCCGTGCGGGTTCCGATGGCTGATTGTGTTGATCCAAAGGAACGGGAGTTTTTTTTATATTTTCCAGAAGGAGCATTCCTAAATCGGTCAGTGTGTCCGGGGTCTTCATGAGGCATGATTTTAATGGAAATTGGCCGGTTGTTCTATGGCATCAGGGCGAAAACGGGTTTATATGGATTTCTGATGCCTGCGCCCAGTTTGCTCCTCAGGTTGCGATCTGTGTCCAAGAGGATTCGAACCTGACTCACTTCCGCAGGCTTGAGTTTGCAGTTTGTCTTTTAGCTTAACGGGTAGTGAAAGTTGGAATGGGGTGACATAAAAATTGATATCAGGCTTAAGGACAAACTGTACATATCTATTTATTCAATGAAACATAAAAAAAGCAGATTACCAAATGGCACTTTCGCTTTGCTTCTCAGGTCGCAAAGCGTGTCCAAGAGGATTCGCCTTCGACAGCGTCAACATCCTGTTGCCTTGCTCAGGCCGCCTTCACTCACTTCCGCAGGCTTCCCTGCCTGCTCATCCTCACTTACGTTCGGCGTTCGTTTCGGTTCGAATCCTATTGTTTCACATAAACGAAAAAAGCTACCCGAAAATGGGTAGCTTTTTTTGTTTACGTCCAAGAGGATTCGAACCTCTGACCTACGGCTTAGAAGGCCGTTGCTCTATCCAGCTGAGCTATGGACGCTTGGCACATCCTAAAAAAGGTGTATCGGGATGAGAGGAGTCGAACCTCCGATTTCCTGCTCCCAAAGCAGGCGCCTTAGCCTCTAGGCTACATCCCGTAAATCATAGAGCAGTAACCTGATTCAGTTCCGCAATAATGAAGGCAAGTATACTGAGAACGTCCTACAAGGTCAATAGAATATCCTCATTTGATCTTCCCTCTTTTATCAGGAATTCTGCTGTTCAAGCCACTTTTTTTCCATTCCTTCAAAGATAAACCATTTTGATCTATCTTTTGGTAGAAGGTCGTGAATTGTGGCTGCCGTAAACCCTGCCAGCCGGTACAATCTCTCTTCCATTCTCCTGACCTCGTCTGCGAAAAGTCCCTGGTTATCCAGAAGGAAGGGGGTGAGCCAATCCTTCAGCCAGGTTCGGGAGCTCAATAGTCGGGGGGTGATAAATCCGACAAAGTAGTCATCCGCCTGGTCCGGCGGCTGCTGAAGAAGGTAGGTGCAGGTTTCGTTTATCAGAAGATCATGATCCTCATCAACATTGTACCCCCGGTAAGAGAGGAAGTTTCTCCAGAATTTCTGTTCATCCGCGGAAAGGGTATCCCAGAAGGCTTCGCACTCTTTTCTATACTCTTCCGAGGTGAAATATATACCATGCAATGATTCATGGGCCATGAAGATGAGCCTCTGTTCATAGAAGGTTTCGATCGAAGTACCGATGAGCGCACCCTTCCCCGGTAGAAGAGTGCCGGCCGAATCAAGGAGGACACCACACGCCAGGAGAAGTTCCTGTAGAAGTTCTTCTTCTGGATTCAATTTAAAATTTTCGATTCTGGCCTGCTGGAAGAAGTTGGCCAGATCTTCTGGTCTATAATCGTGGGCATTCCAGCCGTGGAGGGGTTTTATCTCCTCATTGGGGGCCAGCCTTCCGACGAAGCCCGGTTTCTCCACATAAAAAGCCAGTCGTTTGAAGAAGAGGGACTGGTTCTCGTAGGTGTCGGTAATGATTTGGACAATTTCTGGGTACATATTCCATCTGAAATATTCATAATGCGGATTTCTCCAGAACTCCCGGGGATAGTGAAGGATTGTTCCTGTGTCAGCGATTATAGGAACAGCTTTTCCCTCTTCATCGGTCCGGAGGTTAACCGAAACTGCGGTGATCGAAAAATCTTCCACCCCGTTTACACGAAACTCCTCGGGCATCCGGTTGTACTGCTCGGAATAAAAATAGAGGCTGTGAGATCCTGTTTTAGGATAAAAATCGAACTCCTCACTCTCCCCATTTTCATGGATAAGCGAAAGGGAGGAGTTTCCTGTTTGGTTTGGGGTCTCAGTTGATTCCTGAAGGTAATCGAGTTTGATATACCAGGGGTTTTCGGTAAGAACCGGGTGAAAAATAGATGGCGCGAGTTCTATCACCCACTCCTCTTTTCCTTTTTGAATTATTGTAATGCCCTCTGTCTCTATAGAGGTTTCGGTGTTGCTGACTAACCTTTCAGATTCAAGTGAGATTTGCGGAACAGGTGCATCTTTACTCTCCGGTATTCCTATACCTTTAAGTTGCTTCATGGTAAAGGAGGATAAAATCCTGATTACAGGGTTTTCCCGCTTCCCCTCCGGCCTTATCTCAGCCCTTTTAATCGAACCGTCAGACAGGTAGAAATCCACCCAGCCGGAATATTCTGCCGGGTAGAGAACCTTTATTAAACTCCCTGTTTTTGAGTTGCTAATCTCGGGGGGGAGGGGATAGAAAAATCCCTCCTCCGGTAAAGATTCATCCCCTTTTTCCCTTTCAAGGGGCGGGAACTCCCTGCTGCCCTCAAGGAGCAGCTCCCCATCTTCTGTGTTAAGAACCAGTTGGGGAGGAGGAGAGGTTAGACAGGATGAGAGGGTTATTATTAATAAAATAGAGAAGAGCAGTGAGATGATAATCTTTGAATTCATGTCCTCTATCTCCGGATCATTCCAATAATCTGTGAAGTCAGAAGTTTGGCGATTTCCTGCTTTCTTTCAGGCCCGAATTCCGAATCTTCTCTGATAAGGCAATCAAACCTTCCCTTGAAATTTTCCGGAAGATTTCTTAAAGCGAAGAGCTGATTGAGCATCCTTCTACCGGAGGGTTCAAATTCATGGTTCATCAGAAAAATTATACTGCAGAGGGTATTTATCCAGCCAGCCAGAGAACGCAGGTAGAATAATGCATCGTCCTCCATAACCGCGGCAGAGAGGTCTCCTAATTGATGCTCCAGTGAAGAGGCACAGGTTTTGATCATGGGATCCCAATATGAATCCGGCAGATTCGTGATATTTTCGCGCACCTCGTTGAGCCATCCGGATTTCTGGAAAAGAACCCGGTTGTTCTTTATTCTATAAAAGAGATATGTTCCTGTTTCCCTGACAATATATTGCACATCGTTATTGCTATCGATAATCGTATCGATTCTATCCATATTCTTGTATTCAAGTCGTATGGGAAGATCCTCATATAGGAATCTGTCTTTATTCCCGTAATTTGAGGATTCGAATGTCGCCGTATCACCAAAGCAGGCTCTCCGTTTTTTTGCCGATAGCAGATTCCCCTTATAATACACATCAATACTCATGAAAAAATAGGGGCTAATCAGCTCTTCATCTGCGGCCTCGGCTATCGTGATTGTTTTAACGGCTGACCATTGACTGATAATATCAACAATCTGCTGGGATATCTTTTCTACTTTCTTTTTCATTATAACCACCTTAACCTGTAAATCAGTATTCCGCTTATTTACCTATTATAACGGTTTTGCCATAATGATGCCATGTATTTATATGCGATTTCATTACCCGGGAATATTGAAGCAGAGATTTCGGCCTTGAAAAGGACCCTCTTTTCCTCTACAGGAAATGTCTCTCTATTTGCCTTTCCGCAGGTTATCCCCATCATGTTTTCGGCGAAAGCACCTTCAGAAGCTTTTCTAAACGAAAGGAACCGGCGGAAAGTTATCCCCCCGTCCTCCCTTGCCGGTTTCATGGATTCGGCCATCTGTGATGAGGGGGGTGTTCTTAGCTTTTCCGGCTCTGTTCCCGGATGGGAAGAGATTTCTACTTCACTCCGCAGTCTGGTGGGGGAGGATTCCGGGGAGTTTAAAACTCATTCCGAATTTTTTCGTATGATTAGGGATAAGGGGATTGTTGATAGAAGCGCTCGCCAAAAGGAAATACTCTTTTCCGTTCCGGAGATTTTTATCGGATACTCTGACATTCAGGAAAAGGGTTCACTCCTTTCCTCGAAGTTGCCGACGCTTACAATCCGCTGGAAGAGGGGAGATCTTATCTGTTATTCCATCGAAACAGGAAATGAACAGGCCTGGTGGGAACAGGTTAGTTTTAATGAGATCCTCTGATATATCAGTTGTTGAGTTTGTTATGGGTTCTTAGGGAGACTACCTGATTTCGGCCCCTCTCCTTGGCCGTATACAGGGCTTTGTCTGCCAGTGAAATTAGATCATCCGAGTTCATGGCATCGGAACTCTTGGCAATCCCGGCGCTGAAAGTGACAAAGAAATCCATATTATTGTAGTTCTGATGAATCCTGCCAAAGAGTTCCCTGAGGTCATTTAAAATCCGCATCCCATGTTCCAGGGATGTACTTTCCAGAACAATACCGAACTCCTCGCCACCATAACGGCCGATTATATCAGTGGTTCGTAATCTGTCTTCAAGAAGTCTTGCCAGGCCTTTCAGGATCTGATCCCCTGCCGTATGCCCATAGGTATCATTCACAAGTTTGAAGTGATCAAGATCCAGCATGGCAAAACAGAATTCATTCCCGGTTCGGGAGGCTAAATTGAATTCCCGGGTCAGATGCTCTTTAAGGTTTGAGTGGTTCAATAAACCTGTCAGTGAATCCCGTTCCATATAGTGTCTGATCTGTCTTGCCCTCCTTACCCGGGAGGAGAGGAGTTTTATCATATGATCCGGTTCTATCGGTTTCGTCAGATAATCGTCTCCCCCGGCCAGGATAGCCTTTCGCTGGGTCTCTTCTGTTTGATCGGCAGATATAAAGATAATCGGGATACCAATAAAGGTGTCCTCCTGACGGATTAAGGCCGCCATCTCTATCCCGCTGCATTCGGGCATGTATATATCTATAAGGATTATATCCGGCTTGTTCTGTATCATCGATTCGATGGCTTCAGACACGGTTATCGCTCTGGTTGTTCGAATTCCCGCCTTGTTCAGCATTAAGGAGTAGTACTCGGTAACACTTACATCATCATCGACTATCAGGGTATGGTAAGGCTGTTCATCTCCCCTGGAACTGAACTGATTGAGCCTGTTTATAAACCGGTTTATATCCAGGGGCAGGAGGAAAAAGCCTGAACTGCCTGCTTTTACGCATTTAAGGCGAATATCTACATTATCTTCCTGAGAAAGGAAAATGATATTCAAATCATCTCCCATTTCGTTTTTCAGTTGTTTAAGGTTCTCGGAGAGGTTCAGCTTAGAGTTTAAAAGTCGGCTCTCTACAATTAAGAGGTGCCATTTTCCTGCTTTAATTTTGGAATCAAGCTCCTTGTAATGTTTCAGGAGATTTATCTCATAACCAAAGATCCCAATTTGATCAGATAATTCACGAAATAAAGACTCATCTTCATCCAGTAGATAAATTACCTGGGCTTCTTTTTCGAGAGAAATATCAAGAATTTTATCTGTCTTATCAAATTCCTTGTTCATAATCTTTTTAACTATCCTTTATAAAAGTATATTGTAACAGATATCTCAACGCAAGGTAATTATCTGGATTATTGCAGGGAAAGATTGATGTTGTTGAACATCCGGCCATGATAGGGTATATTTATTATATGAATAACAGAAACTTAACACCAAGTCTTGAAGATTATCTTGAGACAATTCTCAGGCTTGAGAGGAAAAATCGGGTAGCCCGTGTGAAGGATATTGCCGCCCTGCTTGATGTTCAGATGCCTTCAGTTACTGGTGCCTTGAAGAACCTCCGGACGAGAGGATTGGTGAACTATGAGAAGAACTCCTATATCAGTCTAACTGATGAAGGAATGGGTATAGCTAAATCTGTTGAAGGTAAACATGAGCTTCTTGTTGAGTTTCTAAATGGAATTTTGCTTGTTCCCCTGGAAGATGCCGAAGAAGAAGCGTGTGAAATAGAGCATGTTATCAGTAAAGAGACTGCTTCCAAGCTGAAAAAGATGACGAATTATCTCCAAAATGAAATTTTTAACAATAATAATCTATCTTCTGACGAGTGGAAGAAGATCATTACATAAAGGACTTTACATAACCCCTGTTTTCTGTTAATTTATCGAAACATTCAGGGCGTATTAGGTCTTGGACCAAGTAAGGTAGGATAACATGGCACGTAGATGTGAAATTTGTGGAAAAGGTACTGTAGCTGGAAATAACGTCAGCCACGCTCATAATAAAACAAGACGCGTTTGGAAACCCAATCTCATTAAAATGAGAGCTTTAATCAAGGGTAAAACCAAGACTATTAAGATTTGTACACGCTGTCTCAGGAGCGGCAAGGTTCAGAAGGTTGTATAAAACCCCACGATTCAACGAGTAGAAACCGTCTCATCGAAATGAGACGGTTTTTTTATGTAAAAACTAATACTGAAATTAATATTCTTGAACTCTTAATGCAGGTTTTTAAGTGACAATCCGTCATAGGCCGGTTCAACACGCCCGGGAAGCTCCCTAAGTAATTTTTCATGATCAAAATCATGACTCATATGGGTCAGGAGGGCTTTTCCCGGAGCCAGGGAGTCTATAATTTCAAGGCTCTCAGAGAGGCTGAAGTGAGTCGGATGGGATGAGTGACGAAGTGCCCCGATGATGAGGAGTTCAAGGTCTTTTAGAAGGGGCAGGCTTGATTCTGGAATTTCATTGCAATCCGTCAGATAGGCTGTGTCACCGATCCTGTAGCCAAAAATATCAAGTTTTCCATGTTTTATAGGGATTGCTGTGATTTCCAACCCTTCTATCACCCTTTTTTTCATGGGCTTCAGAATGCTTGTGGTTATGTCCGGTTTTCCGCCACCTCTCTGAATAGTGCTATTGAAAATGTAGGGGAACCGTTCCCGTACTTCTTCTATGGTTGCCTCCGAGCCGAAGATAGGCATTGAGTTCTGTCTTGTGAAGATTCGGATCTCATCCAACCCATGGATGTGGTCTGCATGGGCATGCGTATAGAGGACAGCATTAAGATGATCGATCCCCTCCCTTACAGCCTGCTGATGAAAATCTGTGGCTGTATCAATTAGTATGGCGGAATCTCCGGATTCTATATAGATCGACGAGCGCGTTCTTTTGTTTCTTCGATCCTCAGATTGGCAGACGGCACATTTACACCCGATTACAGGGACGCCGTGTGAGGTTCCTGTCCCTAAAAAAGTGATTTTCATTCCGACTCCCTTATTAACCTGTCCGATATTTTCAGCACAACTCTAGTGGTTCTCTTTAAAATGCATTTCTCCGATGCTGATCTTTCTTCCTCCATTTTTAGCATGGTGCTGGGAGTTTCATCAATCATAATTTCTGATTTTTGCAGGTTTTCAGTATATATTTCCCTTTTTTTGTTAACCTCAGTTTCCCCCGAAGGACTCCTTTTTTTCCTTTGTTGATCATCCCTGATTTCTGCATTACTATCAGGGCATCCGCTATCTGGTCCGGTTCCCACTCTTTCAGTAGTCCGAAATACCGGCCTAAATAGAGGTTTTCTTCCCGGATAATGGTGCTGCCTCTGCCGGCAAGGAGGAATTGCAGCTCTCTTTTATTATAATATCGGGGGAGGTGTTTCAGAATTTTCATTATTTCTGCAGCCCCCCGGGGGGTCTTCTGGATTCGGGCATCACAGACATCACAACCGGCGCAGTATTCGGATTCTCCTCCAAGGAGTTCTATGAACACTTCCCTGCGGCAGCGGCCGTTGTTCCTGATCCCCTCTCGAAAAGCCGCTTCCCTTGGGGGGAGCTGAGGTTCCTCCGATGAGCCTGCGATTTTTGATTGGCCGTCTTTTATCTCACCCCGCGGATCCCACGGTAAAAGCATTACCGCCATAGCTGGTTGCCTGTCTCTTCCTCCGCGTCCCGACTCCTGCAGATAGGCTTCGACAGTACAAGGCGGCTCCCGATGGATGACTGTTCTGATATTGGATTTATCAACACCCATACCGTATGCGCATGTGCTGGCCAATATTCCATTCTCTGATGAAAAAAACCACTCCTCAATGGCTGTTTTTTCCTCCCGGGAAAGTCCCGCATGATAGAAATAAATATCCTTTTCGCCCGAGGCGTTCCTGAGTCGAGCTGCTGTGAGTTCCGCCGATGTTCGGCTGACGCAAAATACTATGGCCGGTCTCGGGAGGACCTCAGGATTAGGAGAACCGTCCTGGAGGATAGGGAGCAGGAAACGGCTCAGGTCGTACTCCGGACATATTGTCGGGATTATTCTGTAGGTGATGTTTTCCCTGTCAGGATTTCCTGTAATAGTGTGAACATCCTGCCCGGGAAAAAGAATCTCCTTTATCCCCAGCATAACCTCCGGGGAGGCTGTAGCGGTGAAGGCTGTTACAATCGGAACTTTAAGTTCCTTCAAAGTCTTTCCCAGCTCAAGATATGATGGTCTGAAACTCTTGCCCCATTCATTTACCGTATGGGCCTCGTCAATTACCGCATGAATTAGTGGTAGATTTTTAAGGCGAGCCATAACGTTTGGCCCTTTCAATGTTTCCGGGTTTGTCAGGATAAAATTGACCTTACCTGTATCAAGTTCCTTCCATATTACATCTCGTTCGGTTTTCTCCTGACCGCCTCTGAGCATCACACCCTTTAATCCTGATCTTTCGATCCTGCGCAGCTGATCTGCCATAAGAGCCAGCAATGGAAATATAATAAGAGTAATCCCCGGAAGAAGAGCTCCCGGGAGCATGAAGCAAAGGGATTTTCCGGCGCCAGTCGGGAGGATTACTATTTGATTGCTTCTGGAGTCGGTATCTGTATCGGTATCTGATGTACAGGCTGGAGAAAGTTCCGGAGCTATGTATCCGGCAGGCCTTGTTTCTAATAATGCGGCCGAATCCATGATATTCTGGATAACCAGCCGCTGGTAGGGAAATAGGTAGGTTATTCCGAAACGGGAGCACCCGATATCCAGCAGTGCATCGGGAATGGCCCGGGGCGCTTCGAGCGGACTTATAATAGTCTTTTCTTTGATTAGTTCTGTTTTCATACTTGTTATGACCGAGTGAAATGTGACTTTGATTCAGGGGACCGGGGTTAGCTTCTCTCTTCTCAGGTAAATAATGATTATTGAGGTTAAGAATAGATTGTCTTTTCCAGAAATCCTCGCAGTCATTCTCCTTGTAGAAAAAATTTCAATTTGAGGAGGAGCTTAACGAAATCAGGCTGAAGAAGATAAACCATTTGGTAGTAAGCCGGGATTCCATTCTGACAGAGGATAAGATCGATACACTTGTAATACTATTACCAGACGTAACTGCCGCATATGAGAATCATAGAATAGTCTCCAGAAAATCATGTCCGGTAGTATATAGCCTAATATTTATATTGCTCAATATATTCAAGAATTACTATCTATTATTGATTTACCATTCGAAGTGAACTATCTTTATATTTGTATAACTCATGGAGGTTTAAAATGAAAAAACTGAAATACTTAATACCAATTCTAATCTTATTAGTAACTACTCAGGACGACGTATAAAAAACTAGACATAAAGGGAAATTTCTTGTAGACTGTTTCTATGAAAG
>JAEINK010000060.1 GCA_016342585.1 Spirochaetales bacterium
AATTGTATGTAAAATTCCCCACCGGGTAGTGGGGAAAAATAATTGCAATAGTGGGGAATTTTCACTTGCAAAAAACAATGGAACCGACAATGATGGAAATTTTGTCAAAGACGGTGTATACCAGCTTACTGTTTCAGCCTGGGACTATAAAGGGAATTCGGGGGAGCTGCCGCCTTTTACCATAATAGTAGATAACACCCCTCCTGAAGCGGATGTTTCCCTTCCATACACAATTTTTTCTCCTAATGATGATGGGAATCTTGATGATCTGTTGATATTCCAGGAGACCTCCTCTGAAGATCTCTGGGAAGGAATCATTCGTGATGAAAATGGTACCGCCATAAAAACCTACTCCTGGGAAGGGATTGCACCGAATTTCACCTGGCATGGAAAAAAAGCAGATGAAAAAGAGGCACCGGAAGGAGTCTATTCTTACAATTTGTCCGCAAAAGATCTGGCTGGCAACTTATTTTTCTATAAGAGTCCGAATCTAGCGATTGATCGCCGGGTAGCTTCTATATCAGTTTTTCCTTTAGCTTCCTCCTTCTCTCCCAACGGAGATGGCATAAAAGATGAAGCATCTTTCAGGCTGGAGGTCGATATACCCCTCCAGATTCTCAACAGCCGGTTGGAAATCATTAATGAGAGTGGCAGTATTGTAAAGGATATTGTCCTGGAGAAAACTGTTTTCCCTCAGGAAGTGAAATTTGATGGACGCGGTAATTCCGGCTATTTACTGACTGACAGCAACTATTTCGGCAGATTTATTGTCGTATTTTCAAACGGAAATAAGGCCGAAATGATCTCGGAACCCGTTTTATTGGACAGGAAATCACCGGTAGCAGTCCTTTCTCCAAGCTTAAGAGTATTTTCACCCGATGGCGATGGTCGAAAAGATACTATCACAATTAATCAGACGACAAGCATAGAGGGGACCTGGAGAGGAGAGATTCGTTCTGCAGGAGGAGAAACCGTAAGGGTATTCACCTGGGATGAACGGGCAATAACCTTTGACTGGGACGGTCTGGACGCCACAGGTAAACTTCTTCCTGATGGAGAGTTCTATTATACAGCCTCGGCCACAGATACGGCAGGCAACTCGGCATCATATAACACCAGAAATTTTATTATTGATACAGTTGCCACGCCGGTTTCAGTCGTCTCTCGAAGCATATCCTTCAGCCCTAATGGCGATGGTGTTAATGATTTTATGGAATTTGACCTGCAGCCCCAAATAGCCGATGGCATAATTGGTTGGAACTATAAAATATTAGATTCCAACAGTAATGAGGTGGTTGTTTTCGAGGGTAATGAGTTTATTCCATCAAGCCTGACCTGGCAGGGAGAAGATACCAACGGTCGAGTTGTTGAAGGAAAATTCCAGGGGAAACTTGAGGTTGAATATGAGAAGGGAAATCTGAATTCCTCTGAATTGGTGAACCCTTTTACTTTGGATCTTACAGCCCCGGTAATAACATCCTCAGTTTTTCCCTTGCCCTTTTCTCCTGACGGTGATGGTGAAAACGACAGCCTTGTAATAAAGGTCGATATAAATGATCAGTATAATGTAAGAAGATGGAACGCGATCATCCTCGATCCAATGGGAAATGTTTTTCTTTCATTACCATCATCCAGATTCAGGAACGGGGAGTATACCTGGAACGGCAAATCCACTTCCGGAGAACTGGTCCAGTCAGCATCCGACTACTCTCTGGTTATAACAGCAGTAGATTCAGTTGGTAATACCAGTACCCAGACAACAAATATTCCTGTAGATATCCTTGTATTAAGGGAAGGTGCAAACCTTAGGATTATTATATCCAGTATCTATTTCAAACCTTATACAGCGAATTTCATTGACGTTGAACCCGAGCTGTATGAAAAGAATATGGAAACATTGGAAAAGCTGGCGATCATTCTCGGAAAATATCCAGACTACAGGATACGTCTTGAAGGGCATGCCGTCAGACTTTATTGGGATAAACCTGACAGGTGGCTGACTGAAGAGAACGAAGTACTCCGCCCCTTGTCTGAAAATCGGGCAGAAGCCATAAGGGACGCTCTGGTAAGAAGAGGAATGAGCTCTGAACGATTGACAACCCAGGGTATTGGTGGATACCGACCAGTTGTTCCACACAGTGATCTACTCAATAGGTGGAAAAACAGGAGAGTAGAGTTCATACTCATAAAATAATAGAGTTTTTATGTCATTGTCTCCCTGACGGCGTCTTTTTCGTCAGGGAGACTTTTTAATACATTGTTGATATTCTTATCAGTTTCCGGGTTATTTACAAAATAAACTTTTGTATGTGGCCACAGTATTTCGATCCCGACCTGATCAAATCGATTCTTGATTCTCTTGAGTAATTCTCCCATAAGGCCCCATTGTTCTCCCGGCTTGGTATAACCTCGAATACAAATATCCACTCCATTCTCACCAAGCTTCCAGAACAATGACAACAATCCAGATTACAAGGACAATAATTTCAAAAATCAGGAGAGCTTTAACTACAATTTCCAAAAAGCACGTTCGCGAAAAACAAGGTCAAACCCAAAATTACTATACCGATTAAATCCTTGCCATCTGTTCTGCACTAATTTATGCTTATTATTGGAGTTTTCAATGAAAATAAAGATTTGGGGTTGCCGGGGATCCATTGCCTCCCCCGGAAAAGGAACCTTAAAATACGGGGGCAATACAACCTGTGTTCAGGTTAGCCTGAATGACGGGACGATCTTAATATTTGATGCTGGTTCAGGAATTCGAAATTTGGGAAATCATATAATCAAAAATCCTTCAATAAATGAGATGTATCTCTTTTTCACCCATGCGCACTGGGATCATGTAAACGGATTCCCGTTTTTCCGGCCCGCATACTCAGAAAAATATACAATACATATCAGGGGCGGCATGAGAGCAAAGGAAGTCCTGAAAAGTTATATGGATGAGCAGATGAGAGCTCCTTTTTTTCCGGTTGGTACAAATAATTTAAAGGCCAATTTGAAATTCTCAACGGGGAGACCAAAAGATCAACAAATTAAGAATACACAAATCATCCCCATACCTTTAAATCATCCAAATGGTGGTTATGGATTTAAAATAATAGAAGATGGAAAGGTGTTTGTTTTTATGCCGGATAATGAGCTGGAAGGAAAAGAGTTCGAAAATGGTGAATCCTATTACACTTATCATAGGTTCATAAAAGATGCCGACCTGCTTATTCATGATGCCCAATATACCCCGAAAGAATTTGAACAGAAAGAGGGGTGGGGACATAGTGCATTCACGAGCACTATCAAATTGGGCATGCTATCCAAGGTTAAAAAACTGGGCTTGTTTCATCATGATCCAGAAAGAACGGATGCTCAGCTGGATAGAATCGGCCTGCTGGCCGCAGAAATCATAAAAAAAGAGGAGAGCAGTACCGAATGTTTTATTGTTTATGAAGGACAAGAGATAAACCTTTAGATTATTTATTTTATGATTTGCTATGTAATCGGATAAACCTGCTATAATTGATTAGAGAACCTGAATTTCGAAGGAGAAATTGATGGATGCATTAACCTATTTGCAGAACATGGTGATTTCATACTCAAATCTTAAGGATAGCTCAATCATTCTTACAGGAATAATATCCGTATCAATTTTATTAGTTATAGAGCTTTTTTCTTTTGTATTTATCAGGATATCTGATAAAAAATGGAATTTAAAACAAAATCTTCTGAAAATCACCTTACTTCAGAGTTTTCGCATCTTTTTAAGGTTTCTGATCATATACCTCTTTTTAATGGCTATTAAATCCCCCGAAGAGGCAGATTATCCTGCCAGGCTGATTTACAGGGGTGCAGAACTGGCCATTTTAAGTTTTGGAATAATTTCTGCCGTTTTAAAAATGGTTAGGGTTGTAAAAAAAAGAAGTCCGGACTCCACTAAAGATTTTACAGCAGGAGATAAACTCAAAATAACATCTGAGAAAAGCATCAGGATAATAGTTTTTTTGATTGTATTCAGTCTGTTTATCAGCCAGCTAAAAAGGGAATTTGCCCTCGAACTGCAGACGGAACTTTGGATATCCCTGATAGTGATAATCAACTCTATCCTTTTAATGATAGCCCTTTTCTTTGCCGTTGAAAAAATCCTGCCTCAAATTCAAAATTATATGAATGAGCATTTTCCCTCCGGTTTATCAAGGCTATTTCTATTGATAATCGCAGGTCCCCTTAAGGTATTTATTATTGCCCTGTTTCTTATATCCATAAAACCTGTCATGCCCGAACAGTCAAAACTGATGGATATTACATCGAAATTAATAGAAATAACCGCTTCGGCTGCAATTATTATGGTGCTGTTTAATTTCATAGAGATATTTATTACACGGCTCAGCAAATACTCTGAATTGGAAACAAATTCTCTGGATAAAACCTTAATAGAGATGATTCGCATGATTATCCGGGTTTGCTTTATTGTTGTATTTATTTTCCTGTCGATAAGGGTTATAACTGGAAAACCCCTCACAACCCTCCTGGCCGGGCTTGGGATCGGAGGGTTAGCCGTTGCCCTGGCGGCCCAGGACACCCTTAAAAATTTTTTCGGCAGTATAATGATAATGATAGACAAACCATTTAAAGTTGGTGAACGTATAACCGGGGAAGGTTATGACGGGACAATAGAATCCATTGGTTTCCGCAGCACGAGGATCAGAACCCTCACAGGAAATCAAGTGGTCATTCCCAACGACAAGGTGGCACAATCATCGATTGAAAACATAGGCCGACGCCAGTCCATACGCAGGTTAACCAATATCACGATTACTTACAGTACCCCGCCGGAAAAGGTGGAATTAGCATTATCCATAATCCGGGGTATTTTAGACAACCATGAAGGAATGCCGCAGGATATGCCGCCCAGGGTCTTCTTTAATGAATTTAATGCCGCCTCCCTGAATATATTGGTATTATACTGGTATTCACCGCCGAACTATTGGGAGTTCATGCGGTTTAGCGAAGAAGTTAATCTTAAAATTATGAAAATGTTTGCCGCAGAGGGGATAGAATTTGCCTTCCCGACATACACAACATACCTTGAGCAGGAGGACGGTAAATCTCTAAAACTGGACATAGGAGATTCGAGGCTCTCAGACGGGATAAAACTTACCGAATAGCTATTCCCGACAGAAAAGAAACACTGGCTATCTTTATAACCAGTGTTTTCGTTTGAAAAGTTTGATCAAGAGTAAAGATATGAGTACAAACAAACCCCACATGATAAAATAACTGTAACGATAATGGAGCTCAGGAACGAAATCAAAATTAGTACCATAGATACCGGCGATAAAAGTGAGAGGAATAAAGATAGCTGAAAATATGGTTAGAAATTTCATAATTTCATTCAGGTGGTTACTAACACTAGTATTATAGATATTAAGGTGATCCGACAGCATTTCCCTGTAAGTATCGATGGTTTCGACCGCCTGATTTGAAATGGTCAGAAGATCTTTAAGGAAAGGGGAAGTACCTTCCTGAATCAACTCTGAATCCAATTTCGAAAGCTGAAGCATGAATTCTCTCACGGGTCTAATTGCTTTTCTCAGAAAGTTCATCTCCCGTTTGTAATTATTAATCAGGGTAAGAACTTCCTTATTCGGGTTGCTGAGAATTTGATCTTCAATGTCTTCGATCTGTTCACCCAGCCTTTCGATTATAATAAAGTAATTATCTATAATAGTGTCCAATAAAACATAGGTTAGATAATCCACACCTACTCTGCGAATCCGTCCCTTATATTTTCTAATCCGGTTGCGGACCGGCTCGAAAATATCACCCGGTTTTTCCTGAAATGTGAGGAGAAAGTTTTTCCCCAGAACGATACTCAACTGTTCGCTTTGTATTTCTCCCTTAACATCATCATAATGCATCATCTTAATCCCGAAAAATATATATTCATCATAATCCTGCATTTTCGGTCGCTGCCCCGTATTCACAATATCGTCTCTTACTAAAGCATGCAGACCAAATACTTTACCGACCTGCCTTATAAGCTCGGTATCGTGAAGTCCGGTAATATTAAGCCAGGAGACAGTATCCGTATCCTTATACGGAATCCCCTCTTCTATATTATTAAGCTCTTGCTCACTGAGATTTTCAGGATCATAATCGAACAGGTCGATTGTTGCTTTCTCAACTTTCTGATCACCGATGAAAACAAGCTCTCCGGGAGCCTTGCCGATTGCTGCCACTTTATTTTTCAAAAATCTTGCCATTTTATACTCCTATATATCTTTCTTTTTTTCATTTATTTCGATAGGAATGGAAGCTGTATTTGATCCTGCATAGAGGCTTAAATGAGGAAAAGGGATTTCAATGTTTTCTTCTTCAAACCTCTTTTTTATTTCAATCATCATATAATTCTGAGTATTAATATATTCAGTTTTTAAAAACCAGGCTCCAAATAAAATATCTATACCACTGCTTGCAAACTCTTTAATAATGAAAACGGGTTCAGGGTTGTCCAGGCAGTATCTGTTTTCTTTAGCTATGGAAAATAAAACTGCCTGCACTTTTTCAAGGTCTTCTTTATAAGCGACCGAAACATTGAAATCCAGGCGACGAATCGGGAACCGTGTAATATTCATAAGCTCTGACTTTATTATCAGTTCATTTGGGATTCTTACATATTTATTATTGAAGGTGCTGATTTTTACCGACAGTAAATCTATCGAAATCACAGTACCTTTGAAATTATTAATATTTATGACGTCTCCTATTTCAAAGGGTTTCTCCGCGATGAGGAACAATCCGCTGATAAAATTTGATAGACTGGTCTGTGATGCAAATCCAAGGGCTATCCCTGCAACCCCGGCGGTTCCCAGGATGATACCAATATTGATCCCCAGTTCCTGAAGAACAGCAAAGGCAATGACAATAATTCCTGTGTATTTCACAATTTTCATTATCAACATAACCATTTGGGGGGAAGCTGTTTTACTTAAGGTACGTGAGAGAATAATCAGAATAATTTTAAGAAGAATGAAACCTAATATAATGAATAGAAACACCTGCCCTATACTAAGCAGGGTCTCCACATTACTTAACCTGTGAAATAAATCTGTAATAAATGCAAACATGATAGTTCCTTAATTCTCTACTAATATTTTAAACAGATCAAAACTTTTTCTAAAGATCCCGTCTTTAGCCGGGATTCGTGGAGAAGCAACTTGCAGCTCATTTTCTTCCATCCCCGGAGCCCCCTTGACTCTTCTGACCTCACTGTTTTTATTTACACCAAGGTGGGTGATTACAACTTTATTCGTCCATAATCGATTCTCCCCCAGATATATTCCCAGGTTCTCTGTATGGACACATAATTTTTCCAGTTCCAGTGGCTTGGCAGACTGGTTTTTTATAAGGACCGGGCACCCTACCCGGTTTGGTTTATCAGTTAAATACTCCTTCCTCCGAACAGCGGAAGTCTTTAAGGAAAGGCAAAGCTCTCCATTAACAGGACTGCCCACCCATGTCTTTGAAAGGACAACGGATGGTAATTCGAACAGTATTACCTGTTTCTTTGTCCCTGCAGCTATTCTGATAGAAACCGGCACATTAATAAAAATGAGCGCTTCATTCCTGGGAAGAATGATCAAGGGAGGTTCTGCACCCACCACAATAGGCAATTCGTCCATAACGGGAAAGAGTGTAATTCTATTTGTATCTGTGGTCGCCACAATTCTGTGCCAGCTAATTGAATCCGGTTTTTTTATAAACCCTTTGGAGGGTTTTGATACGATTGTACTGCCCATTTCATCAGCCTGATGATCATAAGCCAGGAACCACTCTTCATCATGCCTCTCCATCCAGAGTCTAAGGGGACCAATTCTGATAAAGTAGCTTCTATCATCTACAAACTCAAATGGTTTCCAGATGTCTTTATTTTTATTCAAAATCGAACCCATTCTTTATTTACGACCATTTTTTCTCCTGAAGCGATTAAGAAAATCTATTGATTTTTTATAAGCTGGCGCAATTTTTGTTTTCTGCTGAGTCAATTCTTTAAATTTTCCGGTAAAAAAACTAGTTTCAAATTCCCAGATACAGAATTGAACAGAGCTGTTTTTATCATATACGGGAGTGCATACCAGGCTGGACTTTTCTGCATCTTTCCAGGATGTCCGCTGTTTTTCAATAAAACCCAGAACCTCTGTGAGTTTAATATCCGGTTTTATGTCAACGATATTGCTGAAACTGACTCCACCGTTTTCTTTTGTAATCCGGTTTTTGAGTTTATCACTTATAGTAAAAATAACACCATTAATATCTGTGACCATAATCGGCTCAGAATAACCTTCACATAGTACATGGACCAGATCATTCAGGACGGCGATTCTGTTTGCCCGCATCACCGAAAATTGGTTTTCCTTCCGGAGGACCTTCCTGATCTCTTCTCCCAACCGGCCAAGTTTTTCAAAGGCTTTTTCCGCATTCATACTGTTAAAATCTTCAAAGGTGGATAATCTTTTAATATTTTCCATCAATTTTTTATGACTGAAAATCAGAGTGCCGCCAACCCCTACTTGCACCAGTAGAACTATCAGCCCCCAGAAAAAAAAGTTTTGCAGCTCAATTTTTAATTGCCACCCTTCTCCACCATTCAGGGCAAGACCACTTGTTATAAGAATGATTGTCACCGTAATAATTATGCACAGTGAAATTAAAAGCCGTTTTAAACTTATGACAATCATCTTACTCCTCCATTCCTTTTAGAAAGGAATCAAGATCTTCTTCACTTCCTATCAGGATTAAAACATCACCCTCCATAAGCTTGTCTTCCAGGGAGGGAAAGAGCAGCATCTCTTTACGCACGGCGGTGCCTTCCGAATCCAACTCTGATACAGTTCTACGGAGGCCTGTCAACTTGAGGTTAAAGCGGTTGGTTAGATCAAGAGAATCTATAGTGGAATTTTTCAGCTTATCAGGCAGTGCCATCTCTGCCAGAAATATTTTTTTAGATAAAGCAATTTTGTCCATTACAGAAGGGGCAATCAGGTTTAAAGCAATTCGGCTCCCCTGATCCTCCTCGATATTTATGACCTCATCGGCTCCAATTTGCCTGAGTACCTGAAAATGTGTCTTATTGACCGCCCGGGCAATGATATAGGGAACCCCGATTTGTTTCAGCAGGTTGGTTGTTAAAATACTTGCTTCTATATTATCACCAATGGCAACGATGGCAGCGTCAACCTGATCGAAGGGGGCTTCATTTATAGAGTCTTCATCAGTTGAATCAAGCAGTATTGCCTGTGTTACAATATCACGAATTTTATTTATCTGTTCAGGCCGGTTGTCGAAAGCAATAACCTGTCCGCCCTTCTCCATAAGCACCTGGCAAACTTTCCATCCAAACATCCCGAGACCTATAACAGCAAATGTTCTTTCCATATTTAACTCCTATCCTATTAATAACGATGCTTCCGGATATGTGATCCGTGATTTTTTTTCTCTACCTGAAGAGGCTGTAAGCAAAGTCAAAGGCCCGATCCTGCCAATAAACATAAGACAAATAATGCAGATTTTACCTGTCAGACTGAGGAGTGGCGTAATTCCTGTTGATAAACCGACCGTTGCGAATGCGGAGACCGTTTCAAAAAGGAGATTAAGAGGTGCAGCATCTTCGGTGAGCATGAGAATAAATGAAACTATGAATATGGATAATACAGCAAAAGATATGACGATAAAGGCCTGCTGTATTTTCGCATATGGCAGCTGATGTTTATAAATAAGGATTTCATCACGTTCTCTACGGAAGGAGTGAATATATGCCCAGATGGCACCAAGAGTATTCACCTTTATCCCTCCGGCGGTGCTTCCTGACGCGCCGCCGATGAACATCACACCTATCATAAACATCAGTGTGCTGTTTCTAAGAGTCCCAAAATCAATTGTATTGAATCCGGCTGTCCTCAAGGTAACCGCCTGGAAAAAAGCCGAAAGGTATTGTCTGCCCAGCCCCATACTTAAGAACATGGTTTCATGCTCCAGTTTATAAATAAAAAGGGTGGAGACCAGGATTAAAGCTCCTGAAACTTTCAGAACAACCTTTGTGTTTATAGACAGCATCGCTTTTCCGCCGGAGAAAATCCGTTTAATGCCGGATGCCGTATCAATTATAACGATGAAACTTATGCCGCCTAGGATAATCAAAAGCGAGATGATCAGGTTCATATACACATCGCCCTGAAAAGATAAAAGGCTGTCTGAAAAGAGGGAAAAACCGGCATTACAGAAAGCACTTACAGCATGAAAAAGAGAATAAAAAATGGCAGAGAATGGATTTAGCTTCATCCTCAAAAAAACTGGCAAGAGAAGGAGGGCTCCGGCAGCCTCCATTGAAAAAGTCAGGAAGATTATGCGTTTAACGCTCTTTCTTATGGAGACAATATCTTTTTCATCAAGCATAAAGCTCAATACACTTCTATCTTTCAGGCTCACTGTCCGCTTGAGCACCAGCATCATAAAGGATGAGAGAAGCATAATACCGAGTCCACCAATCTGAATGAGCAGCATGATCGTGACTTTTCCCCAGATCGTATAATGGACAGCCGTATCAACAACCGCTAATCCGGTGACACAGACAGCAGAAGTTGCTGTAAATAACGCATCGATGAACAGGATATGACCTGAATTACTCATAAAAGGAAGTGTAAGCAAAAGAGTCCCGACCAGAATAACAATGAAGAAACTAAGGACTACTGTTTGAGCCGGCTTGGATGCTATCGAATTCAGGTAACCGGTGAATTTTCGAATTCGGCCATACATTTTCAGGATGAGTAAAATATTTCGAATGATGATAAAAAAGAAATTCAAGCCGGCAGTTGTATCAGGATTAAAGAACAGATTCAGTTTGTTTATGATGAAGAAGAAACTATAGACACCAAGGAAAATAACGGATGCCAGATGAGAGCGTATATATCCGGATTTGAAAGGAGTCTTTATAAAATTTACGACGGCCTCAGTAATTAGAAAAAGAAACAGCAGGTAATCAATGATCGAAATAATCCAGGGGAAACCTGAAACAAGCTGTGGTTGCTGTTCCAGGTACAGACCCGCAATCCCGAGGAAAAGCAGTATGAAGATACCCAGTTTATTCATCTGCTAAGTATAATACTTATTTTCAGTTCTGTTAATTGAGTAACCCTTCTTCCCTGGCCATATCAAACTCCTGCGGATAATCCGCGATCTTATTTAAATTAATACTATAATATGAGTAGTATTCAAAATCAGGATCATCCTGATATTTCGAGAGTACAGATTCCGCTATCTGAAGGTCATTGCAGACTTGAATCAAACCAACACCGTCAGTTACAAACCAAAGTTTATTACTCATATTTTTCTCCTTATAGATAAGAAACGAGAAGGATTTTATTGTATCTGTTTGTGGATTATTCGTTTCCAATGCTGCTACTTATACCTTCCCACCCTCAAAATTGAGGGGTTCCTTCATAGAAATCAAGATATAAGCAGACATTGTTAGCACTAAGGGTCCTTTGTCTGCTACTTCAATTAAGTTAAATATAGTGTTTTTTGGCATACTGTCAACATATTTTTCATCAGATCCATATATCTTGATCTATACTTATAGGGTAGATATCATTATTTATTAAATGTAGATTAAGTTTTCGTAATAAGGTATTACAGGAGCAGTTCATATTGAACAACAAATCTTTACCTATAATTGGTTGGCGTGAATGGATTAGCTTGCCTGATTTAGGAATTGAGGCGATAAAGGTAAAGGTTGATTCCGGAGCCCGATCCTCATCTCTTCACGCCAAAAATATTCATGAATTTGAGAAATTCGGAGAAAAATGGGTAAAATTCCAAATCTACCCTGTCCAGAGAAGGTCAAATTTAAAAGTCGAGACCGAAGCCCCTCTCCTGGAGTATCGGCATGTTAGAAGTTCAAGTGGAAAATCATCGCTCCGACCCGTTATTATCACAAACATTAAACTATCTGGGGTACTGCTCCCTATAGAAATTACTTTAACCAGTCGCGACGAAATGGGGTTTAGAATGCTCCTGGGACGAGAGGCATTTAGAAACAGGTTTCTTGTTGATGCAGGAAAATCCTATTATGGCGGCAAACCTGAAAAAAAGAAATCAAAGGGGTAACATGAAATTAGCAATCCTATCAACAAACCTTAAATGCTATAGCACAAGAAGGCTTCGGGAGGCCGCACTCCAGAGAGGGCATGAAGTTAAAGTATTAAACACCCAGAAATTTGCAATTGACCTCGAACAGGGGGCCCCTGAACTTTATTTTCATAGAAAGAAACTTTCCAGTTATGATGCTGTTTTACCCCGAATCGGGGCTTCAATCACTTATTTTGGCACAGCCGTTGTCCGTCAATTTGAGCAGATGGATGTCTTCAGCGCCAATTCATCGGCAGGAATCTCTAATTCCAGGGACAAACTGCGAAGCCTGCAAATTTTAAGCCGACATCAAATAGGTATTCCAAAGACTACATTTGTCCGCGATAAACGGGATATCCTTCCGGCCATAGAGAGAGTCGGCGGCGCTCCGGTCATAATAAAACTTCTGGAAGGAACTCAGGGGATTGGTGTTCTATTAGCGGACACCGTACAGTCCGCCGAGGCAATAATTGAGCTTCTTCATAGTCAAAAGCAGAATGTTCTTATCCAGAAATTTGTGGTAGAGAGTAAAGGGCGGGATATAAGAGCTTTTGTGGTAGGCGACAGGGTCGTCGGGGCCATGCGCAGAGTTGCCCAGGGGCAGGAATTCCGGAGCAACGTACATAGAGGAGGCCTTACGGAACCTATCCATCTGGATAAATTGTATATGGATACCGCCGTCAGGGCAGCTCAGATATTGGGACTGAAAGTAGCCGGAGTGGATCTACTTGAAGGAAAAAATGGACCGCAAATTGTTGAAGTAAATTCCTCTCCCGGATTGGAAGGAATTGAAAGGTGTACTCAGCTTGATATTGCAGGTTCTGTGATCGATTATATATCTGCTCAAGTCAACTTTCCTGAAATTGATCTTCGGCAAAGGCTAACTGTAAGCAGCGGATACGGTGTTGCAGAGCTTCACATTCCCCTTGGCTCCGAATATATTGGAAAATCAATAAAAGGTTCGGGATTAGAAGAGCGGGATATCAATGTACTTACCCTCTATCGATCTGCTTCGGTAATTCCCAATCCACGGCAAAGCCGGATACTTGAAGCCGGAGATCGATTGCTCTGTTTTGGCAAACTTGAACTCATGCGCGATATGATCCCCAAGAAAACAAACAGAAGGCGTCGACCAATGATCAAGGATCTTCCTGATTTACCTGTTGCCGATGAGGTACTGCGAGAGAGTTCAAGCGATTTAAGTGCTATATCATCAAAGGAAGAGTTATAATGAATGGATCCCGAAAATTAAAACCAATTGATGACTGGTTTGGCACTAAAATCCTTCCGGGAAAATCCTATGATGTAACCCTTCCTGTCAGTGAAAGTTACAGCAGTATGATGATCGAGATTCCCATACATATTCGCAGGGCAAAAGAAGATGGTCCTGTTATATTCATAACGGCGGCCTTACATGGGGATGAAATCAATGGCACTGGTGCTATCCACCAGATACTCCAGGATAACGATTTCGAATTATTAAAAGGGACATTAATCCTTGTTCCTGTTTTAAATATATTAGCCTTCGACAGGCACACCCGTTACCTGCCGGACCGGAGGGACCTTAACCGATCTTTTCCAGGATCCAGTGATGGGAGTTTAGCGAGCCGTATGGCAAGGATTGTTTTTGATGAAATCGTCTGTCGTAGTGATTACGGAATAGATTTGCATACCGCCTCAATACGAAGAACAAATTATCCGAATATCCGTGGCGACTTGAGTATCCCTGCGGTTTCAAAATTAGCAGATTATTTCGGCTCCGAAATTATAATAAACGGAAAAGGACCTCAAGGAGGACTTCGAAGAGAGGCCTGCAAAGCCGGTTGTCCAACAATTATCATGGAAGGCGGAGAAATCTGGAAGGTTGAGCCCACTATTGTTGAATCGGCGGTTCGGGGCATAAAAAATGTATTGCGGAATCTCGGGATGCTGAGCAGTGAGGTCGAGAGCCCCGATTATCAAGTCATAATCAAAAAATCCAAATGGATCCGTGCTGAAAATGGCGGGTTTATGCAGTTTCATGTGAAGCCCGGAGACATAATTGAAAAAAACCAGGCAATAGCGACTAATACAACACTGCTTGGAAATGAGCGGAATGTGGTTTATTCACCATTTGATGCGGTAATCATCGGTATGACAACCCTTCCTGCCATAAGCCCTGGAGAGCCTATCTGTAACCTGGGAGAACTTCCTAAAAGGTTAAAAACCTCTGAGTTGAGGAAGATGCGAAGAGAAGAAAATGGTCTTGAAAAAAGAATGTCAGAAGACCTTGCTTCCAATATTTTAGTTACGGAAAGAGATGTCCTATCTTAATTCGTGGAGAGGTAAATTGATCAAGAATTAAACGGTATCGGTCGTTTTACTCTTACCGGATATCCTTAAAATAACATCCAGTAAGTCATTAAATTTGAATGGTTTCTCAATGAAGGCTGTGAAATCACCATCCCACTCCTTTTCACTCACAATATTATCAGTGTATCCCGACATGAACACCACTGGTAAATCTGATTTTTTTTCCCGTAATTTTTGCACCAATTCTCTACCGCTGATTTTCGGCATGATAACATCGGTCAGGACTAAATCGAAAGCCTCTATATCTTTTTCAAAGATGCTCAGTGCATCAAATCCATTTTTAGCCGGTACAACATGGAACTTCTCTTTTTGAAGAAAGGTTTTAATCAGCTCGATAACCTGAAAATCATCCTCTACCAGTAAGATTTTTCCTCCATGAGTTATAATTTCTTTTTTATTTTCCTGACTCTCCTGCAGTAAAGGATTACTTTCTGCAACAACGGGTAGAAAGAATGTAAACTTAGTCCCTTTTAAAAGCTCGCTTTGAACCGATATATAACCATTATGTTGTTCAATTATGCCATAGACCATGGAAAGCCCCAGTCCTGTTCCTTTTCGACCTTTGGTCGAGTAAAAAGGTTCAAAAATCCGTGATAACGTCTCGTCACTCATACCAAAGCCTGTATCTGAAATGGCCAGGGTAACAAAATCTTCAGGGCCTCGCCACTTCCATTGATTGTTCAATGGTTTTTCTAATCGAATATAATCCGTTTCGAAGGTCAGGTCACCACCATCCGGCATGGCATCCCGTCCGTTTATGGACAGGTTCATGACAACCTGTTCTAATTGGCCTTCATCTGCGCGTATAGGGGGAAGAGCTTCCTTTAATATGTATGAAATATCTATATTCTCGGGAAGACTATGGTCTAACAGTTTTTTAAACCCGCCTAACAGCTGGTTAATATTCACATTATTATAATTAAGCTGCTGTTTTTTACTGAACACCAGGAGTTGACGTACCAGCTTCTGAGCTTTCATTGCTGCTTCCTGAATTTGAATCGTAAAAGCTACACTTTCAGGGTCATTTTTAAGCTTATCCTCAAGCAGCTCTCCATAGCCTAATATTGGGGTCAACATATTATTCAAATCATGTGAAATACCAGCGGATAATTTGCCCAGAGAATTCAGTTTGTCCGATTGTTGAATGATCAGTTCTGAATTCACGATGCTGGTCATATCATCGATTCGAATTCCCACTTCCTTTTTGTCGTTACTGATAAGAGGGAACATGAGAATATCGATATAGCTTCCCAATTCAATATTTTCAGATTTAATTTTATTTAAAGATAGAATCTCCTGCTGATAAAGGCATTTAACGATCATATCTCTGTAATCTTCCAGGAATGGAAAAACATCCATAATTTTCTGACCGACAGCCTCTTCCGATTTTATTTTTATTACTTCCTGTGCCCGTTTATTCCAAAGGGTTATTGAAAACTCACTATCAACTCCTATAACTAAAGAGGGCATAGAATCGATGATGGAAGAGAGGTGACGCCGTAAATTATCTATTTCATTCTCACGGGTTTTAACCGCCTGAACCATCCTAGAGTAATTGTCTGCCAGACTGTCAAATTCCTTATAGCTTTTTTTCCAGAAGAAAGAGTCGTACTCACCAATTCCGATTTTTTCCGTAATTTTATTGAGCAGATCAAGGGGGTGTAGAATCCTCTTTGATATATAGAGAGACATAATTATACTGGTACCAATCGTAATCGTAAGTATTACCAATATTAACTTTATAAGCAGATAAATCGTAGAGTACAGCTCTTTTTTATCCTGATAAACTAGAAGGATCCAGTTAAAGTTGCTGACTTGCGAATAGGCACATAAAAAAGTATGGTTATCTTTACGAACTGTGAGTTCCCCCTTTTCTCCGTTTACTGCCCGGATAACCGCCTCTTCATTACTAATATTCACCCTCTGTTCCATGAGCAATTTGTCCGGGTGGACAATCATAGTTCCGTCCTGATCCGTTACAACGGCATACCCCCCATGACTGATTTCGATATCGCCTACAAGTTCGATGAGGTGGGCAATATTTATATAGCCGACAATTTTACCAAACTTGAAATCAATTGTAGCGGCTATCAGGGGTTTTCCTGTAATGCTGGATATGAAAATCGGCGACCAACGGATCTCTCCCCTTTGAAATCCCTCTTTGAAAAATGGCTGCTTTGAAAAATCCATTTCCAGAAAATCCTCATTAAATGGGACAAGATGAAGTACTTTGCCTTCATGATCCAAAACCATGATCCTATTAAAGAAGGGAACAGCGTCCAGGGATAGATTTAAATGAGCATCAGTATCCTGATGCGAGTGAATTTCCTCGTTGATTTCCAGCATTCCTTTTAGTTGGTACATCATGACGGAAGGGACAGTGAAAAACTGATTAATTTGATAGTTGACGGTTGAATTGAGAGTATTAGTTTCTTTTGCTGTCTCATTTCTCACACTGATCATAATTATGAGCAAGGTGAAAAAAGTGGCAATGATTAAGGGGATCAATGAGGCAAGGATTAATGCGAAGGCTTGAGTCTTTTGCAGAGACCCTCCCTTTTCATTCTTCAGAGCCAAATTTACAATACCTCGTCCATTCTTTTTATTTTTCCATCTTCCAGAATAAACAGGAACATGGCACGATCCACATCTCCATACTGGTCCAGGTGAATTTCGCCCTGAAGACCCGGATATGTATTTTTTTCCAGGAGTGTTTTTTTCATATTTTTCATCGATGGGTCTCTATGTAGAGCGTCAATAAGTGTCATTGCTGCTTCATAGGCCCTTTTCACGGCAAAATTCATCTTCATTGAAAACCGTTCTTCATACCGTCTCGATACTTCCAGATACTCCTCATCCACAGAGTCTGAGTCAAAAGTTGAGAGCATCATGAGCCCGTCAACCGCAGAGCCGCCATGATCCACCAGGCTGTTCGTCATAGCATTAGTAAAAAGGAGTCCTGTGTAGCCTTTCTTTTTCAACTGTTGACAAAGCAGGGCTGTATTCCTTTCATCTCCCAGAAAGATAATCCCCTGAGGGTTTTCATTCATAATCATTTCGGCCGTATCTCCATAGGCTGAATCTTCCTGCGGGACATACGTAATGACCTTTTTGATCATGCCCCCGCGACTTTCATATGCTGGCTGAATTTCATCAATATAGCTGATAGCGAATTTATTATTGGTAAGATCATTTACAACCACGACCTCTTCCACCCCGTTATAATCCAGAAGAAGCTTTGTGATTTTATCCTTTCGGGTCTTCACGGAAATAAATCGGATGAGATTATCATCAATTCCATCCAGCTCCATTGTACTGACAGTTGAAGAGAGAAAAACTATCCCCTCTTTCCCAAAAAGGGGCTGTATAGAAAGCGCCGCAGAACTGGTTGTTGGGCCAAAGATTACAGAGATGCCTTCATTAATTAACTCTTCGGTCATGGCGTAGGTTAATTCCGGATCGCTTTTATCATCCCGGACAATGAGCTCAATTTTTTTACCATTGATTCCCCCGTCATTGTTTGCTGTTTCCAGGGCCAGCATAATGGCATTGCGCGACGAGATGCCCACACTGGAGAAGTCCCCCGTTAATGCACCAACAAAGCCGACTTTAATTGGGGTAGTATCCCGGCATCCGGTAAATAATAAGAAAATAATAAAGGTTAAAGTCAGGTATCTTTTCATGTTATTGCCCCCATCAGTGTGTCACAATAAATTATAATAGATAGGAACGCTTTTTACATAAGATTAATATAATTTTTGAAAATACCAAAAAAACCTCTTTTTGTGGCCTATTGCAAGAGAGGCCTCTCTGTACTATTTTGATCCCATGCCGACAATAACCTGCCTTATCTGCCCTAATGGCTGTGGTCTATCAGTAAAAAAAGAAGAAAGTATCTTCCTGGTAAAAGGAAATCGCTGCCCCAGGGGGGTAGACTATGCAAAAAATCACTTAAAAAAAGCAGGATTAGAAGGTGCCTTCCAATCGTCGGTTCCTCTCCTTCACTACCCTCCTTCAAAGCTCGCAGGAATCCTGGAAAATTGGGATTTGTCGCTTACATCTGTAGACGGAGGCAGTTTCATCCAGGGAAGCCCTGAGCGCTCCCTCTTCCGCACAGGTATATTCTGCGGAAAGAGGCGGTTGATCTTGGAACAGATAGAATCCAACAGGACAATCAGGAGGGAGAAGACAGCAGAACGTCTGAAAAGGATGGCTCGTAATGGACTCCCCGTCTCTCCCTTTCTCCCCGGTAATGATGGAAAAGCTATTCAAAATGTTGATGGAAATTTTTGGATGCTCACCCCATTCATTGAAGGGAGGCCGCTCAACCGTTTAACCTACTGGCAGGACACCTGGCGGGGGAAGGCTGTGGGAGAGTTCCTGAACATGCTATACTCTCAGGAATCTCCTGATCCGGATGAACCGGCCTTCGACCTACCCTCTTTTATTTGTGACCTTGTGATAAAAATTCAGCGTTCCCAGCCTGAATTATATGAATCTTTAAAGCCGATACTCGCCAGACTGCAGGAAAGGTTCTTCCCCGTCTACGATCAAATTCCTCTTGTTTTCAGCCATGGTGATGCCCATCCCCTTAACATCATTTGGGGAGAGTTTGAGATTAAAGCTGTAATTGACTGGGAATTTTCCGGTTCAAAATCCCTGCTTTACGATTCTGCTCTGATTATGGGCTGTGTAGGTTCAGAAGATCCCGAAGCTTTTTCCGGTCCATTTAATACGGCTTTCTATAAAACGGTGGCACCCCTACTCTATGAACCCTGGGGGTCCTTGCTTCCCGATTTCATTTTAGCCCTCCGGTTCGCCTGGCTCAACGAATGGCTTCGCCATGAGGATGGGGAGATGTTGGCGCAGGAGACACAGTATATGGAAATGCTGTTGTGATGAGGATTATTTAGGAATATAGTTTTCAGGAGTAATCCAAAACCCCTTGAAAACTTTTAAAAATTGCAATATTGTTGCGTACGCAACCTTATAAAGAGAGAAAGAATACAATATGAGTGAAAAATATTTTGTAACAGGTGCAACGGGGAATGTAGGTGACCAAGTTGTAAAGCATCTCCGTAAAAAAGGAAAAAATGTGGTTGCCGCAAAGCTGCCACATGAAACGACAGAAGATTCCGTAAATCTGGTTTATAAAAATTTTGATTTTAATAATCCGGATACCTGGACAGAATGCCTGAAAGGTGTTACCAGGGTCTTTCTAATGAGGCCTCCCCATATTTCAAATATCAAACGAGATATGTATCCTTTTATGGAATACATGAAAAATTCAGAAATTGAACAGGTGGTTTTTCTATCCGTCCAGGGTGTAGAGAATAACAAAATTATACCCCATTACAAGGTTGAAAAATATATAGAGAAGCTGGATCTTCCCCACACCTTTATCAGGCCAAGTTTTTTCATGCAGAATCTGACAACAACCCACTTGTCAGAAATACGAGATGAAAAAATGGTTTTTGTACCAACAGGAGAAGGTCGAACCAATTTCATTGATGTTCGTGATATCGGAGAGGTAATGGCTTTGATGTTCCTGAATGATAGACATCTGAATAAAGCATATACAATAACCGGAGGAAAGAGCTATTCATATAGCGAGGTTGCCGGTTGTCTCAGTAAAGGTCTTGATTTAGATATCAAATTTATTAATGCAAACCCCATTAGTTTTTTCAGCTATCACTTAAAGAGAAAACGAAAAATAGGAATGACCCTTGTTATGCTGGCCCTTTATTCTGTTGTAAAAAGCGGAAAAGGCGATATTACCACCAGTATTTCAGAGGCAATTCTGGGCCGTAAAACAATAGGTCTGGATCAATTTATAACGGACCACAAATCTCTGCTTCTAGGAGAAAATATATGAATAGCAGTGCCGGTAATTTTGGTTTATACCTCTCCATAATTAATAATGCCGCGCACTCTTATTTTTATCATAAATTAAAACAATTCAATATTGGTCCGGGGCAGCAGGCCTACCTGATTTCCATCGCACCGGGTGAAGTTATTATTCAGGATGAATTGGTAAAAAGATTAAAGGTAGATAAGGCTAACGTAGCCAGGGCGTTAAAAGATCTTGAAATCAAAGGATACATTATAAGAAACCGAAATACAAAGGACAAACGTATCTGGAAGGTGGAATTAACAGAAGCCGGGATTAATACAAGAACCGAAATTGTTAAGATTGCAGATAAATGGATCGATCGGCTCAAGAGTCCACTTTCAATTGAACAGTGGGATGATTTACAAAAGTGTCTTGGAATTATTTCCGATTCATTGAATTACAGTACCAATCCATAAGGTATAATTGCCCTTTTAGTAAAGCTGGAAATATAAATACCAGATCATTCGCACTCATATTCACATTCAACTTCCAGGAACCACCCTCGTGAAAAAAGACTGACCTTTCTTCTAGTGCATCACTTGATATTCGATTTAGTTTATCAAGCTCTTCCCCGTGCGTTACCTTTAATCTTAAACCCCATAAGCAACAAGCCAGATCCGTGTGACCAGGATCGACGAGGCGACTGATGATTTCGGATTTCCAATGGATGTTACTCTTCCTTATTCAAAAGCCGGAAGAAGGGAATACTCTCCGAAAGGGGTTGACCGTTTCGATACCCCACGTCCAGTCCGTTGGCGGTCACAGTAAGAGAGATAACTGTCCGGTCATCCAGGAGGAGTTCATTGGTAAATTTCATCTGATCATCGAAGGCCCCTAAATACTGGTTTCCCCTGGAATTTTTATATACAGCGTAGACAACATCATTGGCTAGGAGATAATGATATATATCTAAATTACCCATATTATATTCAGCGAGGTAGACCATCTCTTCGGAAAACCTTCCCAGGTAATGATCTCCGTTGGGATAGCCATAATGGAATACAATAAAATCTTTTTCAGATTTCAGATTAAAAACCTGCAGACCCCCAAAGTTATAATGCCCCGTTTCCACGGGATCTCCGGAAGTATCGTATTTATAAAGGGTAACCCTAGAGTCATCCACCTTAAAGTAGCGCCTTACATCCTCAGAAAGGGGGTTTCTGCTATTAGCAGGAGGGACCAAGCCCAAGGCATAGGTACAGAGAGGACAGAATTCATCTGAGATATAGGGCTCCCGGTAATTCATGATACAGGGGATAGAAAGGTGTGCTTCCAGTTTTCCTGCATTAGCCACCGATTCAAAATGGTGATAAAGATGGAGGACATGGCCTAATTCATGGAAATAGGTCTCTCTATTCTCCTCCCAATTTGCAACATAGGCGCCATGGATTCTGGGGTGAGCCAACCTGCTGTCTACTTGGGCAAAGGATTCCTCATCGGTAAAATGATAGAGAAATATGTTGTCCGTACCGAAACGGCTATGGATATTTGCATCTAAAACCCGATCAAAGTTTGAGAGAAAATCTTCTCCCGGCTGGGGTTTAAAAAGATTATAATCCAGGGTGACTTGTTTTCGCTGAACACTGAATTCGACACCGAATTTTTCCTCATGGCGCAATTCTATATCACCTTGCAATTCCGGCCCTGAGAGAGTTCCGGAATAGGTTCCATCGGGAGGATAGATTTCTACAAGAGTGAGTTGAATGGGGCTGTTCCGACGTATTTGGGTTCTCAAGTAATAGGATGCATCATCAAAAAAAGGTACTTTTTCGAACTTGTGATGCTCAAAATAGAGCTGCATACCGCCCGCAAGAATGGTTCCATTGGAAAGGGTGCCCACATCCTCTGGAACCTCATTAAAGTAAATGGGCTGAAAACCAACTTCACTTTCTTCATAGAAATAACGGGGATTCTTTTCAGCTCCTCGTTTTGCAGGATTGCTGGCACTTTTCCTGTAATATCCGATCTGCCAGGCAGGAACATCATTGGCCTCAAGGTATCCAATAAAATCCTGAAAATCCTTATCGTTCGGATCATTGTAGGCAATTTTCTCTGCATCCAGATAACCCCAAAGGCTTAAGACATCCGGCTTAGGACGATTTAATTCTGTCCTGGAAAGATCAATCTGATTATAAAGAGGTCGAAGATCAATGGAGGAATAATCGAAGGAGTCCAATGTCCAGAGCCAATATTGCCGCTCGTAGTTGTAGGAAGCGATTACTTCTCCGGGCAACTCTTTATTCATAAAAGAGACGATGGGCCATCCACTGGTATGTATGGTAATTGAGTAACCACTAAGCTCTGTTAAAGCGTTATTCAGAATAAAATCAGGATCGTATCGATGATCAGGATTATAGTTGGCCTGGCCTTCACTTCTGTTATTAATAACCAAGGAGTCAACAGGAAACTGATTCAATGCATTTTTGGTCGCCATATCAGGCGTGAATCGGTCCAGCTCCTCCTTGCTTAATGCAATGGAAAGATAAAGCCCGGTGATATCGAAGGAATCCCGGTCAAAACCCTCTACCGAGGCACCCCAATATTGAAAGGCCCAATCAAAGGTGGCCCAGACATAAAGCTCTCCCGGCTCTCTAATATAGATATAGGGGTACACCGGGTTGTTGTTGATCTTAATATCATAACCTTTATAGGAATAGACCTGGCCAGGATAGTATAAAACCGCCTCATCATCAAAAACAAAACCCCTGATCTCTTCTAAAGCAGAAAGGGGCGCGGCTAATATAAATGTAATCAGGAAAAACCAGATTCCAACAGAGTTTAATTTCATAAAGCAAGCTCCTATATCAATATTATAGGAGGGCTTTATTTTAAAGTCCAATTTTTAATGATGTTTTATCTTCAACCTAAACCCCATATGCCGCAAGCCAGATCAATGTGAAGAGATGGACTGTGCGCTGACTCAAACCACGCCACTTTTTCAGAGATTTAATATTAAAAATAATCTCAGCGATAAGCAAACAGGCAAGACATATGAGACTGATGATATCCCCCGTTATGGAAAGCCTGAACATCGCCACGACGAGGGCACCACCGGCAACATAGATACTGAACATGTGAACAGATTTATATTTTTCAACAGTAAAAATAGCTGTAACAATAACGCCCAACCCGTAAATGACAACCAATAGGGAAAGAAGAGAGAGCTCAGATGTCGAAGCAATCAGGAGCATACCGTAAGCCACCATCCCGACCTTTAGTATCCACCTATGGGGATGACCAGAATCGGCGAGGCGACTGACGGTTTCTGATTTCCAGCGGTAACCAGCCGGGGCAAAAGCATGAGCCAGTATGATGAATATGATAAAAACGACAATCGCAACAATAACCATAAGGCGTATTCCTCATTTTTATGAAGGCCAAGTTAAGTAATCCAAATAAAAAACCGGGGTTATCATGTTATAACCCCGGTTGAATTTGTCCATAGCACCAGACAAAGAGTCTGTGACTCTCTGAATATTTTACAGTCTGAAAAGAGGATCCATACCGATAGTACCCTCTATCGACTTAAGGTAATTATCACTTTTAATCTCTTTCAGTTTCGCTTTAGCCTTTTCCAGCCTTGTCGGGATTCCAAGCCTCATGGCTTCACTCTTATGGCGATCGGATTTCAGGAATTTTTCCATATAATCAATGCTGGACAAAGCCTGTTTTTCACGGGCTTCCCGGAAAAGTATCAACCGCTCTTTATACCAGCCACTGGTTAGTACATATTCCCTTGTGAAGAGTTTTCGTATTTCCGGATCCTCGGCAACCTTTCCGTCATAGGTTCCTTCAGCCATTAAATATAAAATAGCTTTCAGTGGCGGAATCGCGGCCGCCACACTACCATCATCAATATACCCCTGAGCAACCTTGGCCTGAGCTTCGACAATATTATTGATACCATCTACAAAATCTTCCATATTCTGAAGTTCCGGTTTAAGCATCTCTTCGTTAAAGACGACCTCTGGATTATCAAAGAGCCTACCCATGAATGTGGCCAGGAACTCTTTGTTGATCCTGTACCCGAGACGACTGGCCAGAACCTTCTTTCCTTCATATTCAAAATCTTCAAGCTTATCCATAAGTCCATTTTTAATCAGGGTGGCAGGTTCTCGCTCCTCCCCGGACATCCGGCTCCAGAGTTCGGGAACAAGGAGACTTATATCATGATCCACCTTGAAATCCGGTCCGATATAACCGGCGGCAGAAGTATACCCGCTGTATCCTGTAAGGATGAACGAGAGGAGGGCATTATTCAGGTCCGAGGTAGCCGGAAGTGCGTTGAAAGGGGCCTTGGTTAAGGCTCCCTCGGAACCGGCTCCAGTGGTGGAAGGGGATTTACCGGTCAGGCTGCAGACAAAATCCATAAACAATTCGGGAAGCTCCTGGTAATGGATAGGACCATAGACAGCAAGCGGCCTGATACCGGCCTCGCGTTCGGCGGGATTATTCCTCCTTCCGGCCAGGATCGCATTTACCGGAATGGCCAGGGGCTGCCCTGCAGGTATTTTCCTGAAAAGCCTCATTCCAATTTCTCCCAGGTATTTTGTTGTATTATCTTCCAGATCGGGCCGGATCTGCAGGTATCTCGGGTTCTTTGTGGGCTCGCCGTTAACAATTCGGGGATGAGAGGGGGCTACAAAATACTCATCCTCTTTTGCATTCTCCTTGAACTCTTTAATCACATCCTGGATGGGTTGCGTATAAGCATAAAAACCGGCTGTCTTTTCAAAGATGTCTGTAGCATCGGCTTTCGTGAGGGGGGCAAAATTACAGATGAAGTTTCCCGGAGCACCCATATCTCTCTCGGCCTGCTTATCCTGACCACGGTGTACGGCATCATCCGGCCGCTGAAAAAATCTGTTTTCACAGTTCTCTACAATTTTCACACTTGGGTTCGTGCAGGTTTTAGACAGACCCTGAACCTCAGCAGTGGGAACAACGATGGAGGCAGAGATGTCGTCTTCCAGCTGGACTTTGACGGCCGGCATAAAATCCTGTCGCAGCTTATTTGTAACCCAGCTGCCATTTTTATTGGTACCGACTTTCAAATAGCTTCCGACGAGTTCCCTGTTCATGTACTTAAGCACATGTCCGGGTTCACTATTTATGATATCTACCGAAAAATTTTCTCTCCAGTTCTCATCCCATTCCGGTTCATAAAATCTTTTGATAATAAAAACCAGAGCTTTGACTTCCAGGGGAATTGTTTCCAGCCAGGCATTAAACTCATCTGTATTATTTGATGAGGGTGATAGTAGCTTGATAACCGATCCAAGTGATCGCTCATCGCTTAAAAGAGGTCTGGTTTTATGGTTGGGTTTAAGGATTTTTCTATACTCAGGTTTGAACCTTTCACCATAGTTATAATTAATGAGCTTTTCAGCCTGATCCATATCCTTCTTGAAATCCCCGATAAAAACCGAACTGAAGCGCATGGCATCTTTAATGGATTTGGAAATCTCGGATTTACCACCGCCGGAAACCGTACTTGGTTTATGGCAGAATGTCCCTTCCGCCACAGTTCCGACGAGCCGCCATGCGGGTGAGGCAAAATGCTTCTCCATTTGCACCCTGTAGCCTGACGGATGAATATAATAGTTCTCGGGGATTATCTTTATGGTTTTTGTTTCGCCATTTTGGGTCCAAAACCCCTCCTGAGTCTCAAGATCAATGGCGGCGTTTTCGGGAATGTAGATTATGTTTTTATAATTTCTATCGGTACCATACCCATCCTCATGAATAATCAGATTATCCCCAAGTACATTCTTGAAATTATTAAAAGTATGCTCTTTTTCCAGATGAAGATAAGCCACACTGCTATCCGGTACGAAGTGAGTCCCCAGGTTATAACTTGGAAATGCCAGGGCACCTCCCGCATGCTCTTCCTCAACAAGACCGAATAGGTTAGCGGAGTATCCGATTTGAGTTTTAACCTCTTTCTTGCAATAGCCGAAATAATTATCCGCTATAAGAGTGACAATGACACCGCTGTCATCTCTTGCGGTCAGCTTGAAGGGGATCCCGTCATTATACAATTCACTCTTCAATTTCCAGCACATCCCTTCAGCTTTCTGCCTGTCGGTTGCATATTCAATATTGGGCAGCCCCATTGCCGCCTTCGTCAGGGTGGTAAGATGAGGAGCCAGAATAACACAACCGGAATGGCCGGTCCAGTGATCCGGATCCAGGGCGGCATCATGTTCAGGCAGATATGGATCCCCGGCGTTACCGAAAATGGATTCAACAAAATCCAGATTACATACCATATTCCCCGGTGCAAAAAACCGTACCTCAAGGTTCTTCCGCTCCGTAAAGCCGGGGACCTCCGGAACGACAACCGGCCGGAGCAGGAGGGATAAAAACACCTCAGCCTTATCATCCTGGGAATCCGTGAATGGCAGCTCCTTGAGATGAGCAGGAGGATTCAAAGCTGCCTTGAGTAAAGCCGCGAAGGTCTGCTTGGGGACAGCTTTTTTATCAAAAGGAACAGGCAAACCACCCTCGGCAATATGAAACGAACCCTTTGTTGTTCTTCTATCATTCTTAGGATTATGCAGAACTCCCTGTTTAACCCTGTAGGAACTGATAATATCCGTTATAAACTCATTCTTATCCGGTGGTATCGAAAGTTCCCGGGCGAGGCCGTATCGATCCAGGATCAATGTATCTTTAGGAAGCTCCGGAATTTCATCCAGGCTCAAATCGGAAAGGTATCGATTGATAAAATCCTGAATTCGTTTATCTCCCGGACAGAGGTAGGTCGAGAGTAATCTGTTTTTTTCCTTATAGTTCTCGATTAAGTCATGGGCAATCTCAATATCCAGCACATCGGTACTGCTACTGTAGGGCAGTCCCATGGATGCCAGTTTAAGGTTAATATACCGAAGCGTCCGTTCCCTCTGGTCAGGATCTTCAGGATTAGTCGCTAAACCAAGTGTTCTTTTTTTATCCACAATATTTCCTCCGAAAAAATAGCTCTTTCTATTATCCCTTTCAGGGAGGGATCAACATAATTATAGTAGATTTTTATATAAAATAAAGGTAACTACTCAGGACGACGTATAAAAAACTAGACATAAAGGGAAATTTCTTGTAGACTGTTTCTATGAAAGATC
>JAEINK010000061.1 GCA_016342585.1 Spirochaetales bacterium
TGAATGCCATGGGTCCGAATGTTGCCGGTGTTATCGGTTCCGCTATTGCGGCCGGAGTACTCCTTTCCCTTAACTAAATTTATAAAACAATTCTGCCCCAAAAAAGAGATGAACTTATGTTTCGGGGCAGTGTTATAACTGCTTAAGGTTCTCTCCAATAGGTAAAACTTCCCAGTTCACCCCGTCAATTCCCACATAGGCACCACGGGCAGCCGCAGGACCTTCGGGATGGGTGAGCATCCATTTGTTCTTCATCCAGAGGGGGCCTGCGGAGATGGCCTCTTCAGCCGGAGCAGGTCCGGCATCCAGGGGGGTATTTGTTCCTGCGGGCAGAATGATAACCGCGCAGAAGGGATTTTCATCCACACGACAGGGCGCAAGATGAAGGGTTGTTGAAAACAGTTCCACAAAGGAGCCTGCGGGAATAAAAAAGAACCGGGCATGGGAGGAGTCCCACCGGCCGTTCGCCACCTCGGGCAGCCGACCCAGGATTAAAACCATATCGGTAGCAGCACCAAGCAATTCCGAGGATCTGTGATACTCCATCCCCTTCATACTGGTACTGTATCCCCAGCAGCATCCCGCCTGGATCTCCGATTCACCAAATATATGTCTTCGGATTATGGGGAGCTCGGGGGAGTTTTCAAGTTCGATATTCGATGCTGAATAGGAGGTGCCGTCGGTTTCGTTGAATATCTCCCGGGCTTTATTCAGAAGAATCCCCTTATCCAAACCGGTATGCAGGATTCCATATTCCGAAAAACCCGGATCACCTACATGTTCAATCCTGATATCTGGATTAAAGGCCTTTAGACGAACAAGCTTATCTGGTGAATTCACGATCAAAACCTCTTAAACTTCTCTTAATTTCGAGAAAAGATCCCTGTACTCGGATTTTTTCCTGTAGAACACAGGGGGTTTTCCAAGGGGAGCATCTACCATGGCAATACCGCCCGAATATTCATGACCACTCCAGAGGTGAACCCAGTTATCGGTCGGAAAGCAGACTTTCCATTTTGTCTTTCCCGGCTTTATAACAGGAGCAACGAGAAGATCCCTGCCATAGAGATACTGATAGGAATATTTTTCCAAAACACCGATCTCATCAGGATAATGCATCTCCATGAGCCGCATGGCAGGCAAACCTTTTTCTCTGTATTCCGAACTTAAAGCAGTATGATAGGGTTTTAAACCGGTAAATATTCTGACCATCCTTGCCAGATGAATAAGCGTTTCCTGATCCCCGGAACCGTACTGCACATTGTTTTCCGGCCGGTTCCCTTCATGTGATCGCATAGTTTGAGTAAATGCAGAATACTCGGCCCATCGCATGAGGAGTTCTTTCGATCTTTTCTTCCAGAAAAGGGTGGTGTACCCCCCCACATCCGAATGGGTATAACCGACACCGCACAACCCCAGGGTAAGGGACCCCATGATAGACGAAGGAAGACCATCCTCTTTCGACCAGTCCACAAGCTGATCACCATTCCAGACAGAGGTGTTGTATTTCGCCCCGCCGGCATATCCTGCCCGCATAAAGGTAAAAATCTCATCCTCAAGGCCGGCCTCTTCGATCACCTCACGATTAAGCTTCGCCCAATCGACGGGATACCGGTTGTGATAGGTAAGCCCCGACTCCCCTGAGAACATCTTTGTATCATGAGGAACCATCTCTCCGAAATCGGCCATCCAACCGGAAAGGCCTGTATCAATCATATTCTTTCTTATAATCCCCTTAAGCCAGACAACCGCCTCGGGGTTTGTAAAATCAACCATTCCTGCCGGATCAAAGGGTACATCCACCGTATAAACAGAACCATCATCCCTCCGAATAAAGTACCCCTTCTCTACGGCTTCATCCCACATCCTGCTGCCCGGAGTCAGGAATGTATTATTGTACCCCAAATACCGTACTCCCGATTCCCGAAGGTCCGCGATGTACTCTTTGAAATCGGGATAGAGAGTCTCATCCGGCTCCCAGGCCCATTTCAGCTGAGATCCAAAGGAGGTTTTCCTCCGGCCCTCCCAGTCCTGACACCAGAGACCGGCAACCTTTACCCCCGAACTCTTAACCCGAGCCAGTTTTTCCTTGACGATCTTTGCCCCTCCCTGAACACCAAGGATAAATCCATCGTAGATCCAGTCGGGGGGTGAGGGCTGACGACCAAGCATGGCAGAGAGCTCGGAAACCGCTCCGGCAAGGTCCCCCTCAACGCCGATGGTTATTCGTTCAGGAATATCCCAGAAATAGAGACCGTACTCCTCCTTTTTCTGAAAATCCAGTTCGCTATAGGCCGATGAATGGGAGTGAAAGTAGAGCCCCTTTGAAGTAAGAAAGGTAGGCTGAGTATAATATGTATTATACCATTTGGGGAAATGGCCCATCCTTACGGCAACGACAGTGGAAAAGAGGTCCTTTCGACGGCCGACACCCGGCTCGGAAATCCAGATAGGGAGTTTTTTCCCATTTAAGGTTTTCCGGCTGTACTGCTCCCCGCCCCCATAGATTCGCTCATTCAAAACAGAGGGCATCCGAAGAAGGAGCCGATCCTCCTCCGGATTATCGGAATTCAGCCGTATCTCAAGGCGTCCGGCCTCTTCGGTCAGGCTCATCATAAGGGATGAACCGAACTTGATAACAACTTCCCTATCTCCGGCACCAACAATATCGAAGGAGACCTGTCCCTTAAGATCAGGCAAGGCCTCCTTGACCTTAAAGAAACCCGAGAGTGATTCAACCGCTGGCCTTCCCACTCCGGTCAGGACACAGGGTGTTTCAGAAGTATGTTCGAGGATAGTTCGTCCCTTGAATTCAATCTTAAATCCGGAATCCTGTTTGACCAGAGTTATTGCCATTATTCGATTACCTCCCACCCTTTGATCTTGGCAAAGATCCTGAAGGGCTTGATAAAATCACCATATACCACCGATGCGTGATGAGCAATACCGTTGTTGATGACCAGATCCAGAACGTCCTTAACATGCTTTGTGAACCGGACTTTCATATAGGTCCCCCGTAGTTCTTTCTCCATGGGGATGACACTCCCTTCGGAGAGGAGCATCCGATATTCGGTTCCGGCGGAATCCAGCCGCAGGACAGAGACATTCCCATCCTTAAGGACAAAGTCCGCCGTAACGCCCTTCCCGCCGGCAAAATAGGTAGACAGGGAGCGTTCACATTTTCCATCCCAAAGGTTACAGGGGGCCACACCGCAATGCCACAGGAGGGCGGAATCTTCTTCGAAATCCACCTGGGAAAAATCAAACAGGTAGGGAGTTTCAGCACCCACGGCCTTATGGGCCACCATTGAAAGCGCACCCTCCACATCACCTTCACAGGCAAGAATTCTTCCCTCACTCTGAAGGATAGACATGGCGGCACAGGGAGAAATACCAAACTCAGCGGCAAACTCGGGCCAGCAGCGGATAGACATGGCTGTTATCCCATTGGCCGTGAGAAAATCATCAAGCTTTGCTGAAAGGGTGGCTACATTTCGGACCTGCTCATCGGAGAGTTCGGAAACCACAAAGATATCCTTAACCTGTTTCAGCCGCTCAAGGATGGCCTCTTCAGAAACCTTCCGGTTCCACACCTCGGTGAGTTCATAGTGGTCGATTAAGATCCCCATCTCTTTATAGACGTTCAGATCGTAGACACCAAGATTAAAGAACCCCTTGGCCCTGTACCCGAGAACTGCCAGATGAGTCCGGGAAAAGGCGGCTTCTATCCTTATCGCATCAACCCAGTCTGTGTCGATCTCTTCTCCAACCGTGACGGTATAATTCCTTACCCCGCTCTTATAGAGATTTGAGGCATTCAGATTTACACCGCATACCGAGTTCAGGCGTATCTTTCCCCCATTGTATGGCAGTTCGGGAAGCCCCCAGAGAAGGAGGGGTTTATGGAGAACACGTTCCAGTTCCAGGACAAGGTGCCCCAGGTGAAAGGTCCCGCTTATGACAACCAGTCCGTCAACATTGTCACCGGCAAGCTTTATCGCAGCGGATCGGGCCTCATCCGGCTCGATCACCAGGCTGGGGATGGCGGCGAGTTCCACATTTTCAAGTTTTTCCAGTTTCCCGAGGATTCCCGCATAGAGATTCTCGGCTTCTTTATAATCAAAGGTTGTTCTGGCCAGACAAACGACACCAAGCCTTACCATCTGTTTCATATTTATCCCCTTTCATTTAGAGCATCAAACGGCCCATCTTTTATTTATTTACACTAAGTAATTAAACCATGGAAAGGAAAAATTGTCAATTTTGAAAGGTGTGCAGATAAGAATTTGCATCAAAATAGTCTAAAGCAAAGAGTGATAGAGATCATACAAGCCCAGCCTTACTTTCTCCTCACTGGAAAAACTCAAGACCTTCCGGAGTAAGGGACGCTCCATGATGCCAACGGTGAAGGCGGAGAGCATGAGCCGGGTATTTTCCGGGCATGGATCCGGAGCGACAATATATACAATCAGCTCCTCATCCACATCGCCACAAACCCCTTTATCAAGACGAATCAATCCGGATTTAGGAGTATCAACGCCTGAAGATTTACAGTGAAAAATCCGGATGCCAAACTCAGGCAGTATAAGAGGGCCATGCTCCTCCCTCATCCAGATCGCCTTCTCTATCTTCTTTATGCGGTGTCGATCCCCGCCAGTCTCCCGTGCGATAGTCCCTATGAGCAGCTTTAAGTCATAGGGCTGATCCCACACTTTAACTTTGAACTCCTGAATAAAGGAGAGGACATGGTCAATGGAAAAGGATGACACCTTTTCCGATAATATTTCTGGCAGCTTTATATACCGGGAGTCCTCTTTCTTAATTCGCAATATCCTGCTTTGAATGAGTTTCTCAAGCCCTACCCTCTCTACCGGAAGAGGCACAACGACAACTGGTGTTTCAATATCTGATATGGGAAATGTAGAGATAACCAGGTCAATCCTGTTCATATCAAGGTACCTCTGATCAAATTTATAAACAGCGGTAGCCTCTACAATATCGAGTTCAGGAAGATCATGGCTGACAATTGAATACAGATAGGAGACCAGCCCGATCCCTTCAAAACAGCAGATGATGCACCGAATCTTCTCCTTTGAGAAGTGATGGGGGTTAACCGAAGAGGCTTTAAAATGAAAAAGAATGGCTCTTAACTCCTCTTCATCCACTTCGATATCAAGCTCATTTTTTATAAGTGTTGCGATTGTCTCTTCAAGTTCTGAGCGCTCACCGCCAGGGACAACAACAGCGCTCCTCTCATCCCACCAGTGGGGAATCCTGTTTGCCATCCTCAGTACGAGAGAGGCCAGTGAGGCATTAAGAATTTTTTCAAGGATCGGGTCCAGATAGAAATATTCATTCCCAATCTCTCCGGCTTTCGAAATCATCTTTTGACTCAAGGTGATCACACTTTCCGGAATATATTGTTCCAGCTGCTCATAATTATCCAGGTTGATATCGCCGAGCTCGGAAATTTGAAATATCAGCCCCAGCAGCTCAACCTCTCCCCGGGGAATTTGACCGCAAACACTCTTTTCTGTGAGTTTTTTTATAACGAAATCCCCTGCATCCCTGTACCTGTCAAAACATTCTGAGCTAAGCGGTGTATTTATCATAAACCCCGCCTTCATCCTCTGGGCCGTCAGGAGAAGGTAGAAATAGATGAAAGACTCTCCGGACAGGGTAAACTTATTATCCAGAAGCTCTTCGGCAAAGGTGATCAGGTTAAAAAGGAAATTATGATCTCCAGTAATTTTGAGATTCTCCAGGAGAAGATTTAGTTTATTGACCTCGATCCCCGGAGACTGCTTCTCTTTTACACAATAAAGGTAGGGAATAATGGATTTTGTTGAAAAGATCCTTGAGAAAACCCTTATAAAAGCCAGCCGGATAGAGATCTCGTCACCGTCTATCCGGACCCCCACCCCCTTCTGCCGGCTTAAGGCAAGACCGCTTTTCAGGATTTGAGGTTCCAGCTGCTGAAGATCGTTCCAGACGCAGGTATCGCTTACAAAGAAAGTACTCGCGACCTCTGCAATCTTAATCTCCCGGCTGTTATAGAGGAGATAGAGGAAGATAAAACTCTGTCGCTGCTCATGGGCCAGATCACTGAAGTAAGACTCGGGTGTATTAATAATTTCCAGGATTTCAGCAGGATCCTTTCCGTAGGTAAGAATCCTTATCCCTTTATTTGTTTTTCTTTCAAGAAATACCCCCCGAAGGGAGAGCCAGTTCTCCAGGAAATCCAGATCCCTGGAGACTGTCCGGCTGCCAATCTTGAAGGCAGCCGCTATATCGTCGATCCGGATGTTTTCCTCCGCATTCAGGAGAAATCTTAACATCTTTTTCTGACGGTCTTTCACTTAAGTAGATCCCTCTCATTCAGAAATTGGGACAGTCTTGTCTTGATACCTTCAGGAGTGGAGATCCTCATGAGCTGCTCTACCAGAGTCTTTGCTTCCTGATACCGTATCCCCCGGACAACCTTTTTGGTTTCAAGTATCCTTGAAGGGGTCATACTCAACTCATCCACCCCAAGCCCCAGAAGAAAAGGCAAAGCCAATTTGTTTCCAGCCAGCTCTCCACACACACCACTCATCTTCCCGGCCGATTTAGATGCCGTAATTACCCGGGCAATGGATCTGAACACAGCGGGGTGAAATTCATCATAGTAGTCGTTCATTGAAGGGTTTCCCCGATCAACAGCCAGGGTGTACTGTGTCAGATCATTTGTTCCGATGCTGATAAAATCAACGATTTCCAGGATTTCCTCGATAAGCATTACGGCCGCAGGAGTCTCGATCATCACACCGACCTTAAGATTTCCGGAATCGGCCAACCCGAGGGCCTTTCGCTCCTCCTCGACAATCGACTTAACCTTCTCAATAGGCCCAAGGGAGCCTACCATGGGGATCATGATTCCTACAGGTCCCGAGGATGATGCCTGGATGAGAGCCTGAATCTGAGTTCTCAGGACGCCCTCTTTCTGAAGAAGAAGACGGATCCCCCTGATACCCAGGAAGGGATTCTCCTCTTCAGGAAGCTGCCAATAGGGAAGTGGTTTATCAGCACCCGTATCGAGAAGTCTGATAATAACCTCTTTCCCCTCCATGGTTTCGACTGCCTTCCGATAGGCTTCGGTCTGACGCTCAACCCCCGGAAGGCTCATGGACTCCATAAAAAGAAACTCGGATCGAAAAAGGCCTATTCCATCAGCCTTGTACTCGGTGGAACTTGTAAGATCAAAGGAGCCCCCAACGTTTGAATAGAGCTTAACTTTATGACCATCCAGAGTGACAGAGGGGAGAGCCAAAAGCTTCATGAGATCCTGCTTCTTCCTCTCCTGTTCCTTAATTTTCCCCTTAATCTGGACAACCTTTGCAGGTGGAGGATTTATTTCAACTTCACCCGAATCCCCGTTAAGGTATAACTCATCTCCCGAACGAATCACCTGAAACAAGCCGGCCTCATTGAGAATAACAGCGGGGATCTCCATGGATCGCGCCATAATGGCCACATGGGAATTCCGGCCACCTATCCGTATAATAAACCCCTTCACACGGGTCATATCCAGCTGTGCTGTCTGGGAAGGAGTGAGTTCATCCGCAACGACAACAGCCTCATCCGGCAGAGACTCATCACCAACAGCCTCCCCCTGTATCCCGGCCACAATCTGGCGTCCGATATCCCTGAAATCCTGGCCCCTCTCCTGGAAATATTCACTCTCCAGCGACTCCATCTCTTTTGCATTGGATTCGGCAAAATCGAGGACAGCCTTTTCGGCACAGACAAGCTTTTCCGAAATAAGCTCCAGGACCTCCTCTTCCACATCCTCCGAGGAGAGGATTTCAAGATGACCTTCAAAGATCTCTGCCTGAGATTCCCCCATATCCTTCTGAACCTTCACGATCAGCTTTTCAAGAACCGCGGCAGCCTTATCACGCCCCTCCCGGAAACGGGATATCTCAGATTCAATTTGATCTTTGGTTATAGAACAGTTCTCAATCACAACAGGACCAGCGAGCAGATGTGCTTTACCCAGGGAAATTCCCGAAGATAAGGGTTCGCCTATCATATCAATCCTCCAGAGAGAGTATATACTCTTTGATGTGGGCCAAAGCCTCGGCTTCATCGGGACCGTCACACTGAATCTCTATGGTGTGACCTTCGGATATTCCCAGTTTCATGATCTTGAGGAGGCTCTTCAGGTTTGCCTCTTTCTCATTGAGAACGGCCGTTATATCACATTCAAATTTCTTCGCTTCGTTTACAACTCGCTTTGCGGGTCTTGTATGAAGCCCCGTGGGATTTACTATAGTCAGTGTATCTTTAATCATTTTCTTAAACCTTCCTTTATCCATCCAGGGTGATAACTTTCGGCATTCCAGGCAGCATACTGCCTTCCTTTTTCAATAGATTCTGCCAGACTGAGCTTTTTAACAACTCCTTCCAAAAGTCCTGCCAGGAAAGAATCACCACAGCCGATAGGACTCACAGCATCCACTATCTGACTTTCAAGTTCTCCTGCAGATTCGCTATCCGCATAGAAGGTGGAACGCCCACCTCTGGTAATTATAAAACTATTATTATACTTCCTGCTGAGCTTTAGAATTTTTTCAGCCAAATCAATATTTTCCATTTCCGGAAAGGAGTCCGCCAACTCCTCATCGTTAATCTTCACAAAATCGGGACGCACCTGGTCGGAGATAAAAGAATTGAGGAGATCCTCCCCCTTGTAGTCGGCGAAGAAGGGAATCCCTCGCGCCAGGGCCTCCTTTACCATGAAAGGAATTATCTCGGAAGAGAAGCCCGGCAGCCTGCTTCCGGAGACAGCTACAGCCGAAAGTCCCAAATCAAGACACCGTAGATATTCAAACCTGAAAGCACTCTCTTCTTCTGCCGATATAACTTCCGGCTCATTCACCACAACCTCGGTTGCCTCTTTTTTTTCAAGATCAATCAGTGTATAGCAGGTTCGCACACGTCCCTTAAGCCGAACGGACCTTATTTTTAAGCCATCCCGTTTACAAAGCCCGATGAATAATTCTTCATTATCTTCACCCAGGGGAACCAGACAATGAGTATCAATACCGGCCTGCACAAGGACCCGCCCGACATTGATACTCTTTCCGGCGGCATCGGTCATATAATCGGTGGACCGATTAACCTCTCCGGGAAGAAACCCGGGCAACCTTATTATTTGCTGTATGGCAGGACTCAAACCTACCGTCAATATTCCCGACATAACATCCTTCTAAATTCGTTTTCCATTTTCCAAAAGATACTTCTCCGCCTGTGTGGACCACAGACCATCATTTTCTACAACAATCTTAGCCAGTTCGGCAAAAAACGGCGAGTCTTTTCCAAGATCTTCAAGATCTGTGAGGGCCGTCAACGCCATGGAAATATTCGTATAGATGAGTTTCTTTCCACCAGGCAGGCCCGGCAGATTCAAAGTAGCCTCAGCAACAGCATCGAGCCCACCGACATGAGAAACAAGAACTTCCGGTCGAACAAGATCCTTCTCCATGAGACTCAAGGCCTCCTTCATATCATCCACGGTCCCCCCACTGGTTCCAATTATATGCTTTTCCAGGTAGTGAACATTATAAAAATTTACCTTAGCCGAGAACTCGGTATCCGTTGGCCCTGCAAAGAAGTTAAGACATCCGTTGAATCCCAAAAGTTTCTCCGAGAATACGAGAAGTTCACTGTTGGGGACCATAACCAGCATATCATCAAATCCTTCACCGCCAGTGATAGCCAATATTTCGGATTCAGGATCTTTCATCTCAGCTGTGTTAATAAACATCAAAGAGATCTTGTTCTTTTCCGCCTTGGACTGAAACAGCCTTTTTGCCCTTCCCAGCCTGGCATTATCTATATCGGTAACGATGAGCTGTTTTGGACGGAACTCTCCGGAAAGAGCATAATCCACAGCGGCAAGCCCCATGGGACCGCATCCGCCGATAATAGCCATCCTGCCATCCTGCTTGATTCCCATATAATGGTTGTGATCATGCCTGCTTGTCCTGAAGAGAGAACGACAGGCCCCGATAACACAGGAGTATGGTTCCGAGAGAGCGGCACTATAATAATTCTCCCCCTTGTAGGGAAGAAGGCAATCCATGATCATGACTTCCGGCGGAAGAATATTGTATGTCGCATCTCCACCGCAGTAGGCATAGGAGTATCCCGGTGAGTCCATGGAGCCCTTGTAGTTCAGGGCAGGTTGCAGTGAAAATTTCTCCCCGACATTGTACCTATCCTTCCACCTATCTCCGAGCTCCACAATTTCACCGGACATTTCATGTCCAATAATAATAGGATTATCGGCCACATCATCGGGTACTCTCTTATGTTCGGCTCCCAGGGCGGCGGCCTTGTAACTGCTCATACAGAGACTGTCTGCCAACACCTTTACAAGGATCTCGTCCTCTTTTATAGCCGGGAGTTCAAACTCTTCGAGCCTGAGATCCATTTTTCCATATAACCTTACAGCTTTAGTCTTCATCATTGTTTCCTGTTTACTCAAAGCCCTTCCAGAATCTCGATTATTTCAGATTCCGATCCGGCATTAATTATCTTTTCGATTACGGGTTCATCATCACATAGATCAGCAATCTGACAGATCGCCTCCTCATTATGCTCCTTTACACTCGGAGCAGCCAGGTAAATTAAAAGCCGGATAGGATCGTTATCCGGTTCACCGAAATTCACCCCCTCCTTCAATGTTACCAGAGAATACCCCAATTTAAGGGCTCCCTCTTCAGGTCGGGCATGGGGCATGGCAATCCCCGGTGCAATAACGATGTATGGCCCGTTGTCTTTACATTTCTTCACGATGGTATCAAGATATCCCGGAGTTGATATGCCCTTCTCTACCATCAGAGCTCCCCCCTTGATAACAGCATCTTCCCAGCTTGTTACCTCAAGATTTGCAATGACCGATTTCTCATTCACTATGTAATCAATAAAACCCATATTTTACTCCATCAAGATAGACGACGAAGCTCCGCAAAAGCTCCGCCGCCTTATAGTTTATTTATTGTTCTGGATTACAGTTTCCACAACATCTTTGTATTCCGGTGCATTTACCAGATTTGTTACACTGAAAAGGATTGCCTTGGTTCCGGTCTGCTCAACCCGAGCCATAAGATCCTTGTGACAAATAACAATCTGAGCACTGGAAGGGATATCATCAACAGAACAATGTTCTACCTTGATATTCTGTTCGGCAGCCTTCAGCATCTTTGTCAGCTTGTTTGCACCCATGGCGCTTGATCCCATTCCGGCATCACAGGCAAATACAATATTTGTGATCCGGCCGGCACCTTTCATTGATTTCATGGTTGCTTTTGCCTCTTCCAGTTTATCATCGGATCCATCCTGAGTGGCAAATGTTTTAACAAAAGGCATGGCCACTATAAAGGAGACAGCTGTTGCCACAATAACACCGGCCAGGATAGGAAGATGTCCACCCTTGGGAGCCATTGCCATTAGAGCAAAGATGGAGCCGGGGGAGGGCGCGGCAACAGCACCGGAACCAAGAATCAGATTAGTAAGGACACCGGAAGCTCCACCGGCTATGGCGGCAACAATCAGGATCGGACGCATAAGAATAAATGGAAAGTAGATCTCGTGGATTCCACCGAAGAAATGGATAATGATGGCACCGGGAGCTGAAGCTTTAATCTTACCCTTGGAGAACATCCAGTAAGCCAAAAGGATTCCAAGACCCGGACCGGGGTTGGTTTCAAGGAGGAAAAGGATCGATTTACCAGACTCCTGAACCTGCTGAATTCCCAGGGGACTGAAAACACCGTGGTTTATAGCATTATTAAGGAAGAGGACCTTACCCGGTTCAACCAGGATAGATACCAGGGGAAGAAGTCTGGCACTGACCAGGAACCCCACGCCGCTTTGGAGAATACCAACTATAAAACTGACAACAGGTCCGATTACCCATAAACCCAGAAGAGCGGTAAGCATACCGAGGATACCCGCAGAGAACATATCAATAAGCATTTCAAAACCAACAGCGACTTTGCCTTCAAAAAACTTATCAGATTTCTTGATAACCCAGCCACCCAGGGGTCCCATCAACATGGCACCAATAAACATAGGGATATCGGCACCAACGACAACACCCATGGTAGCAATAGCACCGACAACACCACCCCGGATCCCGCCGACCATCTTTCCACCGGTATAACCGATAAGAATGGGAAGAAGGTAAAGGATCATCGGCCCTACGAGGGCAGCCATCTTTTCATTAGGAATCCACCCTGTAGGAATAAAGAAGGCCGTAATAAGCCCCCATGCGATAAATGCCCCAAGGTTGGGCATAATCATTCCACTTAAGAATCGGCCGAACTTCTGTACACCAGCTCTGCTCGATTTTGTCTTTGCAGCTAAATCTGTCATAAAAAACCTCCATGATTATTTTAACCAAGTATGGGGGAGCTCTTAAAATCCAGCAAGAAAAAGCAATTCTTTGTTGGCATTAATCAAAACAGCCGTTTTTGGCATTAATGGAATAGCTGATATCAAGTATAGCCTATAATTCTTTTAAATTAAAATCTCACTCAATTTGATACAAGTTCACACTGAAAATAAAAACAACAACCAATTCTAACAAAAATAATGCCATTATATGTTGCAAACCAACAATGAATAAGATTTTCAAACAAAAATATACTTAAATCTCCGCGTTTCAACAAAAAGCCTCTTGATATTTAACATGAATTAATTAAATTATAAGGAAGGTAGTCATATTTGAGTATCACGCATGGAAGAAACAGGCTTCTTAAGCTTTATGCCTATATTTTTCATCATCATTAAAAGAGGAGAAGAAGTGTGACAAAAAAACTGCGTACAGGCGCTGAGGTAGTCGTAGAGATCATTCAGCAGCAGGAGATTGAGTATATTTTCGGACTCCCGGGAGGATCGGTAATACCCATTTTCGATGCTCTGGTGGATTCATCAATAAAACTGGTATTGACCCGGCATGAACAGGGGGCGGTGCATATGGCGGACGGCTATGCCCGGGCCAGCGGGAAACCAGGGGTTGCCCTTGTAACCTCCGGTCCCGGAGCAACAAATACAATTACAGGTATCCTTACCGCCCATATGGACTCAATTCCCATGGTGATCATAACCGGTCAGGCCCCGACAGCAAGTCTTGGTCTGGATGCCTTTCAGGAAGCTGATACATCGGGGATTTCATATCCGGTCGTAAAGCACTCCTACCTGATTAAATCGGCCGAAGAGATTCCCCGGATAATGAAAGAGGCCTTTCACCTCGCCAGCACGGGGCGTCCCGGTCCAGTCCTGATCGATCTTCCAAAAAATGTTTCAAGCGCTTTGATCGACCCAAATTATAATGAACCTTTCCACCTGCCCGGGTATTCTGTTGCGAAAGATGGAACAGAAGCCGATATGGTTGAGACAGCAGATCTGTTGAAGAAAGCCAAAAAACCTGTTCTTCTGGTAGGGCATGGTGCGGTAATCTCCGGAGCAGAAAAGAGTATTCAGCATATTGCTGAAAAGATGGGGATTCCTGTTGCCAATACACTGCTAGGAAAGGGGGGATTTTCTGAAACCCACGAATTGAGCCTGGGGATGGTTGGTATGCATGGAACAGCTTATGCCAACAAAGCCGTAGCGAATTGTGATCTGATCATGTCCATCGGGAGCCGCTGGGACGACAGGATCACAGGAAAGGTAAGTGAGTTCTGTAAGAATGCCGTGAAAATACACATTGATATAGACCCTTCCGAGATGAATAAGGTTATAAAGGTTGATAAAAGTATCGTTGGAGATGCCAGAACAGTCCTTGAATCTCTTGTTCCCTTCATGGAGAAGGGGGATACCGAAGAGTGGCTTATGCAGATAAAGAGCTGGAAGAAAAACTTCCCCTTGAAGTTTAAAAAAGAGGGAAAACTCAGAGCCCAGCATGTCATAGAAGAGTTATACAACCTGACCGAAGGAAAGGCTGTGGTAACCACCGACGTGGGACAGCACCAGATGTGGGCTGCCCAGTTTTATAAAATCAGTAATGGAAAAAACTGGCTCTCCTCGGGAGGAGCAGGAACCATGGGGTATGGATTTCCTGCCGCCATTGGCGCCGCATTGGCAAGACCTGAATCGACGGTCTGCGCCATAGTCGGTGATGGAGGATTCCAGATGACCCTTCCGGAACTCTCCACCGCATTTAACCAGAAACTCCCGGTAAAAATTCTTATTATTAATAACAGATACCTGGGAATGGTCCGGCAATGGCAGGATCTCTTCTATGATAACCGACTTTCTGGTGTAGACCTGGTAGGGAATCCGGATTTCGTTCTCCTGGCAAAGGCCTATGGAGCAAAAGGATTCCGAATCAGAAGAAGCGCCGATGTTCGCAAAGTCTTAAAAGAGGCCCTGGCCTACAATGAAGGTCCCTGCATTATCGATGCGGAAGTAGAGAAGGAGGACAATGTCTTCCCGATGATACCGGCAGGAGCAACCCTGAACGACATGCTCCTGGAACCACCTAAAACAAAAATGGAAAAACCAGAAGGAAGTACCTGATATGGCAGAAAATAATTCATCACACACCATAGGCCTCTTTGTGGCCAATAAGCCGGGAGTTTTAAACCGGATTGCCCTGATCTTTTCAAGGCGGGGCTATAATCTGGATAGTATCGTCGCCTCACCGGCCAGAAATACGGATTTCTCCCATATGAACATTATCGCTTCAGGCGAACGGGAAACCCTGGATCAAATCCTCAAACAGCTGAACAAGCTGGTAGACGTTGTTCATGCTGTGGATTATGCAGATCAGAATAAGGTAGAAAAAGAGTTGGGGTTAATCAAAGTTCGATGCCTGTCGGAGAACAGGACCGATATTATGCAAATTGGTCACGCCTTCCGGGCAGAGGTTGTTGATATTTCCGATACGACCCTGACTTTCCAGATCACGGGTCCTTCAAGGAAGATTGACGGTCTTGAAAAAATGCTGGAATCTTACACCATACTTGAGGTGATTCGAACAGGGAAAGTTCTTATGGCTATAGGAGAAGAGCTCACGGCAGGTTCAGGAATGGTTGGAAAGGATAGCCTTCATATTACCGGTGCAAAGGGTCCGGGATTTGGAGATTGAAATGAAAAAAAATCTTTTTAATAAGGTATGGGATCTTCACAGGGTTAAAACCCTGGAGTCCGGCCTGGATCAATTATTCATAGGACTGCATCTGATTCATGAAGTAACGTCTCCCCAGGCCTTCGCCATGCTGACCGAGAGGGGACTTGATGTACTTCATCCGGAGAGAACCTTCGCCACGGTTGACCATATCGTACCGACAGATGATCAAAGCAGACCCTTTAAAGATGAGCTTGCCGAAAAAATGATGGTCGCCCTGGAAGAGAATACGTGGGCAAATGGAATTGAACTCTTTAATACGGATGGAGACAAACAGGGGATCGTCCACATCATCGGGCCGGAGCTGGGTTTGACCCAACCCGGGATGACCATCGCATGCGGAGACTCCCACACATCGACTCATGGAGCTTTCGGTTCCATAGCCTTCGGGGTGGGGACTTCCCAGATACGGGATATTCTGGCAACCCAGACCATGGCCCTGGCCAGACCGAAGATCCGGCTTATTGATATAAAGGGAAAGCTTGCCAAGGGTGTGACAGCCAAAGATATAATACTCAAGGTAATCAAAGAGCTGGGAGTAAAAGGGGGATTGGGGTACGCCTATGAATTTGGAGGCCCTGTCATCCAGGCTCTTACTATGGAAGAAAGAATGACAATATGCAATATGAGTATCGAAGGGGGTGCCCGGGTGGGATATGTGAATCCGGATGAAAAAACCTACGCATACTTAAAAGGCAGACCTCATGCTCCCCGGGGTGAAGCTTTCGAAAAAGCGGTTGAATACTGGGAATCCATCAAATCCGATCCCCATGCCGAATATGATGATATCTGGTCTCTGGATGTATCAGATTTAAGCCCCATGGTTACCTGGGGAATCAATCCAGGCCAGGGCGCAGAAATCGGAGAAAAACTTCCACTTCTCAGCGAGCTTTCTCCGGACAACAGAAACATAGTAAGCCAGGCTTATGATCATATGGGTTTTAAGGAGGGGGAAGCCCTGCTTGGCAAACCAATCGATGTTGCGTTCATAGGCTCCTGCACAAATGGTCGAATATCTGACCTCAGAGCCGCAGCGGCCCTGGCTAAAGGGAGAAAGGTTGATCCAGGGGTACGAGCCCTGGTCGTTCCCGGATCGAAGCAGGTGGCAGAGCAGGCGGAGGCCGAAGGCCTGGACAAAATATTCACTGAAGCGGGTTTTCAGTGGAGAGAAGCTGGATGCTCCATGTGCCTGGCAATGAACCCGGATAAATTAAAAGGGAACGAGATTTCGGCGAGCTCCTCAAACCGCAACTTCATTGGACGGCAGGGGTCACCCACGGGAAGAACCATACTTATGAGTCCAGCCATGGTCGCCGCCGCCGCGATCGCTGGAAAACTTGTTGATGTCAGAGAATTCAATTTGTCCCCCCTTTCTGATCAGGGAAGCGATAAGGAAAATAAGGGAGGCAGAGTATGAGCCGGAAATCCAATCCAGTACCGTCGATAAAATCAATCCAGGGAAAATGCATTCCCGTCAGGGGAAACGAAATCGATACAGATCGAATAATCCCGGCCAGATTCATGAAGGTTGTTACCTTTGATGGGCTTGGAGAATACGCCTTCCAGGATGAAAGATTTGATCAGGATGGCAGGGTAAAACCACATCCGTTCAATGAAGACTCCTTCAAAGGGGCCTCCATCCTTCTTGTTAATAAAAACTTTGGATGCGGCTCTTCGCGAGAGCATGCGCCCCAGGCGCTTCAAAGATGGGGGATAAAAGCAATAATTGGTGAATCCTTTGCAGAGATCTTCGCGGGGAACTGTGATGCCATGGGGATTCCTACAGCCACAGTACCCCCCGATGTCATCGAGGAGTTGATGACCGAAGCCCGGAACCACCCCAAAGCCGAATTAAAGATGGATCTGGAAGAACAGGCCATAATGTACAACGGCAACACCTACGCCATGGTGATGAACAGATCATCACGTTCTGCCCTCCTGGCGGGGACCTGGGATTCAACGGCAACCCTTCTCTCTTCTATGGAAGAAATCAACAATAAATTTGAAGAACTCCCCTATATTAACTCTTTTTAACTCAGCTTTATTCAATCCGGGGCATTTTTGCCCCGGACTTTATTTTCTTTTCCCTATTATTTCACTACACTTTAATTATCCTTATAAAAATGGAGAACGACATGAAATACGATCTTATGCATCCAGCAGATCAGATAGTAATGATAATGGAACGAATATACGGTTATGGGATGACAACAACATCCGGGGGCAACCTTTCCATCCTTGACGATAATGGTGATATTTGGATTACCCCGGGCAGCGTGGACAAGGGGAGCCTTACCCGGAAAGACATCATATGTATCCACCCGGACGGTTCGACCACAGGACCTCATAAACCTTCGGTGGAATACCCCTTTCACAAATCGGTATACGATAGAAGACCCGATGTCCGGGCTGTACTTCATGCCCATCCACCGGCACTCATAGCCTTCAGTATTGCCAGGAAGATCCCCGATACAACCATAATTCCCAATATTCACATCATTTGCGGTGAGGTTGGTATTGCCGAATACGAAGTACCCGGGAGTGAAGCCCTGGGAGAAAATATAGCCTCGATCCTGGTAAAAGATATTAATACGGTAATCCTGGAGAACCATGGATTAGTCACCGTTGCCGACGATCTCTTCCAGGCGTTCATGCAGTTTGAAACGCTTGACTACTGCGCAAACCTGGAAATTAAATCCAGACAGATAGGCAAACCTGTTTCGCTCACCTCTGACCAGATCGAGCTGGCATCAAAAAAACACCCGGAAAGGCTGGCCGAATTTGTTCCCCAGACGGTATCCAGTGCAGAAAAAGATGCACGGCATAAAATGTGTGAGCTGATTCACAGGGCCTATGATCAAAGGCTCTTTACAAGTACCCAGGGGACCTTTTCCCAGAGGCTATCCGACGATTCATTTCTCATAACCCCTTTTAATATTGATAGAAAATACCTGGAGGTTGGCGATATCGTAAGGATAGATGGAGGAAAAAGAGAAAAAGGGAAGTTCCCCAGCAGATCTGTAAACCTTCACAGGGAGATCTATCGGAAGAAGGGTGAAATAAACTCACTCATCATCGCCCCGCCACCCAATATTATGGCTTTCGGGATCACCAAGGAAAAATTTGATACCAGAACCATCCCCGAGAGTTATGTTATGCTTAGAGATATACCTGTAATGGAATACGGTACCAATATTGTAAACCCGGAAAAAATCACCAGGACCTTATCTGAAAAAACACCGATCCTTATGATTGAAAACGAATGTATCATCGTATCGGGAAGCAGCCTGCTGAACGCCTTTGACAGGCTCGAAGTCGCCGAGTTCAGCGCCAAGGCTGTAATAAGCACCCATTTTATAGGGCCGGTAATCTCTATAAGTGACGATGAAATCGAAGATCTCAAAAAAGTCTTCAGCCTGGCGTAACCTAAAAATTTTTCAAGCAGGAAGACTTAAACAAGATCCCCCAATATTGCTGTTTTGCACATCCATATAAAACTATATATGGCTCAGCAATTTTGGGGGACCACCATAAGAACCTCTCTCAAGGAATATTATCCCTGCTGAATGAAAGGATCATATTAGCCGTTATAAGTCGGATTAGGGGGTCTCTTCCTGATCTAATTCCAATTCTGGTTCAAAAAGTAAATCCTGCCGTAAAAGCAGCATCCCCTCAGGGGTGAAAAGGGATTTTCCAAGGACTGTCTCACGATCAATCACAAGACGATTCAGCAGGGTTTGATGATAAACCTCTCCGGACCGGCGTACAAGAACTTCCAGTCTGGAAGGATACCAGAGACTATCGATCATTACCTCTTCCCGAACCAGGAAATATTTCACCTCATCGGGGCGTCGGGTCCAATGCTTACTCCGGATGATCTGATAATTGTCCTTACGGATAAAGTAGAGAGATTTTGTATACCCTGTTCGTGCGATAACTCCTTCATCCACCGGAACGGCAAGGATAACCCAGACCACCTGCCCTTCCACCCGCCCTTCCTGATAAAGGGAGTAGTTATAATCATTTACATTGGGCTTAAAAAAATCATAATAAGATATATCACTTCCCTGAAACGTATCTGCCAAAGATGTAAGGGGCTCCACTTCCCCTGTATCCGGCTCAAGGAGGAGGATTCGTTCTCCTCCTTCACCATGAGGATCATCGATCAGTAAAACAGTTCCATTAACCCTATCTGGATCTGTGAATGCCAGAATTCTATAAAATCCATCCTGGTCCCCCAAATCATAGGAGGTCAGCCCAAATCGGATCTCGTTTTCCGTACGATCAACAAGGATCATCTCCATGGGGCCGGATGCCTGCCTGAAATCCTCCCGGAAAACCGCTAATTCCATTACTTCCTGGAGTGAAGGCTCCGCCGCGAGGGGGGCAAGCAGAAAAACTATAAGTGTAATCACAAGATTTTTCTTCATATCTAATTATATTATCGGCAGATTTCCTCTGCTTTGATTACAGATTTAGACATGATTTCAAAATCAATTTTTTCCTGATATTCACTAGAGATGAAGATGGATTCTCCCGGGAACACTTATTTACCTTTCGGGGAGAAAATATAACCGGCTCCGCGGACATTCCTGAAAAAAACGGGATGGCAGGGATCCTTTTCAAAATATTTTCTGAACCGCATGATGAAGTTATCCACAGTCCTGGTCTCTGTATCGGAATTAATATTCCAGACATTATCGAGAAACTCCTCCCGGGAAATAATCCTGTCCCTGTTATCGATCAGGTATTTCAGCAAAGAAGCCTCCAGGGGGGTTATCCTGAAAGCCTTTCTTCCGGAGGTACAGCGTAATTCGTTGAAGTTTATGAAATTGCTTCCAAAAGAGTATTCAGGTTCCTTAGTCAAAAGCTCCCGGTACCACATCTTTCTTTTCAGCATCCCCGCAACGCGGAGTAGAAGTTCTTCAAGATGAAAAGGTTTGGTCAGGTAATCATCGGCACCGGTTTGAAGCCCCCTGATTCTATCGGCAGCCCCGGTGAGAGCGGTTAACATAAGGATGGGTAGAGTCGGGTGTTTTTTCCGAATTTTCTCCGCCACCTCAAAGCCGTTCAGATAAGGGAGCATTATATCCAGAATCACCAGATCAAAGGTCTCATCAAAAATACGCTCCAAAGCACCTCTTCCATTATCTGTTCTTATGACCTCATACCCCTCTTCCTTGAGATTATACTCAAGACCCAGGGCCAGACTCTCTTCGTCTTCTACAAGGAGAATACGTGATTTCACTCTTTCACTCTTTTTCAAAGTTTCCACTTACTCCTATTCCGGTCTTTCTTTCCCGCCGGTACGCTGCTGTAAACCGGTAGTTCAATGTGAAACCAGGCCCCTACTCCTTCGGGAGGGTTAACCAGACTCATCCGCCCCCGGTGGACCCGAATAATCTCCCGGCTCCAGTAAAGCCCCAGTCCAGACCCCGTTACACTGGGACTTTCAGGGTTATTCAGTCGGGAAAACTTTTCAAAAACCTTCTTTCGATCAGCAGATTGAATCCCAATCCCTTCATCCATGAAATCCAAAATAAATCTTTTTTTCTCATCCGTCAGGAGGATCCTGATCTTCGGATTACCCTTCGAGTATTTTATTGAGTTGTCCACAAGATTACCAAGGACTGTTTTCAATCCATCCGGATCAACGGATATGAAGCAATCGGTCGCTCCCTTTACCAATAAATTCTTATCGGAGAGCCTGAATTGTTTTGATAATTCAAAAGTAATTGCCCGAACAGTATCCCCCGCAGGAAGGACCTCCTGTTCAAAGAAGTCCCCCCGTTCATCAAGTATCGAAATCTCAAGGATAGAGCTGATCAGTTTATCCAGGCGACTGGTATCTCCAGCCATGGCACATAGAAATTCTTTCTTCTGCTGGTGAGAAAGCTCCCTTTTCTGCATCGTTTCCAAACCAAGCTGAATGGAGGCAAGGGGAGATTTCAATTCGTGGGTAACATTGGCAATAAAGCTGTCATGAGTCCTGGTTACTGCCGTCTGTCGGATCAGATGCACAAAGATAAGGATAATTCCCAGGGTGATTAAAATCAGAAGAAGAATTCCGGAGACAAAAAGCGCTACCCCCCTGTTATAGGGAAGTATTTCGGGGTGGAGCATATTCAGAAGATTCGTATAGACGGTATCATTGGAAACATACCAGTAAATCCAGAATCCCAACAGAGCAAAACAAGAGAGCTGGACAATAATAAACAGTGTTATTGAATACTGATTATACCTTCTCTTCTTCATCCCAATCCTACCCTTTTACATTTGTTTTACACAGGCAGTTCAAGATTCGGGGTATATTAATAGTATATCACATCCTGTCAGAACGATAAGGGAGATATAAAATGAAAATATTACTTATCTATCCGGAATTCCCCACCACTTTCTGGAGTTTCAAACATGCCCTGGGGTTCATCTCAAAAAAAGCCTCGGAACCACCCCTTGGCCTGCTGACCATTGCCCCCATGCTGCCGCCCCTATGGGAAAAAAAATTGATAGATCTTAATGTGAACCACTTACGGAACAAAGATATTCAATGGGCGGATATGGTATTCGTCGGCGGTATGAGCATTCAGAAAAAATCCTTTAAAAGTATCGTGAAAAGGTGTAATGAGCTGGGGGTGAAAGTTGTTGCCGGTGGTCCCATGGTGACAGAGAACCATGAAGAATTTAAAGGTATAGATCATTTCATCCTGAACGAGGCCGAATTAACCCTGGCCCCCTTCCTTGAGGACCTGGAAAAGGGGTGTCCTGAAAAGCTCTACTCCACTTCGGAGTTCGCCGAGCTCAAAGAAACGCCACTACCCGACTGGAGCCTTTTAAAACCCAGCCATTATGCATCAATGGATCTTCAGTACTCAAGAGGATGCCCCTTTAACTGCGAATTCTGCAGTATCACGACCCTCTTTGGCCATAAACCGAGGGTTAAGGAGACACCACAATTTATAGAGGAACTGGATTCCCTCCGCTCCGGAGGCTGGCATGGGCCTGTCTTCATCGTGGATGATAATTTCATCGGGAACAAAAAAGAAATCAAGGCAACAATGCTTCCTGCCTTGATTTCCTGGCAAAAAAAGCACAAATACCCTTTTACATTTACTACCGAGGTTTCGATCAACCTGGCGGATGATGATGAGCTGATGGAATTAATGTCTCAGGCCGGTTTTACCTCCTGCTTTGTGGGGATAGAATCCCCGGAGGAGGAAAGTTTAGCGGAATGCGGCAAGGTACAGAACCGGAATAGAGATATGCTTAAATCGGTCAAAAAGATGCAGAGGATGGGGTTTACAATCTCCGGTGGATTTATAGTCGGATTCGATAATGACCCCCAGGATATATTCGAAAAGCAAGCCCGATTTATTAGAAAAAGCGGGATAGCAACCGCCATGGTAGGGCTGTTGAACGCCCCTCATGGAACCCCTCTTTTTCGAAGACTACAATCAGAAAACCGGATTTTAGAGAGCTTCTCCGGTAATAATACCGATGGAAGCCTGAATTTCATACCCAGGATGAATACGGAAAAACTTCTGGAAGGATACAAAAATCTCATACGCACAATATATTCTCCCCGGGAATATTTTGAGAGAATTAAAGTCTTTCTATCCGAATATCACATCCCGGATGTCCCTGTAGGTAAACACCCCTTCTATGGTTTAAGGGCTTTAATGAAGGTTACTTTACGAATAGGGTTGTTTCAACGGAGGGGAAAACGTTATTTCTGGAAACTCCTGGCTTATACCATCTGGAATCACCCGCAAAAGATTCGAATGGCGTTGACGATGGCTGTCTATGGCTTTCACTTTCGGAAAATTGCCGAAGCCATTTAGCCTTACGCACCCTTCCTGATTGTAAAACTACAGCTCAATAATACAGGCAGGAGTCCCCACAGGAAAAGACCGGCGGCACTCCTCATCAGGCAATCCTGTTTTTGGATCAAATCCTGTTAAGGCTATTTCCGAAGAATCCTGGTTAGCGGTTAAAAGCCATCTCCCGGTTGAACTGAACTCAATATCCCGGGGATTAATACCACCGCAGTCGATTACTTTTAAAAGAGAGAGCCCCTTTCCACCACTCTCCTTCCCGGCATGAAGTTCGTTTCCTCCTTCCGGAAGGGATACAATAGCAATTGTATTTGTTCCCCGGCAGGAGACAGCTGCTGTTTTTCCCGAAGGGTGGACCTTTACACCACCAGGTTGGGCTGCACCTCCGCTTTTTATATCTATAACAGGAATGGAGCAGAGCGTCAGAAGGACTCCTCTTTCAGGATCCCACTTGAGTAGAAATGCCAGGGATATGAGTTCACAGACAAGGAGAATCAATTCTGTTTCAGGGATGAAGACTAAATGCCTGGGGCCCGTTCCCGGGGGGAGAGAAAAGGGAACACCTTCAGAACTACTTCTGACCAGGGAATCAATATGGTAGATATGCACAGCATCGCTACCAAGATCACAGACAAGAAGAAAATTCCCATCGGGAGTCGCCAGCGCCTGATGAGCATGAGGCCCGGCCCGGAAACACGGGGAATTTGTTCCAGTGTCCGATTTTCAATCAGCTGAAAACTGGAAACAAGACCACAGTCTTCAATATTTTCGGAGACCGCGAATAGAATCCCCGTGGAAGAGTCATAGGAGAGATAGGATGGATTTTCAACATCTTTATACCGGAATTTTTCAGTGAGCTGACCGGTACTCTCATCCAACTCAAGGAGCAGAATCCCCGCCCCCCTCTCCTTTAAACCCGGACTATCTGTATACGTCCCGATGGCAAATGTTGATTTCATTCTATTCAAGATTTTATTTTCTCCCCAAAAATCATAAAGCAACCTTACAATAGGATTTTACCAGAGAGAAGAAAGAAAAGTAAGGGACCAGGTTTAAACAAGACCCGGCCCCGAAGATAAAGAATCTATTTTATAAAGACAAGCCTAGGTGTGTTTTGCCTTCAAAGCGCCCTCTTCCTTTCGGATAGCCTTTAATGATTCAGTATACTCCCGGTCATGAACAGCACAACCAACATTTTTCTGTCTGATCAGGAACTCAATACAGTTATCACAGGCTGTACACCATTTAATTTCATTTTCCCTGTCTTCTGTAATCTTTAAGGGAATCTGGCTGTCTGCCAGGGACTGTCTTCCAAGAGCGATCATATCACAGACTCCCTCCTGAACATTTCTCTCTCCCCAGTAGAGGAGTGAACTTTCTTCTTCTTTTCTTGCCTGGAGTTTGTTCTTTCCTCTGTTAAGAACAGAATAACCGGATCCGATTACAGCTGTTTCAGGTTTAAGGGCATCCCGAACGGCCTTCTGAAATGTAAAATGGAGATAGACATCATCGGGAATGGATCTGTCCGGCTGGGATTTCGCCAGGGTAATGGAAGGAGAGCCGACAGAAACGATAATAAAACTTGCACCTCTCTCTTCAAGCCCCTTAACAAGTTTCACGGATTCAGAGAGATCCATAATGGGTGATTCAGGACCGGCAGTTCCCTGTCCACCGGGGAATGCTTCCCACATTGAAACCTTGGAGCCGACTATGAAATTAGGATCGTTTACCTCTTTCATTATCCTTTCATAGGTTTCAAAGGCAAACCGGGTTCTATTTTCCCAGGATCCACCATATTTCCATTTTCTGTCGTTGTAGGGTCTGACAAACTGGGACCCAAGATAACCATGACACTGTTTGAAATCGATTCCATCGGCTCCTGAGTCATGAGCAATTTTTGCGGCCAATACAAATGAATCCATGATCTTCTCGACATCTTCTTCTTCCAGAAGAGTCGCATCATCAAATCCTGCCAGTTTCTTGGGAGTTACCCTCTTTGAGAATCCGGGGTGACTGATCTCTCCCGAGTGGGTAAGCTGCCAGATAAATAATGAATCTTTATTAATTGATTTCAAATCCCGGGTAAACTCGGTAAGAGCCTTCTCATTATGGGGCATAATAGAAAGCTGCATTTCCCGGCTTCGAGATTCATAACCAACGGTAATTGCCTCACCAACAACAAGACCGCACTCTCCTTCCATATGCTTCCTGTATCTGCGATAGGTTTTGGGACCGGGATTTCCCTGGGGGTCCGCGTCACAGCACTCCATGGCATTGATTGCAAAACGGTTAGGGGCTGTAAGATTGCCTATTTTAAGAGGCTGCATTAAGGGGTTATTTTCATTCATAATTTCTCCTTCAAAAGTTTATAACCAATTGTAGGGGTGAAATTGTAAAAGGGAAATAAGAGTTCAGTTCCAGATTAATACCAGGTATAACCTAGTACTGCTACTGGTATTCGGACATCAGAAACGATTTCAGATCCGCCTGGGTTTCATCGATCCTGAATTTCTTCCTCAGATTGGTGCGATGAAAGTCGACCGTTTTCTTGGATATACAAAGAATATCGCTGATCTCCTTACTGGATAAACCCTTTTGGATATATCCGGCAATCTGCTTCTCCCGAAAGGTAAGATCTTTCTCCTGGATCTTTGATGAATCCATGGCGTTGGAATCAAGTTTCAGAAGCATCATATTTAAGGTCTCCAGATGGTTCGCCAGCTCCTTATCCCTGTTTTCCCTGAGGATTTTATGAATCAGAGGCATAACCTGACTGTGAAGATTATCATGGAGATTCACATAGGAATTATTGATCTTATCCGAAAGCTGTCGGCCCAGCACGCCAAGGGCCAGCTCCTGCTCCATAATCTTGGAAGACTGGGAGTCAAGCATAGAGGTCAAATTTTTCATGGCCTGCTGCCCCTTCTCCTCCTTGGTCATATCCCGGACATATTCAATGATGGCAACAACCTTATGCTCTTCATTCATAACAGGAAAAGTAGAAAGAACCTGTTCCCCCCACTGCTCCGTCTCCGATTCATAGGGAACAATGGAAGACTGCATTCTTCCGGTTTTCATTGAAACAAGGGAAGGACAATCGTCACAGGGAGAAGATCGGCCGTGGTAGGTCTCATAACATTTTTCTCCCAGGAAAGGCCTCTTGTCGGCGTACCAGTCGGACATGGCGTTATTGACACCGATTATATTTAAATTCAGATCGATGAGCCCGACACCGTCGGTACTGGTATTAAAGATATATTTGAAGAAATCATCTATATTTTTGGACAGGTGAGAGTTGATCTTTGTAAACCCGCTTGAATCAGAGTTCAGCCAGTTTTTTATTGATTTAAGATTATTATTCAACCATGACTCCTTTAAAAAAAGTGTAACAGAACAGTAACTACTCAGCACCAACCATGAATGGGTTTCCGGCAAAGACTCTTAAAAGCGCTTCCATTGCATGAACATCGTT
>JAEINK010000062.1 GCA_016342585.1 Spirochaetales bacterium
ATTTTGGCTCTGCACTATGGTTTTACGACCTCTCAGTGTAACCCACGTTTTTGAGGTCGGGCAGGTCAATTCATTATATCTAATATAAATTACAGGAAACTTTGTTTGACAGTACAACGGTTGCCCCTGATAATGGGGAAACATACAGGAGAATAAAATGTTATTTGGAAATCCCCTAAATAAAGCAGCAGCCGAAATAGCCAATGCTTCGGTGCGCAGTACAGCCCATTTTAACTGGACTTTTATTACCCTCTTTGCGATTGTGGTTTATATCTATTTCACGGAGATAAAAAATAAAAATTATAAAAATGTTGTAGCCGGTCTGGCCCTTTATTCGGTTCACTGGTTTTATGAAATTATTAATGCATTAATTGGACATGCAGCCGGTTATGCTCTTTGGACGGTATCACCCGGGAGTACATCCTATATTCTCTTGATTGGCGTTAGCTGGGAGCTTTCGATGATGTTTCTGATAGCCGGGTTGGCCATGAGTAAACTTCTGCCTGAAGATCCAAAGTTGAAGATCCTGGGTGTTAATAACCGGATCTTGTTTGCCATCGGTAATGCAGCCTTCTTCTCAATTTTCGAGATATTCCTTGCATCTACTCCCGCCTTTATCTGGGTGTATTCCTGGTGGGGTGCTCTTCCTGTTTTTATTACTACTTATATTCCATTTTTCCTGGCGGCTTTCCTGGTTCCAGACTTATCAGCAAAGAAGCAGAAAATGTTTTTAGGTTTGGCCTTTGGAATTGATATTCTTTTGTTGGCAATTTTGATCCCGGCTGGAATTATTTAGTAAAGGTTATCAGTAAAAAACTCTTTCTGTTTGAATCAGATACTGGTAAAATAGCGAAGAAGTAAATCTTGATTCCTGGAGTAATATCTTGGTAGAACTTGATAAGAGAACAAATGTCATTCAATCCCTTAAAGCAGTGGTACTTATAATAATATTCCTAGGAGCAAGTGGTTTTTTTGCCTGGTGGGGATATGGTTTGACTGGAAATTTCGAAACCTGGGGAGAGACCATCTGGGAGAAATATAACTGGGTAGGCTCCCTGGTGTTCGGAGTCGGTATTACTGCGGGTGCTCTATTTGTTGTATTTTTCTTCCATCGGCTTCTTCTTCGTTTGACTGGACTGAGAGCTGAGGGGACAATTATCAATGTGACTAAAAAAAGGGTTCAGATGGAGACTCGTTCAGATATTCATAGAGATTTAGGTGACAGTAATCCCAATTTGAGAATGAATAAAAAAGAGATGGTTACTGTTTATAGAAAGATGTTCCGTTATATAGCCCGGGACGGAAAGACTTATGAGCTTGATTCAAATGTCGAAACCAATCAGCCTTTGGAAGAGGGGCAGAAGGTTACCGTCCTGTACCGGCCCCGCCATCCGGAAAGGGCTATACTGTTCATTCATCTGGAATACTATGCTTTAGTGTATCTTTTTCTTATTTTTGGTATTGTTGCCTCAGTTATTGGTGCAATAATGCTGGAACTCCTGGATTAAATACTTCCTGACTATTTACGGGATCCGTTATTTCCATAGATCAACAAACTTACCATTTACGACCTTATAGATGGTAAATCCCGCCCCATCGATATCACCTCTTCTATCGAATCCAATATTTTCCATGGGAGTATCAATTTTTTCAGTGTGCAGAACTCTTATAATTGATTCCGGATCATCTGTTCCTGCCTTCTCAATAGCGTTTGATAATAACTGCATGGCCGCATAGGCGTTCAGGAAGAATGGTCCTGCATCTTCACTATATTCTGACTTGTGTTCAGCTATGGCCTGAGTGTAAAGCCTATTCCGGAATAGGATGATGCACCAACAGATATTTCCTCGAAGAGGATAACCCTATTGCCTTCATCTTCTAAATGGCTTCGGAAAGATTCTGCATAATCTTTACCATAGGTTCCTCCATCATGGAGTACTGCGATATTACTGAGCCTCAGGGAGTAATTAATAAAGGCAGCTGCGGTTGAGGATTGAGCTGTATCATTGCTGATTGTTCTGATAAAATTGGGATAGGTGCCATCCTTGGTTAATGCCGGAGTTGTTGAGGATGGAGATATTGCTATGATGTTATGATCCTTGTATACATCAAGGGCTGCTCTCGTGGCACTGGAGCATATATGACCTATGACTCCTATTGCCCCTTCTTCTACCATTTCCCCGGCTGCTCTAGCCGCAAGTTCGGCTTTGCACTGATCATCAATAACTAACAATTCAATTTTACGGTTTCGAATCCCCCCGCTCTCATTTATAGATCTTGTAATAAGTTCTGCCGCCCTTAAGGAGGGGAGGCCGTAACTTGCCAGATCTCCTGTATGCGCACCGGCAACGCCTATTTTTATTGTGGCCGGATCTTCTGTGGATTGAGTTTCTATTCGGACCGGAGAGGAGGCAATTGAAATCCCAAAGAGATCACCTATAACATTTTCACTGTCCAGGACGAGTGCTTCCAGGCTTTCATACGGGCGTGATTTTGTGGCAATAGACTTTCCCGAAGCAACATCCACAAGCTTGATATTAAGAAGGTAGAGTTCTCCTATACTTCCTAGGCTTCCAACGATCATTTCATTGGCAGAGAGTAGTTTTCCGATCTCTATGGCACACTCTTCATCGGAACAACCGCTGTTGGAGAAGACGATCTCTGATAAGAGCTGTTCTCTCTGCCGCCGTTCGATCAGAATATAGTCCGGGTGGTTACTTATAGAGGAGGAGAGGAAATCTACAAAGAGAGCCCTTTACTGTTGGGATACACCGCTTGTCTCAAAATCCATTACGGTTATTATTTTTTTCTCTGCCGAAACAGAGAATATTGCTGAAAAGACCAATAGGACCAGGATTATGGTCTTTTGCATATTCGTCACCTCTTGGGAGTATTATATCAATAAATGATAGAATCTTCATATTACTCTTAAAATTCTATTTTGACATCTGAATATTTTTCTGTAGTTAATTCTGGATCAGGTGGGTCAAGAGGGCAAATATTCTGGTGTTGTTGTCTAGGGAGGTTTTATATTTTCTGAGCTTTAGCTGACATCCTGTTTCGCCATCAGACTCTCCACCCATGTCTGATTTTCAAAAAGGGTGCAGCCTCCCTCGGCTTCTTCAAGGAGATGATGGTTTTCCCTGATTTTACCGAGTAACCGGGACTCAAGAGCTTCCAAAAAGGAGAGGTTTTTCAGATTCACATCGGAGAAGGGGGCAAAGGGACAGGCTTCAACATCTCCGGTACTGCTAATGTGGAGGAATCCTCTTCCCGCAGCCAGACATCCTCCGAATTTCTCTTCGTCTCCCGGAAGGGCAACTGGCAGCATGGAATACTCTTGGGGAAGCCTCTCCATTTGCAGAATAAGATCTCTCTTCTGCTCTTCTGTGAGGCAGAGTTCAGGATCTCCGTCACAGGGAACATACTCGATAAGGAAAAGCGTACGGCAGCCCGAGGATTCAATCCCCTGTAAAAAGGCGGTATTCATTACCTCCCTGTAATTGTTGCGGGTCAGTGTTATCGAGGCACCGAAGAGGAGATGCCTTTTATCCATATTTTTCATTACTTTATGAATGGCGTTAAAAACGCCGGGACCCCGCCGGACATCGGTGGACTCCTCATTACCCTCAAGGCTTAGGGCGGGAACAATATTCTTTATTTCTCCCAGGCGGTTCATTAGTGCGTCGTCTATAAGTAATCCGTTGGTAAACAGAACGAAAAGGGTTTTGGAGTATTTTTCAGGAATATCAAGGAGTCCCTTTTTAAGGAGCGGTTCCCCTCCGGCAAAAAAGATAAGTCCCACTCCGGATTCAACTCCTTCTCCGACAATCCGGTCAATATCTTCCACGGTTAATTCATTATTATCTTCCCTGTCCAGAGCGCAGTCATAGCATCCCTTGCAGGCCAGATTACACTCCCTGGTTACACTGATTATAAGGATGGGAGGAACTGTTATGTCTCTGGATTTCAGAATCTCAGTCCTGACTTTTTCCTGTCGTTTAAGGTTACCCGCGATCCCTGTAAAACCGGGCATATAACCCATCCTGCCCTTGAGGAAGGCAACGTTATTTATGAGTTTGTTTTTGATTGCATTATTAAATAGATCTATACCGTTCATTGAGTCCCCTGGTTATTATACAATTATTATAACAAAAGAGATAATATTAAATGTCACTCCATTTTTAAGAAAAACAAGATAAAAGGATGCACCATAAGCGATTTCCGCAGTTTTCGAGGACCGGTAAAAATTTCCGACGTGGCAATCTTAACCGCTGTCTCGGCGGCTAAGTTTCCAGGATAATAAATAATCTTTGCGGCTTTTCGGAAGATGCCGGGGCTTGTGTGAAAGATGTCGTCCGAGCTTACTCCGGCGGGAGTTATTTGCGGAAGTCCACCGCTTCCTCCAGATTATAGACCGCCCGTCTGTTTTTCTCCCCTACTGCATTCAATCCACCCAGTATATCGAGTAGTTTTCGGTCCTCTTTCTGCTGTTGAATGGATTTCTCTTTCAAGTTCCGGATAGATTCTGTCAGCTTTGAGAAGGCGGTATTCATAGTTTCACCATAGGTGAGTTGTTGACTGGATTCGTTGCGCAGGATCGTAGAGATTTCAACCAGTACGTTCATGGCCTTTAGAATTTCTTCTGCTGCCGTCTGTTGTTCATCCATGGCGGCACGGACGTTCTCAATGATTTCCGATGTATTGGCTACACTTTCGGTAATACGGGTAAAGGAGTGGCTGGTTTTACTGGTAGATTCTACACCGCGAGTAATGGCTTCGGTCATCTCGAATATGGTGTCTTTAATATTCTGGGCACTATGGGAGCTTTCCTCCGCCAGCTTGCGGACTTCGTCGGCGACTACGGAGAATCCCTTTCCCGCTTCACCGGCATGGGCGGCTTCGATGGCCGCATTCATGGCCAGAAGATTTGTCTGGGAGGAGATGGCCTGTATAACCTTGATTATCTCCTGGATTTTTGTGGAAAATTCCCGAATATTTTCAATGGATCCTACCGTCTCCGAAAGCCTTTCGGAACCATCTTCGATCATCCCCGACAGGGAGTTTGTGACATCGGAAGCCTTTTTTGAGATTTCTGCTACCGATCGGATGTTGGCACTCATTTGGGCAATGGAGGCGGAACTCTCTTCTACAAAGCTGGCCTGACCGGAGACTGCATCTGCGATGGTTTTTACCGACCCGGTCAAATCGGTTCCCGCATCACCGGCCGTCCGTATGACATCCTCTTCATGCCTCACCTCTTCTGCCATCTCATTGTTTATCTTTTGAAGTGTTTCCATGGTCGCGTCCGAATGTTCAATCGATGTTGTAAGATCCCGGGATGTTTCTCCCACTGTTTTGCCTGCTTCGGAGATGTTGTTCACCAGCCGGGTCAGCCGGGAGGTGTATTCGTTGAATGATGAGGCCAGTTCTCCGTAATCATCATGGGAGATGATGTTGATACTGACAAACTCCTTGTTATCTGATCCAAGGTTAACATCTACGCTTCGCTGGAGTTGGGTGAGTTTGTTCTGCTCTTCCCGGGAGAGAATGGTAATAATGAAGAGGAAGAGAAAGACGTATCCAAGATTCAGGCTTATGAACTCAATGATGAGAGGCAGGACCTGGTCGGCGGTAAACAGGTTTCCCAGGCTTATTTCCTGAAGGATACCGTAGAGCTGACCGGCTGTGAAAAAAGCGAACAGGGCGAGGAGAGACAGGAACAACAGTATCCTTTTCCGTGTAATCGGCATGGTTTTTAATTCCGGAATGGTCCTGGGGAGTTTAAAGGAGTCCAGAATTTCATAAAAAATTGATTGAAGCATACTCAGCTGAATAAGACTTGTCACTGTTCCTATAAGGATGTGGACAACGATGATGAAAAACATCTCCAGAGGAGGGTAGGCCCGTCCTAAAAAATGGTAGATGATGAAGGAAATAACAGGACCCAGAAAGAACCCGACGGAGTTGACCAATATATCGATCATACCGAGCTGCTTTATCTTTTTGTAGATACCGATAATCTCCTTTGTCTCTGGTGTTCGCTTCTGCTCCAATGTTGTCAGTTCTTTTTTCAACCGGCCAACCACACGGAACATAAAGATCTGGGCTAGGGCTCCTATGATGAGGATGGAGGGGAGCTTTGTTCTGAGAGAACCGACTATGCGGGTTATATCCCGGTTCAGGGCAACACTTTGATAGATTGTTGCCATAAAGAGAGCCAGGATGACGACAAACCAGAATGTCATATATATTTTGGTGATAGTTTTTCTGTTCATCTTTTAAGTATAAAGGAATTGATAGGAGATTTTAATTATTTTGCCAAAAAAGTTTCTATTGACAATCATAAAAATTATGATATTATTACGTAAGCGTTTACGTAATAAATTTGAAACAGGCAGGGTATGGCAGCAAAAATTTCCGATGTGGCAAAATTAGCAGGTGTCTCGACGGCTACGGTTTCCAGGATAATAAATAATCTCTCCGGTTTTTCGGAAGATACCAGGGCTCGTGTGGAAGATGCCATCCGGGAGCTGGGTTATAAACCCAATCTTGTCGCCCGGGGGTTGGTGAGTTCACGGACCCATACCATCGGCGTACTTCTCCCCTGTCTCTCCTCGCGGTACTCATCCCAGCTCATTCATGGTATTGAAACTGAGGCTCACAGGCGGGGATACAGTGTGATCATCTGCAATACGGATCGTAATGGTGAACGAACCCTCGAGTATCTGCGAATCTTAAGTGAGAAGCGGGTGGAGGGGATTATTTTTGCCAGTGAGTGGGTAAAAGAGGAGTATGGTAAGTATATGCTCGATCTTTCCATACCAGTTGTGCTTATCTCTACCTATTCCGACCATTTTCCCTTCCCTTATGTACGTGTTGACGATAAGCAGGCGGCCTATACCTCCTGTAACTACCTTCTGGACAAGGGGCACAGGAAGATAGGGTTTATTTCCGGTAGTTCCGATGACCCTATAGCCGGTGCTCCAAGAATTGAAGGATACAGGAAGGCTTTGGAAGAGAATGGTGTGACATATGATGAGGATCTTCTTGTCTTTGGTGATTTCCATTTTGAGAGCGGGATTGCCGGAATGAGAGAGCTTATGGAACGGAATAAAGGTATAACTGCTGTTTTTGCATCCAGTGATGAGATGGCCCTGGGGGCCCTTACCTACCTTCACGGGAAGGGAATAAAGGTTCCCCAGGATATATCCGTCATGGGATATGATGATACTCTCGATGCCGTCATGGCTGTTCCCGCCCTGACAACTCTTCATCAACCGGTGGAAGAGATGGGACGCAAGGCCATGGGCTTGCTTCTGGGAGGAGATGATTCTACCAGTATTATTATGCGTCATTGGGTAAATGAGAGGAATTCGGTCAGGGAAATCTGAAAGAGTTGAGCATTTTTTTTGGAATATTACGTAAGCGTTTACTGTATAAATTGAATAAAGGAGGTGAATATTTGGACAGACGGCAAATCTTAAGGCAGCGCAGTGAAGAGATTATCTTTACGAATCAGACTGCCGGAGGGGCAATCATCGCCTGTCCCTCGTTCAGTCAGTACAACTACTCCTGGTTTCGGGACGGCGCGTTTATCGCGTATGCCATGATCAGGATTGGGCGGCTGGCTGAGGCCGAAAGGTTTTTAAGCTGGGGGAACAGGGTCGTAATAAGCAGCCGGGAAAAGATCGATGCCCTTGGTGATAAACTCGACAAAGGAGAGGCTCTATCAATCCGGGATTTCCTTGGTGCAAGATACACTCCGGAAGGGGAAGAGGATGAATCGGACTGGCCGAACTTTCAAATTGACGGCTATGGAACCTGGCTCTGGTGTATGGCAGAATATCTGAAGGCCGCAGATCTTTCGGAGCTGCCTGGTGTATGGCAGACCGGGGTGGAACTTACTATCAGATATTTGAGAATGGTCTGGCAGCGTCCGAACAGCGATTGCTGGGAGGAGTTTCCGGATGAGGTTCATCCTGCAACCCTTGCCTGTATTTACGGGGGACTTAAGAGAATCTCTCCCTGGCTTGATCAGGAGGGTAATGAAGAGGGCGGAACCCTGGAGGTTTTCGCGGAAGAGATTAAGAGTTTTGTGTATAACAATCTGCATGAGGATGGATATTTCCCCAAATATCTTGGTTCAGATCTTGTCGATGCGAGTCTTCTCTGGATTGCCCTGCCCTTTGGTATGGCGGACCTAAAAGATCCTGTCATGGTTAAAACGGTTGAACTGATTGAAGAAAAATTATTGGAAGAGGGAGGTGTGAAAAGGTACGCGGAGGATACCTATTACGGTGGGGGACAGTGGATAATCCACTCCTGCTGGTTGGCCTGGTATTACTATGAATCAGGTCGAATGGTTGAGGCGGATACGCTAATGGAATGGGTTATTCGTCAGCAAAAAGATGACGGTTCATTGCCCGAACAGACTACGGAAATTACCAATGAACCGCCAATGGTTAAGGTCTGGGAACAAAGATGGGGGACGGTCGCAACGCCCCTCGTATGGTCCCATGCCATGTTCCTGATCGTTGATCAGGTCTGCTCAGAGAGCAGGTCTTTCAACTATACACGTTTTGAAAAGGAGTGTTAAGTTATGAAAATGAAATGGTTTTGTTTATGTATTTTTGTTTTAGCAGTATTACCCCTGGCCGCATCGGGTCAGCAGGATATCGCGGAGATCGATTACTTTTCCGGTAGAGTGGAGACCGTTGAGTGGACTGAAGGGGTTATCGCCGATTTTCAGGCCCTTCATCCAGAGATTATCGTTGAGCATGAGTATCAGAATGATGCTTCCAATGTGATGAAAATCAAACTGGCTTCGGGTGAAGTTCCGGATCTTACTACGGTAGTAACCCAGGATTTCATTGATCAGGGGATTTTTCAGGATCTTTCAGATGAAGCTTTCTGGGGAAGACTCCTCCCTTCCGTAAAGGACCTCTGTACAGATCTTAAAACAGGGAATCAGTATAAGGTGGCAACCAATGTAACGATGGGCGGACTATTCTACAATAAGGCCATATTTGGTGAGCTGGGCTTAAAGGATGCCGAGACCTGGGATGAATTTGTGGCAAACCTCTCGGCTGTAAAGAGGGCGAATCCCGATGTTACACCCCTTTTCCTGGCTGGTAAGGATTCATGGACTCTCGGTCATCTGATCGAATTCTGGGTGCATGGAATCATCAAACAGGAACTGGGAATACCCGGGTCCAGAAAGGCCTTCCTGGAGAATGATCTGGGCGATCTTGCCTTCGATGTTCCCGGAGGACTTATGGAGTCATTTGCCGAAGCACTTCTTGAACTGCAGGAGAAGGGGCTTATAAACAGCGATGCCGTAACGGCTACCTATGACAATCAGAAAGAGGCCTTTGCCTCCGGTGAGGCTGCCATGATTAATCAGGGAATGTGGGTAGTGGGAGATATAATAAAGCTTAATCCTGACATGACCGAAAATATCGGCTTTGGACCCTTTCCTCCTGTTATGGACGGATACAGACCCATGGTTCTCTGTGCTGAAGATTCTGTCTTTGCCGTTTCTGCCGATACCGATGAGAGTACTGCGGTGTTTACCTTTCTTGATTATCTCTTCCAGCCTGAGATTCAAAAGGAGTATTGTGAGCTAAGAGGAATGCCTTCGGCCTTCACCGATGTGGATGCAAACTGGTCACCCATCAGTGATGATGTGTCCCGGGCTGTCGGTAACTATGTTAATATTAACTTCTCTACCGAAGCGCCATCGGCCCTGTCGGTAGATGATGCGGGAAGGTTGATCCAGGAGCTCCTGACCGGTGCATACGACTCTCCCTATGAGTTCGCCAAGGGGTATGCTGATATCTGGAACAGCGCCTACGGAAATTAAAGTAAATTAAGTTTTTGTAATATCCCCGGTCCATAAGTGAAAATATCCGGATCGGGGAGTTTTTATCATCTATCAGTTTTTAGAAAATTACTTCGGAGTATTTTTATCGGTATGAATATAAACACCAGCAGCTGGCATAAATACATGGCACTGCCCGCCTTCTTCCTATTCGGGATATTTTTTCTCTTCCCCCTTTTTCGGGGCATGGTTCTGAGCCTGACCGCCTGGGACGGATTTTCCACCCCCGAGTTTATTGGTTTTAAGAATTTCATTAACTTCTTTTCTGATCGCAGGGCTTTGAATGATGTGAAAACAACCCTGCTCTTTGCCCTGGGGAGTGCACCCCTCTTAAATATCTGTGGGCTTACTTTAGCTCTCCTTCTGAATAATTCATTTAAGGGGCGAAACGGTATCCGGAGTCTTGTCTACCTGCCAGCGGTTATTAGTCCCATGATCATGGGCTCGGTCTGGTATCTTCTCCTTCAGCCGGAACGGGGACTTTTCTATATCTGGCTTGAGCGGATTTCCATTACTCCGGGAAACTGGATGCTTGGCCAGGGGGCTGCCCTGACCATGGTTGTTCTTGTAAATGTCTGGCAGTTTGCCGGTATGACCATGATCATCTATTTAGCAGGGCTCCAGGCGATACCCCCCGAACTCTATGAGGCCGCGGCGGTGGAGGGGGCCGGGAGAGTGAATATCTTTCGATATATAACCCTGCCTCAGCTTTTTCCTGCTGTCCGTATAAACATTGTCACAAATATTATCGGTTCCCTTTCGGTCTTCGAGATAATACTCGCCCTGACTGACGGCGGCCCGGGCTATGCCACAGAATCACTCAGCATCTACATTATGAGGATGTGCTATGGAAACAAAACCGGCTATTCAACCGCCGTGGCGATTATCCTCTTTCTGATAATTCTTGGACCAGTTCTTATAACCATGAAAGGATTAAACCGGATGGAGGGTTCCTATGAAGCTTAATCCTTCCGAAATGATCCTCCGGGGAATTATTGTCGCTATAGTAGCACTGGCGGCGATCATTCCTTTTTACGCTCTCCTCCTTATTGCTCTTAAGAGTCCCGAGGGCGGTTTGAGCTCCATAAAGCTTCTCCCGGATTTTCATCTTATAAACTTTCCGGCCGCCTGGAAGAAGGCGAATATGGGCCGATCATTTTTCAACTCGTTTGTGATTACCTTCGGGGCTGTGGGCCTCCTGGTGATCCTTGCCGGAATGGCGGGCTTCTCCATAGGCCGGGTCAGATCAAAGATGAACCGGACAATAATGATGATCTTCCTCCTGTGTATGATGATCCCCGGGATCATCAATACGGTTCCCCTCTACACTTTGCTTATAAAGCTCAAGGGGATAAACAAATACTGGGCGATGATTACGGTTCTTGCTGTGAACGCCATGCCCTTCGCGGTCTTCCTCTATTCGGGGTTTATAAAGGCCATGCCCATCGAGATGGAGGAGTCGGCGGTGATCGACGGCTGTTCGCCCTTCGGAGCTTTTTGGCGGATTACCTTTCCCCTGCTTAAACCGGTGACAGCCTCGGTGGTCATTCTTCAGGGGCTGGGTATGTGGAATAATTTTGCTCAGGCGGTCTTCTTCCTTCAGAGCAGGAAGATGAGAACCATACCCCTGGCAATCTCTATGTTTTTTCAGCAGTATGGGGCGGATTGGCCCCTTATGGCCGCGGCGGCAGTCCTGGGACTTCTTCCGGCAGTAACGGCCTTTCTTGTTTTTCAGAAGTTTTTCATACAGGGTATTACGACAGGAGCGGTAAAAGGATGAGTACAAAGATAAATATTACCACCGTAAAGGGACAGTACAGGAAAGGAGAGAAGATCCAATTAAAGGTAAGTGGTAATTCAGGGTTTAATACTGATAGAAGCGCTCTCCTCCTGAAGGTTTTCCATTTGGTAGATGAAGTTTTCCATATGCAATTTACTTTTCCAGAGAACCGGATGATAGAGTTCTCATTGCCGGTTGAAGTCCTTCCTCCCGGAAGCCGGGGGTTTGGCTGCTCCTGTGAACTGTATAACGAGGAGGCCCTTATCGGTACAGGATATACAGCCTTTGATATCCTCGATCCTGAACAGCCTGTTATCCGATATGGATTTTTAAGTGATTTTAAAAGTGAGGATCGGGTTAAGTCCCGGGAGTCCCTTGATTTCCTGGCGGAATTCCATATGACTCATGTTCAGTTTTACGACTGGACCTACCGTCACCATAACTATGCGGGTCCCGGTGAGGTGTACCGGGATATTATGGGCAAGGAGATAGATTTTTCTCTGGTAAAGGATGAGATCAAAGGGTGTCATGATCGGGGGATGGCAGCCCTGGGTTATGGGGCTGTCTATGCGGCGGGGGAGGAGTATCTCGCCGAACATCCGGATCACGCCCTTCGTGACTGTGACGGTGAAGCCTGTAATCTGATAGATAAGTTTTTCATTATGGATATTCGTCGGGGATCCGCCTGGCGAAAACGACTGATGGCGGAGTACACCTATGCTGTCCGCAGTGCCGGTTTTGACGGGATTCATATGGATACCTACGGTTTCCCCAAAAAAGCCTTTGTCCGGAAAAAGGGAGATTTTGTCGAGGAAGGGGAACCTGTTTTTCTTGAAGATGATTTTCCGGGCCTTATCGGGGAGACCAGGGAGACTCTTGGTGACAATGCTGTACTCATTTTCAATAATGTGGGGAACTGGCCCGTCTTTGCAACAGGACCGACACCCCAGGATGCCCTCTATATTGAGGTTTGGGAGCCCTATGACAGCTATCACCACATCAGGCAGATAATTCTTGATGCATCGGTTTACGAAAAGCCAGTTATCCTGGCGGCCTACCTTGCCCCTTTCAGACTGGAGCCGGGTCATGGAGGAGAACGCTCTCTTTATTCCGCCCTGCTCCTACATTCAGCCATCGTCTCTCTCGGGGCCTCCCATTTACTTTTAGGTGAAGACGGAAATGCCCTGACCCAGGGTTACTATAATGATTATTCGAGGCTCCGGGATGATGAGAAGGAGAGCTTAAAAAAATACTATGATTTTCAGGTAAGGTATCTCGATATTTTCCTGGACTCAAGTCTCGCCGAGATCTCCGAAACCCATACAGCAGGTGAGAACCGGGAGTATTTTTTTAAGGGAGCCCGGACATCTGCCGATGGAAGGGCCGGAACCGTCTGGACGATTGTCCGGGAAAGCCGGAGCCGGAAGGTCTTTAGTCTTATAAACCTTACCGGCCAGGAAGATTCCTTCTGGAACCGGGGGAAGAATACCCCTGACGAAGTGGAAGAGTTTTTAATTGAATTTCCCCTGGATGGTGAGGTTCGGTCTCTGTGGTTGGCCTCTCCGGAAGTGGCCGGAGGTGAGGCCGTTCCTGTCCAATGGCACAGGACCCGCAACCAGCGGGGGCCGGCAGGTTTGATCACTCTAACAAAAATTCCTCTATGGTCTGTGATTGTTGTGAACTATTGATTATATCGAAACGCGATTCCGTCCGGTGTTCTTTGAATGATACAGTTTTTCATCAGCACGTTTTATAGTGTTTTCAAATGGTTCCTTATCAGAATAGTAAACGGCGATCCCTGCACTCAAAGTTACATGGAATTCAATTTCTTTGTACCTGAACGTTTTTTGAGAGAGCATATGCCGGATTCGTTCCGCACATTCAAGAATAGCCTTCTTATTTATGTAATGTCCAACGATAATGAACTCTTCTCCGCCGAAACGAATACAAAAATCATTGGGTCTTACATTTTCAATTAGTACCTGGGCAACTTCAGTAAGAACCATATCACCGCATTTATGGCCATATTCATCATTAACTTTTTTGAAGTAATCAATATCGATAAATATGACCGATAATAATTCATTCCCGGTTCGTTGGTTTTTACTGATGATAGATGGAAGAATTTCATTAAAAAACCGCTTTGTGTATAAATTTGTTAAGGGATCCCTAATCGATTGTTCTTCCAACTTGCGGACAAAATAGTTTACAATAAATATGGAGAATACAACAAAGCCTATGAAAGCAGTAATAAGAATACCAGCACCCCTGATAATCGTGTTTCTTATATTGTGCTGCACATCATCAAGATAAACACCTGTTCCCAGAACCCAGTTCCAAGGTTCGAAATAGGAGACATAGGAAATTTTGGGATACTCTTTTTCAGAATTCGGCTTTGGCCAATAGTAGGTGACCCATCCTCCCCCCGATTTTGCTTTCTTGATAAAATCAGAGAATATAAATTGGCCATTTATATCGGTCCAGCCAATCTGATTAACACCAACCCTGTCCGGTGTATACGGCTGCATTAATAAAATACCCTCTCCGCTGTTTATCCAGAAGTAACCGGTATCCTCGTAGGTCCCTGACTGCAATGTACTCATTGCAAGGTTTTGAGCATCAGAATGGGATAGACTTCCTGAATCTGCCAATTGATAAAAGTATGTAATAATTCTTATCCCGATTTCTGAAAGATTTTTTGATTGAGTCTTTTTTTCCTGCAGAAGACTGACAGAGTATGAATTAAAGAAGAAAAACAAAAAGGCAGAAATACCAGTTATAAGCAGAACAAATACTATCATCAGCTTTTTATGAATATTGGAATTAATCGTTTTACGCATTAAACCCCTCAATCATCATTGCAGCGAATTATAATGAATCTAAATTGTCTGATCCAATGACCAAATGATAAGACTATTTAAATTGGGGTGCAAGCTATTAAAATCAAATAGTACTAATCAGGAGTAGCCGTCAATCTTTATCCTCTCAAGGCGCTTTTTCATTTTTTTTTCAATGACCCTGAAGTGGTGTTCTTCACCTTCGGAAATGAAGGTAATGGCTTCACCCGATGTTTCTGCCCGGCCCGTTCTGCCTATGCGATGGATATATGTTTTAGGTGATCGGGGCAGCTCATAGTTTATAACCCAGGGAAGGTTTTCAATATCAATTCCTCTGGAAAGAAGATCCGTTGTGACCAGAACTTTAAGTTTTCCATATTTAAACTTGGTCAGAAGATCGGTCCTGACTCCTTGGGTTTTCTTTCGGTGAATTGCCTTCGCATCGATATTGTTCTTCCTCAGTTTGTCGGCGACCCTGTCTGCCCTGGCAACCGAAGAGGTGAAAATAAGAACCTGGTCCATCTCTTTGCTTTCGATTAAATGGCGGAGAAGAGGCCCTTTTTGTCCCTCGGCAACCGAATAGACGCTTTGGTTTATCAGTTCAATATCCTCTTCCTCCGACTCGATTTTTATAACAACCGGATTATGGAGAAGGATCTGGTTTATGCTTCCCACATCATCATTCAAAGTAGCCGAGAAGAGCAGGTTTTGACGCTTTGGCGGAAGGAGGGAAAATATCTGATCCATCTCTTTTTTAAAGCCTGCATTCAGCATTTTATCGGCCTCATCGAGGACCAGTGTTTCGACTTCTCCCAGGTGAACTGCATTTTTTTCAATCAGCTCAAGGAGACGCCCGGGGGTCGCAACCAGGACATTTACATTCATTAAAGACTTCATCTGCGGGTTGATCGATGCTCCGCCGAAAACGGCCATGGTTTTTATCCTCTCGGGAAGCGATTTTTCGAATATTTTAAAAACATCATTTACCTGAACGGCCAGTTCCCGTGTAGGAACCAGAACCAATACGGTTATATGCCTGCTTTTCTTTAAACTTATACCCTCAATATTCATCAGGATGGGCAATACATAGCTTGCCGTTTTCCCGGAGCCGGTTTTCGCAATCCCCAGTACATCTTTTTTATTCAGGATAGCCGGTATGGCTTCTTTTTGAATGGGGTAGGGGCTTGCATAATTTTGAGCCTTCAAGGTCTGTAATAAGGGCTGTGAAAGTCCCAGAGAGGTGAACGACATAGTAATGTTCCTTTGGAAAACGTTTCCTGGAGAATAATCCAGTTGATAATCGATTCTACATCAGGATTCTGTTTATAACCAGTCCTGGAATGTGGTGTAGAATACTTTTAGATTATCATTGTTATGGGAGACATAACCTTAAAAAATAGATTGCACCTGAGGGGAAATGGATTTAATATTAGAACAGGAGTTGATTCCCTGAAAGACACCATGATTTTCCTCATTGAGCTTATCTCCTCCAATAGATAAAACAGGAGAATAACTAATGAAAAATAAAAATGTTTACTGTCTGTGTTTGTTTTTATCCCTTCTTTTATTCAATTCATGTCAGACCTCCTCTGAGGTGAATACTGATCGTAAATTCAGAATTGGGGTTTTAATGCCCGAAAGCGGATACATAGCTCGGTATGGTGAATCCTTTTTAAAAGGTATTGATTGTTTTTCCCAAACCCACAGAGAGTACTTCATGGGAGAGGATCAAGAAATCGAACTAATTTATTATGATAACCAGAGCAGTAATGAAGCTACCATTGCAGGTTGTAAATATCTCATTAATGAGAGAGATGTGGATTTTATTCTGGGACCTTTATCCAGTGGGATGACCAGGGAGGCTATACCCTATTGTGAGAAAGCTGGTGTTCCCATTGTTCCATTGTGGGCAACAGAGGGTGAATTGACAGCTCTATCTCCTGTGGCATTCCGAATCGTTTATTCTAATTCGCATACCGGCTATCTCCTCTCAAAATTCAGTGCGGAAAATCTTCACAGTAAAAAAGCTGCAATTATTAATGATTCTACGGCATACCATCAGGTCGAGAGCTCCGAGGGGTTTAGGAACGGCTATACTGAACTCTCCACCGGAGAAGTGAAGTCCTTCGATATTTCTGAAGGCCAAATGAATGTAGTCCGGTCACTGGCTGAATATAAGCCGGATGTGATTTATTTAAATTTTGCAAATGCGATCTCAGAAAACATTCCTTTAGAAAACTTAATCCGAGAGGTTGAAAAAAATGATATTCAGGCTATATTTTTAGGAGATACGGATTGGTCGACCGTTGATCCTGTGGAACTATATACAAATATCAATTCAGAAATATATTATATTAGTCATCATTCATCCGAATCCTATGAAGAATCCAGCCGGATTTTCTCTTCTGATTTTCGGGAAATTTACGGCTACGAACCGGATGGATTGGCAGCCCTAGGCTATGAAGCACTGTCTGTTGTTTTTCAATTTCTTGTAAATAATCATGATATTGAACGAGATCAGATAGTCCCTGCTTTTCTGGAAGGCCGCTATGATGGTTTATTAGGTAAAATTCAATTTAATGATATAGGGGATGCATTCAAATCTGCTGCTATTTCCAGGTTTTCAACCGAAGGATCTGAATATATTACAACTATAAAGCCTGATATATTTTCTGTTGAAGAATTCAAAAAAGAGGTCGAGTCGTTGGCTGTTGCTGTGGACATTGAAAAGCAGAGATTGTCTGTACTTGAATTGGATAGCTTGAATGTTGATGCTATAGAGACCAGAATTGTGAGTGAACTGATTGGAAGTTCGGTCATCAAGCTAAACAGTTATATAGTGATTGAAGCAGGACAACGGGATAAAATTATTGAAGAATGGAAGAATGCTCTCTCTGGTATGAATGAAGAGGAGATGACCTTTGAGATAGGTAAACTCATCTCCGCCCGAAAGGTTATTTCCGGAAGCATTGCCCATAGCTCAAACAGGGTAATACTGAATTTAAAGCTTCTTGATATTGAAGCAGGTGTGACTCTGAATGCCTCTTTCAAGTTATATCAATCGTTTGAACAATTACTGGATAATTGCGAATACCTTACTTATGAACTCCTGAGCAGTGCTCTTTAAATCCTGATGATGAAGAATATATCCTCTAAGGGTTTTTATGACATGATCCATCGTAAGAAGAGGGTGGTGTAAAATCATTTTCGGACCGGAATATCACATAGCTTTTATCGCCTTTTTTCTATTTTCATCCCCATTGTTAATCACCACTGCTTTTTTCAAGCCAGGCTAACAACCCCCTCAATGCATTGTCAAAGAATTCTGAGAGTGAATTGTATAACAATACAGCCCCCATTGTTGCGGGGGCTGTGATGCACACAAAGATTATGCTTATTTAATATCAATCGTCGTCTTCATCTTCCTCATCAGGATCATCGTCTTCTTCCGAAGCGAGTTCGCCGTCTTCATCCTCGTCTTCTCCATAGTCTGCTGATTCCTTGATGTTTTCCTTGATTATTTCCCGAATAGCCTCGTTGACTTCACCCTGATCTGTATCCAGAAGGATCTCATCGGAGACAACTACCACATCAGAAAAATCAAGTACACCGTCTTCATTTGTTTCAGTATTTGAAAAATCAAACCACCTGACAAGTCGGAATGCAATCAGAAGAGGTAGTGCCTGACCTTCAACTATTTCATAACCTAAAGAGGTGTCACCTGCACCTGTGAGTTCAAACTCTTCATCGAGGTCAAGAATAAATGTAAATGGAGTATCGACAACATCTCCTCCGGAAGTCTCTCCGGTATAGGAACCTGTTATATAAATACTGTTTTCATACAATGGATCTGTTTCACTTACCATGGGTGTAATTCCATCTTCACCCATTTCATCACCTTCCATTTTAGCAATTTTAAGCTCGATTTCATCATAAATTCCAGGCAGAAGGTATACATCAGCCATTGCGGGGGTGCTTATTTCACTTACTAAATCGATTATATATGGTCCTTCAAATTCGATTTCAATTTCCTGCTCTTCTTCCTCGGCAGTATCAACTTCCGCATCTTCCATTTTAAGTTCAATTTCTTCTAAGGCAATTAGCACCTCAGTCAATGTTAATGTTCCAATTTCTGTTCCAGCGATACCAAAAACCGGAATTGCTACAGGATCTCCAACCGCCCTCGATAGAGCGTTTATCGATCTTACAGATTGTGATGTACTGCCGGCCGGAACCGTACCGATAACATTAAGAGACACCATTCCTGTTCCTTCCGGGATTTGTAAACCTTCGTCACATGATCCAAGCAGCACAGTCATGATCAGTAGAAATAAAAGTAATATTTTTTTATCTAACATAATGGTCCTCCTATATACAGACATATCTAATATACCCTCATCAACAAAGGAAAACCATAAATACGAGTATAATAGTCATAATTAAATTATAAGATCTTTACTATTTCCGAATCTCATCATTCTGTTTCATATATCCGCCATAATCAGGAAAGATAAAAAAAGGACACGGAAAACTCCGTGTCCTGTATAAGTGTTCTTAATTAATTTTTATCTGTCCGATCCGGCACTCAGAAGCTGAAGCTCTACCGCAATATCGGCAATGGTGTCGGGAACGAGTTCCCAGTTCACTACTGTATCTTCAGGGCCCCAATCCCCTTTTACCTTCAGGTATTCAACCATAAGGTCCCGCATGGGCATGGAAGACTGATAGGTTGTATTGGCATCAAGGATTCCGCCTTTCATGAGGCCGGCCGCCTCGAGGTGGCCTCCTCCCCCATTGTATCTATAGGAGTTGAGTGTTACTTCGTAAGTCTTGTTCAAATCAAAGGGTGTTCCATTAAGATTGAGCATATTCTTGATCCTGTTTCCAGGTTCTTCTGTCAGGTCGATCTCGTAGATAAAACCCTGAGCCATGTCATAGTTATATCCTCGAACATCTTCGTTAACCAGAGACCTTTTTTTAACAGTTGCCAGGCTAAGGGTGTTGAAAAAGTTGGATGAATATTCCAGGTAGTCTTTAATCTGCTGGCCCGTCATTTCCAGGGCATAGAGGAAGTTCTCATAGATATAAATACCGGCTATGTTTCCAACGGTGATCTCTCCCCTGGGGATGGTCAGGTTGGGATTAAAAGCCGCAGCTATACTGATATCGGCACCTGAGAAGTAGAGCTGTGTTTCCTGGATCAGATCAACAATGGCTGTATCTTCATAGTAGGATCTCCTGGAGGGAAGATCGTCTGTTGCCATGGCAACCGGCGTTTCGGCGTAGGCCATGGCGCCATCGATATATTCACTCATGAAATCCAGAATCTCCGGATCTTCCGGGTAGCCTGCCACAGGGTGGGTCATGACATCAATATTTTCAACAACCCATTTTCCGTTCACACCTTTTACGTCTATGGAAAGGTGACCCAATTTCTCTCCCCAATTCTGAGCTTGTACAAATTTAACTCCGTTTACAACATTATTTCTATCATCCCGGTATTCAGAGTTTCCTTCATCGTCAATTGTCTGATGAGAATGGGCTGTGATAATGGCATCCAATCCTGTGGGACCTCCACCTATGGCCCTTGCTACAAGGCTTGACCCATTAGGAATGGGAACACCTGCTGCCTCTGCTTTTGCAACATCATAACCTTCATTCATTCCCGCGTGGAAAAGTCCGATAACCACATCACATTTTTCAACATTTCTCATGATGGGAATAACATACTGGGCGGTTTTAACCATATCCAGGAAGACATGATCCTCATGGGTGGAGTCGGCCAGCCACATGGGGATTCCCGGTGTGGTAAGTCCGAGGATTCCCACTCTTACACCATCGATTTCTTTGATCATATAAGGCTTATAAAAAGGAGACATCTGATCATCTTCCCAAACGGCATTGGCACTCAGAACGTCGATTCCTGCCGCTGCCATTTCGTTGGCAACTTTAAGGGTAACTTCATTTCCCTGTTCTACTTCGTGGTTTCCGATAACCCAGGCTTCGTAACCCATTTTTTCAAAAAGCACAGACATGGGATTCGGGATATCATTTTCAATGAAATTGTAATAGTAGGATGTAATCGTTCCCTGGATAGAGTCCCCTCCAGATACCAGCATTGAATTATCGTACTCTTTTGAAAGTTTTTTATAGAGTGAGGATACTCTGGCAAGGCCGCTGGGCCTGGCTGCTCCTCTAGACATTCTTGGCCCTCCCTGGCCAAAATCCCAGTCAAAGATCCATCCGTGTTCATCATTAGTTGAAAAGATGTTGATCTCAACTTCCTTTCCATTTACAGCCCTCGTGGGTGCCTTGGCCTCCGGGGTGAAGGATTCCAGGGGGTAAACAGCTTCAAGTTTCGTGGGACCAACATACTCCCATTGTCCTGCCGAAAATAGAAGTGATGGGCTTAGTGTCATGATAAAAATCATCAGTGTAAAAAGAATTTTTCTTGAATTTTTCATATAATCTCCTTTTTTTCTGGCTTTAATCACCAGTGAATTTTAGAAATGGTATTAATCGGAATTCACCTCCTCTTTGATTGGTATTATCCTCTATTAATTCGTCCTGTTTTTATCTGTTGTCCTCAATATTTTTCCGGTTCTGTTTTTATCCTTATCTTCTCCAGCTCTTTCAAATGTTCCTGCAGGGGCTCTCCCGCCTTAAGTTCGACTGCCAGCAGCAGAAAATTCGCAAACCACATGGGAACTCCCATGGAGTTTTTGAAACTTATCTGTCCTCTTGGGACAAAAATGGATTGATTGGCCAATGGCACCAAATCGGTATCGAGTTTTCCTGTTATCAGAACGGAGTAGGCACCCTGCTTTTTTGAAAATGAGAGGAGATCATTTATCAGTTCTCCTGGTTGGGTATAGTGAAAATCTATAAGACAGTCCGACTCCTTTATCCCGCTTAATTCATCGAGCATACGAGTCCTGTCGGGACCAATCAGGCTTGCTGAGATTCCATATCTGAGAAGTCTTCGGTGCAGATAGTGAGCCGGGTAGAATCCTGTTCCATCGGAAAGAATAAAGACCCTGCTGGATGTTATAATCTTGCCGGCGATCATCTCTATCTGTTCCGGATTTAGTAGTTTTTCCATGGATGATAGGGCCTGGAGATCCACGTTTATGGAATGTCTGAGCAATTCACCAATATCATGGGTTTCTCTGAAGACCACTGTGCTGGCCTGATAGGAGGTGATTTGATTTGAGTAGAAATCCTGAATACTCTGCTGAAATGACTTAAAGTCCTCATATTGAAGTTTTCTGAAGCAGGAAATTACCAGAGGTTTGGAGACATTTGCCTCCTCACATAATTCTATCTGGCGCATAAATGCTGCCTTTTCAGGATTTGCTCTAATAAAGTCGACAATTTCAAGTTCAGTTTTTGAAAGAAGATTTCCGTTTTTTTTAATCTGTTCGGCCCATGTTTTCAATACTTCAACCTTTATGGTAAATAAAAAACGAATAAATTAACCATCATTTAAGTAATATTCTTTATTATAACCTTTTAAGTTAAAATATCAAGAAAAACATTACTTTTGTTCTTTGGCTGGAGATGATTGCCCGTTAGAAAGAAAAGAATATTTCACTCCTCTTTCTTGTAATCTGAAAAGTAAGATACTAATATCTATATACAACACTATGATAAAGATTTTTAGAACTACCATAAGAACAACATTCTTTTTTCTACTCATGATCCTTCTTGTTAGCGGACTTTATCTTCTGGGGAGGGGTACTAAACAAGCTCTTAGTGAAGAGTTGATAGATAAAGACAGACATCTCCATGAAACACTGGATCTGATTGAATCACGGTTCATCAGTGTTATTCAGCTTGCCTCTTCTACAGCCTCTCTTGTCTCTCAGCTTCCCCTGGATAAAGCCGTACATGAAGAATTTCTTGAAAAAATCTTTGAATCATCTTTAACATCCTTTGTTTATGGTATTGGAATATAGTATGAACCCGGAGCATTCAGAGAAGATACTCAGTACTTCGGTCCCTATATCAGTTCCAATTCACCCCTGGATGATGCTTATACCATTACTTATGAGTGGAATACCTCTGAATATGATTATCACAGCCACTATTGGTATCGATTCCTTATGCAAGCGGCTAAAAATGAAGTCTTGAGTACTGATCCATACTTTGATAGCGATTACACATATATTTCCTTTGGCAGTTCATTTTACAGGGAGGGAGTTCGGGCCGGAGTCATCACAATAGATATAGTACTCCCGATTCTGGAAGATTTTTTTAAAAGTATTGATCATTCAGACTTTACATATATATTTCTTACAACTTTAAGTGAGCGTATAATCTTTTCAAATGTTCCTGAAAACATATATCCAGAATGGAATGTAGAGCAGGGAATTGGAGAAGGAATTCCAGATCGTGATTTGAACGGATTCTTTAATCCAGATGATATAATGGAATTCTTCAGCTCTGATAAGTTCGATCCTGTTCTGATCGAGGCGGGAAGTCCAAATTTTCCCTGGCGTTTATATGGAATTGTTGATCAAAAAGAGTTGAAACGAGAATTATCCGATTCAAATCGAAGAAATTACTTTATTTTCCTTTCGGGCTGGATTCTGCTTTTTTCAATCTTTCTGTTTTTGAGTCTATTCAGGAAAAGGACACATCAGAATAGGAAACTGAATAGTGAAAACCGTCAGCTGAGAGAGGAAATTGAAAAGAGGGAAGCTGCCGAATTCCAGTTAAAATATATTGCCTATCACGATCAGGTGACAGGACTCGAGAATCTGCAAGCTTTCTATGAAACTACTTCTCCACCTCTCTCTGAGGCAGAAAACAGATATATGATTTATATTTTTTTGAACAATATTAAAGATCTTTCATTGATTCTTGAAAGAAGACTTATAGACAGGTTATTGAAAGAATTTTCTGAGAAGTTGGTAAACAGCTGTCCTGAAGGGACCCGGGTTTTTCGCGGAACAGGTTTCAACTTCTTTGCAATTACTCAAAATGAAGAAGCGGGACAGGCATTGATACTGGCTAGAACCCTGAAAAAACAGTTCAAAGATACTATAAAACTGCATAACACCGAAGTCCGGCTCAGACTTAATATTGGAGTAGCACCTTTTAGAAATGCCGAAAAACTGGAACAGGTTCTAATACGGGCTGAAACGATACTTTCCGATCAAAACAATAAAAAAACCCATTATGTCAGTGAATACAATCATGTACAAAGTGAAAAAAAATCTTTCCAGCTTATGCTGGATGCGGAGATGGAAAAAAGCGGGTTTCTCGAAGAACTATATGTCCTCTATCAACCAATAGTTAATATTAAACATCTTCTCTTGGGGGAATGGAGGGATTAATACGATGGAAAAGCAGTCATACAAATACAGTGATTTCACCTGTAGAGTTTATTCCGCTTGCAGAAGAAAATGGGACCATTATAGATATTGGTTGGTTTGTTATCGAAGAGGCTTTGAAGCTTCTCAAGGAACATGATAGTGGGTCCTGGTTTATCTCTGTAAATGTCAGCCCACTTCAGTTTATAGAGCTTGATTTCAGTAAGAAACTGGATAAGATGATTAATCAGTATCAAATTGATAAAAGCAGATTGAAACTGGAAATTACAGAGACTTCAACCGGAGTTGGAGCCGAATTCTTCTGGCAGATTTTGGATGAGCTGATCAGCAAAAACTACAGGCTTGCTCTGGATGATTTCGGCACGGGAGAATCATCCCTTTTCCGATTATATAATGTTGCTTTTGATACCCTGAAAATTGATCGAAGTTTCTTGAAAGATATAACCAGAGAAACACGAAGTCTCGATATTTATAAGTCGATACTGCAGCTTGGAAAGATAATGAATAATACAATTATTGCGGAAGGAATTGAGACGGAGGAGGAGCATCTGATACTTAAAGAAATTGGAGTTGCCTTCACTCAGGGGTTTTTCTATTCACGACCGGTTCCCTTTGAAAAAGTAATGTCCCAATTCGGTTTGTAATCAGTATCAAAATAAATTTGTTAATATAAGAAAGCCTTGGGTAAACTATAATTTGACTATTTTGTCTGCCATAAGTTGCTTATTGAAATCCAGTGGATTAGTCTTAGGGTAGGTTGGTTTAATTTCAGCCTGATAAAATTATTCTTTTCTGCTCGGGGGGCGCCACTGTGAAAATATTCAGTATCAAATATAAAATAATTCTCTCTGTAGGAATTCTCCTCCTTCTGTCCCTGGCATCTATCAGTTTGTTCAATGATTTCTACCTGCGGCAGACCACAAGGGAAATGATGATTGATGAGCTTAAGGTCGAGTGTGAGCTGAATCTCTCAGGTATGAATGAAACAATCGAGAAAAGCAGATTGGTGGAAATACTCTTTCGGAAGTTGGGACTATTATGTATGAAGCCTTGAAGGAATCACCGGATCTCGACTATAGACAGTGGATAGTTCAATACCTTGTGAATTATCTTTCCACGGATAGTAATGCCTTTGGCTATGGCCTCTGGTTTGAGCCTGGCTTGATTCCCGGGGACGAACTGGTTGGACCATATGTTTTCTGGGATAATTCCGAGGTCCTGATTACTTATGATTATGAGGACCCGGAATATAATTATCCTGATTCAATATGGTATACCAAAATTCTCCCGGCAGATTGGAACATAAATACCCCACGACCGGGATACTTTTTTACAGAGCCTTTCTATGATGAAGTCCTCAATCAAACCTATATAACTATGGGGAAGACCATAGCGGATAATTCCGGTAAGATTATCGGTATAGTGACTTCGGATTGGACCCTGGATTTCCTGAATGAAATGATGGGGGCGTTGGTTCTGACTGAATCTTCGTTTCCATTTCTCCTGGACCTTGAAAATGATCAGGTACTCTACCACCCCGATCAGGAGTTGATTGGTAAAGAAAATACAAAGATTGAGTGGGTGGAAGAGGTCAGGAAAGATGCTTCCACCAATGTTTCGGTTGTTGAAAACCTTGAATATGGGGGTATCCTGTATACGGGATATTATGCCCTTCTGGATACTGGCTATCTTTTCGGGTTTCTGGTTCCGGACCATGAAGCATTCAGTTTCCTGAATCAAATTCGTAAAAAGAATCTATTAATATCCCTCTTATTCCTGATAGCGACCTCTCTTTTTGTGTATTTTAAATAGTGCCCCAAAGCCTGTTGATCTCTTTCAACTCACAAAAAAATATAATTTGGAATCCTCCGACCTATACTC
>JAEINK010000005.1 GCA_016342585.1 Spirochaetales bacterium
AAGTGTTTCCACCCGCAGATTGAAGAAGCGGCTAATATCGCCCAGGCCTGAAGCTGAATTGAGATGCTGCAGAAGCCGAACATAACTGACTCTCTTTTTTGCATAATAATCGATTGAGAAGGTCTGGGAAGAAAAAGTCATTCCGCAGGCTTTGCAGCGGTAACGATGGACTGTACCAAAGGCTCTTGAAGGGTAGGTTCCATACTTAACATACCAGGAATCCTTATCAGGATTGTGAAATTGTGTGCATTTTGGGTTAGGACAACAGGGGATTTCCATACGATACTCCTTACTAATTTGTTTCTTAATAAGGAATACCGGGGAATTTGTGCTCCTGCTTCAGATCAACAGGCTTTGGGGCACTATGAAATCTTTTCATATTACCAAAAGAGGATTATATCTATCAGGTTTGAAATCAACCTGATGAAGCAGGCGGATTTCAAACCTGTAAAAGGGTCAGGCTGTAAACCAGTTCCTGGTGCGTTTGCAGACTCCCACCAGCATAAGCATAACGGGAACTTCGATAAGAACGCCGACGACTGTAGCCAGAGCAGCTCCGGAAGAGAGGCCAAAAATCATTACCGCCGTGGCAATCGCAACCTCAAAATGGTTTGAGGCACCTATCATTGCCGCAGGAGCGGCGTCCTCATACTTAAGCTTCATTAGCCTGGCAAGACCGTAGCCTAACCCGAAAATAAGTGTCGTCTGAATAAAGAGAGGAATTGAAATATATACGATGGTCATCGGGTTAGCCACAATAACCTCACCCTTAAAACTGAAGAGAAGAACCAGAGTTATAAGGAGAGCCACAATCGTAATCGGTGTAAGGATATGAAGAAACTTCTCCTTAAACCACTCCTCTCCCCTGGTCTTGATAATCAATTTTCTTGATATATACCCCGCGGCAACAGGAAGAGCGACATAGATTCCTACCGATAAGAGCAGAGCCTGCCATGGAACGGGGAGTTTACCCACACCCAGAAGAAAACCGCCAAGAAGGCCGTAGAGCACAAGCATCACCAACGAGTTGATCGCCACCATGACAAGGGTAAGACCATCATTCCCCTTTGCCAAATATCCCCAGACCAGAACCATGGCAGTACAGGGGGCAATTCCAAGGAGGATACATCCGGCGAAGTAACTCCTCCAAAGCGGAATTTCCAGCATCTTAATACCCTCATGAAGGATAACCCTTCCGTCACCATGAATGGAACCGACAGGTAAATCCAGACCCAGGGGCATTTTCACCAGATCAACCGCATCCACACCGATAAAGCCTTTCAAAAGGAAGCCGAGGAAGAACATTGAAATGGCGTACATGGTGAAGGGCTTTATAAACCAGTTTATAAAGAGGGTCAGGAAAACAGGTTTTCCACTTTTACCTGCTCGTACCACACTTGAGAAATCAATCTTTACCATTATGGGATACATCATAAAAAACAGACAGATCGCGATGGGAACAGAAATAACAGAGGCCCCATTCACCTTGATGGCCATACTATCCAGAGTCCGTGCCAGGTTAGGAGCAACCTTTCCAAGCAGAATTCCTCCGACAATACAAAGGGCAACCCAGAGGGTAAGGTACTTCTCGAAGGGATTGGACATCCTTCTTTCATTGGAATTTGTATTACGCATTTAATACTCCTTTACAACCCCAGAATTCCGGGAAGGGTTTCTACATAGGTCCGAATTTCATCACGAACCTGCCGGTAAGCATCAATCTGCTCCTCTTCGGTTCCTCCCCTGGCGGCGATCTCCTTTGCCAGAGCAGGTGGGTCTTCAAACCCTTTGTGGATCTTCTTTCCACGGCCGAGGTAGACAGGACAGTTCTCGGCAGCATGACCGCAGACGGTAATAACACAATCGAAAATGATATCTTTAAACTCACTGGAGTTCTGAGATTTATGATTTGAAATATCAACGCCAGCCTCGGCCATAACCTTGACGGCATTGGGATTCAACCCGTGGGTTTCAATCCCGGCGGAATAGACTTCTATCTCATCACCCTTAAGATGACGGGTCCAGCCTTCGGCCATCTGGCTCCGGCATGAATTACCGGTACAGAGAAAAAGCAGCTTTATCTTACTCATCATGTCTCCTTCAAAACTATTGTCATTTAGCTAACTAACTAATTATTATTCAATTATTGATGACCAGTCAAGTAAGATTTCGCTCTACCATCCATGGAGATTGAGATTTAACTGATTTTTAATATTTATACCGATTTTAAGATGGTGTTCCGGGGGAGCCAATCAGCCTCCCCGCCGCTCCTTAGAGCGTTTATCATTGATAATCGTCATATGCTCGGCTGTGATAAGGGAAATTCCATTCTCTTTTGCCCAGCCTACACATCCGGTTAAAACACGATTCAGGAAAACCCGGGGAACTTTAACAAGGCCGGCACAGGCTTCTTCAGTAAAGCGGATGTCAGGGTCGATCCGCTCAGAGGCATGCATGACAACAGAAACATCGACTCCCTTGGTTTCAGGGATAGGCTCCCGGAGGGGAGGACGGTGCCTCATATACCAGAAACTGCTGTTGTCCCGGTAACCGTAATCCACAGGAACTGAGGGAAAATTCCCACGTTTAGATCCATTAATGATTGTATTCTGAAACTCCTCCTTCATAAGGATCCTGTCCACCCGAAGGATAAAATGTGCCCCGGTCTCACTGGTTATACCATTAAAATCGTGATAGGGAGGCTTATAGAACTCCTGAACCCTGTCATTTTCGGCACCGTCAAGCTCCTTCATCCAGGTACATTCAAACACCTGAAAAGCCTGAGAAACGATCTTGGGAAAAACCGAATCCGGATTCTCCCGGGCCATAAGCCCCTCCTCCAGCTGAAAGATGGTACTCTTCATCTTCTCTTCCGGTTTATCACCGGGATACCCGAGGCGGACGGCCTCCCTGAAGTACTTTCTTTCGTCTGAAATGAAATTCAAGGCACATTTATTCTTCCGTAGGAGGGCCTCAGCCGTATTTGAATTGTTCCGGCAGCAAAGCAGCATGGCATAATAATCCTTCCCGGCCACATAGTAGGGAAAGCAGAGGGAGTAGGACCCAAGGGAGGTTGTCCCGTCTTCACAGAGGGTGGAAACCATGATAGTCGGCATGGGGTAGAAAGCCGAAGTCTGATAAAAATTATCCACAATCCTCAAGTTTTTAAAACTGCTAATTTGGTCACTCATTTTGCTTTCAACCACATTCTACCAAAGGGTCCTAATTTCAAAGAGACCCGCCCGTCTGTTACAGGTATCTCGTCACCGGTGAAGTGATCAATCATTAAAACGGAGTCTGTCGTAAGGGGTACAGAAACAGTGAGTGTATCCTCGGAAAGGTTCACAATAGTGATGGTAGAATCCTCACCACAGCTGTTAAGAATTGCCGCAACAGGAGCTCCTGAAGGAAGGTCCACAACCGAAGCCTCCTCCCCCCTGAAATGGAGAGCAGGGTCCGAATCCACCAGACCGATGAGTGTATTGATCCCTGTGGCCACCCTTGAAGTAAAACTGAAAGGATCTTCAAGCAGGGGCAGAATTTCATCATAATCTGTCCGGGTACGCTTTATATCCCGAAGCTCACCACTCTTTTCAACACGCCCATAATCATTGGGAAGCCCAAGTAGATCATTAAAATAGATAGTCTTTACATTCCGGCCCATAACCGAAAAGGCCAGGGTCTGAAAAGCGAGAAATCTCTCGGCTTCAAGTTCAACCCTCCCTTCCGGGAGTTCAGGCAGAGAATTCCTGGTTGTGATACAAAGCTCATAAGGATCCCTTCCGGATAGAATCCGTGTGAAGAAGAACGAGACATCCGCTTTATACCCCTCCCGGCCCAATTCGGGATAGGTTGAAAAAACTGTCTCCAGGGATTGTATCTCATCCTGTAGTTTCATATTCCCTGCTGAATCCACGGGTTTAAAAAACATTTCCCTGGCACACCCTTTTTCAAGACCGATCTCACCGCAGAATTTTCCCCAATCTGCTTCGGACGATTCCCGCAGGGGAATGGATTTATATTTAACATACCCCTTATTGGCAAGAACAGCCTCGGTAAGGACCCTGCGTTCACTGAACTTCATAAGGTCCATACTTCCCCGAACAGATTTACCATCATGGCTTTCAGAGAGGGAAAACCGGATACTCTCGGGTGGAATATCAAATTCATTGATTTTTTCAAAGATCCTCTTCAGGATGGAGGGGTCCTTCAAATGGAAGACGGCGGGAAGGAGACTGGCCAGGTGAAAATCGTGCATCATGGGTGGAGCGGCACTCTTTGCCGTCATCTGGTTCAGGATCGTTGTCAGACTGTCATTGACCTCCAAATTAGGGATCATCCTCGGACTGATACACTCCATGGAGAGGTACACAATTTTCATGAGTTGATCAAGCTCGGGAAGACCGAAACAGGATGTCCCCCACTTCTTGAACGCATAATTTACCGCATCCAGCCTGAGCATATTCAAATCCTTTGCAAGATACCAGACGAGGTCGCCACAAAACGCCTTAAGCCCCTCGAAGGTGGTTGTGTTAACATCAACCTGAACATGGCTGAAAGTGGTAAGAGCCCGGATCTCCTCTCCAAAAATCCGCCAATTATCCCTCTCGAAAATGGCCACACCCGCGGCGGAATCCATGGTGGAAAAACCGGCAGCTTCCAGAAGTTTCATCCTGGAATTAATCTCATCCTTGAAAATATAGGGTATATGCTGGACTTCCTGTGTCCTGGAAAGGGTAAATATCGTTTCAATATCTACCCCCCCCTCTTTGAGCCAGCTGATAAAATCGGAAAGGATGGAATAATCCTCTTCCAGAAGCATCTGATCATTCCTTACCTTTTCATATAAATAAAGGATCCCGATTACTTCAGAATCAAGTACGACCCCGGTCTCTTCAATGATAAGGTTTCTCATTATCCCGGCCTGAACATTGTAGGGCATAGTGTTATAGGGGACCGACTCTGGAACTCTTCTGAAGATCGAAAAGAGGGGAAATGGTCGCGGGCGGAAAACCCGGTCAAAACTCCCGGCAGCCTTAAGCGCCTCATACTCCTTGAACTTAAAGGTGTAGAAGGTTCGGCCGGCCTCATCATCACCTTCAAGATAGGCCTTGAAAGCCGGATTATCGATATCCACATGACCCATAACCAGGTCATTCATAGAGAAATAGCGATGGACGAGATCCGCAAAGAATTCATTGGAACCAAAGGGTTCATGTATGGAGTCCCTTACCACCTGAGAAAAATAGCCGTCATTAAAACGCCCCTCTGCCACGGTACAGGCGGGGAGGATATGAAGCCCTCCCACTGCGGGGAACCATCGTTTTATAAATCCATCCAGGGTAACAAGACTCTCCTCGCCATCCCGGCTGATACTGTCAGCATAGGTGATAACCGTAGTTTTCTGACTTACCCTGGAAAGTGGATCCGAAGGATCGTAGGCAAGGTCGAGCTCCTTAAGCTCCTCAGATTTCTCTTCCCAGCCGCGTTCAAGCCGGCCGAACCAGTATTCACTTATCTTCAGGGCCAGGTCACCATATTCGGTTTCCGGATAAGTGGCGAAAAAGAGGTCTTTAATCTCCTTCAATTTTTTCGAGTCTAATGGATTCCATTTGTTTTCTTTCATATAACAATTGTAGAAAGAGACATTCCACCTGTCAATCAGATTTGATTTTTCAATCAGATAGTGTATGATTTATGCATGTTAAACCGAAAACATCAGCAGCCAATCACAATTTTAAGCGTGATTATTGTTACCGCTTTCCTTGGAACCAGCATTTTAACGTTTTTCAGCACAAGGAATTCACTTGAGAAAGAAGTTTTCACCTCTTCCCTGCCGCTTTTAAGTGAAAATATATATTCAGAAATAAAACAGAACCTTACACAACCGATCAATATTTCCTCCACCATGGCCAGAGATTCATTCCTTATAAACTGGATCAATTCCGGTGAAGAGGATGTCGTAAAAATAAAGCAATACCTGAGTATGATTAAAGATGAATACAACCTCTTCACAGCCTTTTACATTTCCGAGCAAACCGGAAACTACTATTATTACGATGGAATCCTGAAAAAAATCAGTCCGGAGGATGATCACGATAGCTGGTATTATACATTCATCAGTTCCGGAAAAGCATACGATCTGGATGTAGACACCAATCAGGCGGCCGATGATAAACTGACAATCTTTATCAATCATAGGGTAAAAGGATTCGATGATCAGCTTCTGGGTGTTATCGGCGTGGGTATCGAATGGGAAAATATATCGCAAAACCTGAAGGAAAAAGAAGAAAAATATAACAAGATAATATACCTAACCGACGACGAAGGTATTATTCAAGTGAACACAGACCAGGAATCGGTAGAAAGTGCTTCTGTCTTCAGTGCTATAGGGATCAATAATGATGATGCCACCACCACCCTTCTCACAGAAAAGGGGGGACCAACTGATAAAATCCTTGATTTTGGACACGATAAGATTCTGATCAGTGCACGGTACATTCCGGAATTAGATTGGTTTATTATTATCCATCAGCTTGAATCAAAGTTCCTGGCACCGGCTAAAAAAACATTACTTTTAAATATTATTGTGGGAGCACTAACAACCTTACTATTAATATTACTCAGCTATCTGACCATCAGCAAGTATCGAGATCAGATGGAAAAAATGGCAAGCACCGATACCCTGACCCAGATCTCCAACCGCAGAGAATTTGAAAAGAGATTCGAGGAAGTCAGGTACAGGACAGAACGTTACAACATCACAGCCTCAATAATTATTCTTGATATTGATAATTTCAAACTCATCAATGACAGGCGGGGCCATCTAACAGGAGATAAGGTTCTCATTCTGCTAACCGAAACGATCAATGAGCTGATCCGGCCGGATGATCTCTTTGCACGCTGGGGAGGCGATGAGTTTATCATTCTGCTGGAAAAAGAGAGAGTAGATGCCATCGCCCTCTCCAACCGGCTGATGGAAGCACTGAGAAAAAGAAAGGTTGAGGCTGAACTGAATTTAAAAAATGAACTCACCCTGAGTATCGGTGTTACAGAGTACCTCAAAGGTGAGGACCTTAATAACTGCATATCCAGAGCCGATAAAGCACTATATCAATCCAAGGATAAAGGGAAGAATACGATCAGTTTCCTGTGATCCCTGTTTCAATTTCGACATAATTCTTTACGGCTTCATAGATAAACCCCGCAAGGAGGGGATCCATCTTGTCAAATTTCTCCTTGAACCGCGGGTCCACGGAGTATGTTTCCGCCAATCCTGGCAGTTGCTCCAGTGATGGAGTCCAGAAATGCTCAATACTTTTCCGCCATTTAAAAACAGTCGCCATAACTTCATTTGAATATGGACAGGCGGGGATGAGAGCCTTGAACTCATTGTAGATCTCATTTGACCCATTCAGTATTTCCGCTTGCCTCTCTCTTGAATAGGAGTTCCACCGCCGGTTTGACGCTTGTACTATATCCGGATCATACCGGGCGGCCGCCGCTTTTTCATATTTAACTTGCTCTTCCTCCGAAAATCCTCTAAACACATCTTCTGCCTTCATATATAAACCTTCCTGTAAATGTAAAATTGTATTGTCTACCGTAGATACAAGCCGCTCAAGCCGGTTTACTTTTTCTCTCAACTTCAGCCTATGTTCTGCCAGCGCTTCTATCAGATTAAACCCCTCTTCATGGATGATCTCACCAATTTCCTCCAGGGAAAAGCCTAATTCACGATAGAAGAGAATTTGCTGTAGTTTCAGAATTGCCTCCTGTTCATAATATCTATACCCGTTGGCGCCAATCCGGGTAGGAGGAAGAAGTCCTGACAAGTCATAATACCTGATTGTGCGGCTGGAAACTCCCGCCGCTTCTGCTATTTGTTTTACGGTCAACATGAGGAAAGTATAAAGGTTAACGTAAGGTAAAGGTCAAATGATTTCTTGAATATTCTTCATTAAAAGAGAATTGCGGTTTGATCGATATTCTCCATACCACCATTCCCCTTATTTTGGGCTGATTACCGCATTCAGAAGATCCGAAAGAGCCTGGCCAATGGATTTATAATAGCCAATAAGAGTATGCCTCATCCAGCCTGTCATGGAGAGGGCCCCATGGGGCATTCCCTTCATTTCAATGAAGGAGGCAGGAACACCATGAATTTTCAGTTTCTGATAGTACTCAAAGGCCTGATCATGGAGAACATCAAATTCGCTGGCAACAATTACCGCCGGAGGAATATTACTAAAATCGGTATGAAGGAGGGGGGAGACTTCCGGAAGAAGAGCATCGGAAGGTTCATTCAGATAAAGATTGGTAAACCAGTTTATTTCTTTATAAGAGAGGAGGTAATCTACCCCATATCGATGAAAAGATTCTGTATCTGTATTCGAAAGATCCACCCAGGGATAGAAGAGAAGCTGAGCCTCAATCTTTGGACCTCTACGATCCCGGGATAGAAATGGCATTATTGTAGCCAGGTTTCCCCCGGCACTCTCTCCGGCCACCCGGATATGCTCAGGATCCCCCTGATAGGCACGACAATTCTTATACGCCCATGTCAGGAAACTGTAACATGCCTCAACAGGAATGGGAAACCTATTCTCAGGAGCCAGGGGATATTCCACAGAGAGCACAAGTGTGTTCTGATTTTTGGCGATATGCCTGCAGATTGTATCCACAGATTTTATACCGCCGCAGATAAAACCACCCCCATGATAGTATATCGTTACAGGGAGGTTTTTCTCATCCGAAGGTATATAGAATTTAAAGGGAATATTATAATCCTCAGTTTCCGCAGATCGCTCCCCGACCCTATGCATTTTCGTCCTTACACCTTCAAGGAGCTTGATATTCTTAAGCAGTTTAATCCTGAAATTATCAAGATCGTCTTCAAAGATGTGATCTCCTATCAGCTTCCGTAAAAAGATCATCTGTGCTACAGAAGGATGTAGAAGCCCCCATTTGGTCCGACGTAAAAACTGGGGAAGGACGAGGTAACTAAAAAGAAAGAAGAGAATCAATGCCATAAATATTTTAAAAAGGATCATGGGACTTATTTTAACATAGATAGCTAAAAGTGTAGATCTTAGTTTCAACTATTTACCATTAATGTAGTACAACATTAATCCAGGAGTTAGCTTATGAGACTATTTTATGCGGCTATTTTTACGGAAAAACAGTTAAATACCCTGAAGGAGATCCAGGCGAGACTCCATCCCCTGGTATTAAAAGGGCGATTTATAGAGATGGAATACTTTCATATAACCCTTAATTTCCTGGGAGAAATTCCGGTAGAAAAGATCCGCGAGTATGGCCGGGAACTTGACAGGGCCGCCAAAAACTTAAAACCTGAAAACCTTAACTTCACCTCCTTCGGGACCTTCCGGAAAAAGGGTGAACATCTTATCTATCTGAAAGCAGATTCACATGACAGCCGGGAATGGGGGCTCCAGACTGTAACCCGTAAATTAAAAGAATCGATTGGAGAGGGTGATCTGAGACCCATAGTACCCCACATAACAATGGTGCGAAGAGGAATCCTGACAGCTGGGAATCTGCAAAAGCTAAAGGAGATAAGACTCGAAACGCCTCCGATAGCTATAGGCAGCCTGGCTCTGCTGGAAAGTGTCAGAATCAGAGGTAAACTCATCTATATTCCTGTTCATGAAGTGAGGTTAGGATAATTAATTTTTCACACTTTTGAAAAGGAGAAAAGCAAAAAAGAGGTTAATAAGTGTCGGTATCGGGAAGATAAACAACTCGGCAATACTAATCACAACACCGGCCCTGTACTGAAAAATCCCCATTAAAGAAACAGCCGTAAACATGGTTATCCCCTTAACAACAATCACCGCCCCGAGGCCATACCCCAGGTTCTTTTTCTGCAGTAAAGCCATTCCGGAAATTACTGCAGCCGGCACAATGAGAGCAAGATCCATGGCCTGGATTACCAGGGTTGTATAGATCTCGAGGCCAAAGGGAGGCGTATTACCATCCATAGACGGAATTATCCTCCCCAACCATAAAAAGAGGAGCATGACTCCAGTTAAAATGAAAAAGATACCAAGAGATTTTCTTGGAAAGGATTCAGGAAAGTGGGCGCTTATATCACCCTTAAATAGCTGAACAAATGAAATTATAAAACCGTAAAGTGAAACAGCAAAAAGAATCACATAGAGAAGGAATAGCCGGTTATATGAAACAAGAAAACAGTAGGATATATAGGTATACAGAAAATACCCGAGAGTCCCGGTTAGAAGCAGAAGCCCTCTAAAGCTGCCCCGGCGAAACAGGAGAAGACCTGTCAGTAACAGCGGAATCCCCAGAACAATTGTAACCCAATCCTGAGCCTTGGCCTGCACAGCATAGGAAACAGTCTCATGGGAATACAATCCTTCACCATAATATTCAAAAACCTCTCCCCGAAAAGAGGTAACTGACCGTTCACTTTCCGGGATCTTCATATTGCCCGGGATAATACCGAGAATCGATGTAAACAAAGAAAGGATAAGAATAATAACCGAAAGAATTGTGAGAGTATGAACTTGTTTCATGACAGCCTCTTATTTGTTATATATTTTTGTATACAATGCCTACCTTAATTTTTCAAGAGCTAACAATTCTGTTCTGTAGAGAAATAATGAAGTATATTGATCGACTTTACCCCTCCCGTTTTATCGTTTAATATATGCCCATGATGAAGAGTGGTTCAACTTTTTTACCCGCAATGAAGGCCTCAGCACCCGTATTTTTCGGATACGTTTCGATTGGATTTGCCTATGGTTTTCTCCTGGTAAAATCGGGACTGGCCTGGTACTGGGCGCCCATCATGAGTATTGTGATATTTGCCGGTGCTGCCCAGTTTATGGCCATAAGCCTCCTTGCCCAGAATAAAAGCTTTATAGAGATGGGGATAGCCATATTTCTCCTGAATGCCAGGCATATGGTTTATGGATTTTCACTTCTGGATAGATTCTCAAATTTCAAAAGATTTAAGAAATACCTGATCTTCGGATTAACTGATGAAACCTACGCCCTTCTTACAACAGTCTCACCACCGGAAGGCGCTGATCCTGAGGAATTTGACTTCTGGGTAACCATTTTAAATCAGTCCTACTGGACGGCAGGGGGATTGCTGGGAGCCTTGCTGGGTTCGTTCATTTCATGGAATGCACCCGGTCTGGAATTCGCCCTTACAGCCCTCTTCACAGTATTATTAATTGAACAGATTATGAGTTTGAAACGACCGGGTCCTTTTATTATTGCGGCGGTTGTTATGGTTCTAATTTATGCGGCAGGATTTAAGGAGCAGTCCCTTGCCCCCGGTATAATGATTAGTTCTGCCGGATGCTTCTTTTTAAGAAAGAGCCCCTCAAAAGAAAAAGAAACCCTGCCCCGGACTGATAAAATAGAGTGTGATAATTCGGAAAAGGAATCAGCCGATGTTTGAATCCCTTCCTTTGCTTAGAATAATCATAGCAGTAATTATTATGGCCTTAGCCACCCAGCTGACCCGTGCCTTTCCCTTTCTGCTTTTCTCCGGAAAAGAGCCGCCACTATGGCTGCTGAAAGGAGCACGACTCATCCCCGGTGCGGTAATGACAATCCTCGTAATATCGAGCCTGCCGATAAATAATCAAATAACCTCCCCCGGAACCTGGATTCCCTGGGCGGGAGTAGCCGCTACTGCCGGACTCCACCTTACATTCAGACATCCTCTAATCAGTATATTCGGCGGAACGGGAATATATATGGCTCTGCTTCATTTTTTTGGGTGAAGATATCACCTCCTGATTCTCCTCCCAACCAGACAGATTATCAGATCACAACTATAAATCCTTGCTTTCTGATTAATTCAGGTTCTATAATGATTATATGATAAAAAGGAGAAAATGGAGGTCCTGCCATAGGGATATACTATGGGCCGTTTTTACATAAGATTAGGTGTTCAAGTCATAAATACTACCGGCGGAAATGTTGAGATCGGGTACTGTTTCCAGCTTTAAGAGTAGATCTATTTACACATACTTTTTATTAAATCGGACAACCATATGAACTATGGTATCTGTATTTTCCGATTACATCTCGATCGGTTTCGCCTACTGAACAATCCAAAAATTTAATTGCTTTAAAATTTACATATTTTGAAGTATGCTCATATTCACTAACCCATACGGCAGGAGTATAAAATGAAAAATATATCAAAATTTGAATACGGAGTTTATGCGTCAGGTATAGCCGGACAGAATATTCTATATAATTTTATGTCCATGTACATAATGTTCTTCTTTACAGATCTCCTCGGGATTGCCAGTAAAACGGCGACAATGATTGTAGTTGCAGCCAGCTTGTGGGATGCAGTGAATGATCCTGCGATGGGTTTAATTGCCGATAAAACCAGGACAAAGTTCGGAAAGTTCAGGCCCTACTTATTCGGCGGTTCAGTTCTAATTTTGATCACCACCACTTTATGCTATTCCAATTTTAATGTGGCTCCCAAAATCGCAATCGCGATAGCCGCGGCCACATACATTCTATGGGGAATGAGTTTTACAGTCAGTGATATCCCTATTTGGGCTCTCTCATCTGTAGCATCCGATGAACCTAATGAAAGAAATAAAATGATAGCCGTCGGTAAAATCGGCGCCACAATTGGTGTCGTTATATGTGTTCTGCTCTCTGTAAAATTATTAGGTTTATTCGGTGGCGAACGGAATATTGATGCCTATTTTTACGCCGCCATGATTGTCGGTTTTATAGCAGCCCTGGGAATTTTTCTTACAGGTGTTTTTGTTAAAGAGAGGATTGAACCAGCAAAACAGAGGGTATCCATCCGTGAAAATATCAGGACTGTGACCAAAAACAAATCACTCATGTTTCTTGTCATCAGCCTATTTATGCTTAATCTTATAAACAGCATAAGACAGGTTTCCCAAATGTATTTTACAGTTTATACATGGGGAAGCGCAGACTATGTTACAAGCATCGGCATATCGTTGATTATTGGGATGCTCATTGGAATTTCCATGACTCCTAAACTGATTGAAAAGTTCGAGAAAAAGCATATTCTGTTTGCTGCCTGCCTTTCAGGTGCTGCTGTAAGCCTTATTCCCTATTTTGCCCTCAGTAATGTACTGCTGGGTTTAATTTCTCTCGGATTGAGCTTTACAACAATAGGTGTGATGATAATTACCAGCACCTCTATGCTGATTGATGCTATTGACTACTCCGAGTGGAAACTGGGCTTCAGGGGGGAAGGTATTGTCTTTTCCTTAAATACCTTTGTGACAAAGCTTGGTGCCGCATTTGCAAGGCTTGTACTCGGATTCGGACTTATCGCCATAAACTATACCGAGAATCAACCTATAACCGACTCCACAATTGCCTGCTTCAGCGCTCTGATTTACCTGGTTCCCGCCATTTTCTGTATTCTTACAATTATTCCATTGATGTTCTATAAGATCGATAATAAAACCATTGGACAGATTGAAAATGAACTCAGGCAGCGAAGGGTTCATTAAGATGGATTTAATTTTAAAGGCAATGCTTAAACCGCCTAAATTGAAAAATATTAAATGTGCAATCTGCATTCAACCTCATCCGGATGATAATGAGGTGGGCATGGGCGGTGTTATCGCGAAGTTAACCAATGAGGGCTGTATTGTACATTATTTAACTGTAACTGACGGTTCCCTGGGTCTAACAGATGCATCAATGACACATGAGCAATTGGCGGTTGTCAGGAAAAAAGAGACTGAAGATTCAGGGACCCTGCTGGGTGTCGAACACTTTCATCACTTAAATTATCAGGACGGGACTCTCCATGATATCAATAAACTATCCGGTGAAATTGGAGAGATTATCAGAAACGTTAAACCCGACTTCATTTTCTGCCCGGATCCATGGCTGAACTATGAAGCACATCAGGATCATATTGTTACGGGAAAAGCCGCGGCTCAAAGTTTTATATCCACAAGCCTGATAAAATATCCGCGGGGTACAAAAACCGGGCCCCATCAGGTTAAAGGTATTGGTTTTTACTACACAAGCAGGCCCAATACCATTGTTGATATCACTGATACCTTTAATTTAAAATTTAAGGCCATGGGAGTTCATAAATCTCAGTTTGATCAAAAGACACTTGGATTATTCAAGTTATACTTTAAACAGAAGGCGAAAAAAGCTGCCGCTGATAAAAAATTCAAACTTGGCTGTGAGCTTAAAATTTTGGGAGAGAATCATCTCCACTGCTTTACTGATGCAGAGTTTATTTGAAAAATCAGATCGAAATAACCTGGCACTGTTTTATCGATATGATTAATAAAAAGTATCTATCTTACAGATACTTTTTATTAAACTTAACAACCATATGAACAATAGCATCCTTATCACCTAAATTCCTGATGGAATGTTTAAGATCAGAATGGTATCGGATAAAATCTTCCGTGCCCAGGACCGTTGAATTATCTCCCGCAGTTACTTCGATATCACCCTCTATAACCGTAAGGAACTCCTCAGTATCGTGAATATGAGGTTCGGATTCCAGGACCCCGCTGGGGTTAATCGTAAGCCAGTACATCTCCAGTTCCTCAACCATGGATATTGGAGAAAGTACACGAATATGAACATGGTCAGCATCGGTATCTATACTGATAACCTGCTGCTTTCTATTGACGGCAAATTTTCGATGTGAACTGCCGCTATCCTTCAGAACCTCCTGAATTTCAACACCCAAACCCTGAGCAATCTTCCAGACCGTGGCTACGGTAGGGTTTACCTTCTCCGATTCAATCTGGGAGAGCATGGCTCTGGAAACACCACTTCGCTCAGAAAGGACATTTAAAGTAAAACTCAATTTCTTTCTGATAGCCAGAATGTTCCGTCCGACCATGGGAGGTTTATTATCCTTTAACTCGTCATTCATTATAATCTCCAATTGACATCGAAAGTTTATTATATTAAACTTTATTATAGTATATTTTACTTGTAATCTTTAAATTTGTCAACAAAGGGGAGTTTCTTTGATGAAAAGGATCCTGATAACAGGAGCACTGGGACAACTCGGATCGGAGATTGCCCTGGCTCTGAGAAACAAATACGGCAGTGATAATGTAATTCTCACCGATATCAGAACCGATGTTAATAAGGACCTGATCAAAGCAGGCCCCTTTGAGATACTGGACTGCCGGGACGGTAAAGCTCTACACGGGATTGTTGAAAAATCCAAGGTAGATACGATCTACCACCTGGCAGCACTGCTCTCGGCAACCTCGGAAGCCAATCCGGCTCTGGCCTGGGATATAAATATGAACGGGCTTTTCAATGTTCTGGAGATTTCACGACAGTCAGGATGCGCCGTATTTACCCCCTCCTCCATCGGAGCCTTCGGTCCAACTACACCGGCAAATTTCACACCCCAGGATACCCTCCAGCGACCGACTTCAATGTACGGGGTTACCAAGGTTGCAGGAGAACTCCTCTGTGATTACTATTATCATAAATACGAGGTCGATACCCGGGGAGTCCGTTTTCCGGGGATTATCTCCAATGTAACTCCTCCCGGAGGAGGAACAACGGACTGGGCCGTTGATATCTACTATGAAGCTATAAAGAATGAGAAATATACCTGTTTCCTGAAAGGTGACACCTGCCTTGATATGATGTATATGCCCGATGCGGTTCAGGCGGCGGTTAAACTGATGGAAGCTCCGGCGGAAAAGCTGCGTCACAGAAATGCTTTCAATGTAACCGCAATGAGTTTTTCACCGGAGGATGCGGCAGCCTATATCAGAAAGTATATTCCGAATTTCAAGCTATCCTACGATGTTGATCCGGTTAGACAGGGTATTGCAAACTCATGGCCCAACAGTCTTGAGGATTATGCGGCCAGGGTAGAGTGGGGATGGGAGCCGAAGTTCGATCTCGAGAAGATGACAATCGATATGCTTTCGGTTCTGTCAAAGAGGTTTGGAAAACCGGTCTTTTAGATCTATAAGGGAGAAACCATGTTTGGAAAAATAAAGGAAGACTTAAGAAAAACTCTATCAGATCTTACGGAAAAGGGATTGTACAAGGAAGAGAGAATTATAGCCGGTCCCCAGGGAGGAGAAATTTCCCTGAAAGATGGATCAAAAGTATTGAACTTCTGCTCCAACAACTATCTTGGCCTTGCTAACCACCGGGAGATAATCAAAGCCTCCGAAAAAGCCATGAAAGAGTACGGCTACGGCCTGTCCTCAGTCCGGTTTATCTGTGGAACCCAGGAGATCCATAAAAAGCTTGAGAACAAGATTTCCGACTTCCTTGGAACAGAAGACACAATCCTCTATGCCGCCTGCTTTGACGCCAACGGGGGCGTATTCGAACCCCTCCTGGGAGAAGAGGATGCAATTATATCGGACAGGCTGAACCATGCCTCGATAATCGACGGTGTCCGGCTCTGTAAAGCCCGAAGGTTCGTCTATGATCATTCCAATATGGTAAGCCTTGAGGAACAGTTGCAAAAAGCAGCCGAAAACCGGTACAGGTTAATATGCACCGACGGCGTATTCTCCATGGATGGTGATATCGCCCTGGTAGATAAAATCTGCGATCTTGCGGATAAGTATGATGCTCTGGTTATGGTCGACGACTCGCATGGAAGCGGATATATAGGAGAAACAGGTCGTGGAACTCACGAATACAGGGATGCTATGGGAAGGGTCGATATTATAACAACCACCTTTGGAAAGGCTCTTGGAGGGGCAAATGGCGGATGCACATCCGGAAGGAAGGAGATAATAGAGATGCTCCGGCAGCGATCCCGGCCATACCTCTTCTCCAACACCCTGGCCCCGGGGATTGCCGGAGCGGCTATCCGAGCCATCGAACTTTTATCTGAAGAAAAAGAGAGGATCACCCGGGTTAAGGATAACGGAAAATACTTCAGAACAGAGATTAAGAAGCTTGGATTTGATGTTATCGAAGGTGAGACAGCCATAGTTCCTGTAATGCTCTATGATGAAAAGACAGCCGTAAAAATGGCAGCAGAACTCCTGAATGAAGGAATCTACGTCATTGGTTTTGCCTATCCGGTCGTTCCTATGGGAAAGGCAAGAATCAGGGTTCAGTTATCGGCGGCCCATTCAAAGGAAAATATAGAAAAGGCAATTTCCGCCTTTAAAAAGGTCGGGAAAACGATGGGAGTTATATAGGTTTTAATGAAAAAAGGGATCTGCACCAAAAATGCTGATCCCTTCTCTATTTATAAAGGCATTACAATTCTGCCCTTTAGATTGATATCTTAACCAATATGCTCGAGAAGAATCTTAAGCATCCTTCTTACAGGTTCTGCCGCACCCCAGAGGAGCTGATCCCCAACGGTGAAAGCAGTCAGATATTCAGGTCCCATATTCATCTTATGCAGTCTACCGACGGGAATATTCAAGGTTCCGGAAACAGCTGCGGGTGTGAGTTTTTCCATAGTTACAGCCTTATCATTGGGAACGACAGAAGCCCACTCGTTGGCACCGGCAATATGACCCTCTATTTCACTCATAGAAACATCTTTAGCCAGCTTGATGGTGAGAGCCTGACTATGACATCTCATGGAACCAATTCGGACACAGAGACCATCCACAGGGATGGGGTTTTCCGAAAGACCGAGGATCTTGTTTGTTTCAACAAATCCTTTCCACTCCTCTTTAGACTGACCATTCTCAACAGGAACATCGATCCAGGGAAGAAGAGAACCGCCAAGTACAGCACCAAACTGATCGGTGGGGATGGAACCGTCTCTCATGGCTTCGGTAACCCTTCGATCAACATCAAGAATTGAAGAGGCGGGGTCATCGATATCAGAACCCGCTTTTTCTGCAAGATAACGCATCTGCTGAAGAAGTTCCTTCATATTTCGGGCACCGGCTCCGGAAGCGGCCTGATAGGTCATGGAACTCACCCATTCAACAAGTCCTTCATTGAAAAGCCCGGCAAGCCCCATAAGCATTAGACTGACAGTACAGTTTCCGCCAACCCAGGTGTTCACCCCTGACGAAAGACCTTCCTTTATAACCGGCATATTCACAGGATCTAAAACAATAAGACTGTCATCCTTCATTCTCAAGGTGGAAGCAGCATCGATCCAGTGCCCCTTCCAGCCGGAAGCCATCAGTTTGGGATATACTTCCGAAGTATAACTCCCCCCCTGACAGGTAAGGATGATATCCATATTTTTAAGAGTATTAATATCAAATGCATCTTCAAGTGTACCTGTAGATCCGCCGGCAAATTTATCTTCCTTACCAGCTTTGGATGTGGAGAAGAAAACCTTCTCAAAACCATTAAAATCATTCTCTTCTACCATTCTCTGCATAAGAACGGAGCCGACCATACCACGGTAACCCGCAAATCCAACCTTTAACATTATCCTCTCCAATGTGAAAAAAATTAAAATCCTGCAATATAATATCAATTATACTGAGTAATTTTCAAAATATTACCTTTTTACTTCAATTTTTTTAGTTGGTCAAGTAGCCGAAACAATCGAAAGAAGGAAGCAGGCTGACGGGCAGTATAATTTGTTTATTGATTTTATCTTTTAAATAACAGATACTATAAGAAGTGAAGCATAATCTGTATTCAAAGCTACCAATTAGATGGAAGATACTTTTTCCAGTATTATCTGTGTTGATAATATTATTTCTCATAATCCAATCCTTCGCATACAGCTTTGTCCGACGGGAGAGCATCTCGTATCTGGATGCCTCTATAGAAAATTCCGCAAAATCAGTCCACAACTTTATCAATTTCGTCTTTCAGCAGTCCATTCAAAACTACCTAAAAGGAAGGGTTGAAGACAGCATTTACAGTGTCACTGTAATTAATGCCGCTGTAGAAACGGGTAAAATCTCCGCAGAAACCGGAGCAGGAAATGCCAGAAGTGGTATCCTGGGAAGAAAGATCGGGGAAAGCGGATATTTCTACGTAATAAACAGTGAAGGAACCGTAATTATCCATCCCGAAGAGGAGCTGATCGGAAGAAACTTCTCTGAATTTGAGCATGTAAAGGTGCAGATAAAGAATAAATCCGGCTACCTGGAATATGAGTGGCAGAACCCCGGAGAAATAACTCCAAGAAAAAAAGCTCTTTACATGGAATACTTTGAACCATGGGACTGGATCATTACAGCCAGTGTATACCGGGAAGAGTTTTCAGATCTTCTTGATTTATCCCAGCTTGAACCAGGCTTCCTGAACCCCAGCGGCCTGGAGCAGGGGTACAAATACATAGTCGACAGGCAGGGAAACTTATTAATTCACCCTTTTCTGCAGGGGAAGAACATATATGATCTGACAGAGGATCAAGCTCTTCTTAAGATTTTTGATACCAGCAATGAAACACAGTCATCCGGGATAACCGAGTACTACTGGCAAAACTCTGAAAAAGAGAAACCTAAGCTGAGAAGGGCATATTACACCTGGCTTCCAGGAATAGATATGGGTATAGTCTCTACTTTTGTGGTCGAAGATTATCAAAAAACCGCTTACAAAATGCTTTCTATCCTGCATGCCTCAAATCTACTTTTATTATTTTTAACATCCCTTCTCCTGTTGGTTCTTATAAAAAAGATAACGGCCCCTTTAAGCAATCTGACGGAAAAGATTCTCAGCCAACCGGAAATAAAAGGGGACAAAGACTTCAATCCTTCTACAAAGGATGAAATCCTGATCACCGAGCAGGCTCTGAATGTGTTTATCAGAAGGCTCAAAGAAGAAAAAGAAAATTCTGAAAAGACTCTCAGAGAGAATAAAATCCTGGCCAGATTTCCAAATGACGCTCAATTCCCGATCATAAGGATTAGAGAATCAGGGGAGATAACCTTTACCAATAATGCCGCCAAAGAGGATCTCCTCCCTCTCCTGGATATAAACAGGGATAATAATCAAAGTCTCCTTTTAAAAGAGTTTTATACTGAAACAGCAAGGGATGATATCCTTGAGAAATCCCTGGATGGGATAAGTTTTTTTATTTTTCGAACACCCATCCATGAAAGCAGAGAGATCTACCTTCACTTCTACGATTTAACAACCGAACACCGGTTTCAAACTCTCCAAAATATCTGGCAAAATGTTTTTCAGACATCCATTGAAGGAATCATGATCACAGATGCCGATGGTAATATTGAAAGAATAAACAACAGCTTTACCAGGGTTACCGGTTATACAGGGAATGAAATCATCGGAAAGCATACAAGGATCCTTAAATCCAATAAATACGATAAAGAGTTTTATAAGGAAATGTGGCATAGCCTGAATACCAAAGGAAGCTGGAAAGGCGAAATCTGGAACCGCCGTAAATCCGGTGAGATTTATCCTGAGTGGCTTTCAATCTCCTCCTATATCGATACTCAATCTCACGAAAAAAAATTCATGGCTATTTTTCATGATATCTCAGATATACATCAGAAAGAAGAGGAGCTTGCCTTTGTCAGCTCGCACGACATACTCACAAGCCTGCCCAATAGAAGTCTATACAATGACAGAGTAAAGCAAGCACTTTTAAGTGCTGATCGTACGGGGCTTTTCTGTGCTGTAATAACTCTGGATATTCACGGATTCTCCAGAATTAACGACCATATGGGGCAGATTTGGGGTGATCGGTATTTGAACATCATTTCCGAACTATTACAAAAGACAATCCGGAGTGAGGATACCCTGGCAAGATTGGGTTCAGATGATTTTGCTATTCTCTTACCCAGACTTGAGAAAAAAGATCAGTGCATGGATGTCCTTTACAGAATAATTGACTATCTGGAAAAACCTATCACTCTCGATGGGAAAACATTAAATCCCTCAATGAATATTGGGATCTCCATTTATCCTGATGATGCTGACACAGCGGAGGCATTGGTTCAGAAATCCAATATCGCCATGATCAAATGTAAATCCGATAATCCAGGGAGACACCAGTTCTATGATGAATCTCTGGACAGGGATCTTCAAACGCGCTTTGAGATGGAACTTGCCCTGAAGCAGGCGGTTGAACATGATCAGTTCAGGCTGATGTATCAACCAAAGGGAGATCTCAATTCAGGTAAGATTGTCGGCTTCGAGGCTCTTATCCGGTGGGAACACCCTGAAAAAGGGACTGTATCCCCCGTTGAATTCATCCCCGTTCTGGAAGAGACAGGATTGATCGTCAAGCTAGGAGAATGGATCATCAGAGAAGCCTGTAGATTTGTTATTCGGATGAAAGAGAATTGTGCTGCCGATATTCAGGTTGGGATTAATATATCCAATATCCAATTCGATGATCCGGACTTTGTTGTGACACTGAATAGAATAATGGATGAAGAGGGGGTTACTCCCCAATCCATAGATCTTGAGATAACAGAAAGTATGACTGCCATGGAAACGGGTCAAACCATAGGAATCCTGGAGCAACTTCATGACAGACACTTCTCCATCTCAATTGATGACTTTGGAACAGGATATTCATCCCTCCAGTATCTCAATGAATTGCCTTTTGATGTAATCAAGATTGACAGGTCTTTTATCGCGCCCCTCCCTGCCGATGAGAAAAGACTGACAATAGTTCGGTCAATAATCGGACTGGCGAAGAATTACAGCAAACTGACTGTAGCAGAGGGAATTGAAACGGCAGAACAGGAAAGAATTCTCCGGGAAGAAGGATGTGATATCATCCAGGGGTATTATCTGAGCAAACCCCTTACCGAAAATGATGCCTATGCTTTTATCAATAAAAGAAAAAAACTATAACCTGATACTAACCCGGCTGCGGTTTCAGATCGAAGTTTAATATTTTTCCAGAAGGATCCCCATTGAATGGCCTCCGCCCATGGACATGATGGCAATACCACGTTTTTTATCCTCCCGGACCATGGCATGAGTCAAAGTCGTTAAAAGCCGTGAGCCACTGGCTCCCATGGGGTGACCAAGAGCAATATCACCTCCGTACGGGTTTATTTTTTCTCTGGACACCCCGGTCTCCTTAAGGAAACCAAGGGCAGTACAGGCAAAGGATTCACATATTTCAAAGATATCAATCTCTTTGACAGTCAACCCGTTACGTTTCAGGAGTTTTTCAAAAACCTGGGCACCTCCCGAAAAAACGGATTTCAGGGGAGTTCCCATTACACAGCTATCAAGAATTCGCACAAGGGGTTTAAGATTATTACTTTTGGCAAAACCGACCTCAGCTAGTAGAACAAGAGAAGCACAGTCACCCAAACCGGAACTGTTTCCCGCGGTAATTGACCCCTCTTTTCGATAAACAGGTTGAAGCCTAGAAAGTCTTTCTCTCATACACTTTACCCGAATATTCTCATCACTTACACAGCGGTTACCGCCTTTTATATCTATACCTATTATTTCATCATCAAAGATGCCTGACTTTCTGGCACTCAAAGCCTTATCATGGCTTTCATAGGCAAAATCATCCTGCTCTTCCCGGGAAATTGAGTGCAATAGGGCATACTCTTCAGCCATATCCCCCATGGGTACATCTTCGATAGCACAATTTAATCCATCCTGATGCAGGGAATCGACAAGGATCATCTCCCTGCCCTCTTTGATATTTTTCCGATCCAAAAGGAGTGGGGTATTACTGCAGCTCTCAACTGCCCCGGCAATGGCTAACCTCGTATCCTGATCAATCATCATTGCCCGGGATAGGCCAACCACAGACATCCCGGATCCGCACACCTGATTTACCGTGAAGGCATTTGAACCTGGACACATCCCCCCCAGTAGAGCGGTCTGCCGTGCTGGATTCTGACCGACTCCGGCAGAAACAGAATTGCCGATAATTATATTCTCAGTATTATCCCTGATGATGGGATAACGCCGGATCATCTCTTCGATGATCGGAGCCCCAAGTTCAGGAGCCAAAAGTGAGGACAAAGCTCCATCGACCTTACCTATTGGTGTTCGCAGACTATCCACCAGGACGATTTCCTTACATCCCATTCCTATCCCCGTTATTTTTCATAATAAAACGAGTCTACCCGGATTGTAAATATTTGTAAACAAAAGCCAGTATAAATTCGGTCAGTAGCCGATAAATAATATTATGACAGAAGGCTAAACACGTACCGCCGTTGTAACAGGGAAAAAGCACATTTACTTATTCATATATAACGGGTATAATTCCATGTATGTCGGAGAAAGCTGCAAAACGATCCAATCTTTTTAATCAGAGGATAAGGGGACTTCACCCTGTCCCGGGATTCATTCTCATACTCATAATTGCTGTGGGTGGATATTTTCAGCCGCTCATAGGTTTGACAGTGCCAGTCCTCATAATAACAGCAGCCGTTCTGGCAATGATTAAACCCAGACTTTTCTGTACCTTCCTCTGTCCGCGGAACAGGGTCTTTCCCCTGCTTAAACCAGTCTCCCGCTACAGGTCTTCCCCGGGGCTTTTCCGAAAGCGCCCCCTGAAGCAGGGTTTATGCGGCTTAATGATGGCCTGTTCAATTTTACAGCTCTCAAGACTCAGACCGGATATCGCAGGGTTTACCGCGGTGGGGCTCTTTTTCTGGACCTTATGCATAATTTCCTTGCTTGTATCATTCTCCCTGGCAGTCATGTATAAACCCAATGCCTGGTGCGCCATCTGCCCCATGGGAACTCTTCAGGATACCATTTCCAGACGATAAAACATCGGAGTTAACTCAGAAAAAAAAGCGATTCTATCAGCCTGATATAAACTACCTCAGGTTTAGAAAAGATCTGGGATTCACCGATCCAAACTGATGCCTCATCTCCGGTGGCAAGGACGATTCATTATAGTACTTATAATAATCCCGGTATGACGGGATAGCCATCAGATTGATCATGAAGTCCGTCCCGAAAAGAACCCGTTCCCCATACCTGGTATGACCTTTCCGATCAAAATCCGATAATTGCTTTACAAAGGTCTGATAGAACTTCGGAGAAATACCGTTAAAAGAGAAATCAGTGTACACATTTTCGTACTGCTCAATGAGCTCAAAGATATTCTCTGTCCAGCTCTTCTCCTTCTTTCCAAAGAGGTTAGGGAGCTGCATGGTTGTACTGACCCCGGCATGGGCAAAATTAATACGCAATTCCGGATACCGACGCAAAACCTCGGCCCATGTGGCAGGGTTTGTATTATGGATGGCCTGTTTGTACTCTACCGTAACAAAACCGCCGTCGTTACAGTGGGTTGTAATCGGAATGGAGGCCTCCTGAGCGTAGGAGTAGAGGAATTCCACCTTTTTACGCTCTTCAGGATCCTCAGGCCAGGGATTAAATCCCATGGGGGGATAGAGTTTTATTCCGGCAAACATCTTTTCAGGAGAGATATGGCCGGCCATCCAGGTGAGAAAGCCGCTACCCTTCACAGAATGTTTAAGCCATTTGGCTGTATAGAAGCCAAAACTATCCTCAATAATTGTTTCCAGCTCCTTAAGGGTATAGGCGGAGGGGTTTATTCCTAAAAAGGGGAGAATATGGAGCAGCCCCTTGGGGCGCTCTTTGTAATACTGTTTTATAGCAAAAGAGTACTCATTGATAACCGTTCCAAGCTCTTTCATGGGCTGAGGATAGTGGGTACGGGTTTTTGACCCGGGAAGGGGTTTAAAATCCATGAGCAATGGGGTGAGCACAAGTTTTTCGTACCTTTTTCCATTCAGGTTTAAACCCTCTTCATCGGCAAAAGAATCCCCGCCGAATTTACCTTTAAGATCATCCTCCATGGTCGTAAATATATCCACTAGATCATTCTGCATAAGGGTAAGCAGATTAAATGTATTATGCATTATAGAGCTGGGCCTTTTACTGGCCGCCCCGGAATTCCCGCCGGCAATTCCAAACAGTATTTCAAGATCTGAATTGTTCACTAAATTTTCAAGAAAGGAAGTAATATTAACCTGTCCCAATGTCATTGTATGGCAATGACAATCAAAAAAATATTCGCTCTCACCCTTTCTCATTCCTATTCTCCTAGCTCAGTCACGATTTCGATCTTAATCTTAATTCAATCCTGTTCTCAACCACATTTCAGCTTCGTAATATAATTTTTGTTCATTATATGTGTAACCGGCCCCATTATCAAATAGGAAAGAGCAAGAGATGCGAAGATTCCAAAAATACCAAAGTGTAAATTCCCTACCGTCGCCAGGGGGATATAAAGGCAGAACATCTGAATCAGGGTCAACAGGGCTGCCGGGATTGGTTTCTTGAGAACATTCAAACTTGTGACTCCCACCTGCATCATCGCCTGTAGACCATAACCGAGAGGTACGATCCGGAGGTAATAGACGATCACATCGACAACATCCGGGTTCGGGTTAAAGAGGCCACCGAGAGGTCGGGCTGTAAAAAAGAGAATAACATAAAGGAGTGCTCCATAGATGAGTGTGAAATTTTCACTCAAGCGAAGGCCTCTAAGGACCCTATCCTTCCGCCCTCTACCCCAGTTCTGTCCAATGAAGACAGGCAGGACGGAAATCAGTGAGTTGGAAAAGAGAAGAGAGAACAACTCAATTCTGGTAGCCACACCGAAACCCGCCACGGCGGCCCGGCCATTCCGGGCAATGATGCCGGTTACAACCCCGGCACCTATAGGAACAATCATTTTCGTCAGGGAGTTGGGCACACCGACATAGAGGATCTCCTTCCATGATTTCCAGAAACCGGTCAGGCGCTCCCCTCTGAAGGAGAAAACCTTATCCCTGAATCCTAAAATGTAAATAGCAACACAGAAGGTGATGGCTCTGGCCGTGACTGTAGCCAGGGCCGCCCCGGCTACACCCAGTTCCGGGAAAGGACCAATCCCGAATATGAGTAGAGGATCCAGAACCGTGTTTATCAGAGCAGCAATCATCATCACTATCCCCGGAGTCTTTGTGTCCCCCAGACCACGGATCGCCGAGTTCCCGGTCATGGGTACAACAACAAAGACCACTCCCCAATACCAAATTCTCATATACTCTTTAATTACCGGGAGAGTTGTATCATCCGCACCGAGAAGACGAAACACAGGATCAATTGTCATCTGACCGATAATGACAAACACCAAAACCACAAGGAATGAGAGGATCATCCCATGTGTAACCAGACGGATTTGACTCTCCCGGTCCTGCCTGCCGGTAGCCCGGGAGACGGCTGTTGTCATTCCAACCCCTAACCCATGAGCGATGCTGCTGATGATCATTATCACGGGGAAGGTAAAGGAGAGAGCAGCCAGTTCCACGGTCCCCAGTTTCCCCACAAAATAGGTATCCATCAGATTGAAAATGATCATTCCCAATATACCGGCAGTCATGGGAAGAGCAAGCTTTACCAATACTCTCCCCTCTTCACCAGTTGTGATCATCTTTACATTCTTATTCATTTATTCCCCTTTTCATACAACAGGGATGTGAACTTATCTGGAAGCTTATATTCTTCAACATTTTCTTTAAGATCTTTTCGACAAGTTCCTCCTCTTCAACAGACATCCCTTCCTTAAGAACCTCCGAATTCTCTCTACGGACCCTTTTTAATTCCGGCAGAATTTCCCATCCCCTCTCGGTCAAAAAAAGATTGTGAATACGGTTATCCGTCTCATTTACTCTTTTCTCGATATACCCGCGATCGATGAGTTTCCTCACAGCCTTTGCGGTGGTCGCCTTATCCACAACCACACGACGGCTCAAATCTTTCTGGGAGATCCCCTCATTCCTTGATATATGGTTGATAAATGCAAATTGCCCCGACCCAATCCCAAGGTGTTCAAGCCGTTCGTTAATCCAGATATGCTGATACTTATTTATGATAGAAACATAATGCCCAAATGAGTGAGTCACAGGATCCTCCATTAGTTGCATATGCAACTAATGATAAGATAAAATATTTTGTCTGTTTTATCAACCGATTTATTCCATGTTTCGTGTTTAAATGAGAAATACTCCTTCCAAAATATAATTCATAAAAAAAGGGCCGTACTTATGCACGACCCAGTCCGGTTTTTAAGGTTTTTTAATATTTGTCACATTTCATCTATTCTGCTCTGAGCCTCATCGGCACGGTACTCCCCATGAGTAACGACCCAGGTGTAGGCTGCCAAAGCCAGTTCATCATCGCCGAGGTCTCCCCGGGCTTGATATACATCCCCCAACTCCATATAACAGTCAATCTTTTCATTGACAGCCTGATCAATTATCCAATGCTGATCATCACTGAAACCATCTTCATAGGGCTCCACCTTTTCCAGTTCGATGATGGCCGATTGAAAGAAGGTGATAGCAGAGTTAGAGTCAGGAATCGTTCCATCCCGGGCATCCCTTGCTTTATCCCGTTCGATCAACCCCTTCTCCTGTTGGGCCTCGGCAGCTTGCGTGCCGTCATCCATATGGCTGAACTCATTTATAACCCAGTCGCAGAGGGTATGAGCCTGTTCATAACTGAAGGTATAATCCCCGGTCGCGAGGGTGACGGTTTTTCCATTCATCATTCTGTTAAACCTGGCCATGTTCCGCAGGGAGTCGACACCCTGCCAATCATTCAAATCCGGCTCTGCAATAATCTCAAAAAGATAGGTAAAGGCCGTTGCCAGGTGGTCGCTGTAATCCCCAAATTCATCCATTTCAAAATCGTAGGTGTAAACCATATCCAGGGAAGAATTCACAATTCCCAGTTTTGAATCCAGGTAGGTGTCTATATCCATCGAGACTGTATTAAGCGAATCCAGAACTGCCTCAAAATGAGGGAAGGAATCATCGAGCAAACCTCTATATTCGGCGACAAGATACCCCTTCTCTTCATTCCATTCATACCACTCCCCATACCTATGGGCCTTATCTATACAGGCAAAACCGGCCTCATTCCGGGCTTCACCGGTTTCCTGGCCATAATCTTCGAAATCATTATCCACCCCTGCGGCCAATATAAAATGATCAATGGCCGAATCCATCAGGGTGTTGAATTGGGAAAGCGTGATTAGGTCCTCTCCCGCCCAGAAGAGGGCGTGGGCGTATTGGGATGTATAGTTTCCAAAATCCCGGTGAATCCTGCAAATGAACTCACTATTACCATCACTGGTTAGTTCCGAAATGGCACTGACATACGCGGGTTCCCCCTCATTATAAAGACCATCCAGTTCCGATTTTACATCACCGGTCGGGTTTTCCCAGTCATAGTCACCGAACTCCTGGTCATAAGTATTAGCCCTATCCACGATAGTGCGACCCTTATCGTCGGGATCAAAGTCATCTATGATTTCCAGAATCGAATCATAGGCTTCCCTGGCCCCATTGTAATCATAAAGACCCAGCTTTGCATCGGCGATATCCCTCAGGGCCCAATAGTAATCACCGCTATCCCCACTATCCGAGACCTCTTCAAGATACTCTATAGCGGCGGTAAATTTTCCTGCCGCAACGACCTCATCATCCAATTCATCCCGATAGAGCCAACCCAGGGTCAGATATGTCCCCCCGATTAACCTATTCAACCGGTCTCTTCTTTCATCCTCCGAATCAATAACACCTCCATTGTTATCCAGATAAGCAAGCGCCTCTATTCCCTTTATGATGGTACTATTGAAGCTTTCTTCGGCTGCATCATACTCATCCCTGTCATGGTAATAATAGTTCCCCTTATCGTTATAGATATCGACCAGGGATTGCCACAATTCAGCAACACGCTCCGGACTGTAATAAGAGGGGATGGAACCAAGGATTCCTTCGCTATAATCAATAGCGAAGTTATACTCCTTTAGCCCGGAGTAGGAGTCAGCTATTATCCGCTCTACCCGGGCGACATCCTCTCCCTGTCCCGGGAATTTTTCAATCGTAATTTCCTTTACATATTCTATGGCGGTATAAAAATAGGAACGCCAGTTTACACCATACTCTTCACGATTTCGCCATCCAAGATCCTGATAAAAATAGGCCAGATGCCTCCGGCACCATAACTCCTCCGAAAGGTTCCTGGATTCTGCAATATACAGGGCGGATTTTGCTGAATCAATGGCAGTGAAGAGATCACTATCGGTCCTGTCCGGTTTGTCCCATGCAAAATAGTCGGCGTAGGACATATAAGCTGCAATCTGCTGCCGTGGATAATCGCCGCCAGAGGTAAGAATCATCGTTCTTATATTTATAAACTTTGTAAAAATGGCGGCATGATCCTCATCCTCATTGATAAGCCTTACCATCCATGCTTTATAAGTCCACATCAGGCTGCTGTACCCCCAAGCGGTATTGGGGTCATCTTCCTCAGCCAGGTTATAGGCGTTGATATAAGCCGATTCAGAGGCCTCAAATCCCAGGATCGCATCTGACAGAAACTCTGCATCCTCTCCATTATTCTGGTGGATGTTCCCCAGATTACAAGAAGCCCAACCGCGGAACCACCCGGAGAGGCCCGTGTTATCGATAACTTTTTGCCACTCGGCTATCTCCGCAGTCTGATTTCCAGTCTGCTCATAGACATGGGCTATCCTTTCATGGGCTTTGAATATTTTCCATTCATCAACCCCGCCTTCATCTTTTTGTGTATAGATGGAATTATCCAGGATTGTCTGGTATTCAGCTATAGCGCCATCCCAATCATTGGTTCCCTCATAAGTCTCTCCGATATGATACCGACTCCAAAATTTCTCACTGTTGGTAATATAGGGATGAGTTAGGGCTTCATTGAATTTTGTTCTCGCCAGGGACCACTCTTCATTACGGGAATAGTATGAACCCATCCCGCTTAATGCAAATGCAACATATTTCGTAGTCGAATAAGCACTCCCGGTGAGTTCGGTAAAGTAGGTGAAAGCGAGATCGATGTCCTCCTTATCAGTATTCCTATAATTCCAAAAGTATATCCAGGCCAGATGTATGACCGCTTCCGGATAATCATCAGAAGAGGCATATTCGGTTCTTACCCTGTTGTAAAAAACAACGGCCTCGTCATATTGGCCCAGAGAATCCAGACAGAGTCCTGTCTCCATATAAACTGTGGAGAAAATATCCGTTACGGGATAGTAGGTTGTGATCTTTTTAAGTTCGAGAAGGGCGGCCCCGGGATCCTCCCCATCGGTTCTCAGGAGGATCGCCCCATCCAGCCTCTCCTGGGCAGTTTTACCATCGTAGGTCTGAGCCGAAGGGGGTAGCTTTACTGAAACCGTAAGATAGTTGGAATCATAATCTCCTCTGCTATCGGTAACCTGCAGCCCCAGGGTGTAATCTCCGGCCACATCGGCTACGAACTCAGCATTTGATTCTGTGGTGCTTTCCTGATAAAGTTCCGAGGAAGTACTGCCCTCCGGTAAATCAACAATAAACCAGTAGTACTTGATTATAGAATCTCCGGAACCTGCATCGGGATCGAAACTCCCGCTTCCATCGAGAAAAACCGCTTCAAGAACGTCCACATCCAGAATATTCATCCCGGCATCCGCAACTGGCGGGGAATTATCCGCCTTCTCTATCCCCACAGTGACAGCATCAAGCATTGATGACTTAAGACCGTCATCTAAAATATCAGCAAGAGCAACGGCATCGGTACTTGCATCCCCATCATCATCAATCATTATAAGTAATTCAAGCTCGGCCTGATTAAAATCCTGATGCATATCCTGTGCCCCGTCCGAGGCACCGGAGACGATAGCTGTGAGAACAGCTTCCCTATCTGAATCAACCAGAATTGTCATACTGTTCGCTGCAGTAGAAGTGGCTTTGGTAATTTTCCTCAGAATATCCCTGGTGGAATCATTAACCGAGTCCGTCGAAACTCCTGAAAAAGCCAGGCCGGCAACGGCCTCTATCGAACTTTCGGTTACCATCCCCACAACTTCGGATAGATCTCCCGAAGATAAATATTCCAGAGTATCCGCTCCCGAAAGGACTGAAGCCGCAATTTCGGAAGAGAGATCGCCGATTGCATCTGCGGCGGTCATCCCTGATCCACCGGCCATATCATCCGCAATTGAACCGATGGCCATTGTGGCACCTCTGGTGATCCCCCCGATAACATCCGGCACCTGTGTTTTATTAAATCCGTCAACTTCAATATCATCAATAGCCGTGACAGCGCCAAGGGTTATACTCTTGGTTGCCTGAAGAATCACCTCACTGGTGGTAGCCCCGGTATTCTGGGTTATGCTTTTCACAGCCGATTGTGTGATCACCTGAATGAAAGAGGGCACCTCTTCCGCCTGAACACCCCCCTCATCCAAGGCACCAATGAGAGCCGTGACTGTTTTGGTGGCCCCCCCCGCTATTTCGTCGGCCGCCAAACCGGCATGTGAGAGATTTCTTACAGCGGCGGCACTTATCTGGGCGAGAAGTTGATTCATGGCAGAAGCATAGGGATCTATTGCCCTGGAGTCAGCTGTAAGCACATCCGCCTTATGCTCTTCAAGACTGGACATAATACTCGTCAGTATCTCTTCAATGGCCTGAAGCCGGACATCACTGGAGAGGGTTATTTCCCCAAGTGCCTGAATAGCCCCTTCAATTATCATCTCAATAGAACTGTTGACATCCGTGGTATCATCCCCGACAATACTACGGGCATTGTTTCCAACAATTTCCACATAAGAGACAGACATAATCCCGGTTTGCGATAGATGCTCTTCGAGTTCATCAATAAAAATATAGGCTGTAAGAGGCTCGATCACGACAATAGGATCCGGATCGGGTTCGGCATCGGGTTCAGCATTGGGTGGCGGTGTTGTTTTATTGAACCAATCACAGCCAGCCAATAAAATTACAGCTAAAAATAAGAATAATATTTTATAACTCTTCATTTTCTTCTCCTCTTTTTTTGTTTTCATTTAACAGGATAATTTCTCATCACCAACCTTTAGCAAAAAGCATACCAAGACACTCATCCACATAACTGATTACTGGATAGGTATTTATGTATCCCTGAAACATAAAAGAAGATATTTAAAGTCAACAAAAGGAGACAAGAATCTCCTTTTGTTGACGAGGAAGAAGAGAAATATTTAACCAGAGGTTACTCAGGCTGAAACAACGAGCGTCAGTCCTGCCCCTTTTCCTTAGTCACCATGCCATAGAGAGGAGATTTATCTTCCCTGAAAATTCTCGGGACAAGGTTCGAATACCAGACAGCAGTCTGAACCTGAACAATGTAGGCGAGCGCTATGATCAGAGCCATCCCGCTCCCCTTTTCAGGAAAAACTGTAACTGCTATCGCCAGAGCGACCGAGAGATTCCGTACCGCGGAACCAAAGACCATAGTGACAGCCCGCTTCCGTCCCATGGGGCGTCCGAGTATGGTCGCAATCAGGTAGCCGGAGAAATAGAAAAGAACCAGAGGACCGATCATTTCAAGGAGTTGTCCCGGATTTGCCACTATACTCTTTGCCTTAAGAGCTGTGGAGAGAAAAATCATAACAACAACAGCAAAAGAGGAGAAGAGTCCGAATTTTGGTTTCAGTTTTTTGTTAAACTTCTCCTCCCCGGTACTCCTTACCAGGAGGAACCTTGTCAGCTGCCCGAGGATCAGAGGCATAAAAATGACAATCATAATCTGAAAGATAATTTTACCGGCAGGGATGGGTACCGACGAACCAAGAAAGATTTTACTGTAAAGAGGAACAAGGAGAGCTCCCAGAATAAGACCGAAAACCGACATCTTTACGGCCGTGTTAAGATCTCCTCCTGAAAGACTGGTCCAGGTGATGGTCATTCCACTGGTGGGAAGCAGGGCAATTAAAAGTAGTCCAAGGGCAAGATATGGTGAATCGGGGAAAAACAGGCGACCAAGGAGAAACCCGATGAGGGGAAGAAGAATAAAATTGATGGCCTGGGTGGTCAGCTGAAGCCTGAGATCACAACGGGAGAGTATTTTTTTTAGTTCAATTGTCACCATCATCGGATAAACCATCATCAGGGTTACAGGAAGAATGAGCTGCCTGAAACCGGAAGCATTGATATAGTATCCATATAAAATACCAAGAACCATGGCGAGGGGTATTGTTAAGGTGAGATTTTTCTTATTCCAGAAGAGGAGCTTCCACATATAGTTATCCTTTTGCTTTAATGTATTTTTAATATATTGTTATTTATATATATTGTAAAGCAAAAAATATGTTCAGAAAATAATGCCTGCCTCACATATCTCTTTCCGTATATCCGATAAATCCCTTCGCTGAAATTCAAGAGTGAAAGGCGTGTCATCCGACAGCATGGAAAAGTCCTCCAAGGTAATATCTGACAGAAGCTCTTCGGATGATTGTTCCCAGGAAACCTGATTACCGGCAGGCCAATATTCCGGTGGCGAAATTCTGGTCTGTCCCCGGCATACCCCCCGGCTCTTCTGTATACCAAGGAAAGCAGCCCCGGGGTAGTTCCAGTACCGGCCGGCTGTATCACTCTTTAGAAGGTGGGAGGCTCCAAGGGGAGATCTTGAGAAACCACCGTCGGGGTAGAACGAAACCATTCTCTTTTTTAGAAAGGCTTTCATATCATCAGCTGAAGAGAGGTCTAACCCATAGAGAAGCCTTTCAGATTCGGCTACATAAATCAAATCCTTGAAACCCGGCCGGTCAAACCTTAAAGGCTCCCCCTTATAGTCTGCCAGGGCGATATTCTGAAAACAGAGGGCTTCCGCCTCATAGAAAAGGTTCCCCGCTGCCAGCTCCGGAGGAAAGGCCCACCCACCCCGTTGATCCACCGATGCAAAATGAAGGAGATGTGTAAGTTCATGGAAAAGGGGGCCGAGGTTTTCCGGGAAAATAACATCCTTCTTAACCCCTGTTCCAAACCGGACAAAGGGGAGGTCTATATTGAGTTTATGACAGCCCCCCCCTTTTTCAGAATTCTTCCCTATATAAGCCATGGGGGTTACCCCCGGAGGTCCTGCCGGGCACTCGCTTCCCTTACGGGTACCTATCTCCATCTTCGGCAATGCCGAGTTACTGTACAAAAGAGATAAAAAGAAAGCCACAGCTGTTTCCAGCAATAGTGGTTCTTCGTATTGTCTCTCTTTGAAAAGCATCTGCTTTTCTTCCCTTTTACTGCCCGCCCTATCTTTCTCCGCACAGTAGTCATGAGTGGTCAGGAAAGTGTTCATCCTGAAAAGAAAAGTAGCTGCCATAGAAGCCTCTTTCCCATTTATCATCGTCCAGTAGTTTTCAAATCCTGCCTCCCTGGCAATTCTATTCCTGGCCAGAATAAGCTCAACCAATCCATTGTCTGCAAGCAGGAAGGCTTCATCGACAAGGGCTTTCGACACATTAGTATTACCCTTGTCTGCCCGAAGCTGTGATGCGAGCTCCCGGTAGGAGTATTTTTTTCCACCAATCAGACTGTTATAGGAGAATCTCAGGGAGAGAAGCTTTTCTTCCAGGGCGATTATCTCATCCATATGAAGATCTTCAACAGCTTCACCCTTAAGTTTTTCTATCCGCCCCCTGTAACAATCCCCAAGCAGGCCTTCCGGGAGGTCATCAGTCTGGGCATCCAGCCAGAGTCTTCGGTATCTGCCGGCGGCAGCCTCTTCCCCGCGGATTAGACTATGTGTATAAAAAGAATAGTATTCATCTGCTGCGAAATCGTTTCCCATTTCTCCCCTCCCATAATATTAGAATTATTTTTATATATATTTTATTATATATATCTTGACTTTACATTTTATATCATTACAATATAGATAGAAATTATAATTTCAGTATAACTGAAACAAGACCGGGAGATTAGAGGTATGAGTGAAAATCAGGCAATAGGGGCTATAAATATAAGATACAGTGATCTGGCAGAGAAAAGCTGCTGCCTCTCCTGCGGAGGAGCAATCAATCACGCAAATCCGGCAGAAGGTGAACATTGTGCCGACCTTGGAAGCGGAAGGGGGGTCGATGTAATTAAAATAGCCCAGGCCGTAGGAGATTCGGGAAAAGTATTTGGTATTGATATCTCTGATGGAATGCTTGATAAAGCCAGAAAGAACGCTGCGAAATTTGAAGTCGGGAATGTAGAGTTCATCCAGAGTGAACTTGAAAACCTCCCCTTTAAAGAGGGACAGCTAAACCTTATAATTTCGAACTGCACCATTAATCATGCTTCAAATAAAGGTCTTGTATGGAAAGAGATAAACCGTTCCCTGAAAAAGGGAGGAAGATTTATTGTAAGCGATATTTTTTCCCTTCAGGAGGTTCCTGAAGAGTTCAGGAAGGATCCGGAAGCCGTCGCTGAATGCTGGGCCGGATCGGTCACAAGAGAGACCTACCTCCAGCAGCTTAAAGAGGCCGGATTCTCGGAAGTCGAAATCCTGGAAGAGAGCGATCCCTACGATAAGGGAAAGATTCAATGTGTGAGCTGGACAATCAGGGCCTATAAGGCCTGATTTTCGGAAATATATTTTAAGGAGATCCTTGATTATGAAGAAAAAAGGAATGAAATCCTTGATTCAGAAGAAGGAAGCATCTGAAAAGAGAGTAGCACAGTGCTGCGCAAAAATCTCTCCTGTTGTTGCCGGTTGCCACGACTAGAGAGTGAAATCAACGACCGGGTCCTCCGGGGCCTGGTCAATTTTCAAGGGATATAAAAGTGAATTTTATCAAATCCAAACACAATATTTTCCATAAACTGCACGATTCAGAAAATTATTACATTGTTAACCCCTTAAGAGGAGAAGCCGATTTTCTTGATCCGGAAACCGCGGAAGAGTATAAATCGGACGCATTTTCAGACCCGGAAGAGTGGCTTGAGAAGGGGTATATCCTCCCGGAGGGAGGCGAAAAGGCAGAAAAAGACCTTTACAGGGACTACTACCTCAAGTTTCTTGAAGAGAGGGATCAATCTGAGATCCAGATCTTCTGGGTTCCCACCTATGGATGTAATTTCGCATGCTCCTATTGTTACCAGGATCAGTATGCTCCTTCACCCGCTGGGAATACAATGGAGGTCCAAAAAGCCTTCTTTGACTATGTGAAAAAAGAGTTCGCAGGCCGGCAGAAATATATAACCGTATTCGGGGGAGAACCTCTCCTGCCGGGAGAAGGGCAAAAAAAGCTGGTCATTGATCTTATAGAGAGGGCCAATGAGGCGGGCCTCAGCCTTGCCTTCGTTACAAACGGATACTCACTGACTGAATACATCCCCATCCTGAAAAAAGGAAGTATCCGTGAAATTCAGGTAACCCTGGATGGCATCGGCGAAACCCACGATCAGAGACGCCCCCTCAAAACGGGCGGAGGCTCATACAAAACAATAGTTGAAGGAATAGATCAGGCAATAAAGGCGGGGCTCACCATTAATCTCCGGGCTGTACTGGACAGGGATAATGTTAACGATCTCCCCAAACTCGCTGCCCTGGCCAGGAAGAGAGGATGGCTTGAAACGGGTCTGTTAAAGACCCAACTGGGAAGAAATTACGAACTGCACAGCTGTCAGACCGACAGGAACAGGTTGTATGACCGGGTATCCATGTACAAGGATATCCATGATTTGATCAAGGATGACTCTTCCATCCTTGATTTTCATAAACCCGCGTTCTCCCTCTCGCGGTTCCTTGCGGAACAGGGAAAACTTCCGGATCCCCTTTTTGATTCATGCCCCGGATGTAAAACAGAGTGGGCCTTTGATTATACGGGAAACATCTACTCCTGCACTGCCACAGTCGGTAAATCGGGAGAAGAGCTGGGAACATTCTTTCCAGTGGTAACGAAAAAGCAGGAAATTATTGAAGAGTGGGAAGAGAGGGATGTCTCAACCATTCCGGAATGTGCCGGATGCTCACTGCAGCTTGCCTGCGGGGGAGGTTGTGCATCGGTAGCGAAAAACAAAAATGGCAGAGTACAGTCTCCGGATTGTCGACCGGTAGACAAACTCATGGCAATGGGCCTTCCCCTGTATTTAAATGAAGAATAAATCCTTTAGGAGGAATGAAAATGGCTGGAAAAATAAAAGAAATCAAAGCGGAAGAGTATCAAACGGAAGTTCTCAATAAGGAGTTGGCTGTTGTCGATTTCTATTCGACCGAGTGTCCTCCCTGTGAGGCTCTGGCATCAAAATATGAAGCCTTAAGCCAGATATACGGTGATGATATTCACTTTATTAAAATTTTCAGACAGGGAAGCAGGGAACTGGCGGAAAAACTGGATGTTACAGGTTCTCCTACCCTCCTCTTCTATAAAAACGGGGAATTAACCGGGGATAAACTTTCCGGAGGTGTCCTCCGTTCAGATATCATGAGAAACCTTGATGAACTGGTTGGGTCTGTAAAGGCTGCAGAACTTCATAAAAAGATAAAACCGGTTGAAACGGAGACCGATGTGGTTATCCTGGGTGGTGGTCCCGCCGGCCTTACGGCAGGAATCTACCTTGCCCAGGCCCATCTCAAGACAATCATAGTAGACCCGGCCCTACCCGGAGGATATGTTGCCACAACCCACATGGTCTCCAATTATCCGGGATTCATAGATCCCCAGCCCGGGTTCATGCTCAGTCACTTCATGGGAGAACAGGCAAAGGCAAACGGGGTGGAGTTCAGAGCCGCGGTAGAAGTAAATAATGTTGATCTCGACTGTAAATGCGTGAAGGTTGATGGTTTTGAAACTATTAAAGCAAGGAAGATAATCGTCGCAACCGGTTCGAAACCAAGACCTCTGGGTGTTCCCGGCGAGGTTGAATACCGCGGCAATGGAATTTCCTACTGTGCAACATGTGATGCGAAATACTTTGACAATAAAGAGGTTATTGTCATAGGCGGGGGAAACTCGGCGATCGAGGAGGCCCTTTTCATAGCAAAGTTTGCAAGCAAGATTACCATTGTTCACCAGTTTGATCACCTTCAGGCCAATAAAGAGGCCCAGGAGAAGGTTTTCAACAATCCAAAAATCAACATTCTCTTTGAACACGAACCCAGAGAGTTCAAGAAAAATGGAACCATGGATATGTCGGTCATGGTAGAAGAGCTTAAAACCGGAAAGAAAAAAGAGTTGAAGACAAATGGAATCTTTGTGTTTGTCGGTTTCATTCCCAATATCGAAACCTTTGGTGACAAGCTGAAGGTCGATCAGTGGGGCTATATTGAAACAGACCTGGAGATGCGAACCAACCTGGATGGAATTTATGCGGCCGGAGATGTTGTATCCAAGAGATACAGACAGATAACAACCGCCGTATCCGATGGCACTATCGCAGCCATTGCCGCCGGCAAAGAGCTTGAATAGATGAACTGTCTCAGCTGCAGGAGCAAATCCTGCCGAACAGGCGAATCCTGCGGCGGAGAAAAGTTTCAGAGAGAAAAGATCCTTGCGAAATATCACAGGGAGAAAGAAGCTGCGGTCGTGGAGACCGCGGCCAAACTCGTGGATGGCGGCAGAGCCGGGACCCTTTCCCGGGTTGAAGAGCTTCTCGAGTTCGTGAAAACATCGGATTATAAAAAAGTGGGCCTGGCCTACTGTTATGGTATGGAAAACCTGGCCGAAGATGTCCGGCGGCTCTTTACTGAAAGGGACATCCGGTGCATCGGGATATCCTGCACCTGTGGAGCCATGGGGCAGAATGAGATTAATCAAAAATCAGAACTGCCCGGGGTAAGCTGTAACCCCATAAGTCAGGCGAAACAGATGGAAGCCGAGGGTGTGGACCTCGCCGTAGTCATTGGTTTGTGCATGGGACATGATGTCCTCTTTACCAGGGAGTTTTCCGGTGATCAGACAACCCTCCTGGTAAAAGACAGACCCAACAATCATGCCCCCCTTTCAGGAATTACTAAGCTTCTCTCTTCTTAGATTTTGATGTCAGGAATTTTAAGTTTAATGACAGAAGGCCCACGGACATAACAAAAGCACCGGCTATAGTCCCCCAGGTATGCCCTCCTATGGAAATATGCGCAAAGAGGGGGATATCTATCAGCAGAGAGTCTATCAGAGTAATGAAAGGTGTCAGAGTTACAAAGAAAATCGGGGTTTTCTGACCAAAACGAAACTGCGAATTCTTGAAGAAAATCAGGACAATCAGACCCCCGATAAACATGGAGAAGAGAAACTCCACAGGGACAAAAAAGAGGGAAACCCCCAGCATGGTACCAATCCCACCACCGCCTTTGAATTTCATGAAAATAGATTTGCAATGGCCGAGAACGGCAGCAAAACCTGTAAGATAAAGGATGAAAAAATCAAAGCCATCATCCCCTTTAAAGTATACAAGCCTCAGGATCAGTATGGGTAGAAGCCCCTTCATCCCGTCAAGAAAACCCACCAGGACTCCCCATAAAGGACCAACTTCACGCAGGACATTGGAGGTTCCCGGATTATGATTTCCCAAGGTACGGATATCTTTCCCGAGAACCATCTGCGTTATGGGGATGGCAAAGTTTACCGATCCAAAAAAATACCCGGCCAGGATTGAAAGAAGACTTATCACCGTAATTTGAAGATTCACTATACACTACCTCACCTATGATTTTTTCTAAGGAGCCTCCAGCAGGCGTCCAATCTTATACCAAAGTGCACACCCAGGATTATTCGAGTGATATGATCAAATCTCCCCGGGCCTGTCCGCCATAGAGGAGCTCTACTTCCAGATGCGGATATTTTTCTTCAATTAGCTTCTGCAGTTCAGAAAGCTTATCAGGACCTGATACATCCTGACCTGTGCCGCTATGACCCGGCTCATCCTTGTAGAATAGAGTGATATTACCCCTCTCTCCGGTTTCAACCTTTAAGAGCCCTGCCATCACAGCCTGACAATAATCCAATTCGACAGAGAGGATCTCTTTTCCTTTTAAGAGGAAGTAGTGATCCTTCTTTATATCGACCCCGCCAAAACTTCGGTCTGCCGTAGACTGATATAGAAAAAAAGAGTCAGCCAATTCCAGACACTCCTGCATGGCAGTTGTATTGATTTCCAGCTCCTCGTTTTCACTGAAACCATAATAGGCAGTCAGCCCCTGGACAATATCTCTGGTAGGCAGAATGGAAATGTGTTTATCACTCTTATCCTTGGCCGTCATACAAGCGGGAAGGATATTATTATCATTGGGGAGAATGATCAGATCTTCGACACCCGCCCTGTTTATTGCTTCCAGAATCTCCAGGGCTGATGGGAGTGCTGTCCCATACACCAGAACATTTTCCACACCCAGCTCGTTGAAAATCGTCCTGAACCCCTCACCGGGAACACAGGGAAGTACTTCACACCCCTTGAAAGCCGCACCGCTTCCCGTCCCCCCTTTTATCTGAGCATAAATATCATCGACTTTACTGTTCACAATCGCCCCGAACTGTTCGAATTTATTCATTACCTGGTCGGGAAAATCCGTATGGATATGAAGTTTTACAAAATTATCCTCCTTCACGAGGGCAATTGAATTTCCCATCTCTATTAAATATTCACGCATCTCCTTTTCGGGAAAACTGTGGGCAAGCTGCATGGTTAACTCGGTGCAGAATTGACCGGGTTTCTGATTTTCCTCATCAGAACCGGCCTCTGGATCTGGTATAAACCGGTACTCAGACTCAACCTCCTGAAAAGGAGTTTTACTGTTTAGTCCCAGAAGCAATCCTTCAATTATGCATATAAACCCCAGGGCACCGCTGTCCACAACCCCGGCCCGGGCAAGAACAGGGAGCATGGCGGGGGTCTCAAAGAGGGTTTTCCGTGCTTCAAAAACAGCATTTTCAAGACAATCCCGGACAGAACTTCCATCCCAGCCGGTAATAGCCTCTGTCATTGAGGAGATAATTGAGATCATCGTCCCTTCAACAGGATTAAAGAGGGCCGTATGGGCTTCAAAATACCCCTTGGAAAATCCATCACGGATCCTGTCCACAGTCAAAGCAGGAGCCTCTTCCAGGGAGGAAAAAAATCCTTTGAAGAAACGGGAAATGATAAACCCCGAGTTTCCCCGACTATGGTTATCCATCCGCGGGACGAGGATCTGCCCGATCTCCCGGCAGGAAGAGATTGTCGTGTCCTGGAGAATTTTCACAGCCGGAATGAAAGTCGCCCCCATATTCGCACCGGTATCCCCGTCAGGAACCGGAAAAACATTCAGATTGTCCAGAACTTCCAGGTTGATATTCAGATGCTCCGCACTGGTAAAGAGGGCCCGGGTAAAATCCCCGCACTCCAATATTTGATTAGGCATGGATGGTGTACCCCAGGTCATAGAAATCGGGCCCTGCATGAGGCATATTTGAATGATTGGTATAATGAATCTCTGCCTGGACAGGGAAGTCCAGAGCTTCAAGCTTACTCTTGAGATCCTGAGCCTCTTTTTCATGGGGACCTATAACCGAAATCACACACCGAACCCGTTTTCCGTTTTTCTTTTCCATATCCTCTTTCACCATATTCACGAACCTTGTGTTCGCCTGGATGGAATTTTTGACCTTCCCAATGGAAACCAGCACCCCCGGGTCCCCGGAGGAACTTAAGAGGGCGATTATCTTCATGGCCGACCCCATGATAGCCTTGGCAAGACCGAGCCGTCCGGTCCGATGGAGATAAAAGAGATCATAGACACATCCCAAATGCCTGGTATTATCACGGATAATCTCGATATACTCTTTAAGTTCATCGAAGGCCATCCCTCCTGCCGCAGCTTCCGCTGCCTGCTGGACGATTACCGTATAAGCCGCCGTCAAATGGTGAGAATCGATGAAGGTCACATCCAATTCAGGATTTTCGCTTAAAACTCTGTTTATCATAGCGGATGTAGCCGTCGAGGCCTTCCCGGCCTGATGGATGGAAATGATCTTATCGCCGCCACAGGCAAGATAAGCCTTTTTAAGGTCCTGTTCCCGAAGACCGGAGGTTGTTACCTTATTGTTTTTATCCTTCAGGAGCATCCTTAAAATATCCTTCTCCTCCCGACTCATGGCCATGGAAACGGGATAATCATCACCATTTAAATACATAGGGTACTCAACCACATTCAGACCAAGATTTTTTACAGTCTCCTGCTCCAACTGCAGGGCGGAACCAGCAACAATTTTCATAGCATACTCCTCTTTATTTACATATCCTTAACAGGATTAGAAGGAACTTCAATGACAAGATCCCCTTCGGGAAATACTGAACAGGGATGAAAATATCCGAATTTATCATCCGCTTTACGCAAACCTGAACGCTCACCGGTTCTGTTCGCCTCAGAAACAACTCCCGATATAAGTCTGCTTCGACACCAGCCGCATTCACCGGAACGACAAAGGGAAGGAGGTTTCAACCCCGCCCTCTCCATAGCCACCAGAACAGTTTCATTGGGGTCGGCTTTAACAAGGAACTCCTCTCCTCCCTTGATGACGGTAAAGGAAAAAAGGTCAGGGTTCCCGGAGATAAAATTTTCACCACGCCTTACGTTAATCGCATACTCTTCCCGGCGGATCCTCCTTCCCGGAAGATTGAACGGAGAGAGTTCTTTTTCCATAAAAGAGTGTAGGCCCTCGGGACCGCAGATAAAATAACTGTAAGCAGGAGCATCAAAGGAACCCCAAAGCCTCGCTACAGCCCCTCTGATGAGCTCTCCGGAAATAAAACCACTCTCTCCGCCCCACCCCTTCCCCGGTTCGGTAAGAACCGGAACATGAATAAACCTGTCACCATAGAACCGGTTTGTCTCAGCCCAGAATGAGTTGAAGATAATATCCGCCCTGTTACGGGCCCCCTGGAAAAGGATCACCCTGGCGGCAGGATCCCGGAAAAGGAGAGCCGGTATCATTGGTTTAAAAGGAGTTATCCCCGATCCACCCGCTATACATATTAAGAGCTTACTATCCCGAAGCCTCTCCCATGTAAAGGTTCCGGCAGGACCGGAGGAGGAGATTTCACGCCCGGGTAACCAGTTCTCCCGGATCCACTCATCCACAAATCCTTCAGTTTCACAGCTCTTGACGGTTATATCATAATAACCTTCCTCCAAAGCCTCTTCCGGTCTGGAGGAGATCGAGAAGGGCCTGGCCAGGGTAGAGTTCCCGATCCTGAAATTAATACTGATGTATTGACCGGGCTGGAAATAAGCCGGTTTCCGGCCTTCCCCCTTCAACCTGTACGTCCTTGTATCCGGGGTTTCATCAATAACAGATTCCAGGGTGAACCTTTGGAATTCGGGGTGGAGCTCCTCAGCCAGCAGATTCATCCTGCCCCGTTCCACCGGAGAGGCGTCCGCTTTTTTAAAGATTTTTTTCCTCTTCTTTAGATGCGCTACAAATGAAAGGACATCCCGGAATGATCCTTTGATCTCAACTTTCATTACCATCCCCCTTCGCCGAAACGGCAGCAGCTTCAGCAAAAGCAGCCTCTGCTGCAGCCTTCCCACTCATAATTGAAGAACCATATCCATGACATCTGAAAGAGAAACCACCGCAAAAATGGAGCCCCTTAAGGTAGTTTTCATCCTTCTGATGGAGCACCCGGGGAACTATCCCGTCCCACACCTCCGGCTCATATCCATAGACAATGCCGTCATGAGAATCGGTATACCGGGCAAAGGTCTGGGGAGCCGCGATTTCAATCTCTTCAATATGTGATCTCAAATCAACCCCAACCGCCTTTTCAAACTGTTCTATCATGATATCCGCGACCATCTCCTTCCTGTCGTTATACGTCTCTGGTGTAACATCCGCCCAGGCCTCAGCCTTCTGCCCCGCAGTGAGGGCGAGGATGGTTGTTCCAGGTGGAGAGCAGCCGGGATTTCCAATATTCAGACAGACCGAAGCCTGCATGATATCTTTTGCATCCAGAGACTTTCCTTCGGGGTAGAGTTTCTCCGTATCCATATGAGGTGCGATAAAGTAACTGTAATCCTCAAGACCCAGCTCCTCAGGGGATCTGTCCAATCCGAGGTAGACTACAAATAGGCTGAATCCCAATTTCCGGGATCGGATATTCTGATAAGCTGCGGATGGAACCTCTTCCGGAGGGAAAATGAGTTTAGAAAAAACATTTGTGGGTGATGTATTACTTATAACTATCGGAGTGGAGAGCTGTTCTCCGCCGGCAAGCTCAACCCCAGTTATCCGGCCTTGCCGGGCAAGGATCCTGGTTACCCTGGTATTCAGCCGGAACTCGCCCCCCTGCCTAATAAACTTATCAATGAAGGCGGAGGAGAGTTCATGGGACCGGTACTTAGGTATGACAGCACCCGAAGAGATATACGCATCAAGAAGGGAGGACCAGATGGAGAAGGAGACCCTGTTTTCCGGCACACCAAGATAACACCAGTAGGGAAGGAGGAGATCCCTGGCCGCCTTTGGAACGTTTAGAGAATCCGCGACCTGGGCTGCCGTGGCAGCTCCTGTGCGGACAAAGTTCCCATGCTTTTTCAGAACCTCCCGATAATTAAGATTATCGGCATGTTCATTCAGGTATTTGAAGGCATCCTGAACCTCCCTGCAGAGATTCATATAATTGCGAACAGACTCCTCGCTACCAGGCACTTCCCTGCTGATAGTCTCTACGAGATTATCAACGCCGAAGGGCATCCGGACATCGGTTCCCTTCTCGGTCAGGATAAGCCTGTAGGCATCGGGGATGGAAGAAAAGCCTACATCCAGCTGGGCATCATCCAGGAGATACCGGATGACCCCCGTGGCAGCCTTGATTGATCGCATATCCGGAAGTTCATGGAGAGAGGGTTCGAACTCAAAGCGACCCCGGACAAAACTCGTGGCATACCCGCCGGGGAGATTATGCTGCTCAAGGAGAAGAGTTTTTAAACCTTTACGTGAACATTCAAAAGCAGCACCTAAACCACCCAGCCCCGATCCAAGAACGATCACATCATAACGGGAATCCATACCACCCCCTAATTTTTTTATGATTTACAGCCCATTCTACCATGAGTCGGTAATTAGGTGGATAACTTTTCTTACTCTCCCGGAATTCCCTGAACCATGGCAAAAAACAATGGTAAAAATGTTTAAATTATATAATATTTATTTTAATAGTCTTTTATATTGATTTATTTAATTTATTTTTATTTTTATATTGATTTTATTAATATTCCGATCTATATTCATAACAGGAGGATGTAATGATACATAGCTGGAAAAAACTAGCCGCCATGACAGACAACAAGCCAATCGTGATCAAAAAGGCAGCGGTTACCGGTGAGGAGATTATAATTGAAGGTAACTTTGAACTCCCGCCCCTTGCACGACTGACTCCTGATGAGCAGCTTTTTGCGGCCGCCTTCCTGAAAACCCACGGTTCAATTAAGCAGATGGAAAAGATATTCGGGATAAGCTACCCCACCGTAAAAAACAGGTTAAACGCTCTGGGGAAAAAGCTAGATTTCATTGATATTGAAGTCAATGTGAAACCGCCTGTTTCAGAGATCCTCGATAAGCTTGAACGGGGAGAAATAGATGCAGAGCAGGCTGTAAAGGAGATAGAATGAGGATACCCTGGTTGCTGATATTCAAAATCAAGGATGAAGGAAAAGGAGTCTCCCTTTATATCCTGCTGCCCCTTATCTACCTGCTGTTCCTTCCCCTCATTGTACTGGGAGCTGTTGTGTTTGCCCTTATGGTTGCCTTCGGAGCCGGGAAAGAGAAACGGGAGTCTGTACAAGCTCTCATCGTGCACCTCCCGCAGCTTCTTGCAGCCTCCTGGGGCACAGAAATTATAGTTCATTCCGAGAAATCGGATGTCAAAATAGTGGTTAAATGAAAGGTATTCGACCTTACGTTCCCTGCACTTGAATGCCGTAACAGTAGTTTCGGAAACGGTTCCATCAGGATGGTCCGCTTAATTCGCTTCGCCTGGGAATGAGTCTTCATTATCGAGGAGGAAAGATATGGAAGAAAAAATGAGAATTCTAAACATGCTGTCGGAAGGAAAGATATCTCCTGACGAAGCGGAAAAACTGCTGACGGCCTTGGATGTTCAAATGGAACAATCAAAATCAGCACAGGATCAAAACAGATCATCTCAGGATGTCACCCCTGGACAAAAGTTCCTGTATGTTCAGGTAGAACCTAAGGATGGGAAAAGTTCCGACAGGGTTTCAGTAAAAGTTCCTTTTGGCCTGGTAAAGGCCGGACTGAATATAGCGGGGCTCATTCCGGAAGAGGCTCAGGAACAGATAAACACCTCCATGGGAGAGAAGGGGTTCAGCTTTAATCTGAAGGATATCAGTAAGGATAATATCGACGAAATCCTTGCCGCCCTGGAACAGTTTACAGTAGATGTGGATACCGAAGAGGCCTCGGTTCAGGTTTACTGCAAATAGAAGATAAAAAAATCCCTCCGGTGGCACTTTTTAATTCAGCCTCCGGAGGGATTTTAAATTTCAAAAAGAAATAAATTATTTTGCAGAAACCTGACAGTCCACCAGCATCCTGTCGATTGCCTTCATCACCCTGGCGGGTTCAAAAGGTTTGATCACAAAATCCCTGGCACCACTCTGGAGAGCTTTAATAACAAGGCGCTGCTGTCCTACCGCACTCACGATCACTATCCTGGGATTGGGAACTCTGGTCATCAATACATTTAAAGCATCAAGACCGTTTGTTTTCGGCATGGAGATATCCAGTGTAATAAAATCGGGCTTATACTTATCATACATCTCGATCGCTTCCTGCCCGTCCCCGGCTTCCGCAATTATTTCGTACCTCGGCTCAAGAATATCCCGAAGACGTAACCGCATAATCGCCGCATCATCAACAATCAGACCCTTCATCATATGTTCATCTCCTCCATTATGGCAATATTGATCTCCAGCATCCCCATTTCGGAAAGGAGTCTGAGGGAAATTGTGGGCATCTGCAGAAAATCAAAATACATTTCAGTACCGGTAAAAACAGCAGGAGGCGTCAATTGGATAATCCGGTCCTGACCAGCCATGGCAATACTTGCCTGACCAGTTATCATATTACCTATCTCCCCGACAGCACTATTCACATAGTTTCGTAAATCATGGGGCAATTTGTTCGGCAGCATGGCGTGAGTAATATCCTGAGCAAAACTGCGGTCGATCGAGTAAACAATCTGCCCTTTGATATTTCCGGTAATACCTATAACGATACAGATAGGCAATCCTGGAATCGGGGCATTCTTCTTAACCAGACTCTGCCTGGTAAGGGTAATATTCAGCTCTTTTTGAAACACATGCACAGCACTGCGAATGAAAACATTTGCAAATTCGGCTTTCATTATGAGACCATCCTTTCATTGGGAACAATAATTGTAAAGCCGGTACCACGGCCTTTTGCAGAGGAGACTTTAAGCTTACCACCAACCTGATAAATACCGTCCCGTACTGCTGAAAGACCATAACCACGACCTGAAACCGCTGTTATTGTATCAGCAGTAGAAAATCCAGACTCAAAAATCATTTTAACCAAATCTTTCTGCTCCAGGCATTCACCCTTGGCTATCTTACCAAGTTCAACAGCCCGCTCCTGTATCTTTTTTATAGAGAGACCGGCACCATCATCGGACAACCGGATCTGTACCATCCCATCCTGTTCCGTTGCCTTAATCTTAATAGATCCCGCTGCTGACTTCCCCGCTTTCTCACGATGCCTGGGGAACTCAATCCCATGGGTAATCATATTCCGTATAATATGGTTCAAGGCATCGGAAAGCCGGTTGTACATTTCCGGGACAACCTGAATATCATTTGTTTCAGAGGTGATAACAACGCGCTTGCCATTTGTGGCAGCCAGGTGCTCTGCAATCTCGGTTAATCGTGAAAAAAGGCCGGAGAGGGGTAGATTGGAAAGTCCGTCGATAGAGCGCCGCAACTGTCGATCCTGAGGGTATGTCTCCTGGACATATTCCTGAATACCTTTGAGCTCATCCAGATCCACTTCACTGATATTCCTGCCGGATAACCACTCCTGACCCAGAACTTCAATTATCGTATCGACCTCTTCCTTGAAGCCCTTCCTGAATTCAATTATTTCCGCACCTAAAGGAACAACATCCGAAAGGATTCCATAATCAATAAGAGTCGACTCCAGATTATGAGCAAAATCAACTGTCTTCGGCATTCTCAAGAAAGCCGCGTTTGCTTTAAAGGTGTGGATATCCCGGATGACCCTTTCATTATCTTCCTCCCCGGCGGTATAGTTCCCCTCGGAAATATAAGATTCCAGAGTTGCGAAAAGATTTTCAGCCTCTTCAAGAATACCCTGAAAATATCGTTTGGATGTTACGGCCCGAAGGATCATCTCCCGCTGGGCATTTTCAAATTCCAGACTCTTCTGAAGGCGTTCTGTTTCGGTTATATCCTTAAGCTGACACATGATAATAGATTCATTAACCAGACGGAATCCCATTTCAATAGTTTTATCACCTATAAGAATCCTGGGTTCCATAACATCAAAGATAACCTCCGGTATGGAGACACCCGTAAAAACAAGAGAGAGGGCATCCGCGAAATCCATCCTCTCCTGCTCGGTTGTAAATAAGGTCTCAGCAATATTCTCACCAACAATAGACAGACCAAAGATGGATTCACACTCCCTGGAAATCTCCGGATTTACAATAAAATCGGGACCAAAAGTGAGAAATCCCTCTCCCGAAAAATCCAGAAGATTCTGGATTGCACTGGTTCTCTCGACAACCTGCTCCTCAAGGTTCATATTAGCGGTTCTAAGCATTTGAAAACTGATAATGAGTACGGTCATGATTAATAGTAAAAGGAGAGCTACCACACCAGTGGTGACAAAGAGGGTAATCTGTAAAACACGATCTGCTTCAGTCTGAATATCCAGCCCCATCCCCTCAAGAGCAGATGTGGTAAAATACCAGAATTGATCATTAGCCGAGTCAAGAGCAATATTCGCCTGAAACAGGTGAAACGCATCCATTATATTTTCGGGAGGTATCTCATCAGCATCATCCAGGGCATTCAGCTCAATGACCATATCAGCGATATTCTCTGTCCTCTCCAATTTAATCGATGAGAGGAGAAATTCTGTCAGGCTGGTCGTTCCCGTTACAAACCCGTTGGTTGTTACATTCCATGAATTCCGAATGGCTTTGACTGGTCGTGATAATTCAGCGTCAATATACTTCAGACCGGGGTGGGTGGCCAGTTTATCGAGCTGATAAAAAGCATTTGTAAAGGCAAGGTTCCATGTATCCTTTGCTTCATAGATATCTTCGGAATTATACATCATGGCATTGGTTGAATTGGTGAGCAGATACATATGCTGAAGAGTAACATCCGCCTGTGATCTTAAATCTGTCAGGCTAGAAGATCGATTATAGGTAACAACAACAACACCGATCCCCATAAACAGGGTAACTACAATAAAGGCCAGCATGGCCCAGAACCACTTTCCACGTATCATAATATAAAATATCCTTAGAGCCACATCTGAAATACTATTCTTTATATACCTTTTCGACACATGGTAGTTTTAAAATAACAATATAATTCTTAAAACAAGTGAGATTAGAATATTAGATGAAATTGTCGCCGTCAAGTAAAAAATATTTCCGCTATGTCTTCACACAAGGTTCCCTCATTACTATTTTAGTAGTAACATACTCAAAGGAGAATAAACAATGGATATCAACCTTAAAATACATTCTGAAATAGGAAGACTAAGCGCTGTAATGCTCCACCGGCCGGGTAAAGAGCTGGAGAGGCTTGTCCCCGAATACCTGGGAGAACTCCTCTTCGATGATATCCCCTGGCTCAGTCGAATGCAGGAGGAACATGATCTCTTTGCAAAGGCCCTGAGGGATGAGGGAGCGGAAGTTGTCTATTATGAGGAACTCCTGGCCGATATTCTCCAGAATCCTGAAGTCAGAAAAGAACTCCTGGAGGAGCTCTTTTATTTCAGCAGAATCATCAGGGGAGGAGAGAGGGATGCCATAAGGGAGCACCTTTCGGAGAAGAGTGGTGCCCAGATGGCCCAAACCCTTATCTGCGGACTCCATAAACAGGAGGCGTCCACACTACTCAAAGAGAAATCTCTTTCCTGGTTTATGTCCCATGAATTTCCATACTTCATCAACCCGGCCCCAAACCTCTATTTCACCCGGGATCCCGGGGCCGTCATCGGCGAGGGCATTGCCATCAACACCATGAGTTCCAGAGCCAGGAAAATCGAATCCCTGATACTCCACTATATCAATAAATATCACCCGGCCTTCAATTCATCATCCCATGAAGTTTTTTATGACTACAATGAGATCGATTCAATCGAGGGTGGCGATATTCTCATACTCAACAGCAGGACGGTGGCCATTGGCTGCAGCGCCAGAACTTCCACCCTGGCCATCGAAAGAATAGCCGAACGACTATTCGCCAGGGATTCAGGCTTTCAGGAGATTCTCGTATTCAAAATTCCCTTTAAAAGGGCATATATGCACCTGGATACCGTATTTACCATGGTGGATTATGATAAATTTACTATTTATCCAGGTGTAGAAAAGGAGATTCAGATATTCAGAATTACACCCGATAAAAACGGCTTGAAGATAGTCCCTGAACCGGAGCTCAAAACCTCCCTTGAAAAATCACTTGGTGTAAAAGGGATAAACCTCATCCAGAGCGGAGGAGGAGAAGGAGAAACAGCCGCCAGGGAGCAGTGGAATGACAGTACGAATACCCTGGCAGTGGCACCGGGAAAGGTTGTTACCTACAACAGGAATACCGTATCCAATGACACCCTGCGGAAACACGGGGTCGAAGTGATCGAGATCGAAGGCTCTGAGCTTGTCCGCGGCCGGGGAGGTCCCCGCTGCATGAGTATGCCCCTTATGAGAGATCCCCTGTAAGCGCCTTCGAAACCTTCAGCCGTTCAAAATTTTCAGGACTTCAGGATTTAAGGGCAGTTAATAATCCCAATCAGCGCCCGAGAATCTTCTTCCCCAGGGCCGTCTCAACGAACTGACAGATTTCGGAGTCCATGGGATAACCGGAGATATCAAGACATCGAATAGTATCCGAACCGGCAAGAATTTCCAGCATAAAGTGAAACTCTCTGGAAGTTAAACCCTGAGGGCCTGCCGCCCGCCTGCTGAACCGCAGGATAATCCCCCCAGTCCCTGAAGCCGCCCGCCTGATGCTCCTCATGGTTACCTCCCTAATTCCAAGAAGATCAACATCTTCCATGGTAAAGGTCTTGATATTCAGCTTGCGTATAAGGCTGGCCTCATCGGGATCGGCCTTTTTAACCCCGAGAAGAACAATATTCTCCGGAGAGAGCCTCTGAGAGAAATTAATCTCTGGATCAATAAGACCAAGGGAGGTTGATAGAAGCCGTCGGCCCAGGGGCAGTTTTCCCGAAAGCCCGAGAGACGGGGTGGAATCGATCATAATAAGCCCCAACGATTCGCTCCTTGTCTCCATATCGGCTAAAGCAGAAGTCAGGAGGGGTCTACGACCGGCAAGGAGGGGGGTGAACCGTCCAAGATCCACCTTTTCGGATTTCACGATGTTCAGGTCAAGATCCTCTACCGCCCGGCGGAGGCATTTACGCCCGTGACTTGAGAGTTTACCGAAAATTGAGACAGACCGGGGAGAAGAGATCACACCACCCGGAAATACCGGCTGCTTTAAAACATAGGAGGAGGTCATGGCGGCAAGCAGGGCCCCGTAATTCAAAGAAAAAGATATCCTGTCTCCCACCTCAGGCACCGAAGTGACCGCAGTCAGATCAACCAGGAGATGATCACTGGAAGCGCCGAGGATCGAGAGATTTGGTTCCTCCGGGATAAGACCATCCACGGCCACGTCCTCCCGCCCCACATTGAGTATTCCCCGGAGGAGCTCCCCCTTATCAGTGAAAAAGGGCTTCCCGCCGAAAGCATCCATCCCGGTATCCCCGATAGGCAGGGATGGTTTTGTCTTTATCTCTATCAATTCGGCATTCAGAGAGAAAACATTACGGGAAAATCCGGTCAAAGCTTCACCATAGGCTGTCTCCCTGCCCAGCATTATCGCCTCGCCTATTCGGAGATTGTTGATCCGGGAGGGCATCTTTCCTTTTAAAAGGAGGGGGATGGCCGATGAGTTACCTCCAGATACCCATTCGAGATCAAGAGAGAATTTTCCTTCCAGCTGATCGGCCCATCCGGCAAGGGCGCCCATATTTTCGACCGAAGGCAGAACGCCCCCATAACATGTTAAATTCGTCCCGATACCGGCAATTTTTACCCCGGGCATATCCACGACCCGGCTGACCACATTCAGGAGGTCCCCCGGCCATATCCCCTCCCGGAGATCCCCGAGATCCACCATGAGGATTATCTTATGGATCAGCCCCCGTTCGAGGGCGGCACTGGAGAGAGCCTGGATAACAGAAAGTTCGGAGTTCAGACTTACATCAACATTTGTTACAATCTCCTCCACGGCAGAAAGGGGTGGAATCCGAAGCAGCATTACCGGAGAGGTTACACCGGAAGCCCTCAGCCTGTAGATGTTTTCCATGCGTGATTCACCGAGGCTTGTTACCCCCCCTTCGAGCAGAGCCCTCGCAACGGGGGGCATACCGCAGCAGACTTTTGTCACACCCGTTACCGATACACTCCTCTTTCCGCATATCCCGGTAATCCGCTCAGCATTTGCTTTCAGTTTTTCAAGGTCTATCGTAAGGATTGGTCCGGACATCCCGTCCCTCCTTTTTCCAAAATCTCTTCTGATGTTTTTAAATCAAGACTCCTCTTCATAAGTTTCAGCGCTCCTTCAGGCCAACGTCGGGAGAGAACCCCTGCCGCCGCCATGATGTAGTCAGTGTCGATAGAGGTACGGCAATCGTGTGGAGGGAGAAGTACATTCCTTTTTTGAAGTTTCAAAAGGGCTGATAGAAGCGCTCCGCCCCGGGGGAGCCTTGTCAGGGCACCACCTGTTCCTATCAAAAGACCAACCCTGGAAAGATCCTTCCCCCGGGCAATCTGTCGCCGTCCTCCGGGGGTATACAGATCCTGCAACCGCCCGGCATGACGAAAAAGGGCCGCCTCAAGTACAGCCGCCGTCAGCGCCTCGGCTGTGGTAATCTCCTCTTCCGTGTGGGGAAGTGGGGGCAGGGCCATTACCCTCTCGCGGAAACCATCCTCAAGAGCTGTACAGGAAGACAATATTTCTCCCCGCGCAAGGAGATCCAGAACATTTTCCCGGTTCACATAGATCCCGAGATCCCCCTCCACCGTTCTTTTCGCCCGGGGTTCGGGAGAGATAAGGATACGGTTGATCTCTTCGGAACCATCGGTCACCGAGTGAACATCCGTCGTCGCCCCTCCCGCGTCTATCACAAGGAGATCCCCCACTACCTCCTGAAGGAGTTCGGCAGCGGTAAAAACAGCACCCGGGGTGGGTAATATCGGACCATCCACCATTTCACGAATTCTCGCCATCCCCGGGGCATGGACAATATTCTCCTCAAACACTCGCTGAATATGTTTCCGGGCCTCATCCACATGAAGCTCATCAATGCGGGGATACACATTATCGAGGATTTCAAGCCTATATCTGCTGCCCTTAAAAATATCCCGAATCTCAGCCCTGTTCTCCACATTTCCGGCATAGAGGAGTGGGACCGGCAAATTGAGTTCAGCAATGCACTCTGCATTGTAAAGGCTTGTCACCCTCTCCCCATAATCAACCCCCCCGGCCAGGAGAATGATATTGGGATCAATCTCATTGAGAAGGCGGATATCCGAGGCCCGCATTTTTCCCGCAGTAACCTGTTTAATGATGGCTCCGGCCCCCAGGGCCGCCTCCCGGGCAGCCCGGGCAGTCATATCCATCACAAGCCCGTGAACACTCATCCGGAGGCCACCGGCAGCACTGCTGCAGGCCATAAAGGTCCCCCATTCAAGTGTTTCATCCCCGGAACGCCCAGACTCGGAGCCGAAACCGAAGCCGGAAACACACCCGAGGCTTGCTTTCAAATCCTCAAGGGCCTCATTCAGACCGATGATGACATCCCCGGCGGTCACCGAGGTGGGAGCACTCCCCTGGGCAAGAAGCTGCGGCTCCTCCCCGGAGAAAGGAACAGGCCCCTTAAGTTCTGCACCCATCCCGTTAAAGGCAGAGATAACAGTTGTGGTACTTCCGATTTCCGCCAGGAGGGCATCAACCTTCATATCCCGATTTCCGAAAAAAAGCTCATCTTCACACCCCTTCCCGGGAGTCGGCAGATCCGGCCTTTCCGGAAGTTCGGGGTTGAGAATCCAGCTCAGCCCTTCTTTTCACAAGAAAAGAGGCCACAGCCAGGCCGTGGGTTCCCCGGCCGAAACCGGCATCCACACCCTGGGCCACAGAGAGCTCAGGACTGACCTGAGTACCGCCACAAACGAGGATAAGCTTTTCCCTTACCCCCTTCTCTACACAATATTCGTGAAGCCTCTTCATATTCCGGTAATGAATCTCATCATGACTGATTATAGTTGAAGCAAGGATCGCCCGGGCATCCAGCTCTATGGCAGCGTCGACCAGCTTCTCCACAGGAACAGAAGTTCCAAGATAGTGGCAATCCACCCCGAACCCCTCAATCCCCCCGTGTTTTATATCGATAATCTCCCGAAGACCAACCGAATGTTCATCCTCACCCACGGTTCCCGCCACAATCTTCAGGGGATTCTCTTTGACAGCCAGGAGAACCTCCTCCTCCGTAAGAATATCCGGTGGCGGCGGGATTTCCAGTTTAGCTAAATCGATCGTCTGATTAAACTTACCTTTAATCTCCACCCTCGTCCCTTCTGCCTGCTGCATCACCTCGGTATGGATAACCTCTACCTCTGAAAGCCCCATCTTACGCCCCACCTCGATGGCGGCAAAGGAGGCTGTTCTCTCATCAACAGGAAGAAACATGGTTGTCTGGACGATACCATCCCCCTGCCACTCCATCTCCGGCTGTATCAGAGAGGTGTGCCGCAGGTGTTCCGTCTCGGCCATCCGGACATTCACATTATCCTCTTCATCCAGCTCATCGATATAGACAATCCTGGACGGAACCTCCAGGGTTGATCCTCCGATTAAGGATGCGGGATCCTTTACGGCAGCCTCGCCATAGGGAGCCAGGTTGTTCCTGCCGAAATGGGCTGTCACAGGAGCCATATAATCGGACTCCCGCGGAATTATTGTTCCGGCACCGATTCCCCCATCAACATGCCGGATAATCGCATCCCCGTTTCTCTCGGGGTAGTATCCGGAATCGACAAAGAACCCCTCTTCGACAGATTTGAAGTAACCACCCGTTTCGACCATCTCCTCCATGAAAAGAACAGCTCTCTCCTTTAACTCCCGGACCTTGTCGGCCAGAGGCCCCTCATCCCGCTTCAGGCCGATCATCTCCATAAGACCATCCATCCCGGCAAAGGCCTGTTTGGCTGTATCGGTTCCCTCAATATTGTAGATATGCCAGGGAACATTCCTCCCTTCGTCGGGGGTAATGGTGGACTGAATCTCTGCGCGGGTGAGTTTGGAGATAAGCAGGTTCAGGGTATGGGTAACCGTTGCCTCCCGGGTGGAAGAGCCCATATACTTGGTGTTCTGCTGAGCCCGCATCTTGTAATCCCGGAAGAGCTCCCTTAAGGCAACCGCATAGGGAAGGTCCAGACGCATACAGGGGGCAGGGGGTGCCGTGGGAGGCACGGTGGAAAGGCATATATCCTCCTTCTTCATCCCCGCCTTCACCGAGAAGAGAGAGTTGATCCCATGCTGCACCATCAACTCGGGCATGACTTTCCAGGCCTCCCGGGCCGTAGCATTGGCATTATGCGCACCGTCGATCTGGGCAATCCCCGCCCAGGCCATAAGGCATTTAGCCTCGGCGGCATCCACAAAAGATCGAACCATATTGATATTCCGATAGAGGACATTATACTGGGGATCCTGATGCGCCCCGTTCACCCCCTCCTCGGCGAAAAGCACGGCGATCTCCGGTCCGGCAACACCGCTCACATAGGAGTGATAATTGATCAGACGGCCGACCTCATCCTCGATCATATCCAAAGCCTTCCTCTGGGCCCGGATCTGCTTTCTGGTGATTGGAACGCCGCCGATCCCCTGGGGAGTCCCCTCGATGAGTCCATCCATATGAGACTGGCCGGCCGTCCTTATGACCATCAGGTGATCCGCCCCGTGCCAGGCCGCCATTCGCATCCGTCTTATATCATCTTCAAACCGTCCCGATGCAATCTCGGTGGTAATGATGCTTTCCCCCTGGGGATCGATACCATCAAAATATCGGGCCGCCGGAAGAGGCTGCCCCTTTTTAAGCCCATCAGAAGTATTGAGGTAGGTAAATTTTCCGATTTTTCGTTCCTCTCCCCTTCCTGTTCTCCAGGTCCACCCCCGCCTTCTGGGGTGATAGTTTTCCAGATCCTTTAAAATCTCTTCAACATCTATTTTCTTATCGGGAACAAGACCCTCTGTTTTATCATCCCTCATTTGATCCCTCCTGGTATAAACATCCCCATAACCTCATCCCAGTATTCCCCCCGGATAAGGGCTTCTCCTGCCGCTCGAAGCGCTATCCCTTTTTCGGAAGATAAACGATAAACCAGATGCCCCGCACCATGCCCCAGAAGGGACCTGTTTCCAGCCTCCTCCACAATGGTCCGGGCTTCTAAACTTGAGAAACCCATCCGGAGGAGAACCGACCTCTCAATGGAGGGAGAGGTATTCTCCCTGGCCAGAGTCACCACGGGAGCCACCAATTGTTCAGCCAATCCCCAGAATCGCAGTTCAAGTTCATCCTCGGTAAGTTCTGCCAGGTGTTTGCGTCTTATATCAAAATCATCATCTCTGCTCATTTTTCTGTCTCTCCAAGTTTTTCAAGTATTTCACCCACCCTCTCCCGGGAAAGCCTTAGCTCGGCAGAAAGGTAGTCCATATCCGCCTCTGTAAGAGGGGCCCTATTCCCTTCCTTTATAAATCTGCGAAGATAGGAGGTTTTTATCTTCATTAAATCAAGCTCTCTGACCCCCATTTTTCCCGGATCGGAAGGCAGGACAATATTCATCCCGGGAACCTCATGCCCGGGATCCCCGATCTCAATTTTTATCCCGTTCGCCCTGGCAAAAGAGAGCTGAGGGAGGATGTGTTTCCCGGCACCGGTATACTCGGTCTCCTGAACAACAAGGATCTCATCCTGTTTCATCTCCCGGGCAAGGGCAAGGGCGGCAGCAAGAGAGGTATTCCCTGCAGGACCCCGTTCAAGACCTTCCAGTCTGGCCAAAGCCTCGGTCGTATAAAAAACCTCCCCTTGCTTAACCGTCACATACCGGTCCATATACCGCAGAGGTCTGGCCGCAGAACGGGGCACATCCGATCTATCCGGGTTGGTACAGAAGGGGACCCCGAATCCCGTATGACCTGTGGTAAACGATTTTTTATTGAAATCTCTATCGGAGGCCATATGAAGTCCTGCCAGGTCCACACTCGCCCCGATAATCTCAACCCCCTGGCCTCCCGCTTTAAGGATCCCCCGCGCCGTCCCGGTAAGGTTCCCCCCTCCGGCGTTTGTTACAACCACGGTGTCTGGATCTTTCCCCACCATTTTTCTACACTGTAGAATTAATTCCATCCCCAGGGTTTCAACCCCTGCTATACCAAAAGCCGTATAGAGGGAAGCATTGAAATATCCGGTCTCTTCAAGGAGCAGAAGGTATACATAAAACAGTTCCGGCCCCACGGAGAGCTGGAGAACCTCCGCCCCATAGGCCTCGCATTTCCGGGCCTTCTCGAGGATCTCCGGCTGGCCTCGCCCCTCTGAGTCATAGCACTCCTGGACAATGATGCATTTCAAGCCGGCCATGGCCGCCTGGCTGGCAACAGCAGCACCATAATTCCCGCTTGTGGCCGCCATAACCCCCTTAAACCCGAGTTTCTTCGCCTGATACACACTCACCGCCGCCCGACGGGCCTTGAAACTTCCTGAAGGATTGGCCGCCTCATCCTTAATGAAGATCCTGGCACCCCTCCCCCGGGCTGCACTCCTCCTGGCAAGCTCTGTTATGTTTTTCAGTTCAATCAGGGGGGTATTCCCCACACCTCCGGCCGCCTGAATGGCGGCGATATCGTCCAGAGAGTAGCCAATCCCAGCCATCATGGCCTCATAATCAAAACCGATACCATCGGATTCATAGAGGGTATAATCCATACCCACCGAAGACTTCATTATTGTATTCCTGCGGGACATAACCCCGGCATAGGTTCTATCCATCGGAATCCTCCATCAGACCAGACAGGGTGTGACCAACCTTTTGAATCTCGGGGATAAAACTACCCCAGCCATGGCTATAGCCCGGATTCAGGCGAATAAACGCCCCCTCCTCCAGCCTGCCCGTTTCCGTCCTCACACGGACAAGATCCCCCCTCGTCAGTTCTATTCCCTCTTCAGAATTGATATCCAAATCCAAATCCATTTTGGAACCCTTCCCTTCCAGATACCCCTTAATGATCATGATCAGAGGCACTTTTTGAGTATCCACGGGAATCCCCGGAGCCCTCTCATCAGGGGATAGAATCGTCCGGCGGATTTCCACCCAGTCACCCGGCATGCCTCTCATTTCAGCTCCTCATCCAGAAAGTTTCGCATATCCCCCAGCACAGCCCGGGGAACGGGAAGATCCAGCATACTCTTCAATCCGGGGCGACCATTGAGGACATGGGGGATCATGTTCACACAGATGGCGATGGTCCCGATTCCCCCGGGAATCTCCGGTTTGATCGACATATTGATGTCTGGTACACCCTTTATGGTGATATAATCGCCCGTCTCGATTCCCCCCAGCTGGGGTTCTATCTGCTGGGGATGAATCATAGTAATCTTCTCTTCCCCCCGGATGAATCCATGCCCCTCCTGCCGGCATCCGGCAACCCTGCCGGATGCGATTTCGGCATAGGGGGTCTTCCTTGGAACCGCGGAGACAATGGGTTCCATGGTTTGCCGGATGGGGCCATCAAGCATCCACCCCAGGCCGTCGGCGATCATCCTGACTGATTCGTTAAATCCCACATGCCCGGCCAGACTGCCACTATCCCGGCCCCGGAAAAACTCCTCGGGGGAGAGACCAACCCCCTGCTCTTCCATGACGGCAGGCCCGAAGGGAGAGAGGGAGTTCACCCTTTCGGCCCGGATAGAATCCACACTCATACTGGCCCCGGTCAGCATGAGAACCAGAAGATCCATGATCATCCCCGGATTTATCCCTGTCCCGAGGAGGGTAACCCCTCGATCCCGGGCAAGCTTATCCATCTTCCCGGCCAATTCCGGCTCGGATGCCCGGGGATAGGCCATCTCTTCAGCCGTAGAAATCACATTGATCCCATGCTCCAGAAGAAGAGAAATTTTGTCATAGGCATGAACCGTAAAAGAGTCGGTCGCCAGGAGGGCTAAATCATAAGTCCCTTTCAGAACCTCACCTATATCTCCTGAGATAACAACTTCCGGGTGATCGCATTGGAGGTTCAGGACTTCCTTCACACCCCGCCCCACCCGATCAGGATGAATATCACACACACCCCGAATTTCCACACCCTCTTTATCCATAAGCATCCTGGCCATCCCGGAACCCATGGCTCCAAAACCCCAGATGAGTATATGTATCTTTCGCATAGCTCACTCCTTGTTACTACTCTAATAGTAATAACATAAACCCGAATATATCAGCTGTCAAGAAATTGCTATCCAGGGCAGTAATTCGCAGGATTGACTGCAGGATAAATATCATCCAGCCTGACAGGCAGATGACATACCGACTGACGATTAGCATATATCTGTTTTTACAAGCTTCACTTATTGCTTAAATCGTTATTCACAAATAAAATGAAAACCATCGAAAACAAGAATCAAGTGCGACGCACTCCTATCGGAGGATAATTTGCTGCCGGAGATGGAAAAAAGAGCTACTAAAGCCCTGATATATACGGATAACCTGAGACACAATTTAAAGGCTGTTAAATCGCTCATTAAAGCGGAGACAAAGATCTGCGGGGCGGTTAAGGCTGACGGATATGGGCACGGGGCGGTGGAAGTATCCAAAATACTCCTGGCAGAAGGGATCGACTGCCTTGGTGTCTCGGCGGTATCCGAAGGAGGAGAACTCCGGGAGGCGGGAATCAAGGCCCCCATCCTGCTCTTCGGTCATGCTGATCCCGATGAATTGGCAGGGATCTGCCGATGGAAGCTCCAACCCTTTGCCGGCACCCTTTCCTATATTAAGTCGCTGGAAAAAGCGGCTGAAAAAACAGGAAAAACTCTAAAGATACACCTTAAAGTTGATACGGGTATGGGCAGGATAGGATGCCCCCCTGCAGAAGCACCTGAAATTGGAGCCTACATTCAGGCTTCGCCATTCCTGAAGCTCCAGGGTACATGCACCCACTTCCCCGTTTCCGACAGTATATCAAAAGAGGATAGGGAGTTCACGGCAGAGCAGATTCATCTGTTTCTCCATACAGTTGATGAGGTGAGGAGGGCAGGAGTTGACCCCGGACTGATCCATGCAGCCAACTCCGGGGCTGTCGCCTCCTGGCCCGATGCCCACTTCGACATGGTAAGACCGGGGATCATCCTCTACGGTTACTACCCGGATCCCGCCATGAAAAGACCTCGACAGTTAAAACCAGTCATGCAGCTGGAAAGCAGTATAAGTTTTTTAAAAGAGATCGAAGCAGGAAAATCCGTTTCCTACGGCAGGAGCTGGGTTTCCCGAAAGCGATCCCTGATCGGTACCATTCCGGTCGGTTATGCCGACGGGTACAACAGGCTTCTTTCCAACAGGGCAGAAGTTGTGATCAGGGGCAAAAGGTACCCCCTGGCTGGCAGGATCTGTATGGACCAGACAATGATAGATCTTGGCTCCCCGGGTGACGAAAAATTCGAAAATAGAGACTATAGTGATATCACTGTCGGAGAAAAGGTGATCCTGTTCGGTCAGGATGAATCAGCACCCTGTGCACAGGAGTTAGGCATGATCACAGGAACGATTCCCTATGAAGTAACCTGTGCAGTGAGCAAAAGGGTCCCGAGGATCTATCTCTGAATTGTGCATTAAACACACATGGTCAGAAACTGAAATTTTTCCTGAGTTTGATCAGATTATCACCGAATTTTTTATTAAAATCATCCCCGTAAACAGACTGGATCTCCGCAATATAAAAATCATGCATTATATAACCTTCAATTGAATGGATGAGTCCGGCGTTATTGGTCCACACAATCTGGCTGGCCTGAGTGGCACTGCCAAGAAGGCCGCTCACACAGGCATTTGAATCTACAACACAATCAAGGGATCTCCTGATTCCAGGATCAAACTGATATACCGAGTGGTGATAAACCCGGCCGTAATCCAGCTTTTTATCACCATACAGGAGTATCAGGATATCCACACCCCGGCCCTCGGCTTTTCGAAGTTCATCTTCAACCTGTGGAAGATCCGACTCCCAGAGGCCAATCCATATTTTCTCACACGCGGCGGAGATTAACTCCCGGGTCGTTCGAAATGCTTCCTCTCCATCTTTCAGATTCCAGACCGGGTCGAAATCAGAATTAAAGGCCGTCTTCTTAAGCTCCTCATCCAGCTCGTCGGTAAGATCTGTATTTCGTTTATTTAGAAAGCGGATAAGATTTTCAGGAGAGAGAGGGGAGTACCTTTTAGGGTTCTCTCCCACAGCCTGGGCATACTCTTTTTCGGTCAGTCTTCGAAGGATGTCATATACCCTTGAGTGGGGAACTCCGGAAGACTGGGAGATGGTATAGGCACTGGCGGGGTGATTCCCGAGAAGAGAGAGATAGACCTTCGCCTCATATTCGGTGAAACCCAGCTGTTTGAAAATATTGAGGAGTTTATCCTTATCCATCCCGCTCAGAGTGGCTCTCCTGCAAGACCGATCTCCTGAGCAACATCCTTCATGCCGTCAATGACATCCTGAATGAGCTCGGCAATCTCAACACCCATCATCTCAGCACCTTTCAGGATTATATCCCGATCCACACCGGCGGCAAAAGCCTTTACCTTCCATTTTTTCTTCACCGATTTTACGGTAATATCCAGGACAGATTTAGAAGGCCGCACAAGGGCCGCCGCTGTCACAAGACCGGTCAACTCGTCGGTGGCAAAGAGGATCTTTTCCATTTTATGGGAAGGTTCAACATCCGAACAAATTCCCCATCCGTGACTGATGACAGCCCGGATGTAATCCTCGGGCCATCCCTCCCGGGTGAGGATATCCCGAGCCTTTGAGCAGTGTTCTTCGGGGTACATTTCATAATCGATATCATGGAGAAGTCCGATGGTTCCCCATTTTTCTTCATCTTCCCCCTCTTTTCTGGCCATATACTTCATAACCCCTTCAACAGAGAGAGCGTGCTTTAACAATGAATCTGACTTATTGTACTTCAGGAAAAGGGAAAGGGCGGCTTCCCTCCCGGGGATTATCCCCGTAGTCATGCTTTTTTCATCCGACATTATAAGTTCTCCTTCAAGGTGTTTATCTCATCAAGCCAATCTTTAGCCGAGGCATCACTAGGCATCCGCCAATCCCCCCGGGGAGAGAGAGCTATTGTTCCTACTTTAGGCCCGTCGGGCAGACAGGAACGCTTGAACTGCTGACTGAAAAACCGGCGATAAAAGACCTCCAGCCACTTTAGAATTTCCTCCTCACTCCTCGCCCCCTCTTCAATTCCGGAAACAAGAGAATCTCTAAAATCCAGTGATCGCTCACAGAAGGCCTGTTTTGCCAGAAAAAAAACCTTGGAGGGGGAGAATCCGCATCGAATCCCCTGATAAAGGAAAAAATCATGAAGTTCATATGGACCGACGACCTCTTCGGTTTTCTGGGCTATGGCTCCAGCCTTATCCGGAGGCAGAAGTTCAGGACTGATGGGTGTCCCGATAATATCTCTCAGGACAGCCCCAACCCCCTCTTCAGGACGGGTATCGGCCGCATACTCCACAAGATAGGTAACAAGGGTCTTGGGTACCCCCGTATTGACGGCATACATGGACATATGATCACCATTGTATGTGCACCAGCCCAAAGCCAGCTCGGAAAGATCTCCAGTCCCAATAACAATCCCTCGAACCATATTCGATTTATTCATAAGGAGGGCCGTTCGATATCGGGCCTGGACATTTTCATAGGCCACATCAGAAGGTTCGCCCGAATGGTCAAGGTCGGCCATTTGCACTTCGCAGGATTTTCGTATGTCTACCGACTCCAGGGGAAGATCCATCAATCGACATAACTCCTTGACATTACCAAGGGTCCTGCCTGTCGTGCCGAAACCCGGCATGGTATAAGAGTGAATTCCATGACGATCCAGGCCCAGGATCTCGAAGGCTTTCAAACTGACCAGGAGGGCCAGGGTCGAATCGAGCCCCCCGGAGAGACCAATAACCACATCCTTACAGCCGATATGGGCAAGCCTTGAGGCAAGCCCCTGACTCTGGATGGAAAAGATCTCCTCACACCTCTCCTTCCTTCTTTCCAATCCTGAAGGAACAAAGGGGCGGGGATCAACCCAGCGCATTAAATTAATTTCACTGCTTGGCGCGGGAGAACTCACAGCATACACAGGATCGATACAACCCCATTCAATCAGCCGGTATCTCAGCTGCTCCCTTCCCGCCTCCGCCGCAGCCGCCTGAGAGAAACTGTTTGATGTGATCCTTTCATGAGAAAGAAACTCCATGTCGATGTCGGCCATGACAATCTCGGGCTCTCTCAGAAAACGCTCCCCCATGGCAAGCCGTCGTCCATTTTCAGCAATGATAGTTTCACCGCCATAGACTGTATCGGTAGAGGACTCTCCAACTCCCGAGGAGACATAGATATACCCGGCTAATCCACGTCCACTCTGCTGGAGGACCAGCTCCCGCCTGTATGCAGACTTGCCGGCAAGTTCATTACTGGCCGATGGGTTGGCAATAATCGTGGCCCCCCCGAGTGCCATTCTGGAACTGGGAGGCAAAGGCGCCCAGAGATCTTCACAGATTTCGATCCCGATCACGATCCTGTTATCGGCCTTATTATTAAAAAGAAGATCCGCTCCGAAGGGTACGGCGACACCATCAATCTCGACAGTTGAAAGGTCTTGTCTGTTCAGGAGGCCATGGGCCGAACCAAACCATCGCTGTTCATAAAACTCATGCGTATTGGGAAGGTATGTTTTGGGGACAATCCCCAGGAGTCTTCCATTCCAGGCAAAGGCGGCACAATTATAGAGAACACCACCAACACGAAGGGGGAGACCGAAGATCACCGGAGGAAGATCACCGGAACGGGTTCGTCCGGAGCCCCTTTCACCGGTAACTTCAGCCAGCCGTACGGCAGCCTCTTCCGCTAAAGAGAGAAGTTTACTCTGGGAAAAAAGATCCCCGCAGGTATAGGCCGTCAGGGAGAGTTCAGGAAAAACAACCAGGTCGGCTCCATCCTCCACCGCTTTTTTGTACAGCTCTATTATGCCGGCACAGTTCTCTTCCACCCCAGCAGTTTTAACCAGGGGCACAGCCCCGGCAGCTCTGAAAAAACCATATGCATTCATGATTCCATCCTAGGCCAAGCGTCCCGAACTGTCAAGGAGAAGCAAATATTCACAGAAATATCAATTTAGAAATCCTGATAAAATTATTCATCCCTAAAGGGTTATGCAGGGAATTGAATATTCGGCAGGTTCAATTTAAACTGAACAGGACCATCAAATAGAATCAATTAACCATTATAGGAGTTACCATGGGAAAAATCCTGATAGCCAACGATCACGGCGCAGTAGAATTAAAACAGAGGATACTCAAACATCTTGAAGGCAGGGGGTTTACCGTTGAAAACCTTGGTGTTGATACGGAAGACTCGGTAGATTATCCGGATCTGGCGGAAAAGGCCTGCCTTCAATACCTGAAGGGCAATTATGATTTTGGGATCCTCTGTTGCGGGACGGGCATTGGGATTTCGATTTCTGCCAATAAAGTAAAGGGGATTAGATGCGCCCTTCCCCAGGATACCTTTGCGGCTGAAATGACCAAAAAACATAATAATGTAAACTTCATCGCCTTTGGCGGAAGAATTGAGTATAAAGAACCTGTAGAGAAGATGCTCGATGCCTTTATCGACAGCCCATTTGAGGGGGGACGCCATCAGACAAGGATAGATAAAATGATGGCTCTGGAAGAAAAATAGGGAGAACCCGCCCAGAACCTTTCAGAACCACCATACAACACGGAGAAAATGTGGGTCGGCTTAGACCTTAAAGCGACCCACTTGCTCCATAATTCCTTCCATAGCTTCCTTATTGTTTATAACAAGCTCCCGGATCTGGCCAATCGATGCGGAAATCTCACCCATCCCGGTAGAAATCTCGGATATACTTGCATTCGACTCACTGGAAAGGCCGGAGATATCGGTTAAGGCCTGACGTGATGATTTAGAACTTGCCTCGACACTCCTGCTGGCCTGTTTCACATTGGCAGAAGAGTCTACAAGATTATTCAAGGCTTCGGTAATCTGATGAGTACCCTGGGACAACTCGGAGAGGGCGTTTAGAATCTCTTCCATGGCATTGGAAGACTGCTCGGTCTCATCAGCAATCCTGTTGATCGAATCGCCGGTCTCTATGGATCTGGAGGAGGTCTCCTGAATCTGATTTATGATCATCTTAATCGATTGATCTATCTGACTGGAACTCGAAACGGTAGATTCGGCAAGCTTCCTTATCTCTTCGGCAACGACAGCAAAACCCTTCCCCGCATCCCCTGCGTGAGCCGCCTCGATGGCAGCATTCATGGACAAAAGATTGATCTGACTGGATATTCCATCGATGACAGTGAGGACTTCGGATATGGAATCGGCGGAACTGGCTATACTTTTGATATCTGTGACGGTTTGATCCATCTCCTCTTTACCATGCCTTGCCGCTACGGAAAGGGCCCGGATCTGATCAGCCCTGTCCCGGCTCACCTTTGTGATGCTGTTTATCGAAGCAACCATCTCCTCAACCGCGGCCGAAGACTGCTCCACAGCCGCTGATTCATTATCGGCCTGAATAGAGACATCGGTAATTGAATGCAAAATCTCACCCAGCTCGTTATCCGCATGAATAGCTTTATCCGCCAACTTTCCCGACTTATCCTTTATAGATTGACTGCTTGCGGCCATCTCCTCCTCCGCGCTGGCTATTTCTTCAACATTTGAAGCAAGAGACAGACTCAACGCTTCACCGGTACCGGCTGAAGCTGTCAAATTCAGGACGACCCCCTGCAACTTTTCCATCATCAAATTAAAGCTGTCGGATAACTTACCCATTTCATCCTTTGTTTTGATCCCAAGCCGGAAGGTAAGATCCCCGGAACCTTCAGCAATAGTCGACATCCTTGCAGAAGCTTTAGTAATTGAATTGGATATTACAGAGAGAAAGAAATAGAGAACCAGACCCATGATTATTATTGAAAGTGCACTGATCAATAGGAGAACAGCCCGCACGGTTTTAATCACGGAAAGGATATCGTCATTGTACTGGGTATAAACAAGAATCCAGTCCCGAGGCTCATAATACTTCACATAACCGATTTTTTTGAAGGCCTTATCTTCCGGCTCACCCGGACGCGTATACCAGTACTCCACAGCCCCCTCTCCGAGGGCAAAATATTTCTCGGTCAGATTTTCTCCGGTTAGAATATCGGAAGTGGAACTCTGCGTCCCTATAAGATCCCGATTTATATAGGCAATATATTCATCATCCCTGTTTTTTATGAATGGATAGGCACTCCCTTCGATACCATCATAGAGAGATTCATTCAATGAACGCATATTCACATCATCAAATTTTCTGACCGTATCTTCGATATTGTCAATGTATTCACCGGTACCGATAACCCATCCCCAGGGTTCAAACAAGAGCGTATAGCCTATCTTCTCTGAAACCTCTTCCTCCCCGGGTTTAGCAAACCAGTAGTTTACAAAAGCCTCACCCTCATTCACAGCCCCGTCTACGAGTTCGCGCACAATAAAGGTTCCCTTGAAATCTTTTAAATCATACCTTGACGTCCCCTCCACGGAGGGGTTGGGTGGTAAAAGGATATTAATATAGTCCGTATTATCTATCCAGTAATATCCGCTCCTTCCAAACCAGAGGTTCCGGATATTATCTTTAGCCTGGTTTTGAGCCTCCTCGCGGCTCAAGGTACCTTCCGCTTCCATCCGGTAGAAACCATCAGCTACATCAATGGCGACCTCGACAAGCTCCTTAAGGCGTCTTTTTGTTTCAGAAAGGAGAATCTCACGCTGAACATCACTATTATGATCCAGCATTGCAACCTGGCTGTATACATTCTGTACATAGGTTTTTGCAAAATCGGCGTTCTGTTCCAGGGCCATAGCCGAAAGCCGGCGACCGACAATCAAATAAACCGATGAAAAAGAAATAAGCAAGAGTAAGAAAACAGGAAGAAAGATCTTGAGTTTAATCGACATAAAAACCTCACAATAAAATTGGTTATTCCCAAATTCTTAATTTGCATCAAGAAGTTTTTGTTTCTACTAATTTTATCATAATTCGATTATATAGCAAGATATTAAAGCGGGGACCAGGAGTAGGGAAATAAAACCTCCCCTCGCTTTCAGGAATGAGGGAAGGTCCATTTTAGAAAAAGATGTTATTCCACGTAGGCTGGTGTTCTTGTAACATTATCCGGTTCAGCTTCGATCGCCAGTCCCGGAGGAGTAAAGCTGGAGCAGAAAGCTCTAACCTCTTCGGCCATTTCATCAAGAAGAGGTTCATTATCCCTATTCTGAATCGCCCGGCTTATGAAATGAGCAATCTGCTTCATCTCGTCCTCACACATCCCCCGGCTTGTTACAGCGGGAGTACCGAGTCTTAATCCATTGGGATTAAAGGGTTTGGCATCATCAAAAGGGATAGTGGAGTATGAGCAGACGATCCCCGCCCGATCCATGGCCCTGGAGGCCTGCTTCCCGGTAACACCCATCCGCCGTAAATCCACAAGCATAAGATGATTCTTTGTTCCATTGGAGACAAGATCAAAACCAAGAGCCATCAATTCATCAGCCAGGACAGAAGCGTTGGCAACCACCTGCCTTGAATACTCTTTAAACTCATCAGTGGCAGCCTCTTTAAGAGCCGCCGCAATAGCAGCAGTCGTGTGATTATGGGGGCCCCCCTGACAACCGGGGAAAACAGCACGGTCTATAGCTTTGGCATGCTCCTCCTTACAGAGGATCATCCCCCCCCGGGGCCCGCGTAGAGTTTTATGTGTTGTTGTTGTTACAACATCGGCGTAAGGGACAGGTGAGGGATGAACACCCCCGGCCACCAAGCCTGCAAGATGCGCCATATCCACCCATAAGATAGCACCGACTTCATCCGCAATGGCCCGAAATCTCTTCCAGTCGGGAATCCCGGAGAATGCCGAATGTCCGGCAATGATCATCTTTGGTTTATGCTCGCGTGCTATTGATTCCAGCTGCTCATAGTCAATATCACCTTCTGTATTTAAACCATAGGATTTAATATCATACTGTTTACCGGAAAAACTGACGGGAGATCCGTGGGTTAGATGCCCCCCATGGGATAATTCCATCCCAAGCACCCGGTCCCCGGGTGTAAGGAAAGCAAGATAGACAGCAAGATTAGCCGGTGAGCCGGAATAGGGCTGAACATTGGCATGGTCGGCCCCAAAGAGAGACTTGGCCCGCTCCACCGCAAGTTTTTCAATCTGGTCAACCATCTTCTGACCTTCATAATAGCGACGGCCAATATACCCTTCCGAATACTTATTGGTTAAAACCGTACCTGTTGCCTCAAGAATTGCCGAAGAAACATAATTTTCCGATGCGATAAGCCGAATACTATCTCTCTGCCGAGCTTCCTCTCCGCTTATCATTTCTGCCAGAATAGGATCCAGGTTTCTGAGATTTTTCATAACTCCCCCTGTGTATGAGTTCGAATGTAATTATTGTTAGAATAATATGCCTGATACATCCGGGTATTCAGCCCAGACGCGCGGCATTTGGAATTTCTTTGCTCCCCCGAGGTTCTCCCCGTTGATTGCGCCAGTCACAAAGATGCAAAAAGTATAAACCGAGCCGCCCGAAGGGTCAAGACCGGCACCCTATTCCCATATTTTCCCATATTTAACAAGGGGAAGAATATTCAAATAAAAAATCATAAAAAATAGCCGGTGAGGGCAACCTTCACCGGCTATTCCAAAAGGGAGCGCTTCTATCAATTAAATGGTAAGCCTTAAATGGCCATGATAATGCTCATCCCGCAAGGCCCGGACATCTTCACTCATAAGGTAATCATCAAACTTCATCATCCTGTCAATCACACCGACAGGGGTGAACTCAATGATCCTGTTGGCGATAGAATCGACAAACATATGGTCATGGGAGGTAAACAGAAGAGACTCGGTATAGCTCACAAGGCCATTATTCAAGGCAGTAATCGCCTCAAGATCCAGGTGATTAGTGGGTTCATCGAAAACCAGGGTATTCGCACCGCTTAACATCATTTTTGAAAGCATACAGCGAACCTTCTCTCCACCGGAAAGTACCTTGACTTTTTTAAGGGATTCATCCCCTGTAAAAAGCATCCGCCCCAGAAAACCGCGAACGTAGGATTCCTCCTCTACTTCGGTGTACTGAGAAAGCCATTCAGTGATGGTCTCTTCCGTATCAAAGAATTTAGAGTTATCTTTCGGGAAAAAGGAGGGGGTTATTGTGACACCCCAGGAAAACTCCCCTTCATCAGGTTCCATCTCACCGGCAAGAATCTGAAAAAGAACGGTTTTAGCCGTATGCATGGGTCCAACGAAGGCAATTTTGTCTCCGGGATTTACGGTAAGGGTAACATCGTTAAGAACCTTCTCCCCATCGATGGTCTTGGAAAGGCCTTCAATATTCAGGATAATATTCCCGCACTCCCTCTCCGGTTTAAAGTCAACAAAGGGAAACCTTCGTGATGTAGCTTTAATATCATCAAGGGTTAATTTATCGATCTGCTTTTTCCTTGATGTGGCTTGTTTGGCCTTGGATGCGTTGGAAGAGAACCTCTGGATAAACTCTTTGAGTTCGGCAATCTTATCTTCGCGTCTCTTTTTGTCATCCCTCATCTGGGAACGGATCAGCTGGCTTGTCTGATACCAAAAGTCGTAGTTACCGACGAAGAGGGCAATTTTACCAAAATCGATATCCGCTATATGTGTACAAACCTTATTCAGAAAATGCCTGTCATGGGAGACAACGATAACCGTATTGTTAAAATTATAGAGGAACTCCTCCAGCCAGTTGATGGACTCAAGGTCCAGACCATTGGTGGGCTCATCAAGAAGAAGGATATCCGGATCTCCAAAAAGCGCCTGGGCTAAAAGGACCCGGACAATCTGTCCGCCTTCAAGATCGGCCATATTCTTCTCAAGCATGGATTCAGGAATTCCAAGACCACCAAGGATCGTACCAACCTGTGATTCAGCCTCCCATCCGCCAAGATCGGCGAAATCCGATTCAAGCTCGGCAGCACGAAGGCCATCCTCTTCCGTAAAATCCTCTTTCTCATAGATGGCATCCTTCTCGACCATGATGTCATAGAGTTTTTTATGCCCCATAATAACCGTATTGAGTACTGAAAAATCATTAAAAGCGAAGTGATCCTGACGAAGAACTGCAATTCGTTCTCCCGGAGTTACAATAATATCCCCGGTATCCTGCTCAATCTCACCTGAGAGTATTTTAAGAAAAGTTGACTTTCCCGAGCCGTTTGCTCCGATTACGCCATAACAGTTTCCGGGTGTAAACTTTATATTAACATCCTTGAACAGCTTCTGCTGTCCAAAAGATAGACTTACATTGGCTACACTAATCATTATTATTCATCCTTATGTGGTTTAAGATATTCATTTTTGCGGAAGTTTTTTTTAAAATAGAACGATGCTGCTCTCTTCAAGAGAAGTTTCTTCAGAGAGTTTTAGTCCGGTTAAATCTCCCGCATGTTTCTTATGACGGAAAATCGTAAATTTTTCAAGGATCTTCTCCATCCTCAGACGATTTTCTTCTCTTTCTTCGTCTGTAATACCTTTTCCGTCGACCTGAGCATAAAGAGAATCGAGTTCATTCTTAAATTTTTCATCCAATTCCAGAATTTCTTTATAGCAATCTTCAATTCCGGCGATCTGTAACCTTGTATCATTAAAACGACCAATAAACCCGCCAGAGAGCACATCAAAACCTGCCAGAGAGTTTCTCAGAATCGTCATGGACTCTTCGGTAATAGAAAGAAGATTATTAATATCATCACGAAAGGTTTCTACAAAATGGGTATCCTGTTGAATTATTGACTGAAAGGTCTTAACGTTCTTTGCACTGGACGAGTGAATGAATGTCTCTACATTCATAATATCGGTGACAGCACTTTCAATCAGGTTGTTAATCCCGACCATCTCGTCAATTGAAGCCTCAATGTTACCAAAAACATCGGATCTTGCCGTTTCGATCCTCGCCATAACATTTATATTTCTAAATAGATCCACCAAATCGGAAAGTCCATTTATCTGGGGCTTCAGCTGGGTCACAACCGAAAGAAGATGCTCATTCTCTTTAAAAAGTTCCTTCCTCATGGTTCTGGTTATTTCGGTTTTTTTAAGGATCTCCCCGACGTTCTCTTTAAACCTGCCAAGCTGATCTGAAATTCTCCTGAACAAACCCGGTTCATCAGAATCCTCAACAAAAAGATTCTCCTTTTCGGAATTCAGACTGGCAAGAACCTGATCACATTCAATCATCCTCGTATTTAGATTCTCAAGGTCAATTTCAAGCCATTTGCGGACATCCTGAAGAACATTCCGGCTTAATGTAAAAAGCTGCTGTTTAAGGATAATGAATCCCGCATCATCCATACCACCGCTGAACTCCCCGCTCTCCAACTCACTCAGGGAGAGAAGGATGTGATCCATGGACTGCCTGATAATATCCTGGTTCTGCAAACTCTGCATTATGCCCATCAGTGTCGGCCTGATCCTGTCAGCTCCGCCGGCCATGATTTCCAGGTGTTCTATGAATTTCTCCACGGCCTCATGAAAGGTACTGAAAGCCAAAGGCATAGCATCCTCTAGAAATTTTTCGACTGTCAGTTCATGATTTTGAATCTCTTTTGTGAGGGTATTGAAGCGCTCAAAGCCGTTATAAACCCGTTTCCCGATTTCATCTATTTCCATGGCATACTGATGAGTTGATGTAGAGGCGGTTTTCAACTCTTCCGTAATACAGGTAAAACCACCCCCCTTGGAGCCAACCTGTATGGCCACCACCATGGAGTTTATAGCAAGCAAAGTCATCAGGTCCGCCGAATCCTGTATGCTTTCAATAGGAGTATGCACCTCTTCCAGCTCTTTATAAATATCAACAAGCCTGTTGACTAAAACTGTGGATTCATCTTTAAGAAGCCTGTGATTATCCGCCTCTTTTGCCACTAAAAACTTTATCTCCTCGATCCTTCCGGTAATACTTGTACTGGAAGGCTTGGCAACCTGCTCTTTAAAATCATCGACGATATCTCGCCCGGATTTCATGGATCGTTCCATCTCTCCGACGAGGTTATTAAAATTTTCACCGATTTCAATATATTGTTCACCAAGTCGGGATTGAATTTTCTCCAGCAAGGAAAGTAGATTGCTCAATTTGGTTCCTTCTTACCCCAACCTAAAATTTCCAGGTTGTTGGTTTTTCCACATCATTGTATTCAAGTCTCAATTCCCTGATATCATCGGCGCGTTTAATGAAAAGATCAACCAGTCCCGGATCAAATTGCATTCCTCTCTCTTTTACAATCAGATCATAAGCCTGTTCGTGGGTCCAGGGTTCCTTGTAGGGACGTTTGGAACGCAGTGCATCATAGACATCTACCATAGAGACGATACGAGCCTGGAGAGGGATCTTCTCCCCGGAGATTCCATCGGGATACCCCTCACCATCCCATCTCTCATGATGATTACGGGCTATCACAGCTCCGGTTTCCATAGTCGGCACTTCAGAAAGGATAGACCCTCCCATGGATGTATGACCTTTCATTATTTCTCTTTCCAGGGGTGTTAACCCCCGGGGTTTAAGCAGAATCGTATCGGGAATACCGACCTTTCCAATATCATGAAGGGGGGCAAAGACCTCAATATCCTCACAAAACGCTGAAGAGGCGCCAAGCTCCTCCGCCACAAGCCTGGAAAAAATACCGATACGCTTCATATGAGTTCCGGTAAGATCATCCCTCGTTTCAGCCAGGTTTGCCAGTGCGCCATAGCATTTAAGCCGCACTTCCCGTTCCTGTTTCAAAAGTTCATCTTCTGCATAAATTAACCGGTGACCGACCTGAACCTGACTCTTCAGTATAGCAGGTGAAACAGGTTTTGTCTGAAAAGCATGTGAACCATCCTCCAGAGCATGAATATAATCTTTTTCGGAGGATTTTGATGTAAGAACAATAAAATAGATCTGGGGACGTTTATCCTTTAAAGCACGACAAATTTCGACACCGGTTTTTCCCGGCATAACCCAATCCAGAACGGCAAGCCGGGGAGCATCTGGTTGCGAAAGCCTCTCTAATGCCGCATCACCGTCGGGATAGGTTTCGACTTTGTATCCCCAGGAAGAGATCCATTCAGAAATCATAAGCCTTGTAATTTCTTCGTCTTCCGCTACCAGAACAGTGAAATCATCATTCATGTCACTCACTCTTTATTTACCTTATCAAGTACATCTATCAAATCGACAAATGCCTGTTTATAACCTGACATAAGCTCGTTTATAACGTGTATATTATTGTTTTCCGACTCTAATTCGAGAGATTTAACCCACGCACCCGCTCGTTCACCGCCAAGAGAGACAACAGGACCGTGACATTTATGGGCTTTCACACCCATCTCGATAAAATCTCCGGAAGCAATGGCATCCTCCAAGGCCGAAGTTAAGGAGGGGGCCGTATTCAAAAATGACTCCACAACCTTTTTCATCAGGCCGGGTGTTGTTTGAAATTGCGATTCTACAAAAACCCGATTAAATACGGGTAATGAATCAAAATCAACAGCCTCACTAATCCTGCCCTTTTCAGTATCTTTAATAACACCATGATTCAAGATCTCATCTATTTTATCTGAAAGAGCCGCCTTCCTGACAGGTTTTGTCATATAATCAATGACCCCCTCACGAAGTGCCGCCTCAATTTTACCATGCTGACTATACCCGGAAAGAACAAGGACCTTAACATCAGGATCATACCTCTTCATCTGACGAAATACTTCCAATCCATCCATCTCCGGCATATTCATATCCAGGAGAACCAGATCTACTGAATCAAAATTTTTACTGAAAAACTCTATTCCTTCAGTTGGTAATTCGGCAACGTGAACATCGTACCCAAAACTTGAAATTTGCATTTCAAGAATTTTTCGAACAATATTCTCATCCTCCACTATCAGGATCTGTTTATTTTTAACCGAATTTTCCAATGTAATACCCCTTTTAGCTATCCTATAACCCGTTTAATTGTAGCAAGTAACTTCTCATTTGTGAAAGGTTTTACAACCCAGCCTGTTGCTCCTGCATTTTTTCCCTCTTCTAACATATCCTGACCACTCTCGGTAGTAAGGACCAATATCGGAACATATTTATTACTGCTCCCTTCTCTTACTTTCTGTATTAATTCAATTCCTGACATATTAGGCATATTGATATCAGTGATAATCAGATCAAATTTCTCATTATTGGATTTTTCAAGTCCATCCATCCCATCAACAGCTTCCACAACACCATACTCATTCTCTTTCAGAACATAACCGAGACTCATTCGTACAACCGAAGAATCATCTACAATTAAAATGTTTTTCATTTATTTACATCCTCCCGTACAAATAATCTGTCAAATTCAGAGCTCAAACTCATCCGACCTTCTCCATCATCTTTGCCGCAATTTTTTCCAATGGAAGAATGATATCTGCAGCCTCTCTCTTAATAGCCTCCCGTGGCATTCCAAAAACCACCGAGGTTTTCTCATCCTGGGCAATGTTGAATGCCCCGGCCTGCTTCATCTCCAGCATCCCCTGAGCCCCATCATCGCCCATCCCCGTCATGATTATACCGACCATATTCTTTCCACCATATCGTGCAGCAGAACGAAAAAGGACATCAACCGAGGGGCGATGCCTTGAAACCAGCGGGCCGGTGGTAACCTGTATAACATAGTCCCGCCCCTGACGCTTCAGAAGCAGATGCTCGTCTCCGGGGGCAATATAGACACACCCCTTCTCCACCTTTGTTCCATCAACAGCCTCGGAAATATAAGGCTTGCAGAGGCCATTCAATCTATTCGCAAACGCCTTGGTAAAATGTTTAGGCATATGCTGAACTATTAAAATAGGCGGAATGTCTGCAGGGAGAACCTCCAGAAAAACTCTCAGGGCTTCGGTTCCTCCGGTGGAAGCTCCAACCACAACGACTTTGTCCGTTTGAGTTCCAGAGAAAGAAGTCCCCCTGGAGAGTATAACATCGGCGGTGTACTTAGGACTCACCTTTAATTCAGGCATTGTCCTCTTTGAAACTTTAACCGAACAGGCACCCCTTATGGCATCCTGAAGTTTAATCTTTGACTCTTCAAGGAATTCTTTTGTTCCCACATTCGGCTTCTGTATGACATCCACAGCCCCGGCTTCCAGGGCTTCAATAGCTTTTTGAGACCCCTGAGGTGTAATGCTTGAACAGATAATCACAGGAATGGGATTGGTTTTCATCATTTTTTTCAAGAGAGTCATACCATCCATTACAGGCATTTCCAAATCAAGAATGATCACATCCGGCTTGAATACGGGGATCTTCTTCTCCCCGATCGCTCCGTTTCCGGCGGTTTCCAGGAGGAAACCATCCCTCTCGGTAAGAACAGCCAGCATTGTCTGTCTGACAAGAGCAGAATCATCAATAACCATTACTCTGACCGCGTTTTTACTCACCATCAACTCCTTATGATATCCTGAACACAGCCGGAGCTACCGCCTGTTTCCGGGAACTCATCCCTGCCATAGACTCAGAGTGCCCAAGGAAAAGATAACCATCCGGAACAAGCTGCCCAAGCAGTTTTCCATAAATTAAGGCCTGATTATCCCGATTAAAATAGATCAGAACATTCCGGCAGAATATAATCTCAAAAGGACCTGGAACATTATAGTTCCGGGTCATCAAATTAAAACGGCCCCATCGCATTCGGCGTTTAAGCACATCCTTTATTTCAAAATCGCCGCCAGACCGGCTATGCAAATACTTCCGCATAAGATCCGGAGGAATACCATCCACATCCTCCCGGCTGTAAACACCGGCCTTGGCCTTTGTAAGTACCTTGGTAGAGATATCTGTTCCAAGAACAGAAAAATCCATACCGCTGTTCTTCTCACAGAATTCGGCAAGAACCATGGCCAGGGTATAAGGTTCTTCACCTGTTGAACTTGCAGCAGACCAGACCCGTATCATTCGACAGCCGGAATCCCTGATTTCAGGAAGAGCCGTTTTTGTCATAAAATCAAAATGGGCGTTCTCTCTGAAAAAATCAGTCTTATTCGTGGCAACCGCATTACAAAAATTAACGATATCCGGATCCCGATGATTCTTGCGCGATATAAAATCCAGATAATTCTCAAAAGAGCCCAGGTCATTACCCCGAATAAGTTTCTGCAACCTGGCCTCAAGTAAGGCTCGCTTGGCAATGGGCATCTTGATACCCATAAACTTATTCACAAGATCAGACAGCTTGTAAAAGGTCTCCTCAGATAGAACATAACGATCCACACTCAACCTCATTCTGTCCAAAGAGAAGGCAGTGCACCGACATTCAGAATCAATGCAATCTTTCCATCACCTAAAATAGTAGCTCCTGAAAATTCTCTGGCATCCTTAAAGACTTTGCCCAGATTCTTTATTACGGTTTGATGATCACCAACAACTTCATCAACCACAAGACCATATCTTCCATTATCACCAAGTAAAACAACAACCTGTTCACTCTCTGCCTGCGTATCCGGATACTTCAAATATTTTCGCAGAGAGACATAGGGGATAAATTGCTCCCGATATCCCAAGATATTTCGATGTCCTGCTTCACCCTGGAAGCTATAATCAAAGTCCATACAGGCTTCCACCAAGCTGAGGGGCAGAATGTAGGAGTCATTATTGATACGGACCAGAAGTCCGTCAATGATTGCCAGAGTGAGTGGTAGAGAAACGGTAACGCGTGAAAATTCTCCCGGCTTACTCTGAACTGAAACACTTCCCTGCAGGTATTCAATCTCCTTTTTAACAACATCCATGCCGACACCCCGGCCGGAAACGTTGGAGACTGTCCCTGCGGTGGAAAATCCATTCCTGAAAATGAGGCCGTAGATTTCTTCCTCGGTAAGTTCAGCATCAGCGGGAATAAGTCCCAGATTGATAGCTTTTTTCATCACGGCATCCTTATTAATCCCGCCGCCATCATCTTCGATTATTATCTGAACCTGCCCTCCGGCCTGTTTGGCTTCCAGGAGAATCGTTCCTTCTGAGGGCTTACCGTTTTTCTTTCTGATTTCAGGCATCTCTATACCATGGTCCACGGCGTTTCTTATAAGATGGACCAGGGGATCATTGAGTTTGTCGATTACGGTCTTGTCAAGCTCAGTGTCTTCACCCCGAGCCTCCATACGAATCTCCTTACCAAGTTCATTGCTGAGATCCCTGACCAGCCTTCGGAACCTTCCAAAAGTATTTCCAACGGGTGTCATCCTGATACCGAGAGCCGTGTCACGGAGTTCTTCAACCAGCCTTTGGAGAGCCTCTGCCACATAAGAGAGCTGCATATCCCCGGCCTTACCTGCGATTTGTGCCAGCTGAGCCTGGGTAGTAACAAGTTCTCCTACGAGGTTAACCATATTATCAAGCTTTCCGGTGTTCACACGGATATTCTGGGACGCCGGCTGTTTCTGCCGCACTTTCTTAAGGTGTTCCTGTTCCAGAAGGGCCGTCTTTACAGTTTCCGGCCTAACAATATCTTTCTCAACCAGAACTTCTCCGAGTTTTTTCCTTTCGTCCAGGACCTCACTCAAAGCCTGACTGGAGACGGCACCCCTCTCAACAAGAATTTCACCCAGCTTCAATTCATCCTGCTCATCTATCTCATTCACCGTCACCGAACTGTCTGACTCAACGAATAGAAAGACATCCTTAATATCATCTTCACTTTTCGATGTTGTTAAAAGTACATCCCAGGAGAGGTAACAGATGTCCACCGAAAGCTGACCCATGGTTGGAAGCTTCTCCCAATGACATTCAGATGAGAACTCTCCCATAGCGGAAAGTTCTTTTAGAAGTAAAAGCGGGTTCCCCCCGCGGATAAAGGTATTTTCCGATGGGACGAAGGTAATACGCCAGGTCTTTACCTTCAGATCCGAAGGGGATTCGGTCTGCTCTGAAGGCTTAACAACCTGCTCCCCGGAATTTCCTATCCGCTCCTGTACACTTCTGATCCGGTTTTGAATATCTCCTGAACCACCCTCCATCATATCAAGAATTATATCCCGGGCTTCAAGGCTTATCCCGGCAACGTTTTTATCAAATTCTAAAACACCCTTTCTAATCCGATCAAACATATCCTCTGCTGAGTGAGCAAAGGACTCAATTTCCGTCTCTCCCACCATACCGGCGGAACCTTTAATTGTATGCATTACCCTGAAGACGGCATCAAGTTTTTCCTTATCACTGGGGTCATCTTCTAAATCCAGAAGCAGGTCTTCAAGACTGGAGAGAAGCTCTTCGCTTTCTTCAATAAAGCTCTGTTTTATTTCATCTGCCAGATTCAATTTTCACCCCCTCCGTATATAAAAATGGAAAGAGATATTCATCCCCACTATCGGAAACCAGTATTCCGGATAGGGTTAGATTCTCTCTGATGCTCTCGTTTAAAGGTCCCAGACAATTGAATTCTTTTGAATCATTCACACAACCAAGAGCGAAGGCCGCGAGAAGCTGGATACCCGAAGCATCGATCTCTTCAACCTTACGAAAATCAAGAGCTATCCCCGGATAATTTTCTTTCAGTTTTTCAAGTTTCCCCTTCAGGACCTCTGTTTTATCAATTGAGATCTTCTGGGGAAGAGTAATAACAACCCCGGATTTGCCTGACATTCTTAAGCCTCCTCACTGCTTACCGATTCACCAGCAAGAAGAATTTCCTCTTTATTGGGAAGTTGTATAAGCTCTTCGGTACTGAGGATCTGATTGATATTGAGGATGATAAGAAACTTGTTTTCGTATTCACACATACCATCGATGAATCCGGTCTTCATATTTATCCCCATAGAGGGGGCCGGTTCGATCTTATCGGGAAGAAGCTCTATCACGGCATGAACAGAATCGACAAAGACACCTATCTGAATTGTGTCTTCCCCGTTCTCTATTTCCATTATAATAATACTGGTATCAACGGTCTTTACAGCCTCGGTCATCCCGAATTTCTTTCGTAGATCTATTACAGGGACAACGCTGCCCCTCAAATTCAGAACACCTTTCATGAAGGCCGGCATCCCCGGGACATGGGTTATTGGTACGACTTCCAGTACTTCCCTTACATTCTTCACTTTTACAGCATAACTCTCACTCCCAAGACTGAAAGTCAAAAACTGATGAACGGCACTATCGATTATCACAAAATCCTCCTGTTGTCTCCAGGATATACATCCATAATTAAGGATAGTTCCGTAATGGATGAAACGCAAGTATATATAGGGGGTTTCTAAAAATAATTAATGGCCGGTTAATCCGAATTCTGAAACAGTCCTCTGATAAGGTCGGCACCCATGGTATCAGGACTTTTCATACTTTCAAGACCTGAAAGCAGATCTTTCAGGGTCAGGAGCTGTTCCACAAGCATCAGGCGCACAAGAAGTTCATCTTCGGAAGACATATTCATTATGATATGATTATCCTCGATTATCATGGTGATCGATATCTGCTCCTTGCGGATGTGAAAAATAGGTCTGGAAATATCTGCCTGATAGATAAAAAACTCTTCATCACGAAAACCGTCAAGAACCTGTTCTTTTATAAAATCCACAAGCCGTGCACTGGCAAATTCAAGGTCGATGGAATGAAGGTCTTCCTTCTCTTTCTCGGATTTGGATTTAAACCCGGGACCGCCTGAAAAGCTCTTAACCAGAAGCGGGGGAGCAATTACGGAGGCAATGAGCAGTGTCATAATGGAAATTCCAAAAAGATCCTTGCCGATAGCCCCGGATGAGAGTCCGATTCCTGCCACTATAAGGGTAACTTCTCCCCGGGGAAGCATTCCAGCCCCTATCCTTGCCGCCCCCTTCAGGTTAAACCCCATAGTCAGGGAGGGGAGTCCGCAACCGAGGAGTTTTCCGAGAATAGCGGCGAAAGTATAAATAAGGCCAAAAAAGAACACCGGTTTAATGGCGGCAAAATCCACCATCATTCCCATAACACAGAAGAATACCGGAACAAAGAAGTCATATATACCTTTAAGCCGCGTTCGTATCTCATGGGCCATATCTGTCTGGGAGAGGGACAGGCCTGTAACATAGGCTCCAATGATCATGGCAAGACCGGCCATTTCAGCAAGACCCGAGAAAAAGAGGGCAAGGCCGAAGGAGAGAGAGGCGATCATCTCCATGGATCGAAACTGCTTCATTCGACGGGTGATTCTCGGTCCGAAAATAATACCCAGCACGGTAAAGATGATCCAGAAGCCAAAGGCCTTAGCCGCCACAAACCCGATATGTTTCCAGGGAATATGCTCTCCCGAGCCGGAAACTTTGCTGATTCCAACGACGATAGCAAGAAGAACAATACCAACAACGTCATCCAAAACAGCGGCCGCGAGGATGGTCACACCTTCAGGAGATGAGAGTTTCCGCTTTTCACTCAGGATACGGGCGGTAATTCCGACGGATGTTGCCGTCGAGAGGGTTCCGAGAAACAAGGCCTCAGGATTCATGAAAGAGTTCACACCTGGTAAAAACAGTACGGCAGTCAGATCCCCCAACACGAAAGAGAAGACAACACCCCCCAGGCCGATTACGGAGCCCCGCAGAGAGAATTTCAAAAAAGTGGGAAGATCTGTTTCCAGACCAGAGAGAAAAAGGAGGATTATGGAGGCAACCATGGCAAATCCATAGAGCTCCGGACTGACAGGAATCGCCCCTTCGGCAAGGGAAAAAAGAGGGCCATGAATCATGGGGATATGTATACGCCCCAGGGCATATGGTCCTATAATCATCCCGGCTACAAGCTCACCAAGGACCTTAGGCTGTTTCAGATAGGTAGAAAAAAGATACCCAACAAGCCTGGCTGAGATCACAACCATGGCCAGCTGAAGTACCAGGACGGTCATCAGGTGAGTCATATTCATTTCCTTACTCCGTTATCATTTTCAGCAAAGCTTCATCGGAGTCTGCATTTATAAGTTCCTCGCGAATCGCCGGATCTTTCAATATCTGGCTTATTTGAGCAAGGAACTGAACATGAGGTCCAGTCCTGTTTTCAGGAGAGAGGGTCATGATGAAAAGTCGGCTGGGTTTTCCGTCAAGGGATTCGAAATCGACACCATCCCTCTTTACACCAACACATGCAACCATTTCCGAAACGGCACTTGTCTTCCCGTGGGGAATTGCAATACCATCCTGAATCCCGGTAGACATTTTCGACTCTCTATCAAGTATGCATTTAACGGCAGAATCGCGATCCGTAATTTTACCGCCACGCATGAGTAAATCAAGCAGGTTCTCGATAACCTCTTTTTTACTGTCCCCTTCAAGAGTAACAGTAATAAGATCTTTGTTTAATATTTTCTTAAGGTTCATACAGTGACGATAAATTTTTGGTTTTCTTATGTCAAGCAGATCGGAAAATATTGTGGGTTAGGGCCTCTATATTGCACACTTAACGGCTGGAAGTGTGTTAAGACTCCTGTATAAATTATCAAATTTGTCACGTGACTCAATATCAACAGGTATGGAAAGGCTGACATACTTCCCCTTCCCACTCTGTTTCGAGGAGACTGTACCCCGGGGAATTGTCAGCGAATCGAGAAGAGACTCAAGATCGGTTGTGTGATTAATTTCATTTTCGGCATCGGTAAAAATCACTTTAAGGACGTAGCTTAAGGGGAATTCGAGTTCTCCCCGGGTATTAAAACTGTTCATAGTTTATAAATATAATAATAATAAAGGAAGAATCAAAGTCTATAATTCAACTTTCCGGTGTGATAACCGTTTTGCCTCCCTGACGGCCTTCTCAATAGGAACGGACCATATTTTACCACTCTTCCTTTCGTAGAATTCAACCATTCCATCTTCCATTGTTTTAGAAGAGAGGACAATCCTATACGGAATACCCAGTAGATCCATATCCTGAAATTTCACCCCGGGGGATTCATGCCGATCATCAAGAATTGCAGAATCGCCCAGCTCTTCATGAAGTTTAAATGCGGCCTCACGGACCTTGAGGGCATGCCCTATTCCCATAATATAAAAGAGATAGGGTGCAATCGTTACAGGCCAGAGAATACCTTTATCATCACGGTTTGCCTCGGCAATTGCAGCCATCAGCCGTTCGATACCAATACCATAAGATCCCATATTGGGATAACATCGATTGGATTTCTCATCACGATAGTAAAGCCCCATAGTCCTGCTGTAATAATCACCCAGCTTAAAAATATTACCAAGCTCAATAGCTTTGCGGGAATCGAGCTTCTCGCCACATTGAAAACAAAGATCCCCCTCCTTAAGACGGGACAAATCGCCAACCAAATCACTTTCAAAATCCCGACCGAAGTTAACATTCGTATAATAAAGGTCATCCTTATTACTGCCAATGACAAAATTGTTTCCATTTGCGACAGCCTCATCGACCGCAACAGGAATCTCATTCGATTCAATCCCGATCGGTGACATTGAGCCAAGATTAAATCCAAGCTGCTCAAGCTCTGCCGGGGTAGCGAGCCTGATGACAGGAGTCATCAAAAACCTGGATAGCTTTTCAAGACTGATCTCATAATCACCCCTTATAACTCCCACAGCAAAACCGTCTCTGGTTTTATAAACGAGAGTCTTGGCAATCCGGGAGAGATCAGTTTTAAAAAACGCAGCAGCCTGTTTTGAATCCCGAACACCTTCGGTGGTAACCTCCTCCATGGGCAGGGGAGATTCGGTCCTGTAATCCTTATAACCCACTGCAACATCCTGATTGGCTGTATAACCGCAAGAGGAGCACTCAAGCAGGGTATCCCTCCCCCTGTCACTTGGGAAAAGGAATTCATAGGCTTTATATCCACTCAAAGATCCTACTGCCGACTCGGCAGGAACAACGGGAACATGGCATTTGAGAAAAATCCGACTGTATGCCTGAAACATTTTGGGAAAGAAGTTATTAAGATCTGTAAAATTACGGTGAAAAGAGTAGGCATCGGACATAAGGAATTCTATCCCCCTCATGATTCCACCACTGACCCGCACTTCATCCCTTATTTTGCGCTGAAACTGAAAAAGGAATTGAGGGTAATCCCTCTTGGAGTTTGTACTCTGTTTTAGAAGATCAACCATTGGTTCAATATGACTGGGGGCAGCGACAAGTTTCCGTCCGGAACGGTCCTTAAAAACAATCATCTCTCTTTCAAGAATGGTATCCCTGGCTGTTTTTTCGAAATAACTGAATGGGACGGTTATAGGAAGAACGACTTCCTGACCACCAAGATCCTCGAGCTCTTCCCGAATAATCTCCATAATATTCCGAACAACCCGGAGTCCCAGGGGTAGCAAAACATGAAATCCATTTCCACTTGGCTTAACATAACCGCCCTGTATAAGAAGATTGTAACTTGCCATGGAGCTCTTCTGGGAAGTCTCCCGAATCGTATTGTTTCCCAGAACCTTTGAATAAAGCATATAAGCAATTATATTTCACCTTAATCATAGGTGCAAGCTAATCCTCCAAACCTTTAACCCCATTATTGAAGGATTTTTGAATAGACACCACCGGGTGTTAGAAATTCTCCCGGTTGAAAACCTTCAGCTTGGGAAATTCAATGATTTCCCCACCAAAGCCGGGGTCTTTCCCGCCCCCGGGGAGGCGGTAGAAACACAGAAAAAGACTATTTTGCGACATAAAAAACATTACTCACCACCATTTTGAATTTAACCCGTGAAAAAGAGGGGATATGAAGCAAGAATAATAATCATTCTCATTGAAAAAACGCTAAATTAAAACTAAAATATAAAAATATGGTAGAACTGGAACGTAAGATTCATGGAGACTGGTTTGAAATCAGAGAAATCCTTGACGATGTCTATGCAATTGATGAATACCTGAATCTCTCAACAGCTGAATTAAACATACTGATCAATGACCTCCGCCTCTCTGTAGAGTCAGGAATTCTTGAATACAAAAGATCCGTGGTACTCAAAACCTATGAATTCATGGAGTCGATGAACTTTGATACAAAACAGTTCGCCATGGTAGATAAATTCACGCTCTCTGTAACTAAACTATTGTATACTGTTCTGCTTGAAAAACTCTTTGCCAAAGGACTTCTTGTTCCAGGAAAACAGGAAAAGGAAGATGTACAGCTTGGCGAGGAGTTTCAGGAAAAAGATATCAAGACTATCATGACTGAACTTCAAGCCATGGTTAAAAAGGAACCGGCCCTCGTCCAGCGAAATGAGGTAAAATCGATCCTGCTTCAGTTTAAAATGTATCAGAAAGAACTCACAGAAATGAGCAAACTTAAAAATAACATACCCAAGGAGAAGCTCCCGGCCTTCCTTGGAAATTTCAAGAATACACTCGATGGGCTCACCAAAAAAATACAGACAAACTATAATTTAATCCTGGCGGAAAAAACCGTTGTAGAGGTAAAGCAGGAGCATCCGAAGGGTGATTTAAGGCGATATAACATTTCCAAGCTGACTCCTTTGTTAGCCAAACAGGCTGAGATTATTTCCAACATCAGGTCCAGGATGCTCTTTGCCAGTGAAGAAAGATACCACACCAGGGAGGCCTTCAAATCAATCCCTTCCCAGCTGGAAGAACTGAAAAAGCTCATACGTTCAGAAGAAGAGTTTTTTGCAGCCATGGAGTTAAGAGAAGCAGCACTTATAGGGAAAAGTTTTTCGATCGAAATAATAAGAAGGATCGAAAAAAACCTGAACGTCAGGCTATAATTTAAAATCTCTAACTAAATAACTATAATCCCGCTTGAAGAACCGCCGTCAATTTTTTAAAATAAACGTATGAGTTTTGCTTAGATCTTAAGAAAAACTGATTGAATTTTGGAATACCCGCATTTTGCGGCAAACCTGCCGACTTTTAGGAGGATGAAAATGGCTAAAGGCTTTACATTAACTTGTTACCCCTGGGTGTATAAGGCAAAATATCAGGAGGGCAACTCCTGGAAGGAAGTATACGAGGAGAAACCACATAAAACTCCCAGTGAAGAAGAGGCCCTCTCCGAAGAAGAGAGAACACTTCTCATTGAGCAGCGGAACAGTCACCCGGATCTTCCTCTGGTAAACTATACCACTCAATACGGTATGGGGTGCTTTGAAGGAGCCAAGGCCTTCCCTCAGAAGGATGGATCCCTCAAGCTTTTCAGGCCGGATGAAAATGCCAGGAGAATGGCATCCTCTATGGAAGGGCTTATGATGCCTGTCTTTCCAGCTGAAAAACTGCTCAAAGCGATGCTCGAAACCGTTAGAAAAAATGCGGATATCGGATTTGCACCAAAGTATGATTCAGCATGGGAAAAGGATAATTTCCTCTCCGGAAATGCCGTCTATTTAAGACCATTTACCTATTCCGAACCTGGAATTGGAATCAACCTCACAAAAGCCCCCTGGGTTATTATAATTTCAACGCCCGTGGGTGCCTACTTTTCCCCTGGAAACGCCAGTGCAACAACCACTGAAATGGTAAGAGCAACCCCCAAGGGGACGGGCTGGATTAAATGTGATTCAAACTATGTAATCCCCACCCTGGCAAAAAACAGAGCCGTTGCCGATGGATTCATGGAAGCAATCTTTCTGGATGCCAATGAACATAAATACGTAGAAGAGGGTTCATCCTGCAACATCTTCTTCCTGCAGAAAAACGGGACCCTTGTTACCCCGGAGCTGGGAGATACAATCCTCCCGGGAATCACCAGAAAATCCCTCATTGTTCTCGCAAAAGAGAAGGGCTTAAAGGTTGAAGAGAGACCAATCGCTATCGAAGAAGCCATGTCGGAATCGGTAGAAGCCTTTGTAACAGGAACGGCCGCTGGTCTTACATACCTGGACTCGATCACCCATAAAGGAAAAAAAGCCGTTTTTGGAGATGGGAAAATGGGTGAAGTTTCTACAGATCTGCTTCATACCTTAAAAGGTATTCAGTATGGTGCAGTAGAAGATAAACACGGATGGATGTTCGAAGCTTAATCAATTATAAATCAAATAATGGCTACTGGTTTTGCCGGTAGTTTTCTACAAAAGGGGGTTCTATCAGGATTGTAAATATATCCGGGTAGAACCTTTTTTCAGCACCTATACAAACAACAGAGAGTTTTTATCGGAAAAACAGGTCATCCATGTCCATCGGAAGTTCCATAAAGATCTGCTGATCATAGCTATCCATGGGGTAAAGGAGATTTTTACTGTTTATAAAGGAGAGATTCATCGATTCAGATCGATTCAGAGTCTCCGGATCCCTGGAGAGGAAGTCATAATACTCGGATGACCGGGTAAGGTTAACCAGTGAAGCGGAATTCTTGGCAGGGTCACCTGTGGCAAGATAGAGACGATTCAAGGTAACACCCAGATTATTATAGGTCACCATCAGATTCTCGATAAGAGCCCTGTGCTCCCTCTTCTCATCAAGGAGAAAGTAGTCGATACGACTCTTCTCCTGTTCGAGGAGATCCGCCAGATGTTCATAGTACCCCTGGGCGGAAAAGAAATCATTCCTCATATAAAGAGCAGCCGCAGTCGCATAAAGCAGGTTTGGATTATCCGAATACCCCTCAGCTGAGGAGTAAAATTCGAGGAGGGATTCGCGATAGTCTTCTCTTCTATAATGTATATATCCCTTTTTATAGCGCAGGTCAGGAGTTGTATAGAGGTTCTGTTCACTGAGTTCGAATTGGGTCAGGGTTGTATCAAAATCGCCGGCTATGTAGTAATAGAGATCACCGATATTTGCATAGATTTTTCCAAATTCAGCATCCGGTTCAAGTCTTCGCACCTGGAGAGCCTCTTCATACCTGTTCCTGGCCGCCTGAAACTGCTTCTCCGCATCAAGATACCCGTTCTGTTCATAGAGGATCTCACCCATCCTGTTATGAGATTTAATAAGAATTTTCAACCTGTTCTTTGTCGCCGGATTCTCCCCTCCCATTAGATCAAGGGTGGTCTGAACAGCCGTCTGTTCCCGACCGGAATCATTTATAAACCTGAAGTACCGGCCATATTGATAGTAAAGCTCGGGAAGGCTGGGCGCCTCTTCACGAATACGTTCAAGAACGGGAGAAACCTGATCAAAGAGCCCCTTATCCATCATATACCCGGCAAGTTCGGCATAAATATCCGGCTCTATTTTCGCCTTGGGGTTGGACTGAAAGGCATCCTTTATCCTCATAACCTCAGGGAAATTATCCATCCTCATAAGGTACCGCAGCATACGGAAAAGATAGATATCCTTCTGCCCCCATCGTTGAAGGAGGAGAGCATAATGGTACCGCGCCTCTTCATACATCTCAGGATCCAGCTCATCGCCCCATCTTAAAAAGTTATCTCCCCGAAGAAGCAGGGTTTCCTCGTGATAGGCATCCTGCTCAAGCCGCCGCTTGAGAAGCTCTTCTGCCTGAGGATATTTACCAAGAACCTCCGACTCCAGCCGGGCATAATCTACCAGGCCTTCTGGATCTTCCCTGTAAATCGTTAGTAGTTCCTCATACTTTTGTTCTGCCAGGGGATACTGCTTTTCCGCGGCAAACTCCTCGGCATAAGTAAAATACCACCCTTTCACCCGCCACTTCTCGACAGCACGCTCAAAGTAAGCATTCCCCGCCGCGTACTCTTCAGCCTGAATCTCCTTGATTCCGGATCGATAGAGCATATTGGCATAGAGGGGGGTGTAAACAAAACGGAAAATAATAAAAACCAGCAGGCTGAGGATAGCAAGCCCCGCCAGAAAGACCCTCAAAAGAGGAAGAATGTTATGTTTAAACGCGTAGGCAAAGGTATTCCGTTCTTCCTCAAAATGCTGCCCCGACAGTTTCTCATACTGGGCAGGTATTTCTATCCGCCGACCGATAACTTTTCCCACGATACTGGCAATCTGCTTGGGACTATTGCCTTTTACAAGGGCATCAATTACACCGGAAAGAGAATCTCCGGATAAACCCTTTTCACCTATCTGCTCCTCGATTATCAATTTTAAATTGCGGGGCAGTGTATCAAGGGTTATTTTCAATCTTTCAAAGTCACTGTCAGAGATGGAAAAATCATCATCCCCGGCGACGGAAACCTCTTCAACATCGGCAATATCAGCGGAAAATGAGGGAACGGGGCCCAATTCAGTCTCGGCCATATCATCCGTATCGATGCCGAACTGTTCGCCTAAATCCCCGAGATTAAAATCGGAGACATCAAAATCATCCATGGATTCATCATCCACAGGAAGAAGGTCCTCCCCGTCAAAATCGTCTATATCCGAATCGGGGTTCTCCCCTCCGGAATCGGCAGGACCAGCAGTTTCATCAGGAATCGCAAAATCACCAAAACCGAAATCCTCTTCATCTTCCGTAGAATCCGTGTCGGGGAGATCAAACCCCGTATCAAATTCATCGATATCATCCGGAATGTCCTCCGATGAGCTCTCATCGGAAACTTCATCGGGAATACCGAAATCAGAAAGACCGAATTCTGATTCACTATCGGACTCATCGAATGATAAATCATCATCTTCGAGAGATGATAGTTCGGAATCGATTGATTCATCGGAATCGAGAGACTCGAAGGAATCAACGGGTTCATCTAGATCAGAAGGTGTGTCAAAGTCCTCTAAACTATCTATAGTATCCAAAGAAGATAGATCATCATTTTCAAAATCATCATCAAAGGATAACTCTTCAAGGGGATTATCATCCTCAGATTCATCATCTGTCTGTTCAGATAAATCAGAAAGATCATCCAGGGAAAAATCATCTTCGATGGTATCTTCAGGAGCGACCTCTTCAGAGTCATCCATAGGTTCTGAGGCCGCCATAATATCATCGAAGGAGAAATCGTCATCACCGGGAGAGGGGGCGTCTAACCCGCTAATCTCATCTAAATCATCAATCTCTTCGCGCTCTTCAATATCCTCAAGGTCTTCAATCTCTTCAGGAAGCTCCGGCTCTACCGTATCAGAGAGATCTTCAAGGGAAAAATCATCATCAAATGATTCGGGTTCTGATGGTTCAGCAAGATCATCAAGGGAAAACTCATCCCCGTCATCATTGTCGGTGTCGGCGAGTTCAGCTGGGGGTTCGATTTCGTCTTCGGGGATTTCATCAAGGTCATCAAGGTCATCAAGGTCATCAAGGTCATCAAGGTCATCAAGGTCATCAAGGTCATCAAGGTCATCGAGGTCATCGAGGGAAAACTCATCATCCCCTTCAGGAATCTCTACAGGTTCTGAAACTCCAGATATGTCATCAAATGAAAAATCATCGGCAGCCGGGTCCTCTATTTCATCCGGAGATCTTCCCAGCTCATCAGAAATCTCATCAAGAGAGAACTCATCCGCAGGAACCTCTTCATAGGAGAGGTCCTCATCATCAAGGTTGAAGTCGGTAATGGAATCCACATCGGGATCAGACATAGAGTCCGATCCGGGATCCTCATCCGAAAAGAGTCTGCTGATATCATCGGGAACACCAGCCTCTTCAGGCATGACATCCTCTATCACCTGACCTCTTTCGGCCAGGATTGCAGGTTCATCACCAAGAGTATTGATTATAGATTTAAATTCTTCAATGTCTTTAAGATCCGGCATAGTCCTTCTATCTCTTTTAGATCTATCTAAATAGAATTTCGGTTTATTGATAACTTTTACTTAGTGATATTTCATTTTAAATATATTGCACATGGTATTAAATAAAAACCCTCTTATGCCGAGTATATGAGAGAGGTTATTTTTAACATGAAAAAACCAGTAATAATACTCCTGATAGCAATTTTAGGCTCAGCTTTCCTCTTTTCATACGAAGGAGGCTCCAGAGATATCTATTTCAAAATCGCGGGTGCTAAAATGACCGAAGCTCCCCAGATAATGGAAAACAAATTAATTCTTCTCTACAAGCCCGATGAACCTACCCGCTTTGTAGGCGCAGCCTTTGCCCATGAGGATTATATATCAATTCACCCGTTTAAGATTAATGAAAATGAGGTTTTTTATCTGGTATTCCCCCTCCCGGAGGATCAGGCAAGCCTCGACTACAGGTTAATCGTCGATGGACTGTGGATGGCCGACCCTTCAAACAGTAGAATTTACAGGGATACGGGAGGGATATCCATTTCAAATCTCAGCCTGCCCCCCTCCGAGACAAGGGATCTTTCCAGTCCTCAGATAAAGCAGGATGGCAGGGTTACCTTTATATTCAAAGGGAATTCCGGAGAAAAGGTCTACCTTTCGGGAAGTTTCAACCATTGGGATCCCTTCCTCTATAGAATGTCCGAACTTTCACCCGGTTCAGGAATATACGAAATCACACTCCCTATCCGCCGGGGAATCCATTATTATCAATTCATCTACCGGGGAGCAGCCTACACGGACCCTCAAAATCTGGATCTTTCAATGGATATTAACAATAGAGAAGTGTCGGTTCTCAACCTTACAAGCGGCTGACAGAGAACTTAGATTCATAGAGACTGATAAAAACGCACGCCAAAGAGAACATCAGGAATTTACCATCTCTCTAAAAGATCAAAAAAGAGAATTTCACCGGAATCCCAGGTATTGGAATGACGAATTACGACGCTTCTATCCCCCGCTTCACTATCGTATAAGCGAAGATGATTCCCTATAAGGGAAGACTCCCCCTCCCAGAGCAGGTTCAGATAATCTCCCACGAGGCAAAGGGTCAGGCCGTAATCCACCGGCACATTCGGAAGCCGCGAAGGAAGGGCCTTTTGGAATCCCTGCCTCTGCAACTCATCAAATTCAATTCCATTCGCCTTTATATCAATCCACAGGAGAGCCGGTTTTTTGAAGACCTCTTCCCAGGACTTAAAGAAGGTATCCCGACAGATCGTAAGGTAGATATGCTGCCCATCGATCTCAAAACCCTGAGCAAGGGAGGGATCCCCCGGGGAGAGGTTGCAGATGTCCAGCTCAAAATCGGTAAGATAGACCTTATCCTGCGTGTAGAACAGGTCGCCCTCTGAATCAAATACCAGAGCACGATTGCGGAGTTGCCGCTCCCCCTCCCAATGGGGATAAAAGACAGTACCGGCCACAATGGGTACAGAATACAACCAGGCTCTTTCGGACCACCGCCTGATATATTCATCGGTCTGTGTTTTCTGCCTGTAGAAAAGCTCCTCCGGGACGGGCGCCCCCCCCAGTTCAGATGAGATTCTATAAACAACCGATTCCAGATCCGAATCCCCTGCTAAATAAGGATTATAGGGAATGAGAGTATAAAAGACCCCGGTATACTCGGGGATAACTATCAAATCGGGATTTCCTTCCTCAAATATTTCCTCAAGAAGGGAATCTATCGCCGTCCAGAAAGCGGTCGCGGAAGAGTAGTCCTCCTGATGTATCTCCAACTGTACTGCCGCAACAGAGAAGATCTTCGAAACACCTGAAGAACCGGAAAAAAGCAGGGCCGGAAATAGAAAGATCAGAAAGGCTGCTAAAGGGATCAGTTTTCTCATGCCATGAGGATACTATATCGGATTGATAAAAGGAAGAACCGGCTCTGCAATTGATTTATAAGGGGATATCCATTAACTTATGCCCATGATCGATTATATACTTTTTGATATGGACAACTGCCTCTATCCGGCATCATCCGGTTTATGTTCCCGGATGGACGGACTTATCTCCAATTTTGTGGCAGAACTCCTCTCGCTCCCTGTTAAAGAGGCTGAAAAAATGCGCAGGGAGAATGTCCTCACATATGGAACTACCCTGAAATGGCTTACCGATTGCCATGATTTTAAAGATATTCATGAGTACAACAGGCATATCCATCCTGCGGATGTGGAAAACTATCTTAAGAAGGAGACAGGTATAAAGGAGATGCTGGAAAGCCTTCCCTGCGGGAAAAGCGTCCTTACCAACGCCCCCCCCGTCCATGCGGACAGGGTTCTGAATTACCTGGGAATAAGTGGGCTCTTTGATGAGGTTCTCTATCTAGGATTCTCGGGAACCATGGGGAAACCCCACAGGGAAACCTACCTCAGAGCGGCTGAAATATGCGGCTGTTCCATCGCCGACACCCTTTTTCTTGATGATGTTCCCGACTACTTAATCCCATTCCGGGATGAGGGGGGCGAAATACTCCTCGTTGACGAGACACGAAAGCATTCAGGGAGAAGTCTTCCTTCAATCACGAATATAATGGAACTGCCCGGGTACATAAAGGAGTGTTTCAATGTTTAGAATAAGCCTTACAATAACCAGAAAATCAGAGAGCATTATGCAACTTTCCCCAGCCATACTATTTCGAATACTTTTTGGGATAATCGGGGCTGTCCTCCTCCTTGGGATCAGCCTGAACCCCGGAACAAGCATTCCGGTTATAGGTATAATCCTTATAATCATTTCATTTATTGCCGCTTTCTACGAAGAGCGATGGATCCTGAACAGGGATACAAGGATAATTGATTATAGATTCGGCCTTATCTTCCTTTGCAGGAAAGAGAGTATTCCTTTTGATGAGATCGATGAGTTCAGCTACTCCGACACAGCCGTTATAAGGAGGGACAATCCAGAGGGGAGCCACTCCATGCTCTCCAGATCCTCCATTTTCAACGGTCGTTCGGTAAAGTATTCAGTCCTCTCACTCATAACCAAAGATGGAAAAGTCAGAAACATAGAGGTTCTTAAATCCAGAAGCGGAACAGAACTCCTGGATAAAGGAACTCAGGCGGCCGGATTCTGCGGATATGAACTGAAGCGTTCATGACAGTAAAATCAGCCTCCGGACGGAAGGCAGAACTTCTCCTCATCCTTACCACCCTCATATGGGGAGGAACTTTTGCCGTGATAAAAAACGGTCTCTCACAGGCCTCTCCTCTGATCCTCATGGGATTCAGATTCACTCTGGCCTGCCTGGTTTTCGGGATTATCTTTCACCGCTCCTTGGGGAGGATCTCAAGGCAGGTGCTCCGTGACGGCTCTATCCTGGGCCTCCTGATGTTTATCTCTTATTCTCTTCAGACACTCGGTCTTGAGCACACCACAGCCAGCAGGTCCGGTTTTATCACCTACTCCTTCGCCCTTTTTACACCACCGCTCCAACTCCTGATCCTCAAGAGGAAACCGGCTCTGAAAAATTTAATCGGACTGATTGTCGTCTTCGGGGGGCTCTTCTTTATTTCGAAGCCGGAAAGCGGTTCATTTAACAAGGGCGATCTGATGACCCTGATTTGCGCCATAAGCCTTGCCTTCTATGTGATTTACCTTGATCTCATGTCCAAACGGAGCAATACCTTCATGCTGACAGTCATCCAGTTTTTCATCTGCGGAGGACTCAGCTTTCTTCTCGCCCCCTTTGTTGAAAAACCGAGGCTTATTTTATCCGGCAGTTTTATCATTTCAATTTTATATCTGGGGATTTTAGGCAGTGTTGTGGGCATCGCCCTGATGATCCGATTCCAGAAGGAACTTTCACCGACCAAGGCGGTTATTATTTATGGGCTGGAACCTCTGTTTTCGGTTATGGTTGCCATCCTCTTCCTGACAGAGCAGCTAAGCCCGGTGGAGTGGGCAGGATGTGCTCTGATTTTTATCGGAGTTCTGATTTCAGAGCTTCAATCTGATAGAATTGGCATCTTTTTAAGAAAAACTGATAAAACAGGCTAAGCAGCTGGATTTCCAACCCAAAGCTTATTATATTGATATATAATGAATAGCATATACACAGGAGTTCGATAATGAAAAGATTCACATTTTTTACAATGATATTAATAATCCTGACCACCGGTGTTTTTTCACTGGCGGCGGCTGAGACCTACCCTCCCGAAGGGTGGGTTACGGATATAAACCAGGCAATGAAGATCGCACAGGAGGAGGAAAAACTGATACTTGTAAACTTTACCGGTTCCGACTGGTGTGGCTGGTGTATGAAACTCAAGGATGAAGTCTTTACAAAAAGTGCCTGGCAAGAGTTTGCTAAAGAGAATATGGTTATGCTCTTTCTCGATTTTCCTTCAGGAATAACACTTTCAGAGAACCAGCAGGTTCACAATGGAACCCTCGCCCAGGTACTGGGAGTCCGGGGCTACCCTACGTTAATCGTTCTAGAATCGGATCTTACCCCCAGGCTTCAGACAGGCTATACGGGTATGGGCCCCTCAGAGTATGCGGCTCATGTCGCAAATGATATCAATATCACCCCCGATAGTGCAGCGGCCGTAGGAGCCGAATTAAACAGGGTTGTAAAACTGCTTCCCAAACTATAAATCTTATATAGACATAAAATGAATTGACCTGCCCGACGGTTATATCAGGCGTGATTTCCCCCATTAGCAGGGAGCATAAAAAAGGCTGATCGGATTCCCGATCAGCCTCTATTTTCAAATTATTACTTATAAAAAATTATTTCTCATGCAGAAAACAGGCAACCTGATGATCTTCGGTTATTTCAGTCAGTACCGGCATCTCCTTCTTACACCTGTCCATCGCCCGGGGACATCTTTCATAAAAAGCACATCCGGGCCGCTGGATATCGGGAGAAGGAACATCACCAGTTAAAATAATCCTCTTCCTGTTCTTCTCAACTTCCGGATCCGGGATGGGAACAGCGGAAAGAAGAGCCTCTGTATAAGGATGAAGAGGATTGCTATAGAGATCTGTAGACCTGGATATCTCAACGATTTTTCCAAGATACATAACGGCAATCCTGTCACTTATATGTTCGATAACCGCCAAATCGTGGGCGATAAAAAGGTATGAAAGGTTAAACTCGATCTGAAGGTCCTTGAGCAGGTTAAGAATCTGAGACTGGATAGAAACATCCAGTGCACTTACAGGTTCATCGGCAAGGATCAGTTTCGGGTTCAGGGAGAGAGCCCTTGCCACACCGATTCGCTGACGCTGACCACCGGAAAACTCATGGGGATATCTATTCCTGAAATGCTTGGAAAGACCTACTTTTTCCATAAGCTCTTCAACCCGTTCGGTAATCTGAACCTTGGTTATTTCCAGCATTCCGCGCTTTTTGTAAATCTGCATGGGTTCTGCAATAATGTTACCAGCCGTCATTCTGGGATTCAGGGATGCATAGGGATCCTGAAAGATCATCTGCATATCCTGGCGGGCAGCAAGGAGTTCATGCCCTGTCTTCCCCGCAATATTCTGCCCTTCGAAAAGGACTTCGCCACCTGTGGGTGTATGTAGCTGGGCTATAGCCCGGGCGGTAGTTGATTTTCCACAGCCGGACTCACCAACAAGCCCAAGGGTTTCGCCCTGGTTGAGGGTGAAGTTAACACCGTCTACGGCATATACATTACCAACATGCTTCTTAAACAATCCCCCGTAAATAGGGAAATGCATCTGAAGGTTTTTAACCTCCAGCAATGGTGCCTTATCAGCCTTAATTTTATCTGCCATCTATTCACCCTCCTTGAAAAGCCAGCACCTGACTTCCCGTTCATCGCTCAACGCTTTCACGGGGGGGTACTTTGATTTACAGACCTCCATTGCCTTATCGCAACGGGGATAGAAAGGACAGCATTCGGGTAAATCGATAACATTTGGCGGCTGGCCGTCTATGGAAAAAAGTCGTTCCTGGCTTGGCTGATCCAACCTGGGAACGGATTTGATTAAACCTTGTGTATAAGGGTGCTTCGGGTCTCCGAAGATCTCCACATTTGTTCCCTTTTCAACAAGCTGACCGGCATACATGACAACAACCCGGTCACACATCCCCGCCACAACACCAAGATCATGGGTAATCATCATAACAGCCGTTCCAAGCCTGCTGCTGAGGTCCTGGATGAGTTCCAGAATCTGGGCCTGAATAGTAACATCCAGAGCGGAAGTAGGCTCATCGGCGATGAGAATTTCAGGGTCACAGCTCAATGCCATGGCTATCATTACCCTCTGCCGCATACCACCGGAAAACTGGTGAGGATAGTTATTAATCTTCTCGGCGGGGTTGGGGATACCAACCAGCTCGAGCATCTCGACGGCCCTCGCCCTGGCGGCAGCTTTATCAACCTTCTTATGCAGAACAATGGTTTCTATCATCTGTGTGGCAATCCTTAAAAAAGGATTAAGGCTGGTCATGGGATCCTGAAAGATCATGGAGATCTTATTCCCCCGGATCTTGCGCATCTCTGCTTCAGATTTTTCCAGGATATTCTCACCATCCATCATGGCTGTTCCTGCCATGATTTTTCCGGGAGGAGAAGGAATCAGTTTCATAACCGAAAGGTTGGTTACCGATTTACCTGATCCCGATTCACCAACAAGGCCAAGGGTCTCCCCTTTTCGAAGATTGTATGAAACTCCGTCTACCGCCTTTACGACGCCATCATCCGTATTAAAATAGGTCTTAAGACCTTTTACTTCTAAAATAATATCATTATTCATGTTTTCGACCCCTACATCTTATTCTTGCTTTGGGGATCGAGTGCATCCCGTAATCCGTCTCCGAAGAAATTCATCGAAAACATGAAAAAACTCATGGCAACCGCAGGGAACCATAATAACCAGGGGTAAGTGACCATAGCGGTAACTCCATCCTGAATAAGAACACCCCAGGAGGTGAACGGCGCCTGAACACCAAGACCAAGATATGAAAGAAAGGCTTCTAACATTATGAATGAAGGAACCCTCAAGGTAGTATAGATAACAATCACACCAGCCGTATTGGGAACGAGGTGTTTAAAAACTATTCTCCAGGTTCCGGCTCCGGCAGCCTTGGCAGCCTCTACAAACTCAGAGTTTTTAAGGGAGATAATCTGTCCTCGTACAACTCTGCAGACCGTAAGCCAGCTTACAATAGCAAGAGCAAAAAAGAGATTACTCATACTTTTTCCGAAAATGGCCATAAAAATAATGACCAGAAGCATATATGGAAGAGAGTACATGATATCTACAAAACGCATCATGAATGCATCAAAACTGCCGCCAATATAACCGGAAAGGGCTCCCAGGATAACACCTATGAGTACCGATGTTATGGCACCAATAAGACCGATCAGAATGGAAACCTGGCCGCCATATATAATTCTTGAAAGAAGGTCCCGCCCAAGAGAGTCGGTTCCCCACCGGTAAACACGATTATGTACAAGGACCTCTTCACCAGAAAGAAGAACCCTCGTTTCGGTCTCTATTCTGGTTTTGAGATCTGCAAGTATATCAATTTCTACCTGGCTCAGCTCCCGCCCCTCTTTTTCGGCTAACCGATTGGTCAGATCAGCCTTCCGCTCATACATAATCTCCCCGGCGGTTCTATTTGAAGGAGGAAAATACTGATGTTCAAGAACTTGTTGTTTGTACGAATAAATGGGCAGGAGAGGCGCTGACATACTGACTACTATGTAAAAAATAATCAGAAACATTCCACCCATGGCCATTTTATTTTTCTTAAGTCTTCTCCAGGCATCCTGCCAGAGACTTACACCTTTTACCGGCTGATTAAGCTCGTTAACCTGCACGGCCGCTTTATCTGTTGTTGACATTTTCTCGCCCCCCTATTTGTAGGAAATCCTGGGATCCAGGTACCCGTACGCCAAATCCACGAGAAAATTCATTATAACGAGGATGAGGGAATAGACGATTACTGTCCCCATGATCATGGTGTAATCCCTGTTGAAAGCCGACTGAACAAAGTGTCGGCCAAGGCCAGGAACCCTGAAGATGGATTCAACTACGATGGAACCGGTAATAATACCGGAAAAAGCCGGTCCAAGATAAGAGACAACAGGAAGGGAAGCCCCTTTCAATACATGCTTCATCATGATAACCGAGGTTTTAAGACCCTTGGATTTAGCTGTCCTGACATAATCGCTCCTTAGTGATTCAAGGAAACTGGCCCTGCTTAATCGGGCGATTGTGGCAAAATAGGCAAATGAAAGGGTAATAGCCGGAAGAACAAGGGCAATAGTGCCATGCTCATCAAGCCAACCGGCGACAGGGAGGATCTCCAGCTTCATGGCAAAGATCCACTGCATCACCGGACCTATAACAAAAAGCGGAACAGAAATACCCAAAACAGCAATCGACATGGCCAGATAATCGACCCATGTGTTTTGTTTGAGCGCAGATATCATCCCGGCACCCATTCCGGCAAAGATGGCAATCAATAAAGACAATGAACCAAGTCCCATTGATTTCGGAAGCCCCATCCCGATGTAATAGTTTACATCATAATCCTTGTATTTGTATGAAGGACCAAGATCTCCCCGAACCACATCCCATAAGTATCGACCATACTGCTGAATCAGAGGTTCATCCAGATGATATTTAGCCTCAATATTGGCCATTATCGCTGGAGGAATTTTTTTCTCGCTGCTGAAAGGCCCACCAGGTGCCACACGAATCAAAAAGAAACATACGGTTATAATGATGAACATGGTGGGAATCAGCGCAAGAAATCTTCGGATAATAAATTTCGACATTCGAATCCCCTTTTAGATAGTAAAATCTAAAACAATTAAACTGAAATGTTGCTGCTATTGTACTACCACATGGACGATCCATCAAGAAATGATTACTTTATACCATGATACCGGCAGACTGGCAGGCAACAAAATATAAACCATATCTTCTACGAATGCAACGATTTACATTTTTCAAAACATAAAGCAGAAATTGAAATCACTATACGATTCAAGGAAGATCATCATGGGATCTATAACAAAACAGCTATTTCTTTAAAGAAAATAGAACAATAAACATATTGTTGTAATAAACCACTAATTTCTTATTTTAGGTAATTAATCCTCCTATGAATTGAAAAATCATGAAAAAAGAAATAATCTAATTATATGAAACAAAAAATCGTATTTTATAGTGTAATTCTCTTCATTTTCAGCAGCAACCTTTTTGCGGAATCAGAGACCAGTTTTCAGTGTACATATGCTGAAGGTAACATTCTATTCGGTAAATCCGGAGCCTGGCAGGAACTGAATACAGGCAGGAGTGTAGGTGAAGACGATTTCCTGAGATTGGATAGTAATTCGATCGTAACCTTAAAAGAGGGTTCCAGGCAAATCACAATTTCATCACCCGGAACTTACAATATGGAAGAGATATCCCTTGAAATTCCTCAGCGACAGAAAATCTCGCTAATTGATACATTCCTTACCAAACTTAAAAACATCCTGAATCCGGAAACTGTCATAAGCAGTCAGGCCCTTGGTGTTCGGGCGGCCGAAGTGGAAGATGCCGGTTTCGAATGGACGGATACAGATGAAGATGATTTTGAATATGCCCTTGAGCTCCTTGAGGAAGGGGACCTTGGTGAGGCTGAATACCTGTTAGAAGATCTTATAGATTTCGGAAATCCATACCAGATCGATGAGTACCGATTCTACCTTGCCTATTCAAAAATTCTCCAGGAGAATCACGGAGAAGCGCTAAAACAGCTGAACCTGATAGAGGACGCCTCTATTTTTCCCTTCTATGAAGGGTTTCTCGTTCTCTTCGGGCGGCTCTCCTACGAGAGTATGAACGATCAGAAAGCAAAAGAGATTTGGGAAGAGTACATGTTGGAGTTCCCGGAAGGGTATGCCGCAGATGAGGCCAGGCAGTACTTAAGGAACATACGATAACTCTCCCCGGAGCTGAGCCTGGCCGACAGGCTTTACAGCAGGTATTGTCCTTCCCGTAAGGAAATTATTATAAAACCCGTCTAATTACATCTCCTGGCTCCTCAAGAGTAAATGAGATGATTACCAGATCATCATCCTCGCATGCCGCCGAAAATGAAACGGTTGATCCAATTTTTTCACACCATTGTCCTGAAAGTCTCACCGTTTCATGAGCATGACCATGGAGAGTTATATATGGCTGCCGCTCTTCAATCAGCCTTTTAACAGCAATACTCCCAATATGCGGGTCCAAAGGAACATGATCAACAAATCGATGACCGATATCGGCCAGATCAAGGGATGTGTCATAGGGAGGCACATGAAAAAGCAGGACAGACATGGAGAGATCCCCTTTCAGGGATTTTTCCAAATCATTCTGAATAGAAGCAAACTCGATTTCATCATAAGAGGCAGGAAATGTCCGTTCACCCTCCAGGGGGGAAACAGCTCCCACATCCACATACCTGGAAATATCGAACTTTTCCCAGTCTTTTAACAAAAAGGGTGATGGTGGAATAAAAGAGTACCCGAAAAACCGGTACTTCCCCGAAGTAATGTTCCGGTCATGAAGGTAGGTCCACAGGCCGTTTTCACCGGCAGAGATCAGGGCCGCCTCTTCAAATCTCGGGTCATCATTTCCCAAAATGATGTAAACCTCGGGGTATTTCTCCACCAGCTCCTCACGAAGTTTCTGGAATTCGAGTTTCAGATAATTGGATATAAAATCCTGATGATAGGGATCGAAAGCATTCAGCGAGAGCATGGAAGGGGGAAGAATATCACCTCCGATAAAGAGGATCTCCGGTATATCCTCCTTCAGCTGATGAAAGAGTTTTTCATACTTTCCTCTTTTACCGTGAAGATCCGAAACAAAAAAAACCTTTCTCACACGCTCCTCTATTATATCAGGATTCAGCCCGGATCAATTCCGCCGCGTCGGATATTGCTCCAATTTTAATGGCGAAACTTGTTTTCTTCCTTATATCCTCATCGGTAACAAGATGAATATCCAAAAGACCGTCACATTTGTACCCCGTTCTTAAATAGTTAATTTCGGCAAGACAGCGGCTCCAGCCATCGAGCCAGAGAAGAAGTGATTTACGCTGTTCATCGGTACCTGTAAAATGGATGAGAAGATCAATATCACTCCCCATGCCCGCCGTACCATTTTTGGTGCTGCCGAAGATATAGACAGCTTTGGTGCCTAATTCTGTAAAATCCATCTTTGAGGCAATATGCTCAGCCATCCTCTGCCGCCACGGCCAGTAGGTCTTCTCTCCCTCATCATCCCTTGAGATGAGTTCCTGAGAGCGGGTATCTGTCCCGGAATCCGAGGTAAGGTAAGCCATGGCCTTCTCAAGCTCTCCATTCATAACCACCTTTAGAACCTTTCCCGCGGCTTCCGCCGGAACATCAATAACGGAGACAACATCCTCAAGATGCGAATATTGGGGAAGCAAGGTACTTAAAATATTTTTTGATCTCTGGAAAAACCAGGTATTAAAAATAGTATTTGCCTCATCCGGGTACAAAGGAAGGTAATGGATCGATGCTTCGACCAGATCCTGAAAAAAATGGGTACCAAAAGAGAGATCGGGAACATAACTCCCTTTTTTTCTGGCAACCTCGACGAGAAGGGCTGTATTGCTGATATCAGAATAAGTGACACTGACCCCAAGCTTAATGTCCCCCCTGCTGCCCCACCGCCCGGGACCTATAAGCAAAAATTGCCTGTGAGGCAGGATCTGATTAAGATTTCCAATCACCTTCCCCACCATTTTCAAATCATCCAGGTTTTCCAAATCACCATATTTTAAAGGGTCGACATAGACAATATGCGTAAGGTCCGGCACCGAACCGTTGGATATATGCTTCTCCGCTGTAAAGAGAATATCATCTTCAGGAACATCCTGGGGTATCAGGGCAGGTTTCAGCAGAGATGGATCGAACTGTGGTCTGCACTGGAGCAGATAGAGGTCCTTTCCGGTAGAGGCGAACTCAATATCCACAGGTGTATTCATATGTTCTTTAAGAACGTCTAGAAGCTCTTTAATGCGGCTGGTGAAGGTCGTTCTCTTTATCAGACCATCAAAGGTTGTGATAAGTTCATCCTTTTCGAAATCTAACTTCATCCTGGATCTCTGAAAAAGGTTATCATCATGAAAAGCAGAAACAATCTTCTCCACTTCCGGGTAATCATCACCATATTGAGCAAGAATCTCTGTCAGAGGTAGGGATTCAAAAGAGTTTGTCTCCAGATTGATCAGATCGACCTCCCTTGGCGAATATTTCCGGACCTCTGCCGAGGAGACATTCACATTCAGGTCCGGTTTCCCCGGAGAAAGGAGCCTTGGGTAGTCATCACTTAAGCGATCTACAGCCCTGGTACCAAGCCCGGGAACCATTCTTACAAGACTATCTTCCCGTTCTATTCTGGGGGACCACCTGAATTCATTATGACTGAAGGCAACCCCGGCAAAGGCCGGCATAAAGTAAGGCCCGATTCTGGTGCCGACAACCTCCTGAATCATGATAGCCATCTCCTCCTTAAAATCAAGAAGACCTTTATCTCTTCTATATTCGATTGGATCCGGACCGAATATAGAGGCATACACCTCGGCTATGGCATCCATAAGGGCTGTCAGCCTCTCCTTCTTCGAACCCTGATTGGCCAGAAAAAGGCTTTTATACTTCCCCGAAAATACAGCCCCGAGCCTATCTTCGAGAAGACTGGAACTCCGGACAATTATAGGAGAGTCCTCGAATTCATCCAGAGCTATATTAAGACTTTTAATCACTCCCGGAGGAAAATTGGAGTTTTTAAAAATCTGAATAATATTGGGATACTCCTCCCGGATTTCTTCAATAGGCTTATACCTCTGCTCCATAATCTCTTCAAGATTATTAAGAAAGATAAAATGGACCATCACTCCCGATGCGACATGCCAGGTTTTTGGAGTCTTTACCGGAAATTCTGCATCCGATGATTTCAGAAAGCGGCGAACGATTTGAGCAGCTACAAAAAGGCCTGTACTTTTCCCCCCAAGCTTTCCATGACAATTATGACTGTAAATGGTCTGCTGGAGCACAGGGTAAAAATCCTCTATATCCACATAATCCCGGGCCAGGGCAATGAAATCGGTCTGCTCGGTAAAAACCCTGCGTATAAGCAGAGCCCTTAGATTCATTGTGGATGCCGGAGAAATATCGCCCTTATCCTCCATATGATAATATTTGTATACAGCATCGGAAATATCTCCCAGGGAGGATTCAGACATCTCGAGGGTCCGGGTTAAAAAATGAACCTTCTCATCCGCTACCCACTTGCTAATGAGAAAGACTAATTCATCATTATTCAAAACCTTGGCGGCAATCGGGAAGACCAATGTTCCCAGCTGTCCGATTGAATCAATGGATCTCTTCTCCATTGGTGTGTTCATTTCCGTGGAAGTGTGGAGAAGAGAACATGATTTCTTCATACCAATACACTGTAGAATATTACGTGCCTCTGCCACTCCAATCCAGCAAAGATGATTGAGCATCTTTCTGGAAACTTTTTTGTACAGTGGAAGGTCTATCTGTTTTAAAAGCTCTAAAATAACTTCCCATTTTTTATCAGACTGACCGGCAAGAAGAGCCTTAACCTGGCTCAAACTTTCAATAGTAACTTTTAGCTTCTCTTTTGATAAATACAGACTAATCTTCTCAGCAATAGAGTCGAGAAGATTCTGCTCTTCGACTAAAAAAGGATTATTACTACCGATTTCATCGGTATTTTCACAGAAGACTTCAATCTTTCCCAGGATGTCTTCATCAACAGAAATTGGGGAAAACTGTACCCATGGTGATTCCTGAAACTCTTCAGACAGGTAGATATTTCCCATATATTCAATTCTAATCGAGTACCGGGAAGGATACTGCCAACCTTGGGGCATTCTTTTGATGATAGCTTGAAGTTTATCCTCAACTTTAAGGAAGTTGTCTTTAATTATTTCATCAATTTTGTAAAGACAATTTAACTCCTTGGCCCTTTCATTGAGCATTTTTAATATATCATTGTTTTCCCGGCTCATAATTTTATACCCAGCCTCTGGCCCGACAGGCCTCGGCAACCCGATCAATGGCAATCACATAAGCGGCATCACGCATATACAGTTTTTTCTTCACTGCTAACTCATAAACAGCCCTGAAAGCCGAAGTCATTTTCAAATCCAACTTACCAAGGACTTCATCTTTTTCCCAGAAGTAATTCATATTACATTGAACCTGTTCAAAATAACTGCAGGTCACACCTCCGGCATTTGCCAGAAAGTCGGGAATGATGAAAATACCCCGTTCAGAAATAACAGTATCGGCTGCAGGAGTTGTCGGCCCGTTTGCAGCCTCTGCAATAAGTTTTACACGTGCACTAATCTTATCAACATTATCAGCCCGGATCTGATTCTCCAGGGCTGCCGGGATTAGAATATCCACATCCTCGGAAAGCCAGGAATCACCGGAAAGCACCTCATACCCCTTCCCTTCGGCTTTTACACGGTCAATCCCCCCGAAACGATCACTGATGGACAGAAGTTCATCGAGGTCAATTCCATCCTCTTTTTTATAAGCATATGCGGTTTGATCCTGCTGATCCCAGCAGGAAACCAGCTTCACCGTCCCACCAAGCTGGTTATAAAGCCTGATAGCATACTGGGCCACATTTCCAAAACCCTGAATAGATGCGCTGGTATCCTCTGGCCGTAAGCCTAACCCCTTCAGAGCCTCCCTTAAAGTGAAGACGACACCATATCCCGTTGCTTCGGTCCTGCCGAGAGATCCACCCATCCCGACGGGTTTTCCCGTTATAAAACCGGGATATTTAGCCCCGTGAATTGTCTCATATTCATCCAGCATCCAGAGCATATGCTGATTCGTCGTCATCACGTCCGGTGCGGGGACATCAACCAGAGGTCCAATATCCTTTGCTAGCTGGCGAACCCATCCCCGGCAGATCCGCTCCTGCTCTCTGGGACTTAAGTTATGAGGATCGCAAATCACTCCCCCCTTACTGCCACCTAAAGGAATATCCACAACACTGCATTTCCAGGTCATCCACATGGATAAAGCCTTTACTGTATTTATCGTCTCCAGGGGATGAAACCTGATTCCCCCTTTAGAAGGTCCTCTCGCATCGTTATGCTGTACCCGGAACCCTTTAAAAACCTTTACACTTCCATCATCCATCTCCACAGGAATCGATACATGGTATTCCCGGAGCGGTTCTCGGAGCAGCTCCCTTACCGAAGTTTCAAGATCAAGTTTTTCGGCGATCTTGTCGAACTGTTCCTGTGCCATTGCAAAAGCATTGTAATTTTTTTCACCCATCTTTTTCCTCGCAATATCAATGTAATTTTAGTACCCGGTGGACCTGCAAGCCCCCGAGACAACTACATTAATAGGCTTTACCATCAATTATGTCAAGTTTTTATTATTTTATACGCAGTTTTATTGCTTATTTTTACGTTTTTCGTATCGTACTTATTTTTATTATAATAAAGTCCATCACCCCTCTTTTAAGGGAGGGGTGATGGCGAGGTTCAGAACAGGTCTTTGGAACGGTACAGGCACCCATGCAGTATCATCAATCTGCATACCCAAAGTATCAGCTCTTCTTAAAATCTATGCCAAGTATAAATCGATAGTCGTGAGCAAACAACGAGAAGAAAACCTGTATTATACCTACAGGGTTTTTACATGTTTTTTAAAAAACTACTTAACCTGGTTCCTGTTTTTGTAATCCCTAATTTCTTTCTAATCGTACATCTATGCCGTTCTACGGTCTCTCCACATATTCCCAGGAGGGTAGCAATCTCCTTTGTTGAACTACCGGTACTAATAAGACCGCAAATCTCAAGTTCCCGGGAGGTTAAAATGGGCAATAGCCCCTGAAAATTATTGCCGGTTTGAGCAGAAATTTCTTTGAGGACATTTCGAATCAACTTCATCTTTACCACCCCCTCATCACCCAAACCCTGCTCCATCTGACTCAATATGGGAAGGATTAATGAATTGACCTTAGTTGAAAGGGACCGCGACTGTTTATCCCTCTCAACCTCAAGATGATTCAACAGTTCGGTAAGAGCAATATTCTTTCCCGACAAGATCTTCTCGGTACGAAGTCTGTTTATTGTCACAGCAGACAGCCTGAGAACAGACTCAAGGAGTACCCGCTCCCGTGGAACAAGTTCTATCTCCCCATTCTTAAAATCCAGATGAAGGATGAGGAGATCCCCCCCCTCTAGAATAAAACCGGAAGAGAAATAGTGTTGATCCGATTTTTTTTGGATCAGGGGATCCGATCCTTTTTCCGATTCAAGCAAGAAGGAAATATCGGTGGCCTCTGGATAAGTCATGGCATTCTTAAGTTCTTTTTCAATAATACTTAAAAGAGGAACCTCGTTGCCTTCATAACTTGTAAACAAGGGAGTCAAACGATACAAACAATCTAACTCCTTCTCCCTCTCTTTTAATTCTTCTTCAATCCCCATTTCCTGAGAATAACATAAGCCGGAATTATCTGAAAGTTAAATATCCCACTCACCCTGTTCTTCATCCCCTCTATATACCTTTACTCCCCGACGAGGATCCGATAATCATCAATCAGGCTCCCGGATTGACAGAGGCCAACTTTTCAATTACATTATTTGAGAAACTGCTCCCGTAGCTCAGCAGGATAGAGCGACTGCCTCCTAAGCAGTAGGTCATGCGTTCGAATCGCGTCGGGGGTAAAAAAGCCAGGTGTGCCCACAGGGTATCCTGGCTTTTTTATTTCTGTAAGTCTAATCGGATGGAGTTTTACAGATAAGTTCTCATGGCAAACAAAACACAAAACAAATAAAAACCAGATTAACTCTAAAACACCCGGTAAAACTCCAGCGGACAGCGCGAAGCGATGCTCCGCCCGAATCGTAACCAGGGTAAAAAAGCCAGGTGTGCCCACAGGGTATCCTGGCTTTTTTATTTCTGTAAGTCTAATCGGATGGAGTTTTACAAAAAAAAGACGGATACCCCGGGGAATAATCCGTCTTTTCGATTTAATCCTCTTCTAACAGGATTAAAGAGTGCTTTCTGTTGTAACCTCTTCCCTGAAGCCTTCAATCTTGCTGATAATCGTATCGAGCTGAGACGATATTTCATTAATTTTGGACTCGGTTGAAGAGACAGACTGTTTGAGTGTGGCGATGTCACTACTGTTACGTTCATTAATTGACTGCCGACGGTTTGTATCTCTTGCGAGAAAATCAACTTCATCTCTGTCGTTCTCAAGCTGTTCTGTTAAGCGGCTTTTCTCTGTTGTAAGAACCCAGATAACCCCTCTCAATTCATCCCAACTCGCCTCAAGCTTCGCCAGGGTTTCCCTGTCTTTAGTTTCCTTTTTGAGGGCGTTCAATTCCAGGTTCGTCTGCTGAGTGTACCCCAGATTTTCCTCAATCACAGACAAACGGGACTCTGTGCTTTTGATTCTATCCTCGAGGAATGCTTTCCTCTCATTATTGGCAGCGATAGCAGCAGAGTTAGTGCTATTCTCCTGCTCCAACTTAGCGACCTGCATATTAGCATTTTTAACATCCACATAATCATTTGATTCCTGTGCTGATAGAAATGAAAAAGCGGAAATCAGTATCAGTATTAAATAGATGGCCTTCAAATTCATGTTTTCCTCCGGGAGTTGTGTCTATTAATAGAAGTTATAATGGATGAAAACCCAAATAGCAATGAAGCATGGAAATGTTTTTTAATTTTTTATATAATCCATCTGTATCTTCTCTATTCCCAACCTAGAATATAATGGAGTATATTCAATATTCATATAGTAAACTCTAAAACATATCAGATTAACCATATTTAACACTCTTTACATTCAATTTACAATATATTAACAACAAAGATGATAAAATCAGTTATATTCATCATATATCTGAATTGGAAAGGAGAGTAGATGAAAAAATCAATCAAATGGTATCAGGTAACAAGGGCGATACTTCCGATTGTTTATACAGCTTTACTAATAACCGGCCTCCTATGGAAAAGTCCGCTGATGGTGATAATTCTACTGGGAATTGCATTTCTATCAGGAGCTTTTTACTGCGGTTGGCTCTGCCCATTCGGCTTTACGCAGGAGTGGCTCGGAAATTTAGGGAGAGTTTTAAACCTGCCCTATCTCCGGGTACCGACGAAGGTAGAACGATGGCTGAGGTTTTCAAGATATATCCTTTTCGGTCTCTCTATGACAGGATTGGCCTTTGTGTATTTTCTCAGTGATCCCTATAACAATTTCATGGGGCTTATCGTGGGAAACACCGGTTATGTCACAATCGGAGGCTGGATCCTCCTAGGGGGCTTCATTTTGTCATCCATGCTGATCGACCGCCCTTTCTGCAGATACTTTTGCACAGAAGGGGCAAGATACGGAGGCTTGAGTATGGCCCGGATTTTCAGTATCAGGCGAGATAAAGATAAATGTGTATCATGTGGTGCATGTGATCGAAAATGTCCTTCCCAGATCAAGGTTTCTGTAAAGGGACATGTAAGGAATGGACAGTGTATTAACTGTTTTAAATGTATAGATGCCTGCCCTGTAGAGGGAACCCTCTCATATGGTTGGGTATTTAGGAAACAAGGAGATAAAGATGAACAGAGTATCTAAAACAATGAAAGTGATAATTGCGGCAATAATCCTGATGATGATTATTCAGCTCCCTCTATTTTCCCGTTCACGCCGAGGCAGCAATTATTCTGCCGTTGCCGGGATTGAAATCGATTCACTGTCACTTGCAGACGGAACCTACAGGGGTACAGCCACCGGATTCCGCCCGGGTCTTATTGTAGAAATCCTGATTAAGGATGGTGAGCTGTTAGAAGTGGAGGTGGTGGAGCACAATGAGATCGGTCGTCAATTCTATGTAAGACCTATCAATTTAGTTCCCGGTGTAATCGTGGAAGAACAGCAGACCGACGTGGATTCCGTCTCTGGTGCGACAGCAACCAGCAAGGCTATCATGGCAGCCGTAGAAGATGCTTTACAGAAGGCTATGCTTGAGTAGACAGATTCCTGTTTCAGTTAGAAAAGGGTGATGCTCCGGCATCATCCTTTTTTTTTGCCCTGCACTCCCCTTGACATGCCAAGCCCATTTAGTTAGCATGCTAACCAAGTATAAGGAAAACCATATGGATAATCTGACATTCTACTCACTCTTAAGCCTCCTTCAGGGGGGGATGTGGCTGCTCAATGATATTGAAAACTTCCTGAAAGATTTCGGGATCAGTCATGGGAGATTTTCTGTCCTCCTGTCCTTAAAAGAAACAAAAGACCACATGGCCTTACCGGCAGATATTGCAAGAAGCCTTGGCAAAAGTAAACCGACCATAACTAAAATGATAGGTAGAATGGAATCGGATGGACTTGTGGTTATCAATACGGGAAAGAGGGATGGAAGAACCAGAGAGATGGCATTAACCGAAAAAGGGATAAAACTCCTGGACAGGATAGTCCCCGAATATAATAAAAGACTCTCCCTCATGAGTAGAAACGTATCGGACAAGGATAAACGGGTACTGATGAATATCGTTGCGAAGATCGATTTTATGGATGAAAGCAAGAAAATCAGGTTTCCTGAATGAACTATACAAGCGCTTTCAATAAGATAAAAAAACACTGCCTTTCAGGAACACAAAGAGATATAGATCAAGTCCTTTCAATTCTGAATGGGGGCGTCGATCTGCCCACAACCAGGGCAGTAGACTACTATTTGAGTCTGGTGAAAAATCCGGAAGGAATTGAGCAGCTTAAACACTATATAATGAATGGAACCCTTATTCAAAGGAATTACTGCACCCTCTATTTTGCCAGAAAAAATGATTGGGATATAGTCAATCGTGCTTATAATGAGGGATTGATAGATCGTATTCAGGCCTATTCGCGGTAACAGGACCTATATTTTTTCAGGCTTGCAGACGATCTCTTTCTCATTCGCCGCCCGGCCGCATTTCACACAGACATACTGTGGATTATTCACAAGGGATTTCAGCTTTTCAAGTTTCTTTTCCCGATCCGCTTTCTCCCATTTACATAGCTTTTTTGTTCCCATTAACAAAGAATATAAAAACTCCTGAAAGAAAGCAAACCCTAAATGAATAAATAGGCCGGCGTTTCTATCAGGCTCCTATAAAAAACATAATAATCATGAGGAGAACGAGAGTAATGGGCGTATAAAGGACCAGTAGGTTGTTATAGAAGACATTCTCCTTTTTATACTTCTCTCCCAGGAACACAGGAATAATAAAGGGAGGAGGAAGAAGGAAGAAGATAATAAAAGCATAGAGCATGATCTGGTTGATCTCCATAACAAATCTCGCGGTAAAGAGGGCCAGGAGAGTTCCGAAGATGGCAACAACTAGCAACCGCAAGCCGATCAGATGAACAGCAGACTTCCAGCTTATATGTTTAAAACTCAACATGGCCCCGATGGTAAGGAGGATCAGGGGAGTAACAATACCCGAGAGGATCTGGGTAGAGGCCAAAACAGCCTGAGAGAGGGGGTTGGTGTCTATACGAGCATATATTCCGGATATATTCAGGATCAAGGCCGACAGGATAGCAATTATCAGGGGGGATTTGAAAAAGGATTTGATAATGGCTCCAAGGTGAACCTGACCCTTGTTTTTGGATTCCAATAAGGGAACATAAAAAAACCAGATGAATAACTCATGAGAAAGCCCGATTAGCAGAATATAGTGAAGATTTTCATGCCCGAAGAGACTGGTAAAAAGCGCAACGCCCACCATACCAAACTCAAATCCGGTAAAAAAGAAGGGGGAAAGGGGGTAACGACAAATTCCGAGTTTGCTTAACAGGACCCCTGTTCCATAGAGGAGAAAACAAACCAGAAAAGTGGCCCCGAAAAGGAGGAGATAGCTGGTTTGGATTTCCATAGTTAAAAATGACATAAATAAAACTGATGGGAGACCTACGGTAACGGTAATCTTTTTAAGACCACCAATAACTTCCTCTTTAAGGATTCCTGTCTTGCGAAGAGCGAACCCTATTAAAAGGAGAGCAAATATGGGGAAAAAACGAATAAGAATATCTATAATCATTGTAGCACCATGAACTATTAATATTTACTTGTCAATTATCTCAGGAATGATAATACTTAAAAGGTAAGTACAAAAGGAGAATGGAATGTACAGCCCGAATAATTCAAGATATGAAAAGATGATCTACAACAGGTGTGGAAACAGCGGTTTAAAACTCCCCGTAATTTCTCTGGGATTATGGCAGAACTTCGGTTTTGATACGAAGATGGAGACAATCAAGGATAAACTCTTCACAGCCTTCGATCTGGGGATCACCCATTTTGATCTGGCGAATAACTATGGTCCTCCTTTTGGCTCGGCTGAAGAGAATTTTGGAAAGGTTATGAAGGATGATTTTCGGCCCTACAGGGATGAAATGATCATATCATCAAAGGCTGGATACGATATGTGGCCAGGTCCTTACGGAGAGTGGGGGTCCCGGAAATATATCCTTGCCAGTCTTGATCAGAGCCTGAAACGAATGGGTCTCGATTATGTGGATATCTTCTACTCTCACAGATTTGATCCCGAAACTCCCCTGGAAGAGACCATGGGTGCTCTTGCGACGGCTGTGAAATCAGGTAAGGCTTTGTATGCCGGCATTTCCTCCTACTCGGCGGAAAAAACAAGAGAAGCCTACAGGATCCTGAAAGAGATGGGGGTCCCTTTGCTCATTCATCAGCCATCCTACTCCATGCTGAACCGATGGGTGGAGGAGGATCTTCTTGAAGCATTGAATGAAGCAGGCATGGGAGCTATCGCCTTCTCTCCTCTGGCACAGGGGATGCTTACCGATAAGTACCTGAAGGGGATTCCTGAGGGGTCCAGAGCGAGCCGGGAAGGCAGTTTCAGTAAATCCTTTCTTACAAAAGAGAATATTGAACGATTGAACGGCTTGAATAAACTTGCTCAAAAGAGGGGGCAGTCACTTGCGCAGATGGCTTTAGCCTGGGTGGCACGACAGCCGGAAATCACATCTGTGCTGATCGGGGCCTCCAGCAGTGAGCAGATTGTTGAAAATTACAAGGCATTTGAAAACCCTGATTTTACCGAAGAAGAACTGGCAGAGATTGATAACTATGCCAGTGAGAGCGGGATAAACCTCTGGGCAAAATCAAGTAATAACGGGAAAGGATAAAAAACCTAATTCTTCCATTTAAATCGATAAAGCAACTCTTTTTCTGTAAATTCGGTTGAAAAAAATCAATCATCCTCTGCTGGAAGATATCTTTTCCCGTTCCGCCAGACTTCATCCTGTTCCATAAGAATTGCAGAAACCAGACGGAGTAAAGATTTCTCATTGGGAAATATCATTGCCACTTTTGTACGCCTTTTTATCTCCTTCATTTGTCTTTCAGCCATATTACTTGTTCTCAGTTTCTTCCTTTGGATCTCTGGCATTCGAAATACTGAAAGACCTTCCGGAATATTTTTCTCCAGCCACTGGGAATAGGCAGGGTTACTCTTCTCGTATTTATGCACAAGATTTCTAAGCTTGCTCTCTGCCTCATTTAGATTCTCTGTATTAAATACACTTCTTATCTCTGATGCAATTCCTTTTCTATTTTCCTTCTTTGTAGCATATTTCTGAGCATTTTGCTGTAGATGGAACTGACACCGTTGCCAGATCACTCCCGGAAAAACTGCTTTTCTGGCAGCCTTTAACCCTTCATGAGCATCACTCACAATATATTCCACACCGTGCAAGCCTCTTGCTGTAAGACTCTGAAAAAAGGTCTTCCAATGTACTTCTGCTTCGCTAATCGAGGCTGAAACTCCCAATATTGACCGTTGGCCATCATTATCGATGCCAAATACTACTAAAACAGCCCCTGAAACAACAGAACGGTCAATTCTCACATCTTCGTAGGTCGCATCGGCTATCAATTTTGAATAAGCTCCAAGTGGCCGCGAACGCCATTTCTCAATTTCTTCATCAAGAAGCTTTGAGGCATTTGACACCATCGAAGTAGAAACTGAATATCCACACATTTCCTCTACTATCCTTGAAACCCTACGCTGTGATACTCCTTGCACATACATTTCAGCTAATGCCAGTTTTAATGCCCTCTCTGATCGAATCCCTTTTTCCAGGCTATCTGGATAAAATTTAAATCCTCTGGTTTGAGGAATCTTTAACTCCAGCAATCCAGTCCTGGCTTTAAGATTCTTATCCTTAAAGCCATTGGCATATCCCTGACGCTCCTCTGTACGTTCATACGGTTCAGCATTTAGAGCCTCAGATCTTTCTACCTTCATGGCCTCATTCATAATTATCGTCAGGGCTCGATTAATCCCTTCTGGATTTTGCGCTGATATCACTTCCAGAATCTCACTTAATAGTTTAGAATTATTTTGGTGGGTCATTTCTTTTCTCCTTTAGGTTTGTTTTTCTCAACTTCCATAGGAGTATGATTTGACCCACTTTTTCAATACCTGTCAAAGACCAATTTACAGAAACAATTGTACACTACCTTTAAATCAGAGGTGTTTAGAGATTTTTTCGAGCACCCCTGGTTCTTAACCTGTCACAAACTGCATATCCCAATTTCTTAAATAGACATAATGAATTGACCCGTAGTGACAATAAATTACCGCCAAAAAATATTTAGCCATTTTTAACACAGATTTTGTACCGATTATAACAATATGCTGTTTTAAAGTCCTTATTTCATCTTCTTGAGTTCACACTCTTCTATATCATCAATAGAAAATCAGTTATACCAAAAATCGCCCTCATCTGGCAGGAAAATCAAAGATACAAAAGATATTTTAGCGAGAAAAATATTAAACTGCCTTATTCTATCCAAGAAAAGTGGTTTATTCGGTCAATGTTTATAAGCAATCCAAAAGCAAGGACATTTACTCTGGTAACTCCTGAGACTATTCTCTACAGATGAAATAAAGTAATCAAGAATTACTGGACTTATAATACGAAGAAAACCAGAAAGAGAGGCAGACCTCCGATTACTAAGACAATGAAGCTGTTGATCAGAGATATGAAAATTGACAATTACCTTTGGAGTTGTAAACGCATTCAAGATGAGTTAGAAAAAATTTCCATCGATATATCCAGGGAGACAATCAGGAAAGTTATACAAGATTACCGGAAATCAAGGCGAGATAAAACCCAATTACTCATGGAGTAAATTTCTGAAAGCTCATTGGCAATCATTATTCGCCTGTGATTTCTTTACTGTTGATACCTTTGGATTCAAGAGGTTTTATGTTTTCTTTATTATTGAGCTCAAGAGCAGGAAAATTGTCCATTATAATGTTACCCAGAATCCGAATATCCGCTTTCTAAGAAATCAATTCAGCTATTTTGAGGAATTATATCCAGATTCCTATGTAATCCATGATAACTCCGGAGAGTTGAAATATTTTCCATATAAGGAATATGAATTCAATGGAGTAGCCACGACTCCTTACTCACCCAATCTTAATGCTTATGCGGAACGGTTTATAAGATCTATCCGGCAGGAATGTCTCGACTGGTTTATTATTTTCTCAGAGAAACAACTAAGGAATATTCTGAAATCTTACATGGAGTATTATAATAAATTCCGCCTACATCAAGGTCTCGGAGCAATTCCAGAAGGTAAGCCCCCTGATATTTGCGGTACGATTAAGAAGGAGCTAATTCTTTACGGACTCCATAACCACTATTACAGAGCCAGCTGATCTAATATAGAAAAATTTCGTCATTAGCTTCAGGGGAAGTGTGTCCTCATCAGTATGAAAACCAAGATTTCTTCAGTTATAATGGCGAAAGAGTTGTTTACCAGATGCTCACACCGGGGAAAACTACAGGAAGCACCATAAAGATACTTTCTTTTGTATCTTATTAACCTTTCGCATATTAAATTGCTAGTACGAGGTTCCATACTTAACATACCAGGAATTCTTATCAGGATTGTGAAAATGTGTGCATTTTGAGTTAGGACAACAGGGGATTTCCATACGAGACTCCTTACTAATTTGTTTCTTAATAAGGAATACCGGGGAATTTGTGCTCTTGCTCCAGATCAACAGGCTTTGGGGCACTATAAATTTCTTGTTGTAAATAGAGTAAAATGGTCCCATAATTTATAAATAGGGGGTGCCGTTTATGAGAATATTCAGTGCAGCTCGCAAATCCTTAATAATTGTTATCGTACTCATCCTGACAGGATTCAATTTTCACCTGATGGCCGATGATGGAAGCTGGAGTAAATCATTTACAATTTCTGGAGGGGCCATATATTCCGAAGAGGATGAGGAGGACATCATCCTTGAAAAAGAACTCTTAATATTCAATGGAATTACGACGAGGGCAGTTTTCCAATTTAAAAATACATCTAACCGTAGGAAAGTAATAACCTGCGGATTCCCGGTGGTTCATAGTATCAATGCGTATAAGGTAGATGATTTTCTTGAGATTTCAAAAGGGAAATATGGAGATTCAGGGATCCCGGGGATAGAGTTTTTTGAGACAAGGGAGCATCCCGAGATTGATAATGATGTAACCATGTATGCCTATCCAGAAGTAATTGTTTTTTCAGACTTTAATAACAGCAGAGATTTTATCGATCCCGAAGAAGCGGTCAGGGCCGGTATTGAATTTCATATAAGGCAGGACGGAAAAGAGATAAAAATAGAGAACATACTGGTCGAACGAAAAGCGGACGCTGGCGGTGCCAGCCTTACTTTTCACTTTCAACATGAACTTCTTTTCGAATCCTGGTCTACGACGACAGTAGAGGTTGAGTATTCACAAGATTTACTCTTTGGCGAGGAGGGACCAGGCATAAACTCATATCGATGGAGTTATGTAATTGGAACAGGAGGAACCTGGAAGGGACCGATGGGAGAATTCTTCTTTATAGCACCAAAAGAGTGGTCGGGAACTATTCCGGGAATGGAGCTCGTCTCTTCCCTCTCCCCGCCCCTTCCCGGCCTTGAAAAATCAGGTTTGAATATCTATTACGCAGAAAACTTTTCCCCCCCTCGGAACCAGATTTTTAATTTAAGGTCGATCCCTTTGGATATGATGGAACAATATACTTTCCTGGAGACCTTTGAGGAGATCAAGGAGAGTTGGGTGGAAAGGACGCCCGTGCGGCAGCGACCTGAAGAAAATGCCCAGAATTTTTATACTGATATAACAGCCTCCTCAAGTCTGCCCGACAGGGTGGATGTTTTTACAAGGGAAGGTGTCGTCAGAGGTGCGGGGTTCGGTCCATTGTCGGCATTTGATGGTTTGCCTGAAACCTCCTGGTGTGAAAATATCCCGGGAAGCGGTGAAGGAGAGTATATTCAATTGCGTCTTATCCGACCAATCTCAGGAGTCATTATTCGAAATGGATTTAAGAGATTCACAGCTGATGACTGGGTTTTTGATGAACCTTTATTCGAAAGAAAAATCCGCGATGATTCAGCCGGCATTAAAGATTATTTCACGATGAACGGCAGGGTAAAAACCCTGGAGATCCGGGATGATGATTCAGAGACGGCAGCAACATTAACACTCGAGGATAGAAGAGATCCTCAAGGTTTTTTCGGACTCAACCTGGAACCGGGGCTCTATAGATTCATCATCGCAGATACATATTCAGGAAGCAGGTGGGAGGATAGCTGTATTGGGGAAATTTCATTCATTCCCAGGGGTCTGGAAGAGAATGAAGAGAGACGGAGGGTCATGGAAAAACTCTATACAGATCCTTTTTTTATCAGTTACCTTGATATCATCAATTTCTAAATATAAAATTCTAATCATAGGAATATAATTTTAGAGTTCTTAAGGAGGAACTATGCATCGGTTATCATATAAATTTCTGCTCACATTAACTGTAATTGCCAGCCTGGCGGGTTTGATCACTCTAATCCCTTCTGCAGGGGCAACCTACCCGTCTGTTCTCGGGTACAAATCTTTTTGCACTTTCACCCCGGCGGCAACATTTTACTGTTTCTTCATCGCCGGGATTTCCTGTTTTATAAGATCCACCTTTATAAAAGATCAATCTGGAACGAAATCAGAACGGCTTAACCGGCACAGCCCCGCCTTTATTCCTCTAACCCTTGTACTCATCCTGGCAATCGGTGCCACCATATGGTTTACCAATGTAAAGGCAGAGTATCCGGATACCAGTTCATCAGCTTCAATTATGGAGGAGACAAAATGAACCAGAGACATGAAATCGACGCCTTCTTTCTATCAAAAATCATTGCCGTGGCCGGAGTTTCACGGAACAAAAATAAATTCGGCAGTGTTGTATACAGAGAGTTGAAAAAGAAAGGGTACAACATCCTTCCCATGAATCCGAATTGCGATATTATCGACGGGGAAAAATGTTATAAGCAGGTATCCGAACTCCCGGCGGATGTGGAGGGGATCCTCTGTGTGGTAAAACCTGATATCACAGAGGAACTTGTGAGGGATGCTGAATATACCGGAATTGGACGGATATGGATGCAGCCCGGTTCGGAGTCAACGATTGCCATGAATTTTTGCAGAGAACGGGGGATTGGCGTTATTTCAAAAAGCTGTATTTTGATGTATGCTGAACCCGTTCAGTCAATACATAAATTCCACAGGGGCCTTGCCAGACTTTTCGGCAGGTATAATAAACAGGTATAAATGAAGAAGCAAACATCATGGGAAGAGCTTTCGCTCAAAGTAATTCTGGCAACCTACATCATTCTCTGTATTATTATTGCTAGTCTGAACTTCGGGTATGCCCCGTCGGCAAGTGAAAATACCAGGGCCATAATAATGAAGATCTGGCAGATCTATGAAAATGAGTTTAAAACGCTCATGATCATTACAGCCTCACTCCTGACCCTCCGGATTGAAAAAAGAAGGGGCAGGATCGGTATGAGGAAAAGGAATCTTATAGGATTCATCATCTCCGCCCTGATCATTCACATTCTTCTCTCTAAATTATTGAGAAATCCAGACCTCTATTTTCTGGCCATGCCCGTTCCATGGACATCCACGGGGTGGAAACTGATGGTTCCCGAGACTGAATATTACCACCATGTTTTCAACCTTTGGGGAGTCGGCGGGATAACAGCGAGTTTAATATTCTTTCTGGGGATAAATCTTACAGCTTTTACCGGTACTCTGTTTTTCGGCAGAAGGTGGTTCTGTTCATCGATCTGTCTCTTTAACGGATTTGCATCGGAAATTTTTTCTCCGATTTTTCCTCTCATAGGAAAGCGAAAAAAAGCAAGTCCCGGACTGCTTAAGTTTTTTTCCATCCTCGGATGGATTTTACTCTCCGCAGGAATCGTTCTGACCATCTTCTGGATTCTGAGAAGCAAAGGTATTCAGTTCAAAGAGGGTACACATACACTTTTTGACAATCTGGAGCTTGTAAAATATATGAGCCTTGAGCTTCTCATGGCAATGTTTTTCTGGGTTGTATTTACAGGCCGGGGTTATTGTCACTATTGCCCGGCAGGAAAGATACTGGGTATGATCGGGAAGCTCTCTGACCAGAAAATCAACACAAACCTGACAAACTGTATCGCGTGTGGAAAGTGTAACACGGTATGCCCCATGTCTATTGATATCAAAACAAGAGCTGCTCTGGGGAATCCTGTAACCAATAACCGTTGTGTAGGCTGCGGCCACTGTGTGGATGCCTGCCCAACCGAAACCCTTAAATATACCACCCGGTTTCTATCACACAGAAACTCGATTCCCTAAAGAACCAAAGAGGAAAAAGTCAAATTTAGAGGACTTATAATTTCTATATGAATATGCACGCCAACAGCAGGAAAAAGCCAAAAAAAATTATCTGGAAGTTATTTCTCCTTCTCCTTCTCATATTACTTGTATCCGCTGGCATTTATTATATATTACCAGGTGAAGATGATTTCGGAACCTTTCTCTCCATGCGGAATGATATGACCCGAATCATTAAAGATTCAGATGGTGCGGAGAGGGATATTAACCTCCGGTTTAACGATTATCAGCTGAAACTGAATCCTCTTTATGCTTTTATGTTTAAATCCGGAAAACTGGATCTCTACATGAAGAGTTATTCCAATGATAAACTTGCGGCCATCTCTATCAACCAACTTGAGATAGGCAGGGACACAAATAATTTCTTTGATTTTACCTTCATGTTTCGACCAAAACCAGAATTCAGCCTGCCCCTCTTCCATGGTGATGCCCTGAAGAAGCTTCCTGGTGTTCACGGAGCCCTCTATATGGACTTTTATGCTCTTAATGCCAATACAGATTATGAAACCTTCTTCGGACAGGAAATAGAAAAGATTGAAGAGGCGATACACCTGGCAGAACCCTACTGGAACCATCATGATTTTGGAAGCCTGACGCCCCACCTGGATCCCTATAAAAGTCCCTGGCGCTTTGAAATCCGGGCTCCGGAAAAGGGGGATGATGAGACAATGAGGGTATATTACAGCACGGCGGCAAGATGCCTTTCTCTCTATTCCGAAGCCTATATGAGATCGGTTGCAGCCTGGAGTGTCACCAGTAACAAACCCATAAATGAAAAGATTAAGGAAGAGAATAGAGAAAGCTTTGATGGCTTTGTACAGGTTCTCTATCGGGAAGATGTGGCCGTAAAACTGGGAAAGATGCTCTTTCCGGAAGAGGATTTTGATTCATATTTTCTGGAAGGATTCTGGGGGATTGAACCGGAAGGTTTTTTAAATATAAAAGATTAAAAACCTGCCGGTAAAAGAGAACACTCTATTACCGGCAAGGATTATTTTACGAAAGCGTGGAGTCATCATCCACATAATCGCTCACATCTCCCTCCGAAGAGAGGGTAAGAGTGGATTCATCATAGAGCTTTACGATGGTCGTGGATGCTTTTCGATTTTCTGAAAAATCTTTTAAAATACATGTACCGGTAGATCCATTATGAAAATCGAGTACAGCAGTCTCGATAAAAAGTTCATTCATAACAACACTCCCGGCATCACTGAAACAGAAGATTGAATCTGCCTGGCCGGCAAGCTCAACACAACTAGAATAGATCCTCAAGTTTAAATCATCGGCCTCTATCACTCCTGTAAGGGTACTGCCGACAGAGACTTCCAGATCAACCCTGTCTCCAAAAAAGTTTTGCATATCCAGAGTACTTCCGCTAGTTACAGAAATCTTAACATCCTCGGGAAGAGGAGTACCCGATAATTTTCCATGGGATTTTGCTTCGATAGTAATCTTTTCGAGACGGGGTACCTCCACGACAGCCGCCAGGGTAGCTGGATTATATTTATAGGCATCAGGCAGGATAATGAAAAGAGAGGCCCCCTGCTGAACAACGTCAACATTCTCGATGATATTTTCATCAGCCTTCACCTTTACACTATAACTATCAGACATGACAATCTCAAAATTCTCGATTCCCGATATAGTCAAGGAATCAAAATTTTCATTGTTAAAATTCTTTGAGATAACTTCTCCAACTCCTTTTTCGGGAGCTCCCGATGCGAATAAAACCTGACTGCATATAAATGCAGCCACCAATAAAAATAAAACTGTTTTCTTTCTTCCATTCTTCATGAATATCTCCTTAAAGTGAATATAAAAAAGAGAATATCCCTTACAGTTAAACCAATGTTTAAGCTTATGTAAACAGCATGTAAAATCTATGTAAAAGAGTCTGTGATTTGTAAAACTCTCTCTATGACAAGAGAAATCGAAAACCTATAATCCGCTCATGGTAACGAATAAAAGAAAGATTGATCCACTCATATTTATAATAATAATAATTGCAATACTGGCCATTGGTCTGGGTTTTCTTCAGCTTAAATGGATTAATAGCTTTTCAAAAAGCAGCGAAGTCAGGCTTAGATCGAGTCTGAATAATTCTATGCTTCAAATTCTGAATTCAACTAAAATCGATACTAGTATCCTATATTCGGTAATTTACCTTACCGATAAAGAGGTTGAAGAAAAAGATTACACCAGGTTTGAAAGAGATCTTGAATCATGGCGAACGAACACTACATTTAAGGAACTTTTTAAAACCGCCTACCTCACGGTCCCATCATCAAATGATGAGTTTCAGTATTACCGCTGGGATAGAAATAAAGCGGATTTCATGCCAATCCCTTCACCAGCTTTTTTTGAAAAAGTGTGGAAAAACTTTACCGATGGAAGTTTACAGGGATTAAAGGAACTGGAGAAGGAGATTAGACGAGAGGGAATATTTCTGATCAGCCCTGTAATGCCGGCTGCTTCTGAAAATAAAAATGAAGCATCCCCACCTCCCCTGCCAACTATTCTGACAATCGAAATCAACACGGAATATATAAACAATACAATTCTTCCGTATTATATTAATAAATATCTTCAAGACTACCCCTTTTCCATAACCAGTACAGATAGTTCAGAAACGATTATAAGCCAGGGTGAAATGCCAGAGGTGAAGAACCCGGAACTTTCTGTTCCCATCAATAAATCCCTTTACATTCCATTCAGCGATCAATTTGATCATAGAAATGAGGAGGAACAATCTTTAAACTTTTTTATACGATTATGGATGACTATAAATGAGATACCCAACGAGGCCACAAATAATGATCATCTTGATTTCAATCTTAATGTTTTTTACCCGGAAGAGGATCTCTCCTCCCAAATAAAAAAAACACGAATATTCAATTTAATCGTAAGTACAGGTTTTGAGGGATTATTCCTTGCCACACTCATAATTTTATATATTCTTTATCGTCGAAACCGGGATATGAGAATTAAGGAGCGGAACTTCATTTCATCTATGAGCCACGAATTAAGAACTCCCATCGCAGTTATCAAATCAACATCTGACACCCTGAAAAAAGGCATTGTCACAGATCAAGAAAGGATTCAACTTTATAGTAATACAATTTCCAAACAAGCAAACAGGTTATCGGATAATGTAGAGGGAATTTTAAAATATTCGGGTCTAATAGAGAATAAAAATAACCTTCCGATTACAGGCTCTACAAATCTTTCAGAAATAGCCGCCGATACTTCAGATGCTATGGAACTATTAATAATCGAAAAAAATGGAATCCTGACAAAAAAGATTACACCCGGAATAGAGGCAAATATTAATAAAGAGGCTTTTCGTCTGATCGTCGAAAACCTCCTATCCAATGCTTTAAAGCATGGATTACAATCTGATAAACCAGAAAGACCACAGGGAGAAATTACAGTAGAGCTATCCATCAATGGAGATTTTGCTGAATTAAAGATTTCCGACAGAGGACCGGGAATTTCCATATTTGAAAAAAAGAGGATCTTCTCTCCATTTTTCAGATGTAAATACAGCAGGGAAAACCAAACCCCCGGGAACGGGCTGGGTCTTCACCTGGTCAAGAGAACCATAGAGATACTCGGCGGAAGTGTAGAGGTTCAAACTCCGTGTTATCCGGAAGAGATAAATGATCGCCGGGGCAGCAGATTTATTGTTCAAATACCAATCACAAAGGAAGAGATATGATGATGAAAAAAGTACTCCTCATTGAGGATGAACCTGGATTGCAGATGAGTATAGAAGACAACCTCAAGGCAGCAGGATATGCAGTAACAATCTGCGGGGATGGGATAACAGGAGAATCGACAGCATTCATGGAAGAGTGGGATCTCATGCTTCTGGATATAATGCTGCCCGGAAAGGACGGTTTTGAGATATGTCGTTCTGTCAGAAAAAAAGGTATAAAAAATCCAATAATAATGCTTACAGCCAGATCCCTTGTAATGGACAAGGTCATGGGGTTAAACATAGGAGCCGATGACTATATCTCAAAACCTTTTGATATAGATGAACTAATAGCCCGGATCAATGCTGTGTTCCGAAGAGGCCGGTATACAGAGAGTGGCATTTCCAATGGAAATATCAGTTTTGGGAAGTTTATCCTGAACACAGAGACTGCAACTCTTATCACAGGTAAAGAGAATATCCATTTGAATACGAGAGAATATCTACTCTTGAAATTTTTTGCAGAAAACAGAAACAGGGTTGTTCACAGAAATGAGCTCCTCGATCAGGTTTGGGGTTATGATTCGGTAGCAACAACCAGAACCGTGGATGTCCACGTGGCATGGCTGCGAAAAAAACTGGGTGAACAAAAGGAGAACCATCATATAACAACCGTACGTGGTTTAGGGTATCGTTTTTCGGAGTGACAATTAAAACAAGCCTGTGGATGTTGAAAAGGTTACTGATTTAATGGGATTTTGTTCTATTAGGAATGGATGATTATCGACATTTTTAGATATATTATAGTAATATAGCGGATATTCAGGGTAAATATTATGAATCCCTATAGTAAGAGGTCGTTTTATGTTAAAGATTGTTAAATTTGGTGGAACAAGCCTGGCTACAGCAGAACAGCTGCAGAAGGTCAAAAATATAGTAGATGCGGATCCGGCACGCAGGGTCATCGTTCCCTCGGCTCCGGGAAAAGCCCATAAAGAGGATACAAAGGTTACAGACTTGCTTTACCTCGTCCATGAACTGGCGGCAATGAAACAGTCCATCGATCAGGTCTGGACTAAAATTATGGACCGGTTCAATGGCATCATTTCAGAACTTGGTCTGGATATGAATCTATCAAAAGAGTTTGAAGAGATTCGGAAAAAACTGATTGAGGGCGTTGATTCACAATATATGGCAAGCCGTGGCGAAGCCTTGAACGGAAGAATCGTAGCAGCTTACCTTGATGCCGAATATATAGATGCCGCTGATGTTATTAAAATTGCCTCCAACGGCAGAGCTCACCCTTCCAGTTATGATCTGATAAGAAAACTCTGTCCGGATGACACCAGGCGTTATGTTATTCCAGGATTCTACGGTTCGACAACCTCGGGTGAAGTCGCAACTTTCAGCAGGGGAGGTTCCGACGTCACTGGGGCTATTGTAGCTAATGCCCTTGATGCAGATGTCTATGAAAACTGGACCGATGTTTCCGGATTTCTTATGACAGATCCAAGGATTGTCGCAAGTGCCAAACATATAGAAAATATAACCTATACGGAACTGAGGGAACTCTCCTACATGGGTGCTGGCGTTCTACATGAGGAAGCTGTTTTCCCCATCAGAGAAAAAGGGATCCCCATAAATATCAGAAATACCAATAATCCGGAAGATAAAGGCACCATGATAGTTGCCGACAGGGACTCCTCCAGCCAGAAAATCGTCGGAATAGCCGGGCAGAAGGGATTCAGTGTTTTCTACATTGAGAAAGCTATGATGAATGAGGAGATTGGTTTTGGTCGAAGAGTTCTGGATGTTTTCGAGCACCTGGGTATAAGTTATGAACATATGCCCTCAGGGATCGATACCGTCTCGGTTGTGGTAAAAACCACTAAAATTAATGGAAAAATGGATCAGATCATGGAAGATCTTAACAGATTGAAAATTGATAATCTTAAGGTTCTTGAAAACATGAGCCTCATTGCTACGGTAGGTAAGGGAATGAACCACGTGATAGGGCTTGCGGCCAAACTGTTCATGGCTCTTGCTGAGGCAGATATTAATATCAGGATGATCGATCAGGGCTCCTCCGAACAAAACATCATCGTGGGAGTCGAAGAGAAGGACCACGAAAAAGCCATCAAAGCAATTTACACCACCTTCGCCTGAGAACTCACCACCTGAGAACTCACCAATAGATTTTAATACCCGGTATACATTATTTCAGAGTATACTGGGTATATGTTTATAAAAAAATCCTTAAATATCGTAATACTGGGACTCCTCCTGTTTTCATGTGCAAGTCAGAATAATGACAAAGATCTCAGCTATTATCCGACGCCAGAATCCATTTCGCCGGCCCTACTTCATTTAAACACAGTCATTATCGGAAAATCTGATGGTGATTATGCAACAGTTGAAGAAGCCTTAATGGATGCCCCGGAGAATATTACACGATTCATTTTAAAGGAAGGGGTCTATACAGAGTCCGGACTCATCATTAACAGAGATATTGAGATTATCGGTTCCGGTAGAGCAACTACCATAATTCAGGGAGCGGGCTCACCGGGAGAGGCTTCGAACAGAATTTTTACGATTCAGGAAGAACGGGATGTGGTTATTTCCAACCTGACTATCAGGAATGGTGTCCCCGGCGAAATACTGAGAAGAGGCGGCGGAATCCTGAACCTGGGTACACTTAGAATGGATACTTGTGATGTAATGGATAATAGAGCCGTCTATGGTGCTGGGATGGATAACAGAGGAAGGGCTATAATCACCAATTCCCGCTTCTCGGGGAACGACACCCTCCCTATGAACAAGGAAGAGAGATTAACAGGTGTGGGGTGTACCGGAAGCGGCGGCGGAATCAAAAACGAACCTGGTGGCATTTTAACTATGGAAGGATGTGAGATTTCCGGAAACTCGACTTTGAGAAGAGGAGGAGGGCTCTTTGTATCCTGTGAATCCCGTGCCTTTCTTAACAATTGTGTCATTACAGGGAATTACGCCAGGCGTAACGGCGGGGGGATATACCTGAGGGGAGATTTAACCCTTACGGGGTGTGAAATCAAAGGAAACACTTCCGCTAAAACTACTGGAGGAGTCTACAACATGGGTTACCTCAACTTCTCATCAAATACCATAACAGATAACAGTGGAAAAGATTTCACGATGGGCTCCGGGGGAGCAGGCTTCTACGGAAAGGGAATCCTCGGGATCAATGAAAAAAATTTGATTGAAAACTTTTAAAGCAGTATAATTCAATAGATTGGAGGAAATAATGAATGATGCATTTGAGCTTCAGGATGTTCTGGATTTCATCGGTTCCGGGGCTATTCGTATACTTTTTTTCTCCAGACCCTCTTGTGGGGTATGTATCGCCGTAAAACCCAAGGTTGAAGAGTTACTGGAGAATTTTCCGAAAGCTGAAGCCATCTATATCAACCTCGACAGGGTCCCGGAAGCATCGGGTCAGTTCTCCGTTTATGCCCTTCCAGGGATTCTACTCTATGTGAATGGAAAAGAGTCAGGCAGAATAGCCAGATACTTTTCCATGGAAGATCTGCATAAACCCTTAAAACGATACTACGATTTGATGTATAATTAATGGATGATCGAGATAGAAGAACTAGAAAGATGGCTTTCAGGGCTGTCGATAAAACAACAGGGTCTGTTTTTTTATAATGCAGCAAAATATTTTTCCTCCAGGGAATTATCAGAAATAGTAAAATCAATTCAAAATGGAATTACAATCTATACCGCCCATAAAAAAGCGGGCGTAATAGGGCGGCATATAGTTGAACTAACCCATCTGAAAGAGAGATGGCAGGAAGGAGCATGAAATGATTTTGATTTTGATTTTAGGTGGACTGCTTGTCACCGCGCTCAGCATAATTTTTTTGCTGTTAAAAGACCGCAGAAAAAGCTTCTGGATACTGACTGAAATATCCGCAGGTATTCCAAATTTCCAGGATCAAGTACGGAATTCAGAAAAACACCCTCCACAGGCATCACAAATCACTGCTTATCTTACCAAAACAGCAGGTATCTTTGGAAATCTTCATATATCAGGACGAAAAAGTGAACGTTCTGCAGCACGCCTTTCCAGGAACATTCAAAAAGCCCTGATCTATACCGCTGATGTGAGAACCAATGCTGAAGAAAACAGGAAAACAGCCTCGGAACTTTTCAGGTTTGTAGCTGAAGGTTCGGCAGCAGTAGAAGAGATCCATGCGTCCATCAGAACTCTAAAAGATCAGGTAGATATCCAGAACAGGGAAATTCATCAGACAACTGAATCTATTGAAGGAATAAATGCAGCTCTTCAGCGGATATCTGAAATTGCCTCCCGACGTCAGGATGATACACGAACCCTGGTGGAATATACAGATCTTGGAAATGAAAAAATCTCGAAAACCGACAAGATTATCGATGAAGTTCTTAATAAGGTGGGAGATGTTCTATCACTCATAACCGTGATCAATCAGGTAGCATCTCAGACAAACCTTCTCTCCATGAATGCGGCAATCGAAGCTGCCCATGCCGGTGATGCAGGAAGGGGCTTTGCCGTCGTTGCCGAAGAGATACGAAACCTGGCCTCCTCCACCGCCGAAAATGCTAAATCTATCTCCAATACACTGAAAAACCTTGTTTCGGAGATAGAATCGGCCAGCATGATGAGCAAGGAGAGTGGTGAAACATTCACAAAAATTGAGGAAGGCGTTGGAAAAGTATCCGAAGCCTTTTCAGAGATTACAGATAAGACCGCGGAGGTATCCGATAATACTCAGGAACTGGTCAAATCATCTGAAACGCTTCAGTCCATCTCCGCGCAGACAACTTCCAGTATGGATGAAATGGAAATCGGAGCGGGAGAGATAAATTCCATCCTGAACAATTCCAAGGAGATATCCGAGGAACTGGATAGATCGATGTCAATGCTCTCGGAGGATACAAAGAGTATCAACCTGACTATGACTAAGATTTCCACCTCATTCTTCGATGCCAATACAGCCCTCGGGAGCATGGTATCCGAAATATCGGAATACAGCAGGGATGAACATGACAACGGGAATCTGCAAACAAAGATAGACTTCTCAAACCTTATTCTTTCCCATATCAATTGGGTTGCTACCGCCAGGGCTGTAATTGATGGAACGATAAAAGAAAAGGAGGCTGGTATAGTCTCTCCAACCGAATGTATATTGGGAAAGTGGCTTCATAAAGAAACCACAAAACCCTTTTTGGGAGAGGAAAAGTTCTCAAAACTCCATTCAAGCCACGAAATCCTTCATGAAAAAGTGAAGCTGATTGTAAGCCATAAAGCCTCAGGAAAGGGCGATGAAGCAGAAGCCGAATACCGTAAGCTGGCAGAGGAATCGAGAAAACTTGTGCAGATCCTTACGACCCTGGGGTACAAGCAGTTTGTAGAGTGGACGCCAGCCTTAAGTGTTAAAATTGAGGCATTCGATTCTCATCACCAGGAATTAATAAGATTAATAAACAAACTCTATCAGAGTATGGAGTCCGGAGAGGGCGATGATCTCCTCCAAAAGGTACTGCAGGAACTGATCGAATACACAGACTACCATTTTGCAGCGGAAGAGGCTGTTTTTAAAAAGTACGATTATCCGGATACAGCGGAACATATCCAGATGCATCAGTCTCTCCTTTCTAAGGCAAGATCCCTGAATAAAGATCTCTCTACCGGAAAATCTGTCCTGAGCAATGAAGTTCTCGATTTTCTTCAGGACTGGGTGATGAACCATATTCTGCAGGCAGACTCCCGATACAGCAACTTTCTGGAGGGTAAGGATGTAACCTCCCTCGTAGCGAATTATTCACGGCGAGGATGAAAACCTTCTCTCTTCAGCCTAAAAACCATAAGCGGCTGAGAGAGAGATGATGTGCTGCACAGGAGAAAGCCAGGCTTCATTATATTTTTCATCATCAAAGCTGAACAGGCCAGCATACCCCAGGGAGAAAGAGAGTGACCCCGAAGGATAGAGGGTCAGGCTGCCGATCCCGGAGAGAGCTCCGGAGTCGGGAGAACCAAGAGCAGTAAGAGAAAGATCCACCTGGAAGGGATCCCAGAAAGAGTGAAGAATATTCACGAGGACATACTGCTTTGCCAGATACCCGGGCCTGTAAAGGCTGCTCCAGGCTGAAGGAATCGTACCAGTAGCACCATACGATTCGAGGGCATCCTTATACACGGTTCTATCAGGCTGATCGAAACCCTCGCCATTGTAAAAATATTCAAAAATCAAAGCTGTACCGGCCGGCAGGTAATATTCAATCCCCCCAAGAGCAGAAAAGACCCACTCCTCCCCGGATTCAAGGGTATACAAAACTGACTCTCCGGAACCAGAGACCCCGGGATCACTTCTCCTTGCATACTGTCTTACCGCGCCCTCCCCATAGAGTCCTGCTCCCATGAGGTCGACAAGGAAACCCACTCCTGCCCCATTAGGATTCCCGGTTGCGGTATCCATATCCCGCCCCCAGAGCACGGAAGCCTTCACCTCGGCCACAGGCAGGAGGAGGTTTATCTCTCCTCCCCCCTTAAGCTCCTCCCAGGCATCAACCCCGGTACCATCTCCGTTATACAGCCCGTAAAGTTTTACCGAGAGGGGATACCCGGAATCCCAGCTTATAGAAGCACCATCCACACCCCGTTTGTCTGCCTCGGGGTCGGCAGGATCTTTCAGAGGACTAACCAAATCCATTGGGTTCCAGCCATAACCATAACCAGTCAAAAAGGATTGCCGCCCCAGAGTCAGAGAAAAAGAGCCGGGGGACCAGGTGTAGGATAGGCGCATAAGGTCCAGGCTTAAAATATTATCCCCGAGGAGGGTATTCAATTCCGAAACCACAAGGAATGGGTTTGCAACAGGATCCCAGTCTGACTCCGAGGCTGGAGGAACAGGGATAGAAGAGGCAAGCCCCATGAGGGCCGCACCAACGGGGTAACTTTTAAGGGAGGCCCAAAGGCGAAAACCATCATTTGCCCCCCCAAAATCCGCATCGAGGTTGGCCCCCTCCAACTTGAAAACCGCCGACTGACTGGAGGCAAGATCTCCGAAACCCAAATAATTCGACGGATTTAAAACAGAATCAAAATCATCACCTGAAAATATACCATCCAGAGAACTTTTCACCTCCCCGGAGAAGGTAACCGCTGACTGCCCCCATACGGAACCAAAGGGAGAAAGAAGAAAACATATCAAAAGAAGAAATAATTTTAAAGCCTTCATCAGCGGCCTACCTTATATTCCGGAGATAGGATTGGGTAAACATCCCCGCATCCACCCGGAGTGAGTTCACCTCCAGGACCGAAGTCTCTACAATAGTTTCTGAATCCCGGGTCCGGCTTACCATCCGAATCACATAGGGATAAACCAGACCATCCTGCTCACGATAATCCTCCAGGCTCATTGTTTTGATATGGGCGCCATCTTCCCAGAGTTCAAGTCGTCTGTAACGGAGATTATCTTTCTGAATGTAGGCAACCACTTTTTCATATCCATCATCATCATGGGGGATAAGAATTATCCGGTGACAATCATCCCCTTCTATAACCAGACTCCCATCCATACGGGAGGTATAATCATCGGTGTACCCTTTATTTCCCTCTCCCATATCGGTATAGGAAAAATCACTGCCCGCGGCCGCATTCTTCTTAGCCGAGGAGGAGAGCTTCCTGACCCTGCCTGTGGATCCAAAACGGACCCAGAGGTCATCTCCCATGGTCAGATAGGCGGTCCCCTTAACCCTGGCCGGGGCGAGGAATACGGTAAGGCTCTTTGCCTCATCCCCTTCATTCAACATATAGGACTCCATGGTCTGAACAGGCTGGGGTCTTCCATTTCGAACAACCGTCATAGTGCTCTTCTGATACATCTGATCGATATCAAAAATATCATCAGCCGCCCGAAGGAGCTCTTCGGCCGATTCAGCCATAAGGCCAGCCCACCCGAAAAGAAGAAAAAAGACCAGAACCAGGATCTTCAAACCCGGATTCAAACCTTGTCTGTCGTTATTCTCTTTATATCCAATATTTTTCATTTGATTACTCCTTATCCTCTGTGATTTTCCCCTTACTCCCCCAGGGTTCAATTGATAGATTCAGCCTCTCCCGGACGAGAACCAGAAGGGCCGGATGCAGGAAGACAGAAAATATAAAAGTCAGTATCATGGCCAGACTTAGAACGATCCCCGTTCCCTTCATGGCCTGCATGATCGAGGGGATGAAGGAGGCAAAACCGATGACCGTAGTAACCGTCGTCATAAATACCGCCGTACCGGTCTTGGTAATGACCCGCTCCATCCCACCTGCCCCTTCAATTCTGTATCTGTGATTGATATGAACAGCATCGTCGATCCCTATCCCTATAAGCAGGGGGATAGCGATAATATTCAGAAAGTCGAACTTAATATTAAAGAGACTCATAAATCCCAAAAGGGTGCCTATGGAAAAGAGGAGAGGAATAAATGTCATGATAGATAATTTAAAATTTCTAAAATCGATGAGCAGGATTAGAAATACAATAATAAGTGATAGAAACGTTGCCCTTACACCATCTTTAGCAGCCATCCCGACCAGCTGATCGGATACTAAAATCATACCAGTGGCTCTCTCGGTAACACTGGCAATCTGAGAAGTAAATATATTCCTGAATTCCCCATTCCAGGGGTTTTGCCGGGGAACAATGCTCAAAAGGAAATATTCACCGTCACGGGAGATGTAGGATTCCCTTGCCATGGCAGGTAGTTCATCCCGGGTTATTTTGCCCGTATTGGTCATGGAGAGAAGTCTCTCTTTCAGAAGGGGTCTGAACTCATCCTGAAAAGCCCTGAGTCCCATAAATGTTTCATCCTCTCCATTTGCTTCAACAGCCGCGGCGATCCTGTCGAAGAGGGATTCATTCACCTTCCTGCCTTCCTCATTCAGACCTGTAAGTGTATTCAGGGTATTGGTCAGCCTCTCCATTTGACCAAGATAAGCCATATCTCCCATCTCTATGAGATTAGATTCAAGCCTGAAAAGTTCATCAAGGAAAGCCCATAGATCCGGTTCTTCAGCTTCCGGCAGGCGCAGGAGATCCCGGGCGAACTTTTCTACCAGAGGTTTCCTCTCATTATACTGATCATCCGAAGGCAGCCAGAGAGAGATCGACTCCACAGCCTTTACAGAGTCAAGATCCTCAAGCCTGTCGGTAAGTTCTGCCGCCTCCAGGGGATCATTGGTCACCACATAGAGGCCATCCGGAGCCATTCCAAACTCCTCGACCATGGTATCCTGAAGTTCCACCGATTTAAGCCCCTTGGCCTCCATATTCATGAGGTTGTCCTCAACAGAAACCTTCCCTGCCTGGGTTGAAATCATTGCCCCCAGAACAGCAAAGATTAAAACAGTCATACCCGGGCGGCGTGAGACAAATCGGCCCAGACCTCCGGTAAGGCTTGAGCGGATATTCTGCTTTCGGCCGTCAAGTCTGTCTACCTTCCCCCGCCTCTCCAGCCTTCTCTGCCGTAATGCGAGCACCGGAGGGATAATGAGGAGCATGGCAGCCAGTTCACAGAGGATTCCAAGTCCGGCAACCATACCCAATTCGGAAACAAGTTCGGTTTTTGCGGTGCTGAGGGCAAGGAAGGCCGCAGCGGTAGTGAGTCCCCCCACAAGGATCCCCGGACCGCTGATCATCATGGAGTTCACCATAGCCTGCCTGAAGGGCAGCCCATCGGCCCGTTCCTGAACATAGGCCGCCAGAATATGAACAGCATAATCCACCCCAAGGCCTATGAGGGCAACCATATACATGGCTGTTACAATATTGAGCCTTTGGACAATAAAACCCGTAAGCCCTATCGCCCAGACAATGCCTAACAACAGGGGAACTCCCACAATAAACGGCACAGATTTCATTCGGAATGCCAGGATCATCAAACCGATCACCAGAATAAAGGCAACCAGCATGGAGACCACCAACCCCTCCTCGGATGACGCCATCTCATCCTTGGCAACCACCATCATGCCCGTCAGCCCCACACCAATCCCATACTCAGCGGCAATCGCCTGGGCCGTATCATCCCACCCCTGGATCAGGGGATACTTTTTAAAATCATTAAAATTGAAGGTAGGCCGGATATAGAGTCCCCCCATCCTGTTGTCCCTGCTTAAAAACCAGGTCTCACCAAAGAGGTACTCATCCATCCCCGCTTCGAGTTCTGCTGAGTCAATCTTGGCCCCGGCAACCGAGGCCCCAAGTTGCCCCAGGATCCTCTCCAACCCCCGAAACTGGGCGTCAACCATGGACTCATCATCCTCAAGGTTCTCATCATTTCCCGAATACTCCCCCTCGTAATCATCATTTAAACCGGTAAGGTAGGGCACAAGGTTTATATCCCTATAAAGATCGGCAAAACGCTCCTGATCTTCGGCCTTTATCAGCATCATCATATGATTCCGAAGGAATTCACGATCCATCCCTGCGGTTACACCCTCTATCTGTTCTGCATACTTCACCGAGGTAAATTCTGCCTGGAGTCTTTGGATAAGCGCCACAACCTTCCGTTCTGCCTCTTCCTGGTCTTCGATATTGCGGGCGTCCACGATCACCCCAATCTGAGAAGAAAAAGCAAAGTTCTCCGTAATATTCTTCATATCCCGAACCTGGGATGAAGACTGTGGCATCATGGAGTAGAAGGTCATCTCCATTTTAAGGAAGGAGTACCCGAAACTTAAAACCACCGTAACCGCAAGAACTATAAGGAAGGCCTTCCAGGGATTGTCTGTAGACCATCCCGCCCATCCTGCAAAGAACTTCTGCTTCAAACCTCTCATACGATTACCCCCTTACTATTTTCTCCGATAAGAATAGACCAGAAAAAATTAAAAACCCTTACATTCATTTCCTGCCCGCCTTCATTTGCACCTACGGCACTTAGGAGCATACCACCCTCGATATATGCGGAGAGAAGATAGGAGATGGCACCATAATCCAAGTCCTTTCGAATCTTACCTTCCGCCGCGGCAGCCCTGAAAAAATACTCGATAGCCTGTGTAATACCGATATAGGAGGCACGAATTTTCTCTTCAACCTCCGGAAACTTCTTCATAGCTGTAAAGACAAGATAGACGACGGACTTGTAATCCTTGAGAATATCTATCCCAAGTGCCTCATAGTAAGATGATGAGAAGGTCTCCACATCAAAGAAAAGTTCAAGAATATCCTTCGGTTCCATAGACGAAAATGCTTCTTGATCCAGGGAGTGCTCCATCTGATCCATTACATAAATCACAGCATCTCTGAATAACTCATCTTTACTTCTGAAATAGTGATATATGCCCCCCTTGGTTATATTCAGGGTCCCGGCAATATCGTTTAAAGAAACCCCTTCATAATCGTGGGACGCGAAATAGGCCAGGGATGCACGTAAAATCTGCTCTTTCGTAACCTTCATAGAGCCTCCAAATAATAACTTTACAAAACATACCTACGGTAGGTATGTTTTAACTATAGATCTGTTTTGCATAATTTTCAAGATGTGGATCAAAAATTTAAAACAATCGAGTACTGGAGCAGATTGGCTGTACCTGGTAAAATAATAGTAGGAATAATAGATGAAAGCAAAAGCAGCTGTTTTTCAAAATGGAAGAGTTATAACCCCCGAAGGGGTCCTGGAGGGAGTGAGCCTTCTGTCACAGAATGGGGTGATTCGTGATATTGGATCGGAACTGGGGACCACCGATCGAAAAGTCGTTGATTTGAAGGGAAGATACCTGGCCCCCGGATTAACGGAACTCCATATTCACGGCTGCGGCACGTGGGGATTTGAAAATATTGACCTTGATGGTTTTAAAGCTGCTGCCAGTTTTCTAATGGAAAACGGAATAACAACCGTACTCCCCACCTTTCAATGGGATCGCAGGTCTGTTGAAAATATCGCAGCCATTGTCCATGCCTACAAAAAAGAGGGGGGTCGTATAAAGATTCCGGGGATATACATTGAAGGGCCATTCATCAACCCCATAAAAAAAGGTGGAATAAGTACCAATTCCATCGAGCCCCCCTCTCTTCCTGTTCTGGAAGAAGTTCTGGAAGCGGGAGACGGCTTAATCAGGATCATGACAATCGCCCCCGAACTTAAAGGAATTGAAAAAGTTATGGATGTCTTGATTAACAATCAAATAATCCCCTCCTTCGGCCATTCCAATGCTTCCATCCAAGAAACCGAAACACTGAACGCAATCTGTTCCCGAAAAAAAATAATGCCGGGGATGACCCACCTTTTCAACGCCTCCTCACCTATCTCCCACAAGGAACCGGGGCTTGCCATGCTGCCATTCCTGGGAGAAACATTCTATGAGTTGAACGCCGATGGGATACACATTGAGGAATCGATGCTTCGTTTTATCTCCCGGGTCGGAGTGGAAAACAAGATGATACTCATTTCCGATGCGCTGATATCTGCCGGGCTTCTCCCGATTGAGGTGGAAAACAGCGATACAAAAAATGCCTCAGCTCCTGCCGAAAGATCCTTGGCCATGGCCCCTGCCCCCTACTTTTACTACGACAAAGAGGTTCTTCCCTCAGACAGGGGAGTACGGTTAATAGAGGGGGATATCCTGGCGGGGTCTTCACTACTGATACCCGAAATCATACACAACTATTGCCGGGTCACCGGGGCGCCCCTGCACAAAGGAATCAGGGCGGCTTCGGCCACAGCGTTTGAGTTCCTGGGACTCTCCGGCGGGAAAATTGCTCCCGGTGAAAAAACCAGCCTGGCCATTTTCGATGAGAGGTTGAATCTTCAGGAAATGTTTATTTAAACCCCAACAACCCATATGAAACTAAAGAGATAAATTCCAAACTGGTTTAACCACAGGAATTTAATCTGTGGAAAATTTATCCATCTCATTTTGAAGATCCGAAGTATTTCGGGAAAGCTCCTGGGAAATATTCTGGACAATACTCATGGCCTGAGCGATTTCAGCACTTCCACTCTTAATTTCATGCATCCCGGAAGTAACTTCACTGGAAATATCAGCAGCGCCCACGGTTGCTTTCGTTATCATGGTGATCGTTTCATGCATCTCTCTGGCCCCCTCTTTAACGGAAGAGGATACCCGGTTAAGCTCCGAATTGGCCTGAATAATCTGCTCTCCCCCCTGTGTTAATTCCTGAGTTGAACTGTTTATCTCCTCAAGGGCGAGTATTATAGACTGAATTTCTGTCTTGAGCAGGGTAAATGTTTTCTCACTTTCCTGAGATGCTTTAAAAGCAATGTTTACTTTGGAAAGGATCTCCTGAATAGAATTAGTAATACTGGACGAATTAACCTGTGAAGTCTCGGCCAGCTTACGAATTTCATCGGCAACGACAGCGAATCCTTTCCCCGAATCTCCGGCATGAGCAGCCTCAATGGCTGCATTCATGGAGAGGAGGTTTGTTTGAGAAGCTATCCCACTAATCACATTGGACATTTCCGATATCTGACTTGCCAGATGAACAATCTCTCCATTGGCCCGGGTAGACTCCCTGACGACTTCACCGCTTTTCGCTATGGTATCAGTCAGCGTTTCGGTAACCGTTTTCTTCTCAAGAACAACCCTGGCAACAGAATTCAATTGAGCTATCATCTCTTCGATGGAAGCACTGGCTTGTTCAACCGCTGCTGCCTGAGTATCCGTATTATTATTCAGACCCAGAATTGCAGATTGCATCTCCTCCATTCCGGAAGAAACGGCTTGAATCTCTCCGTTCAGACTCTCTATCCGGGTGTTTATCGAAGAGACATTTTCACTGATTTCCACCGTTGCTGATGCGGTTTCCTCAGCATTAGCAACTAATTCATTCCTGTTATTTCCAACATCCACTGTTGAGGCTTTAATGTTAACAATAATATCTTTCAGACGTTCGACAAATGTATTGAAATTATCAGCCAGAACCCCGGCCTCATCCCTGGAATTAACATCAACATGAACATTCAGGTTTCCTTCTCCCTCTGAAATCTCACGTATCATAGCCGATGTTATTTTAATTGGCCGCACAATCTTATTCGATATAAAATATACATAGTGCCCCAAAGCCTGTTGATCTGAAGCAGGAGCACAAATTCCCCGGTATTCCTTATTAAGAAACAAATTAG
>JAEINK010000063.1 GCA_016342585.1 Spirochaetales bacterium
ACATAGTAACAGAGATTCATGGGGCTCTTTTTTTATCTTCTCATAGGGTGACAGTTAATATTAACATTCGGGTTTATTGAACAAAATGGTAACTTTTTCTTGACTTCTCAATATTACAGTGCTATAACTTAATTGTGATGTGCAAACGCTTTCACAACAATTAATCAAAAGGAGAAACATAGACATGAAAAGAGCTTTAACAGTATTGTTATTAGTTGTAATGGCTGCAGGATTTTGTTTTGCAGGAGGTGGACAGGAAGCCGGAGGAGATAACACCCCCATAACCATGATGCAGAATAAACCTGAAATCGATGCAGCCCTTCAGGCATATGGTAAAATCTGGACAGCAGCTTCCGGAACACCAATCACTATCAAATCAGTAGGTGGTTCGACAGGTGCGGATTTAGGTCAGCAGCTCAGATCTGATTACGCCGCAGGCGAAATGCCCGATATCTTTATTATTGCCGGTGTTGAAGACTACAAAGAGTGGGAATCTGTAATTCTTGATCTTTCCAGTGAAGCATGGGTAGATAAGACTTCCGTTGCCTTCAAACAGAATGGTAAAGTTTATGGTTTTCCTGTAGCCGTAGAGGGCTGGGGAATGGCATATAATGCAGATGTGCTCGCAAAAGCCGGTGTTAATCCTGCATCCCTTACAACTCTTGGCGCATACAAAGCAGCTTTCGCAAAGATTGACTCCATGAAAGCAGAACTCGGACTCGATTCAGTTGTTTCCATGGCAGCAAGCGCCGACATGGGTTGGGTAACAGCACACCACAACTTCAACTCACTCCTTTCAAATGGTCTGCCTTATGGTGATCTTTCCGTCGTAAATGATCTTCTGGCAGGAAAAGTTGATGCAAAGAGATTATCCGACTACGCCGAATGGGTTGAACTTCTTTTTACCTATGCAGACAAAACTATACTCACAACTGGAAACTACGACTCTCAGGTTGGCGCCTTTGCCACCGGCAAAGCAGCATTCCTTCATCAGGGAAACTGGACAGATCCCAACATGGCAGCAGCCAATGCAACTTTTGACATGGCTTTCGCTCCCCACGGCTCAATGTCTACACCTACCGATGGTATCTTTGTTGCCGCGCCCTCGTTCTACGTAATCAACAAGGATTCCAAGAATATAGAGGCCGCAAAACAGTTCCTTAACGACCTTGTCTTCACAGATGCCGGAAACAACTACATGGTCAATGAAGCTGGCATGATCCCCGCATACTCCAATGTAACCCTCAACCCCGCTGGAAAACTGTCAAAATCCGTTCAGGAATGGGCAGCAGCAGGAAAGGTTTTCTCATGGAGCCAGTACTACTTCACAGGTGATTTCAGAGACCAGACTCTCGCTCCCATCTACAACCAGTTTGCGAATGGTTCAATCGATAGAGCTCAGTTTGTATCTTACATGACCGAAGCTTTTGAAGGCCTCAAATAAAGGCAGACTGCGAAAAGGCCAGATGCCTTTCGTATGTTATGATAAAGGCGTCCACTTAAGGGCGCCTTTTTTTCACCCGGCAAAAAAGCAAAAGGAGGGGTTTAGATGAAAAAATCAAATGGGAACAACCTGACATTCTGGCTGTTTCTTGCTCCCGTACTACTGGCATTCTTTATGATCATAGTAGTACCATTCTTTGTGGGGGCATTCTACTCATTGACCGACTGGAATGCCACCGCAAGGGCAGGAGCAGGACTTAAGTTTATCGGTTTAAAGAACTTTACGGACAGCTTCGCGGACCCCGCGTTTTTATATTCATTTATTGTTACGACGATATTTACCATAATCAACGTTATCGTTATCAATCTTGTAGCGGTAGCTCTAGCCCTGGTGGTAACCAGCAAGCTGAAGTTAAAAAACCTTCACAGGGTGGGATTCTTCATCCCCTACCTTATCGGGGGACTCATCCTGGGTTTCCTCTGGCAGTTCATCTTCAATAATGCAATCCCCGCCATAGGAGAGGCTATCCCATTCCTGAAATTCCTTGCCAATCCGGAGAATCTCCTCCTGAGTAAGGTTGGTTCCTCCATCCTGGCCCTGGTCATCGTATCATCCTGGCAATATGCCGGATACATTATGATGATCTATGTGGCGGCCATCGAAGCGGTCCCCACGACCCTCTATGAGGCCGCAAAGATAGATGGTGTAAACGGATGGCAGAGATTCAGGAATATCACAGTTCCCATGATAGCCCAGGCCTTTACCATAACCATGTTTTTAACCCTGGTGAATTCGTTCAAGCAGTTTGATGTTAACTACGCCCTTACTGCCGGAGGACCTGCTACAATCTTCATGGGAAAACCGATTTTCGGAACAGAACTCCTCGCCATGAATATTTACAGAACAGCGTTTGTCTCCAATAATTTGGCTGCCGGTCAGGCCAGGGCGGTCATATTCTTCCTTGTTCTGGTTATCATTACACTGATACAGGTTAGATTCAATAAAAAGAAGGAGATTGAACTGTGAACAGAAAACTCGGATTATATCTCTTTGAAACCCTCATGGTCATTTTTCTCGTTATATTCCTCTACCCCTTTGTTATAGTATTTATCAATTCAGCAAAGGACTCTTTCAGTGTTACCCAGTACCCGATGCGGCTGCCGGAAAACTGGGGACAGATCCTCATCAATATGAGGTCCATCCTGACCAGTGAAAACATCCGTTATGCCTCATCATTCATGTCCTCGATAATCATTACCGTGGTATCACTCATCGTAGTTACCATCCTTCCCGCCCAGGCGGGATGGGTATTGGTCAGGACAAAGACAAAGACCAGTCAGTTCTTATTCTTTATGTTTGTGGCCGCCATGGTTGTTCCCTTCCAGATAGTCATGTTCCCCTTAATCTCCTGGTTCAGAGCCATCTATGATGTTACGGGTATAAAACTCCTGAGGACTTATGCGGGGATAATCATTGCCTACCTCGGTTTCGGATTATCCCTCTCGGTCTTTATGTATCATGGCTTCATCAAGGGTATCCCCTATGAACTGGAAGAAGCGGCCACCATAGACGGCTGCTCAAGACCCTCGGTCTTTTATAAAATCATTTTCCCCCTGCTCACACCGACCCATGCCACGATCTGCATCCTTCACGGGATTTGGATATGGAATGACTTCCTCCTGCCCCTCCTTATTCTGGGGAAAGGAAACAGGATTCAGACCCTCCCCCTGGCGGTTGCCAATTTCGCGGGGGCCTATGTAAAACAGTGGGATTTGATCCTTACTGCAATACTCATGGCTATGATTCCGGTCATCATTCTGTTCCTCCTGGCACAGAAAAAGATCATTAATGGCATGGTCGCGGGATCCATAAAAGGATAGGAATATATGAAGAATTATCTTGTAAAAGATCCCTGGCACATAATCGAAGACAAATTTCATCCGGAATACAATCGAATTTCCGAATCTATATTCAGCATCGGAAACGGGCATATGGGGATGCGGGGAAACTTTGAGGAGAGCTATTCGGGAAAAACCCTTCAGGGGACATATATGGCGGGTGTTTACTATCCGGATAAAACCATCGTCGGGTGGTGGAAAAACGGCTACCCCGAATACTTCGCCAAGGTATTAAACTCAACAAACTGGATCGGCCTTGAGATTCAGATAGACGATAACCTCCTGGATTTATCCAATACCGATATACAGGAATTCAAGAGGGATCTGGATATGAAAAGGGGACTTCTTTCCAGAAGTTTCAGGACCCTCCTCCCGGATGGAACCCTGGTAGTGGTCGAGACCTGCCGTTTTGTCAGTCTTGCCCGGCCGGAACTGGGAGCCCTTACCTACAGCATTACCTGTCCGCATAAGAGTGTAAAGCTGAAGGTAAAATCATACCTTGACGGCAATGTACATAATGAAGACGCCAACTACAATGAGTTCTTCTGGGAACACTTATTTCAGAAGATGGATGATGATTTCATGGCGGTTTCCCTTACTACCCGGAAGACCGATTTCACCCTCTGTGTCACAGCAGCCCATAGAGTTCTTATAGATGACAGAAAACCGAACTCAACAATTCCTGTTTCCCGGGCGGATCATTCAGGAAAAGGGTACACCTCAAGAACTTTTGAACTGACGCTTGAAGCGGGAAAAAAGTTTACCCTGGAAAAATATGCTTCCTGTATGACGACAAGGGATCACCCCAGGGAGGAGTTGGAAGCCCTGGGCAAGGTAAACCTTTCCAGAGAGGCCATACCCGGATTTTCGGTCCTCAAGGATGAGCATAGCCGGAAATGGGAAGAGATATGGGCGCATTCAGACCTTGTCATTGATGGAGAGATCGCCGCTCAGCAGGGGATAAGGTTTAATATTTTCCAGTTGAATCAAACCTATACAGGAAAAGACGCCCGCCTCAATATAGGGCCCAAGGGATTCACCGGTGAAAAATACGGTGGATCAACCTACTGGGACACCGAAGCCTACTGCCTCCCCTTCTACCTTGGGACATCAGACCCGGCCATTGCCCGGAACCTCCTTAAATACAGGCATAACCACCTGGAAAGGGCCATTGAAAACGGAGAAAAACTGGGATTCACCAAAGGCGCGGCCCTCTACCCGATGGTCACCATGAATGGCGAAGAGTGTCATAACGAGTGGGAGATTACCTTCGAAGAAATTCATCGTAACGGAGCCATTGCCTACGCAATCTACAACTATATAAACTGTACAGGTGATAACTCCTATATGGCAGAATATGGCCTCGATGTCCTTATTGGCATATCAAGGTTCTGGGTTCAGCGGGCAACCTTCTCCAAAGCAAGGGAGAAATATGTCATCCTGGGTGTTACGGGACCCAACGAATATGAGAATAATGTAAACAACAACTGGTATACCAACCGGATTGCCTCCTGGTGTCTCTCCTATACCCGGAAAGCCTGTATCGACCTTGAGAAAAAAGATCCCGAGATTTTCAATGAGATTTCTCATCGATTGAAACTTACAGAGAAGGATCTAGAATCCTTTGAAAGGATCGGCTCACAGATGTACTATCCTGCCGATGAAAAACGGGGAATATTCCTTCAGCAGGATGGTTATCTGGATAAGGAAGATATCACCGTAGAGGATCTCTCCGATGAAGAGAGACCGATTCACCAGAACTGGTCCTGGGACAGGATCCTCCGATCCCCCTTCATCAAACAGGCAGATACCCTGCAGGGTCTGTTTATCTTTGAAGATGAGTTTGACAAGGAGACCATTAAGCGGAATTTCGACTTTTACGAACCACGAACCGTGCATGAATCCTCCCTCTCCCCCTGTGTCCATTCAATTCTGGCCGCAAGCCTGGGTTATACGGAAAAGGCTTACGAAATGTATCTCAGGACAGCCAGACTTGATCTTGATGACTACAATAACGATACGGAAGACGGCTGCCATACAACAAGTATGAGCGGCAGCTGGATGGCCATCGTCATAGGTTTCGGCGGGTTACGGTATCAAAACACCCGATTAAAGCTCTCCCCCACCATACCCGGGGCCTGGAGCGGTTATAGTTTCAAGCTTTTCCATTTAGGAAGGACTCTTACCGTAAAAGTTGACAAAACAGAAGTTTCCATTGGAAACAGCGGCTCCGAGGATATTTCCATCCTGCTTTATAATAAGGAGATAACCATCCCGGCAGGCGGTCTTGTCTCAGCGGCTCTAAAAAAAGTTTGATTCTGATATAAAACCGTTTACTCCTGCCTTTTTGCAGTAATATCCGGTCGAAACCATGATCGGATACTCCTAAACCCTCTCCTGCTCCCTTTAACAGGGGGCAGGAAATCATTATAATGCGCCTAAATGAATACCAAACTGAAAATAGACTCCCTGGCCTACCAGGGATACGGCGTCGGAAGAGCGGAAGGAAAGGTATGGTTTGTTCCCTTCACTCATCCCGGGGACAGCATAGAGGCTCGTCCCGTAAAAGAGCAAAAGAATTTTGTTCATGGAACAATAGCAAAGATACTTGAACCCTCACCAGACAGAATCGAACCCAAATGTCCCCATTTCGGGAAATGCGGGGGGTGCGACTGGCAGATGGCTAAATACAAGACCCAGCTCCAGGCAAAGAAAACCATCCTCGAAGAGACCTTGAAAAGAAGTGGGTTCGAACTCTCAGAACCGCTGGAAGTCCGGGAAGCCCCGGCCAAATGGGGATACAGAAACAGGATCCAGTTAAGACTGAATGAAAAGGGTCTGCCCGGGTTTTATAAGGCCGGAACACGAGAGATCATTCCGATCGACTACTGCCCCCTGGCAGAAGAGGATATGAATGGCAAGCTGAACAGCCTTTTTAAACAGGCTGTTAAAAAATCAGATACCCTGAAATCAAAATATCCCGGTGGCTTTGAACTTAGAATGAATAAGGCCGGAAGGACAGATATTAGAACCCTGGGGGGAAAGTTCGAAGACTTAAGCGACTTCTCTCAGGTGAATACCAGGGTAAATCAGATCCTCCGCAAAGAGGTTGAGATATGCCTCGATGAGATAACTGAAGGAAAAACAGATTTCAAGGTCCTGGACCTCTACTGCGGAGACGGCAACCTCACTCTTCCCCTTGCCGAAAGATGCCGTTCCATCGACGGGTGGGACGGTTCCAGACAGGCCGTTATCCGGGGAAACAAATCAGCCGCAGAGTTCATGAAAGGGGGTTCGAAGGGTGATATAGAAACAGACCTTCAGGTTAAATACAGGGCTGGCTTTATTGAAAAATGCAAAAAAGAGATCACCTCTGTTGCAGAAAAAGCTGACCTGCTGATCCTGGATCCTCCGCGACGGGGTATAAAGGGGCTGGAAGAGTTTATCGGAAAACTGGGCATCACAGATATACTATATATATCATGCTCCCCCCCCTCACTGGGGAGGGATCTGAAAAACCTGAAAGAGTATGGATACACTCTGGAGAAAACAGTGCTTCTTGACATGTTCCCCCAGACTTATCATATGGAAACCCTGGTCAGATTAAAAAAGGGTTGAGAAGTTACCTCTTAACAATCATTTAAACGATTATCGTAAGAGACAATCTAATCCCGGCTGCGACCTAAGAGTCCAGCCCGGGATGCCCAATACAGAAGCATCAAAAGTGAATTTACTGCTGCGGCCACATAGGTGAGGCCGGCAGCGGTAAGAACTCCCGAAACAGCCGCAGACTCTTTTCCCTGTCCGATAATTCCCAAAGACATAAGCCGTTCTTTAGCACGGGCTGAAGCATTAAACTCCACGGGAACGGTTATCAGTGTAAAAAAGGTAGCAACACCAAAAAGGATGACTCCCGCAATGGCCATAGTTCGTCCGATAGGACTCCCCTGTGATGACCCCAGGAAAATACCGATAATAACAATCCAGGGACCCAGACGGCTCCCGAGATTGGCCACCGGGACGATGGCACTGCGAAAGCCAAGGGGAGCATACCCCCGGGCATGCTGAATAGCATGGCCGACCTCATGAGCCGCAACCCCCGCCGCCGCCGCATTGCGTCCGGTATAAACCTTCTTGCTCAGAGCCAGGGTCTTTGTTGCCGGATTGTAATGGTCAGAAAGAAAACCTGAACTCTGAACAATCTTCACATCGCGTATATCTGCGCTCTGAAGTACCTTCTGGGCAACTTCCGCTCCGCTGATATTCCGCGAAAGACGAACCTTCTCGCCCCTGGCAAAATTGGATTTCACCATGAGGGATGCCCCTCCGGAGAGGAGAGCCGTAATAACAATTATAATCATATAGACAGGATCAAAATAGAACATATTACCTCGTTTTTATCAGTGTATTCGATCAGCCTGGAAAAGGATTAATTTTAATGTAGGTTTTACCCTCTCCATCCCTGTACTCTCCGCCGGGCATATATATCCGTACTTCGAAATGTAGATGGGGTCCAGTGGAGCGGCCTGTATTTCCGATCTTACCCAGGGTCTCCCCACGCTCAAGCCAGTCACCGTGTGCTAATTCCGGTTTCTGATCAAGATGAGCATAAAAAGTCATCCAGGCCTCGGCCTGGGGATATTTCTGTTTAATTTCGGCAGTCATGGGGTGCTCGATCTCCAGGTTCCAGCCGTATCGTTCATCAAAGACTGCTGTCCTGACCATCCCGCTCTCAACGGCCACAACATCACCAAAAGGATTCCCTTCCCGGACGATCTCTCCACTATAGGAGATGTGATTAATATTGGCGACATTCACTATATCAATCGCATAATGGGGAGCTGTTCCTCCTGACCCCAGAGGATCCGCCCTCTTCTCCATATACCCATCCGAAACACGAAACCCCATCCCATTATTATCCTGTCCCTCGATGGCAACAGGGTAGGCCATGGATGCAAAGACAGGTTTGAATCGGCCTAGAGGTATAATCTTCTGCGGGTCGGTGGCAAGAAAGATCCGGGCCTGATATTCAGCGGTCGGGAGTCTGGACATCTCATAAACAATTTCACCAAAGGAGACAGCATCTTTCACATTCTCGGCGATAAGATGATAAGCCTCCTTTCTGGCAGGATGATACCGGGATAACTCTTCGGCCAGCCTCAGGACATTAACATAGGCGTTATGCCGGTTAAAATCCAGGTCAGCCTGCTCCATCTCCAGGTTCCCCATGAGTTTCTCAAGGTCATTTTCGGTGGAGTCTTTAAAGGAGTTCAGGGTGTTAACCTTTGTTTCCAGCTCACTTATATACCCTTCAATGGAACCGCTTATCTCCCGGTTCTCTATATTAAGACGCACAGCATAAATTCCGGACAATATGGTAACCACAAGGAGTACCGATGCCAGGGTGGGAACCAGTACAGCCCTTCTTAATGAAAAATCCTTAACCCATTGAATAAGTGCGGCAGTACCGGTCCTTTTAACGGGCATTTCAGGGAGTTCCATCTCTTCCGAGAGAGAATCTATCTCATCTTCGAAGTAGGCTCCCGAGAGAGCGGTAAGTCTCTGAACCAAAAGCAATCTTTTAGACAGATCTTCAAGCTCGACGGTAAGATCGCGAAGATAGATATGTTTCTTGTTTTTTTCCAGACTTAATATATCCCAACTCTTCTCTTTCCGGAAAGTCCATAGCCTGAAAATGAAGTTTTCACCGCTATAAGATTGAACCATCTCCTGAAGGAGGATGTTTACATCGGAGTTCCTGGTTATCTGAAGGTAATATTTTCCATCGGGCATACCTCTTCCCGGACAATTGACACCAGGAGTGACAACAAAACCGTTCTTACCCATCATGGATAGTGAGGCAGATATTATATATTCGATCAGATCTTCTTTAAGCATTTTCTCCGCTCAGGTTATACGAAGAATAATAGATTTCTAAACAATTTTCAACATTTTAACCGGGCAGTTCTAAACGTTGATATGTAAAACCATCTAAATTTTTCTCTATTTTCTCCGCCATTTCTTCTCCTGCCAGGAAAACAGTCACTCCTTCATCCCATTTTTCAAGAAGTTTGGCCGCCGCCTTGCTCAAATCTTCAGAAGTAATGCCCAGAATATTCTCCCGGTTCTTCCTCCGAATCGCATCCGTAACGCCGTAAAGGTCCCTTCGGAAACCCATCATAGATTTCTCACCGGGGCTTAAGGGGCGGGTGTCTTTGCCAACCACCCCGATAACCGCCTTATCAAGCTCGTCAGCAGTAATCGGTTTGTTCACCATGACCTGAAGAACCTCTTTAAACATATCAAGACTTCGGTCCGGCTTGGGATCCCTGTAGGAGGTAAAAGAAAAAAGCCCTTCGGCACCATTGGCCGACGAGGAAGCCCCATAAGCTCCCCCTTTCATCCGAATCTCCTCCCACAGGAGGGTTGTTTTCATATAGTGCCCAAGAAGAAGCTCACAGGAGTGATCATGGGAACCAGCCATGGCTGCCGGCATCACCCGGGCGGTAAAACCCACGGCGGAAGGGAAAATGAGCCCTTCACTTCTCTTGTTCACTCCCCAGCTTTTTCCTGTTTCCGGTAAAACCTCTTCCTGAGGGCAGGATTTAAGCATCTCGGCAAAATCTCTTACCCGCTCACGGGCAGCTGGCAGGATTGAGGAGGACCCGGTTATATTTACCAGCAGGTTTTCCCGGCAAAAGGCTTTCCGGCGTATACCTTCAAGGAGCTCACCTATCTTTCCAGCCTCACCCTCCTTTCCGAGGAGTCCGGTTGTACGATTGAGAAAGAGGTACTGATCGATTCCCCGCCAGGCCTCTTCCCTGGAGAGAATATTTGATATTTTTGATGCCCCCCTGAGGGCAGAAAGTGAGTGTCCCATGGGAAGGAGGGATGATTTAAAATCGTTCCGATGCTCAAAGAGGAGGTCCTTTATCCTTGTCTCATCGGATATATCCGATTCAAGAAACATTCTCTCCACAAGATCCATGGCAGGCCCGAGATCCTTTTCCAGAACTTTCAAGCGGAAGAATAAATACTCCCGCTCCTCACCCGGCCGGCCGATGACGGGACTCGATTCAAGAAAGGTATAAAGTCCTCCCGAAAGGAGTGACAGCTGCAGTGCCACCTGATCATAGCTCATACCGGGCAGGGCAGAACTTGAGATCAGCCTGCTGAAGAGAGGAAAGAAGAGGGAGGTCTCCTTGTCAAAACCCCGAATATCAAAGGCAAAATCGATGTAAACAATCCCATGTGTGTAGAGGTCATGAAAATAGAAGGGAACCCCCTCCACATCCTCCAGACTGGTATTCACAAGGCTTATATCGTGAGGGAGATCTCCCCGATGGAGGGTGGGGATCAGATTCTGAACTTCAGGAGGATCCTCTTCATCCTGAAAAAGGTCAAAATCTTCCTTCTTCTTTACAAGGGCCTCCTTTCCGGCATCATCAAGTGTTGCGGTGAGCTCTTCTATCATATTATCAAATATTTTTTCCGACTCTTTTTCATGCCCTTTGTCAGGCGTCACAACCAGGGTACTCCTATGCTGATTATCAAGAAACTGCTTTTTCAGGAGTTTTTCAAAAAATCGGGGATCCTCCGCCAGCCTGGTTTTCAGTTTTCCCAGAGAGTCGGCGAAACACATGGTTTCCCAGGGGGCCATCCCGTGGAGCCATCCCCGGAGGGATTTATCCATCAGACGGAGTCCAAAGGGTATCCCACCCCGAATCTCTCTATTCCGAAATTCCACCTGATGAAGAGCTCCTTTGACAACCTCAGCAGGGATACCATTCTCCACCAGATCCGATAGGATTGATTCCACGAGCTCTTCAAAGGCCGCTCTATCCCCCTTATTACACCCCCGTAACCCCAGGGAAAAGACAGACTCCTTGATCTCCGTATCAAGACCGCTGGAGGGAGAAACATCTTCACCAAGGTTCGACTCCACAAGAGCTTTATAAAGGGGGGCTCCAACATTACCAAGAAGCATTTCTGATAAAACTTCCATGGAAAGGATATCTTCAGGCCGGGTAACCGACGAGGTTTTCCAGTTCATGGTGAAAGTACTCTTACTATCCCCGTCTTCCCCCAATGCACTGGTCATGAAAAATGATCGAGGGGAATCCCATTCCACGGGCGAAGGGATATCCCCTATCATTTCTCCCCTCTCAAACCCCCGGAGAAACTCATCGCCGATTACATCAAGCTGCTCTTCAGTAGGAATATCACCATACAGAAAGATTCGGCAGTTAGAGGGGTGGTAGTATTTCTTGTGAAAATCCTTGAATCCCTGATAGGTCAACCTCGGGATCTCCAGAGGTTCCCCTCCGGAGTCAAAATTGTAGGGAGTGTCCGGAAAAAGGTGCCGGTAAGACCATTCATTCACGATAGTATCGTGGGAAGAATAGGCCCCCTGCATTTCATTATAGACTACACCCGCCACAGAATATCCTCCTTCAACAGGTTCAAGTCTATGCCCCTCCTGAAGAAAGATCTCCTCTTTCAGAAGAGGAAAGAAAACAGCATCTCCATAAACTCGCATCAGATTGAAGTAATCCTTCTTCACTGTCGAGGCCGCAGGATAAACCGTCTTATCGGGGTAGGTCATGGCATTTAAAAAGGTATTCATACTCCCCTTCATGAGGGAAAGGAAGGGATCTTTTACGGGGAATCTATTGGAACCGGAAAGCACCGAATGTTCCAGAATATGAGCGGCCCCCGTATTATCGAAAGCAGGAGTCTTAAAAATGAAGGCAAACAGATTTTCGGGATCATCCCTCAATAGGTGATAAACCTGACAACCTGTTTTATTGTGTTCAAGAAAGATCCCCTCCCCTCTGTACTCCTCAAGGGGTATAATTGATTTTACAGTAAAATCATGGAGGGAATCTCCAACTTTAAGCGTAGACATTGCTGCTCCTTTAAAAATCTTTAACCATTATCTAATAGAAGATAATAATAACTTCGGGTAGAATCATCATAAAAGAGAGAATTTAAATAATGAAAGGAATCAGCCGGCAAAGAGAAACGCCAGGGGGACGGTGATCACACTGAGGATTGTCGTTCCGGCAACCATGGTGGAGCTGAAATCCGATTTAACCCCGTAACGAAGAGGAAGTACAGACGTAAAGACGGCCGAAGGGAGGCTTGAAGCGACAATAACGATCGTACGGGGCATCCCGTCCAGGCCGAAGATCCAGCAGGCCGCAAGACCTGCAAAAAAACCGCCCACTGTCCGGAGCAGTACCGCCGCAAGGAGGTGCAGGTTAAATTGTATTCGGGTTTCACCGACGACCACACCCAGAGTTAAAGCCGCCAGGGGTGGAGCGGCATTACCACCAAACTCAAGGGTTTCAAGAACAGTATGGGGAAGATGAAGACCCAGATTCCTGAAAAGGAACCCAGCCACCACCGCCCAGAGGATGGGCGATTTCACCATCTCTCGCCCCCCTTTGATAGAGAAACCCCCGGTAATAATCATAATACCAAGGGTAAAAATATAGAGGGTCTGGATTTGATCAAAGATAACCACCGTATTCATGGCCGCCATCCCACCCCAGAGCTTCATCAGGGGTATCCCAAAAAAACCGGAGTTCATGAAAATCACAGGAGGTACAAACTCACGCCGATCCATACCGGTTACAAAACAGTAAATCAGGGAGGGGATAAACAGAAAAAGCAGGGTCAGGCTTGTGACCCCGGCAAGATCTATCATCATCCCCGCATCGATGGTACTTGTACAGAGGGCATGGAATATCAGCATGGGCATGAGGAAGTCAACGATAACCTTAACCAGGGTATCCTGGGAGATATGATACAGTTTAGTCAGGAGGAATCCCCCCGCACCAAGGAGAAGAATAGGCAGAATAAGAATGAAAGAGTTCAAAATCATGAGCAGATAATAGATAAAAACCCGAAGCTGTACAACTATTTAAAAATCGAATATCCAATAAAAATTCATTGAAAATTTGAAGAATCCATTTGAAAATGGTATGCTATTAGCATGTGCAGCAACTTTAGGAGTCAGCAATGAAAATATTAAATATTGGGTCCCTGAATATCGATGATGTCTATCAGATGGATCACTTTGTAAAACCCGGAGAAACCCAAACCAGCCTATCCTACGCCAAATACTGTGGAGGCAAGGGATTAAACCAATCCATTGCCCTGGCCCGGGCAGGAGGAGAGGTTTCCCATGCAGGGCGTATAGGCCATGATGGCCTCTTTTTAAAGGAAAAGCTCGACGCCGCCGGGGTAAATACCCGTCTGGTGAGCGTAACCGATGAGCCCTCAGGACGGGCCATCATCCAGGTGAACAGGCAGGGAGAGAACTCGATTATTCTGAACAGTGGTTCAAACAGGACCTTTACACAGGAGGATATTGATTCGATCCTTTCCGGATTTGGAGAGGGGGATATTCTCCTCCTCCAGAATGAAATCAATATGATGAACGAAATCATCCTGGGGGCAGCTTCAAAGGGTCTGAAGATCGCCCTGAACCCCGCCCCCATGGATGAGACAATAAACAGCCTCCCTCTTGCCAGTGTCAGCATCTTCATCCTGAATGAGATTGAAGGGGAAGGATTGACAGGAGTGGATAAACCGGAAGCCATCCTCGATCGAATGGCAGAAATGTTTCCCGATGCCGATGTTTTTCTAACCCTGGGAAGCAAAGGGGTGAAGTATACCGGTAAAGGGGGGCGAATCACAGTGGAAGCCCAAAAAGTCACTCCGGTAGATACAACCGCCGCGGGGGATACCTTCACAGGGTATATACTCACAGCACTATCAGAAGGAATGGATATTAAATCCGGGATAGAGCTGGCCACCAAAGCCGCGGCAATAACGGTAACAAGAGAGGGTGCCGCGGATTCGATTCCAACCAGAGATGAATTATAATAAATAAGAAAAAAATGGAGGATTCATGAAAGCGAAAAGGACTATTTTAATCGTTCTATTGATTCTGCTCCCAACCATCATGGTTTGGGCCCAGGAATATTCCACAGGACTTGAAGAGGTACCCGACAGACTCCAGGAGTCTTTTGCCCAGGCACAGCCTGCCGGACTTATAACAGAGGATGGGGCCGCACCAGGAGCGGGAATGGAAGACACGGCAGCCCTGCCATCCCGGGTGGATCTCTCTATCTACCTGCCTGAAATAAAGAGCCAGGGAAGGATCGGAAGCTGCGCCGCCTGGTCAACCATCTATTATGCAAGGACCCTCCTAGAAAACAAGGAGCGTTCCTGGGGAGCCGATTCAAACAGTGAAATTTTCGCCCCCCTTTTCACATATAACCAGATAACTGGTGGTGTGGACCAGGGCACCTATATGGGGGATCACCTGGAGATTGCCGTTTCAACCGGAGTTCCCACCTGGCAAACCTATCCGGACAATTACAATCTCAACGCCAGGGCAGACAGCAGGGCTATGACTGAAGCCTCCCGATATCAAGCGGAGAGCTGGAAGTCCGTATCAAAATACAATAGAACGACCAGCGAGTGGACCAATGACCTGCAGGATGTTAAAACATTACTGGCCCAGGGACTCCCCGTCATAGCGGGATTCGCCGTTTATGACAACCTGTACAATTACAGAGGCGGGGTTTACCGCACCACCACCGGAGTATTCCGGGGCGGTCATGCCATGTGTATCGTAGGTTATGACGACTCCGCCAGAACCATAAAAATTGTAAACTCCTGGGGTGAAAACTGGGGAGACAGCGGATTCTTAACTATATCCTACGATGTATGGCCCACGCTGGCAAATAGAGGCTGTGTCGTCCTCTATGACAAAGTCGAAAATACTCCGGTAATTCCCGACCCCCAGCCCCCGACATCGGTCACAGCATCCAAGGGCGCCTCCTACGATTCAGTCACCATAAACTGGAATACCGTAGAAGGAAGTACGGAGTATGTCCTCTACAGGGCAGATAACCGGGAGGTTGAACTCCAGCCTCTGGCCCGCCTGAGAGGATCAGAATATGTGGATTCCGATCTTCCCTCGGGAGTCCACTATGTTTACGCTTTAAAGGCTGTGGATTCATCACGACGAGAGAGTGGTTTCAGTCCGATAGCCGAAGGATGGACCCTTGAAGAGGTTATCGAGGAAGAGGTCGTTGTCGAGGAAGAAGAGAAGAAAGAGGTTGTCCCTGAGGCTGAACCGGGAAAACCGGGAATCCCCGGAGGCCTGGACGTATACGTGAACAGGCGCTATTTCGTTCTGAAATGGAATCCGGTTGAAAATGCCAGGAGCTACCATATCTATAAATGGAACGGAAGAAGAGAACAGTGGATGCATTACGCCACTTCCAGGGATAACGCCCTTGTCATAAGGGATGTGTACAGGCTCTACCTTGAAGGGGGCGGATATTTCGTCATTTCGGGCATTAACAATAAGGGTGAAGGGTATGCCTCAGACTGCCTCTATGTGAACTTCAATACAAAAGAGAGGGATATGCAGAACTGGAAGAGATTCGCAGATTCAGCTCCCCTGGATGAAACGATTATTTCCGAAAGTAGAAGCACTGAGTTTGAGGGAAACTTCTATCGAACCGATTATTTCGATTATGAATATACCATGCAGCAGTTCCGTGATTTCTATGAAGCAGAACAGAGGGCATTCCAGGAATACAGAAAAGAGGAGTCTGACTCATTCCAGAGCTTTCAACAGCAGGAGCAGAATACATTCAACAGCTGGAGGACCAGATAATGATGAGAGAGCACCACAGGGCTCCGGAAAAGGTCCTCCTGCTGCTTATCCTACCCCTCTGCCTCCTCCTGACCCTTACCGGCTGCTCGACGACGGCCGGAAACAATGGTGAGCCTCCAGTCGAGGAGCCTCCTGTGTCTGAAGTGACAACAGAGACCCCTGCTGAAGCAGAGAGTTCAGCTGAAACAAGGGTTTCCGACAGACAGGCGGATCTCACTGATGAGGAATCCGGGGAACCCCCTATAACCGCCATTATTGAAGATTTTACCGTAGGCGGCTGGTCCGAGCTGGCTGTCGATAACGAAGATATCCTGGATGCTCTGGAATTCTTTGACACCTGGTATGAAGAGAACGCACATGATATACCTGTCCCTGTCACAAGCCTGACCGAAGCGCCCCTGATAGGCGGAGCCAGTCAGGTGGTAAGTGGTTTGAATTTCAGACTGACCTTCGATTCATCCGAAAATGGTGGTCTTATAATGGTATACATTTACCGGGATCTTTCGGGAACCTACAGTGTTTGGAAGATAGAAACTCTATCCGAAGTGATCTATCAAACTGAAGAATAGATTTAAGAATAGTTTTAAAGATAAGAAAACCCCGATTCTTCACATCTGAAGATTTCCGGGGTTTTTTTATCTTCCGAAAATGCCTGGACAGCAATTTCAAAAACAGCTAAGGCAATTCATGAACACCCATATCAATAGCACCAGCCTCCCGGGACACATAAAGGATATCATAAGGATAGGATTCACTTATATTGGAATCCCCATCCACATCGAAGGTGTCAGGGATTGTCGGCGCCGCACCCCTGTCCCTTGCCCAGCTTCCCGATTGAATGAGATACCCGTCATCTTCGGTAAACCAGAGACCGTCTGCACCCTGAGGATTCTCATAATTCAGGAATTTCGGGTCTGGTAAGGGATCAAAACTGGAATCATAATTATTATCACCGCTATAGCTACCCACATTCTGAATTATCGAATTATCAATAGCAAGCATGGGACCACCGTTCACAAAATCCGTTGGACTTCCGGTATTTCCCCAGGCAATGATGTTCAAAATAGCCTGAGTACCTACATTTGAACCTCCCGCATTCCCCCCCCCATCAGAATGGTTGGCAATAAATACCGAATTGTTCAATTTGCCGGTTGCTCCTTGCCAGAAGATCCCTCCCCCCTGAGATGCACTGAAATTTCCAAAGAAAACCGTGTTCATAAAATCAGCAGAAGCCGTATCCGACTGAAGGAAAATACCCCCGCCATCCATCAGACTGACATTCCCTGCAAAAATGACATTGTAAAACTGAACCCGGGTATCTACCCCCATGTACACGCCCCCCCCCGTCTCTTTCGCCTGATTCATAAGGAAGACACAGTTTGATACAATCAGGCCGACCGTTACATTCGTATTCGGAATATTCATTCCGCCACCAACTTTGCTTACATCACCATCCGCGTTTCCACCGGTAATGATGAAGCCGTCGAGATGGGCATTCGTTAAGGGAGTCATATTATTTAGATTGAAAACATTGTAAAGGTTCTCCCCATTATTGAATAACTCATAAGCAGAACCGTAGGAGTTTGCCGTATCATCTCCGTTTAAATCTCCCGAGAGGATGGTTTCATGCATATTAGGAGTTCTCTGACTGCTCAGCCATTCATTGCCGGCAAATCCACCCAAAATAGAAGTATTATCCCAGAGAGTAAAATGTGCATCCCTCGGATCGTCCACCGTTCCATGAGGATTACTATCCGGAACATAGACACCCTCTTTAACCCAGACCTCGTTATATGAGCCATCCGACACCACCAAATCCATAGCATCCTGGAGATTATTCATCGCTGATTCCCATCCCCTGCCGTCACCAGTTGCAGAGGCACTCCCATCCACAAGGATCACATTATTGGGGGGCGTTTTAAGGAGAGTATAAGTTTTAGAGACTATCACAGAGGGAGCAGAGCCCTCTTCATAGGTAAAGGCGGATAATTCTATCACCTGATTCCCTGTCGACTCCAGAAGCTCAACAGGATTACCAACCGTATAAAATGTTGAATCTTGATCCGGGACCCCATTAATCTCATAGTAGATCTTTGCGGCAGAATTGGGGTGAAACAAAGTTACAGCCAAGGAGCCCGTATAAGTCCCCGTCTCATCTGAAAAATCAGGTGCCGCTGATCTTCCTATAATAATATACTCTTTTACCTTAATCGAGGATGGATCCATGTCAGGGTAGAAGGCAATGGCCTTAAGGGTGGTATCTCCATTCAGGACAAGGGTACCATCATAGAGGGTCCCGGAATCCCTGGCAGGCTCGGTCCCATCCAGGGTATACCAGATTTCAGCATCAGGAATTTCTTCACCCAGGTCGCTTACGTCCATGGTAACCTGAACCTCATCAATATATTTGCCAGCATAATACTCACCGGAATTGTGAAATGAAGGGGACGGGACATCCGGCAGATTTATCTCATACACAACTTCAGAGATTTCTGAATCATACATACCCTCTTTCAGGGCAATGGCCCGCAGGCTAAGATTCTCATCGATTCGAATCTCTGCTGAATATTCTGTCCCATTCGAAGCGGAGGGCTCACTCCCATCGATGGTATACCATATGGCGGCCCCTTCCGTGTCAGTAGTAATCCCTACATATTCAACACCCTCATAATATCCACCGGCAAGAGAAAACACGGGAGCTTCCACCTCTTCAATATGAAAAGTATAATTCTCCCTGACAATGACAGAATCCTTCATACCGCTCTTAACCGCAACAGCCATGATTAGGTTTGTATCATTAATAATGAAGGGCGCTGTATATTCACTACCCCTGTCCGCCCCGGGGTTGGTCCCGTCTGTTGTGTACCAGATAGAAACACCCTCAACATCGGAGGTGATTGAAACCTCCACGCCCTCCTCATAGACTCCCCCCGAGGGAGTAAGCACAGGAGGGGCCAACCGTTCAAGCACCACCTCTCCGGGATAGGTAAACTCAACCTTATATTCAATCTGACCAATAACCTTTCGGACCGAATCACTATTTAAAGCCTGAACCGAAAGATAGAACTCATCGGTTGTACCCAATCCACTGAAAAAGGTACTTGCGTCAGTCATAGAGATATTGGTGGAGTCATCAACCATGGAAAAGCCATTGGTCCCATCCGCGGGAATAGAACCTCCCCCTTCGGGATACACTTGCGCATAAACCCAGATGTTACTGTCCGCTCCCCGGGAACTCATTGCCTTCCATTCGATAACCGAGAACTCCTCACCGGGCATTGATATCGTAATGGTAGAACCCTCAATTTCCGCCTGAATTGGACCAGTGTCCCCAGTACCACTACTGCCAGTGGCTGTAAATGATTTAATGGCCGGCCCGAGTTTCGCATATTGAGTGACACTCCCTTCGGTGATATCAGCATAATTCAAACCAAAACTTCGGATCTCATCCGCTGTCGTATTATAGGTTGTTGTCCAGATTTGATAATTCCCCGGTGTCAGATCATCGAAAGTAAGGGTGACAGAATCGGCATCATCACTAATATCCACCGACTGTTCGGCAACAATTGAGTTTCTATCATCCTCAACAGAAAGAATTTGAACCAGGGCATGGTCGGAATCGCTATGTATAAAGGGGAATGACGGATAACCGCTGCTATCGGTTTTAAAAGAGGGGATCACCAACTCTATTTTTGTTCCACTCTTGGTACTAAAATCAAAACCAGGAAAGGAAAAATTTTCACATGAAATGATTAATAGTGTTATCGAAAAAGTGAGCAATAAAAGGATTGGCGTTTTTTTCCTCATGGTCTACCTCGGTAAGGGGAATCTTATACTTATATAATATATCGCAAAATTGAGATTATTAAAAATAGTTTTCTATAATCCATCGCCGGCCATTAGACTGCCCGAGAACCGCCCTCTGGCCAGAATGAACTAATAAGTCTGCATGGGCGCATCCGCTTTAGTGGAAACCAGCCGGACTGCAATCTCCTCAGCCTCTTCTTTCAGGGATACAAGAGAGATGGTCATAAGCTTCCCACCCATCACTAGAGGTTTCCCATCGACCACAACCGTATCCACACTCCTGCCGTCCATACAGTAAAGGAGGTCGGCAAAAAAGTTGGTCCCGGGCATCATCTCCGGCGTGGAAAGGTTAAGTAACACAATATCGGCCGGAGCGCCGGGAAGAAGGGCCCCATATTCGGGGAGGCCCAGGATCTTTCCACCACCAAAGAGGAGGGGCAGGACCTGGGATAAGTTGGCCTCTTCGGCCCGGCCAGCTGTCCCCTTGGCGATTAGTGCCGCAAGCCGGGCTGCTTCCATGAGATTCATATTTGAGTTCGAAGCGGGGCCGTCACTCCCCATACCAACAGAAAGGCCATGAGAGAGAGCCCGGGGAAGGAAATCGTGAAAATCACCAAACCGGGCATAGGTTTTGGGACAGTGGGCTATACCGGCATCACATTTAGCAATAATGTCCATATCCGAATCGGAGGCCCAATAGGCATGGGCAAGGATTGTACCAGCCCCTTTCCCCTTATCCTGAATAACACCTGTATCATAGAGGACTTCTATAGGGGTCTTGCCCCTCTCTTTTTTCGAAAGGAGCATCTGCCTCTCATCCTCCGCCACATGAATATGGAGCTTAAGTCCCAGCTTCTCACCGGCATCCACAACCTTCCTGAGAAAATCATCGGGACAGAGGTAGGGAGAATGGGGTCCCAGGGAGATCTTGATCCTCGGATCTTTATCCTGAAAATCTTCTATAAACTCCAAAGATCGTGAGTAATTGGCATCGGCCTCATCCCCCATGCCAAAGAGGGCCCAGGAGAGGTCCGCCCTTATTCCCACCTGATGGAAGGCCGACCAGGCCTGCTCCATGGAGAAGTAGTGGTCCGCCACACAGGTCACACCGTTAAGGAGCATCTCTGCCGCCCCAATCATGGATCCCACATAAATATCCCGGGGTTTAAGCCCCTGCTCATATATCCACATTCGTTTATTAAACCAGTCCAGTGCATTTAGATCCTCGGCAGTTCCCCGCAGCAGGGTCATGGCGGTGTGGGCATGGGTATTCACCATACCCGGAATCGCCGTCATCCCCTTACCGTCAATAACATGTTCGGCAACAGGCACTTCGGTGAATCCCGGTTCAGACGGCATGATTTTATCGATCGTACCATCCTTAATGAAAATATCGACACTCTTCTGGATCTCGAAACTTTTAAAATCCGGAATATTTACGTTTCTAATGATCATCTTATCTACTCTCCCGACCCTTTGTATTTATAGAGCAGCTCATAATACTCCTCAAGCATCCTCTTCACATTAAACTCATCTCTGGTGGTTCTTATGCTTTCGGCCATCATATAGATCCACTTCTCCCTCTCCTCATAATAAGCAGGAATTACCTCTTCGGTAAGGACCTGATACAAAGCCTCAAGGTCATGGGCATCCAGCAGGTCCTCATCTTCCGACTCAAAGCCGTCGCCGAACTGCCACCCGTTTTTACCATGGTCACAGGCCTCGGGCCACCATCCATCAAGAATGGAAAAGTTCAAAACACCATTCATGGCCGCCTTCATTCCGGAAGTACCGGAAGCCTCCTTGGGTCTCCGGGGGTTGTTCAGCCAGATATCCGCCCCCCGGGTGAGCATCTGCCCTATGGTCATGTCATAATTTTCAAGAAAAACCACATTGGCGGGGTATTTTTCCGCCATATCCACAAGGGAACGGACAATTGCCTTCCCCCCATCATCCAGGGGGTGGGCCTTTCCGGAAAAAACAATCTGTAGTTTGTTACCTTTAAGGAGGGGTTCAATTATCTCCAGATCTGAAAAGATGAAGTTACTCCTCTTATAGGGAGCAGCCCTTCTGGAAAAACCGATAAGCAGGACATCTTCATCCAGTTTTACTCCATTTCTATCCTGAACAAACTTGATAAGTTCCTGTTTATTCTTCGTATGAGCAGCCCATAATTTACCAGCACCATCGCCCACCGATTCAGCACCTTCGGCAAGCTCAAGGATCTCCGGATCCACCCAGGTTGGGATATGGATGGCATTGGTAATTGCAATAATTTCGCTTATCCGGGGAACCCCCTTCCACATGGCGTTGGCCGTCTCCCCATGAAGTTTGGCAACACCGTTAGACCGCTTTGCCATACGCAGGGCCCCTATCGTCATATTGAAAGGATTTCCTCCAATATAGGTCATCTCTTCAACAGAAAGGTGGAGGTTCGCCCCCATATAGGTAAGGAGATCCATCCGGTGAACCTCATTCCCCTGGATGATCGGCGTATGGGTTGTAAAAACAACCTCCTTCCTGACCTCGGCAAGCGCCTCCTGAAAAGAAAATGCCTTCCCTTCCATTTTCTCCCGGAGTAACTCCAGGCCGGCGAAAAGAGCATGCCCCTCGTTAAAATGGAAAATATCCATCGGGAGTTCCAGGGCCCTTATAGCCCGGACACCACCTATCCCGAGAACCATCTCCTGGGCGATTCGCTCCTCACCAAACCAACCATAGAGTTGACCGGTAATCCAGGCATCCTCATTTTCGGGAAGGTCTGTATCAAGCAGATAGAGGTCCGCATTACCGAACTTATCCGTCTTCCACAGCTTGCAAAAAACCTCACGCCCCCGAATCTCAACGCTCACCTTAACACCCGTGTCTTCAAGAAAATCGTATTTATTATTGTGATAGGAGTCGTAGGGTTCACCATCAGCCCCGATCCTCTGATCGGTATACCCCTGCTTCCAGAGAATTCCTATCCCTGTCACAGGATAGTCATAATCCTTCGCCCCTTTTATGTAGTCCCCGGCAAGGATGCCAAGACCACCGGCGTACGTTTTAAAATTAGTATCAAGGCCAAACTCCATAGAGAAATAGGCCGTATTTGGTTTATTCATTAATTCATCCCCTCATACACTAAGTCTATCGGTTTCATCTATCCTGTGCAAACTCAATATCTATTCAATATCTATTCAATATCGGTTCAGAGTAATCATCCCCTTAAGTACCCCTCCAATATTTCCTGAGGAACCATGCCTCCACCGGTTGCCCAGATTATATGATGAGCCCTATCCATGTTACCTTCCATCTTGTTCCTGCTTAGGTAGCTTTTTCCCGCTTCTGTTGATAGAAGCCGCCAGGGACCGACTAAGCCAGCCAGGGCCGATGGTTCAAGTTTTATATCCCGGGTTGTCCGCTCAGATGCACAGAGTTTCAGAAATTTCAGTAAAAGCTCATCGGTAACCGTAAAGACTCCGCTAATGAGTGAACCGAAATTCCGGCCAATAAAACCGGAGGGTCTACCCACCGCCAGGCCGTCAGCCAGGGTTTCGCCTGACAAACCGAAATCTGCGACAGAAACCTCCTCATGAAGCCCCGTAGCAAGCCCGATGAGCATACAGGGTGCTTCCACAGGTTCAGCAAAGAAGCAGTGGACATTATCACCAAAAACAAGTTTCAAACCAAAGGTGATTCCGCCCGGACCACCTCCCACACCACATGGAAGATAAACAAAAAGGGGGTGATCCGAATCCACAGGAATGGCCAACTCCCCCAGTTGTTTTTTAAGCCTTAGGGCAGCCACAGCGTATCCCAGAAAAAGGGATTGAGAGTTTTCATCATCTACGAAATGGCTGTTCGCCATTTTCCCGGCCTGTTTTCGTCCCTCGGCCACGGCATGGGAGTAATCACTCTCATACTCAACGACCGAAACTCCCCGCATCCGGAGCAACTCTTTCTTCCAGAATTTAGCATCGGAAGACATGTGTACCAGACTTTTAAACCCCAGGGCAGCCCCCACAATCCCGATACTCAAACCCAGATTCCCGGTGGAGCCAACCGCAAGAGAGTAACCGGAATAAAAATCAGTGAACCGCTTTTCGGTCAAAACAGAATAGTCATCCTCCAAAGAGAGGAGCCCTTCCCTGATAGCCAGGGATTCGGCGTGCTTTAATACCTCGTATATACCCCCGCGCGCCTTCACTGACCCCGCAATAGGAAGCTCATTATCGAGTTTGAAAAGAAGCCCGCCGGTAACAGCTTCCCCCAGGCCCGAATCATTAAGGAGAGCCTTTAATTCAGGGACGCCCCGGATAGCCGATTCAATGATACCGGCGGCCTCTTCGGTTTCGGGGAACATTTTTCGGATATAGGGGGCAAATCTACGAAGCCGGACTTCGGCATCCTGCACCTCCGCAAGCCCAAAAGGATGGGTGTCTTGTATTTTCTTAAATTGATTTGCGTCAGGATTGCTCCAGAAAACCTCCCGTCCTTCGGCAATCAACCGAAGCTCCGGGGTCCTGGAAAACCACTGTTCTAAACTCATGCCGCCAATAGTTTTCATATGGCTGTAATTATATCACAATGCTTGACTTCATAAGGTCAAAGTCTTACCCTTTTTTTATCTGGAGGAGAAGATGATTACACGAATTTTTGGCAATACAGGGGCAGAGGTTTCGGAGGTTGGACTTGGGACATGGCAGTTGAGCGGATCGGACTGGGGAGATCTGGATGAAGCGAAGGGACTGTCTATCCTCCAGGATGCCGCCGACAGAGGAGTAACTTTTTTTGATACAGCCGATGTCTACGGTGAAGGAAGAAGTGAAAAGCTGATCGGTAGGTTTTTGAAAAATAATTCGGCCAAGGTATTTGTCGCCACGAAATTAGGACGCTTCCCGCAACCCGGATGGCCTGATAATTTCAGACCTGAAGCAATTCGAAAACACACTGAAGCTTCACTTTCAAGGCTGGGTATCGAAGCTTTAGACCTGACCCAGTTTCACTGTATCCCCAGGGAAGTAATGGCCCATGGGGAGGTATTTGAATCCCTTCGGGCTCTTAAAAAAGAGGGGAAGATAAAAAATTTCGGTGCGAGTGTAGAATCCATGGAGGAAGCTTTGATCTGCCTTGAACAGGAGGACCTCTCATCCCTTCAGATTATATTCAATATATTCCGGCAGAAACCGATTGAGACACTTTTCCAAAAAGCTATGGAAAAGAATGTTGCCATTATTGCCCGGGTCCCCCTGGCAAGCGGCCTCCTTACGGGGAAGATGTCGAAAGAAACCACTTTCGCCGAAAAAGATCACCGGAATTATAACCGGGACGGCGCCGCTTTTAACCCGGGAGAAACCTTTGCAGGACTCCCCTTTAATTTGGGTGTCGAGGTTGCTGACAATCTGAAAAAACTTCTACCCGAGGGGATGTCCATGACACAGATGGCCTTACGATGGATACTCGATTTCGAGGCTGTGTCGGTAGTAATTCCCGGGGCCAGTAAACCGTCTCAGGTTGAGAGCAACTGCTCGGTATCCGCCCTCCCGCCTCTATCGGAAAAACTGCATCAGCTGCTGAAAAAAATCTATGAAGAGGACATAAAGGATAATATCAGGGGAGTATATTAACCACGACCACACCTCCGGATCGGGAGAGGATAATTAAATAATGCCCCAAAGCCTGTTGATCTCTTCCAACTTACAGAAAAATATAATTTGGAATCCTCCGGCCTACTGTC
>JAEINK010000064.1 GCA_016342585.1 Spirochaetales bacterium
AGATTTATGCCGCCAAGCTTAAATCATTATACTCTGGATTTCAGGCCATTAATAGTCCTTGTTTTGGACAGCTATGAAAAAGTATTAAAAATTAACTGTAGAAGTAATCCAGGAACCGAAAATATGATCAGTTTACATAGATTTTACAATTGATGCGGATTTAAAGATTGACATATAGTACGAGGCCGTACTAATATCCCGTTTATGGATGAAATAAACCTGTTGGGAAAAATTTCCAATATCAGAGAGCTTGTATATATACATATTGAAAGAGACCTTAGAAGGGAAGGGTTTGATGGTATTCTGCCTCCACACGGAAGTATCATAGTCTGTCTGTATCAGTCGGAATCGCCTGTTCCCATCCATGTTATTACAGAGTACACGGGCAAGGCCAAATCGACTATAACATCCAATCTGAGAACTCTGGAAAAGTTCGGGTACATTCAAAGAGTGCAGAACCTGGATGATAATAGATCTTCTCTCATCTCTCTGACTGAGAAAGGACTGTCTCTGAAACCTGTGCTCCGGCGTATTATCGATGAGCTGATGGAAGATTTTTACGGACAGATGGAGCCCGCTGACAAGGAAGATCTTATCAGGGGTATTACAACAATAGAAAACAACCTCAAAGGAGTGAGTAAATGAAATCAAAATCAAAATTACAGTTGATCAGAAATGCTGTGCAGCTGGTCTTTCTTGTCCTGCTGATTGCAGGCATCTATACAAAAATGCGTATGGTTCTTATTGTCTTTCTGCCGGCAGCCCTGTTGTTTGGTAACTTTTTCTGCGGCTGGGCCTGTCCCTATGGAACGGTTCAGGAGATTTTTGGAAAGATTGGTAGTCTTTTTATAAAGAAAAAACTGAAAATGCCCCGGGTGGTACAGAAGTATCTGCAGTATGTGCGTTATATACTGTTTGCCCTGGTAACAGTGGGTATCGGAGAAGCCGCCTTTTACTATATTAATGGCTACATGACATTCATGGGTCAGTTTATGGCTGGCTTCATTCTGGATGCATCGTTTGTTATTATGATCAGTTTTGCCTTGATCGCTCTCTTTTTCGAAAGACCCTTCTGTAATTATCTTTGTACGGAAGCGGCAAAATACGGTATTGTCAGCATGGTTCGTATTTTTTCTATAAAAAGAAATGAAGATACCTGTATCAGCTGCCGGAAATGCGACAGGGTCTGTCCCATGAATATTGTGATCTCTGATAAAAAGCATGTAAGAAACGGTCAGTGTATTAACTGTCTGGAGTGCGTTTCAGCCTGTCCGGTAGAGAATACCCTGACATATGGTTTTACAGGGTTAAAATTAAGAAATAAATAACGGTTTCAGAATTTAGGGAGTCTGTGCTTTTCCGGATAGTGTTTCCAGCACATACTGTTTCTATATAGAGAATCAAACATTTATATTTTTAACATCATTCGGCATAGCCTTTCAGGAGCCTTTATGCCGGGGCCCATGCTCAGCGCGACGATCAGCGAGAGTGTACGCCGCGGCGGCTGCACAGAACCCCTGTTTATTCTGGGTCACGGTATTCTTGAGATGATTCTTATTGCCGCCCTGTTTCTGGGGCTGGCTCCCTTTCTTCAGCATCCCCTTGTTTTCAGGGTTGTGGCTCTGGCCGGAGGTTCATTTATTATTTTTATGGCTGCCGGGATGTTCCGGTACCTGAAAACCCTGAGTCTTCTGACGGCCGGTGAGAAAGAGGTGAAGAGTAATCTGGTAATGCTCGGGGCAGGGCTCAGCCTGGCCAATCCCTACTGGATCATCTGGTGGGCAACCATCGGGATGGGTTACATTCTGTCTGCCGGTAAAAGCGGCTTCAGCGGGGTGAGTGCCTTTTTCGCCGGTCGTATTCTGGCTGATCTGGTCTGGTATAGTTTTGTATCATTTGAAATGGCAAAGAGCCGCAGTTTTATGTCCGACAGGGTTTACCCGGGACTTTAGGGTTCTGTACCCTGTTTCTGACTGTCCATGCTGTGTATCTGATAGATTCAACCCTCCCTATCTGACCGCCGCTGAGACATCGACCATGATGGATTCCGGCTGGCCCGAACCGGCCATGGCCCTGGACGGCGGTGATGACGGGTTGGATCTCGTCCGCATCCTTGTCGATCAGAGTATAGAAAAACTCAATCCCGGAGGATGGCTGGTCATCGAGGCAGCCTGGAATCAGATGGAGATTATTGAGGAGATTTTAAAAAAAGCCGGTTTCCACGCCACGGCGATCCATCAGAATCTGGGGGCACGGAACCGGGTTGTGATGGGCTGTCTGGCCTAAGCCCTGTCCCGAACCGGCCTAGAGGACCGAAAAAGCCGCTTTCTTGGAAATCGCGATATGTTTCCGCATCAGCGCTTCCGCCCCGTCGGCATCCTTTGTCATAAGCTTTTCGATGATCTGAAGATGTTCCTCGGAACTGTTTCGCATCCGGTCAGGAACCTTTGAAGTGATAATCCGGAGCCTCTGGTTCTGGGAATGCAGGTTATCCATCAGCCTTATGATGTAGCTGTTTTCAGTCTTGGACGCCAGGAACTGATGAAATCGGCTGTCCGCGGTGGTCTGCTCCAGAATATCCATCTGAATATAGGAGTTGAAAAGTTCCCGGAATTCGTTCAGCTCCCCTTCCCCGATATTGGGTAGGGCCAGCCGGATCATCGCCGGTTCAATGATTTCACGGACAGTATAGATCTGCCCCAGTTCATTGATCGAAATATTGGAAACGACAACACCCCTGCGCGGCATTATCACCACGAGATTTTCCTGCTCCAGATTGCTCAGGGCTTCCCGGATCGGTGTGCGTCCAACGCCCAGTTCCTCGATCAGCACATTCTTGTCGATCACATCCCCGGGCTGGAGTTCGCAGTTGAGAATTTTTCTCTTTATAATTTCGTAGGCCTTCTCTTTCAAGCTAAGCACTTCACGATCGCTCATAATATCCTCGAATTTGTTATCTCTAAAGTATCATAATCTTGCAGAAAATGAAATCACATTAATTCCTATACATTCTGAGTCTGTTTTCTGGGAACAGACGCTACAAGCACAGTAATCAGAAGACCACCCTGAATCAGATTCTGGGCCGATGCCGGCAGCCGGGAAACATTCAGCAGGGCAACAAGGAGGGTCAGAAAGAGGGCCCCGAAGAAGGTCCCTGAAACACTCGATTTTCCGCCGGCCACACTGGTTCCCCCGATAACAGGCGCCGCGATGGATGTCAGGAGGTAGGAAAGCCCCATATCCTGAAACGCACCGCCAAAGTAGCCGCCGAGGAGGGTTCCCGTCACACCGGCCATGAGGGAACTGATAATAAAGGATTTCATCACCGTCCGGACAATCCGGATCCCCGCAAACCCCGCAGCCAGTCGATTCTGTCCCGCCGCATGGAGACTCTTCCCGAAGGGGGTCTTGTACAGCAGTATCCACATTCCAGATGAAATCAGAATGGAAAAAAATACAAGAGGAGAAATGCCCCCGATCCTAAGCCTCTGGGTGAACCAGGAAACGCTTTTCACCGGCATTCCCGTCGTATGGGTGGAAATCATAAGAACACCGGAATAGACGATAAACCCCATGGCCAGGGTAGTTATCATGGCCGGAACTTTAAGATACATATTGATCACCCCGTTGGCGATCCCTATCAGAACACAGATCCCCAGGGTCACAAGTAGACCCGGAAAAATTCCCATCTTCACCATAAAAACCGATGAGATATAGGCGGAAAGGGCTACTGTATACTGGATGGAGAGGTCGATGGACCCTTCACCGCTGGTAATAACCGTCATCTGCCCCATGGAAAGGATAACAAGAAAGCTGGCCAGGGTGGCATTGGTTAGTAGAATTTCCAGAGACATATGGCCGGTGACGGCTCCGATTAAAAACCACATAACCAGAGATCCCAGGGCGGCCCAGATCCAGATATTACGTCCTATCCATTTTGAAGCTGTTACTTTTTTATCGTTCATTATTTCGCCTCTCCCTTTTTGATCACCAACTTGATTGCCAGAGCGGCGATAAGAATAAATCCGGTCACAGCCGTCTGAAGATTCGAGTTGATTTTCAGGAAGGTCAGGAGGGCTGATATACTGGAGATGGCCAACGCCCCGGCCACAACCCCGACGGGGGAACCGATACCGCCTTTGAACTCACAGCCACCCAGAATAATCGTTGCAATACTGAGCATCTGGTAGGTGGCATAGGCGTTTGTATCACCACCGTTGGCCACTGCGGTGACCGAAAGACCGGCAAAGACGATCATCACACCGGCTATCATGTAAGTCACGACCATGGCGGTAAGATGGGACCAGCCGGCCCGGAGAATCGCCGTAGGATTATTACCGGCGCCGTTTATAATCATTCCATACTTCGACCGCTTCACAATCCAGTACACCCCCGCTGCCGCACAGGCCGAAATCACAATCGGCATGGGAATCAGGGGGAAATTGAATTTGTAAATAGCCCTGAGCCACTGGGGTGCATTCCCGCCGGGGGTGGGAGAGATAATCAATCCCAGTCCCAGCCAGATAAATGAAGCCCCCAGGGTCACAACAATCGCCGGTATCTTCGTCAAATGAATCAGAGCCCCCATGGCCCCGTACAGGAGAACAAAGAGGACAAGGAGTCCCAGCCCGAGGGCCGGATTCTGCTGCAGGGTGAAGGCAATAATAACATTTATCATCCCCACGGCCATACCGTTACCCATATCGATACCACCGGATATAACCAGGAACATCTGACCCAGGGCAATGAAAACAAGAGGCACCGCCGAGCCCAACAGCAGAGTCATTCCCCGGTAGGAGAAAATGCGCGGTTTTAGACCGATATTTATCCCCATGATGAGAATCAATGTAACGATGGGAAGGAAGGAGCGGCTTTTAACCAGGCCCAGAAGCTTCTCTATCAGCGGTTTCCGGTTCCCTCCCTCATTGGCGGCGTTTACTTCCTTCGACTGTTCGGCTATCTCTTTGAAAGAAGTGGTAACCAGGTTTTTCACAGTGATTTCGTCCCCGATCAGTTCGGAAATAATTTCCCCTTCATGGAGGACATAGACCCGATCACACTGCTCCATCTCCAGATCTTCGGTACTGTGAAGGATTACACCCTTCCCGGTATTCCGGGCTTCCTCCAGAAGTTTGTAGATCTCCTGCTTCGTCTCTATATCAACTCCACAGGTAGGATCGTTCAGTATGATGAGATCCGAATCACTGGCCAGTCCCCGGGCAATCAGGGCCTTCTGCTGATTGCCGCCGCTTAAGTTTGTGATATCGTCGTCGATGCCCTCGGCCTTGAACTTCAGCTTGTCATACCAGAACTGGGCGGTATCGTTGTATTTTTTCTTGTTGATCAGGCCTTTGGAGACCGTCGGCCGGAGGCTGGAGATCAGAATATTATCCTTGATGGTCCAGAGCTTGAAAACCCCCTCATTATTCCGATCCCCACTGATGTAGGAAACAGCTGAGCCCGAAAGTATGGAGGAGTGTTTTCGTTTAAACGAAGCATTATAGATATCATTCAGTAGGGCTTTCTGTCCCGATCCGGCAAGTCCGGCGATACCTACGATCTCTCCCTTCTTTACTGTTAAACTGATATCTTTCAGGGTTCCGGAATTCAGTTTTTTGATTTCAAGTACCAGCTCTTCCCCGGCCCCGTCACGCGCCGCCCGGGAATGGTCGGCCTTTACCTCACCGCCGAGGATCTCGACAAGTTCACCGGTAGAGGTCTCTTCCACCCTTCCGGACCAGGCGCTCTGTCCACCCTTCATCACAACGACCTTGTCACAGGCCCGGTCGATTTCATCCAGTTTGTGTGAAATATAGATGACGGAGATCCCGCGGTCCGCGAGTTTCTTCACACCCTCATGGAGCTGATGTATTCTGTTGCTCGTCAGGGATGAGGTCGGTTCATCCAGAACGAGGAGTTTCAGGTTCCTGTAAGAAGCGGCCCTGGCGATTTCGACCATCTGTCTCTGGGCCAGGGAGAGATTCTCCACCTTGGCTCCCGGGTCGATTCCATGTTCAGGGAAAATGGCCGTCAAATATTCATGAGACACTTCCCTGGCTTTTTTTCGCCAGCCCGGAGTTCCAAAGGGCTTATGGTCCATATGATTGACCATAAAATTTTCATAAACACTTAAATTGGTGCAGAGGGAGAGCTCCTGATATGCACAGGCGATCCCCCTCTCCTTGGCTGCATTGGCGTCATAGTTCCGCCCGTCAACTTCCGATTCGAAAATAATCTTTCCCGAGTTGACGGGATAGACACCGGTAATCACCTTCATCAGGGTGGATTTTCCGGCGCCGTTCGGTCCTATCAGGCCAATCACCTCGCCCTTCTCAATTTCCAGACTCATCCCCTGGAGGGCTCTGGTGTGACCGAAAATTTTATGTATTTCCTCAAGCCGCAGAAACGGTCTGTTTTTCTCCATTTCGATTCCCTTCATAGTAAATTCCTGACTCTTTTTATAATATCATTTTATTGGATGTGATGCACTTTATGAAATGGAAGGATTAAAGCCTGCCCCGGCCGGCGAAGGCCGGAACAGTTTATCAATATTCAGAAATTATTTCTGGGTGTAAAGATTGTCCTTGATCCACTGGTGATCTCCGACGATGAAGGCAACATCATCAGCCGCAAGGTCGGTGTATTCCTGAATGGTATCCTGATAGATGTAGGCACCACCCATGGTTCCGGCAAAATCCATGTCCTTGGGAACATCGACACCGTCGAGGATATCAACAGCTACATAGAGGCCGACAGCAGCGGTCCAGGCATTGGTACACCAGGACATGGTCTCGTATCCATTGGTTCTGGCTTCTTCAGCCCACCAGGTCAGGAAGTTACCACGGTTTCCACCAATGATAAGGGGAATATCACGGCCGGCAGCTTCAAAAGCCTGCATAGCGCCGTAGGCGTCTCCGCCTTCACCGATAACAGCATCAACTTCAGGACAGCTGGGAAGGATGGAAGCAACCTGCTGCTGGGCAACAGAACCGGTCCATTCACCGTAAACTTCACCGACGATATTGATTCCGGGGTATTTGTCGAAGATCTCGACCATACCGTTGTAGAACATCTGGTCCGCGGGAACACCGGCGATACCTCTGATAATAATTACGTTACCCTCTCCACCCAGTTTATCGGCAACAAACTGGGCGGGAACGTTGATAATCTTCTGGTAGGGAAAGTTGATCTGATAGGGTGCATCGGTTGTAACCGGTCCGCCGTTTACAACAACAACGGGGATGCCCGCGTCAACAGCGCTTTCGATAGCACCATTCAGACCGGAAGCTGAACCGGGATCGACAATTATAGCATCAACGCCGTCGAGGATAAGGCTCTCAATCTGGGAAACCTGGGTAGCTGTGTTCTGATTTGACTCAAGAATCGTGTACTCTTTGAGGATCCCGTCGGCAACCATCTGGTCGGCCAGGGCGATGAATTCCGCTTCTTCAGCCTGTCTGTAGGTGTTTCCGTTAAATGAATTACTGAATCCGATAACATAACCATCGGATTCACCATCCTGCTGTCCACCGGCAAAAGCGGTAAACGCCAGCGCCGCAATAAGAACGGCTGTCACTGCAATCTTTCTAATTTTCATGTAATACCTCCGTATTTTTTGTCATACCATCCGGTATGATAGTAACCAAAAACTAAAATCCAAACGCCCGGGCTCCGCCGTCAACGGAAAAGTCCTGACCGGTTATATAAGCCGAAGCACTGCTGACAAGGAAGAGTACCATGTTGGCAATATCTTCCATCCTCCCGTATTTCCCCAGGGCGATCTTGCTCAGGATTTTTTTCTCCCGCTCCGGGTCTACCACCTGCCGGTTCATTTCCGACTGAAACCAGCCGGGAGAAACAGAATTGACAAGGATGTTTTCCGACGCCCACTCGGAGGCAAGCCCTCTGGTGATACCGGCTGCGCCGGATTTTGTGGCACAGTAGGGAACCACCTCGGCGAACCCCATGTAGGCGGCCATGGAAGTGATATTCACAATCCGTCCGGCATCCTCTGCATTTTTCAGGTAGGGATAGGCGCACTGGGAAGCAAAAAAGAGGGCGTCGATATTCACCTTGTGAATCTGAGCCCACCATTCGGGATCGACCTCATAGGCCTTCACCCTTTTTGTTATCCCGGCGTTGTTTATAAGAAAATCAATCCCCCCGTCCTCACCGATTTCGGTGACAGCGGTCTTCAGGGCGGAACTGTCTGTGATATCCACCTGCCTGTTAACAATATTCGGATACTCTCCGTCAACAGGCAGGCTCCGGCTGAAGTTATACACCCGGCCCCCCGCATCGGCAAGAAGACGGGCTGTCGCCAGACCGATCCCCCGGGATCCGCCGGTTACAATACCGGTCTTTCCTTCCAGAGAAAAGAGGGTTTCCAGTGTTTTCGCCGTAGAGTTCTGCATCCTAGACCCCTTCCAGTTCCCGCTCGAGGAAGCTGAATCCCCATCCCGGAGTCTGCCGCGGATAAACCATTCCGTTTTCAACCTCCAGCCGGTTATCGATGATGCCGTCGATCCAGTCAAAAGATTCGGCTCCGTAGGCCTTGTCAATCGTGGTAAGCAGGGGAACATCATAATCCTTGTAGTAATGGGGAAGGACGGGGATGTTATAGGAAGAAGCTAGGAGGGCCGATCGCCTCCACTCATCGACTCCGCCGATCCGGATAATATCCGGCTGCCAGAGATCAAGCGCATTCCGCCGGATAAGCTCCTTCAGGGGCTCACAGTCGTACTCCCTTTCACCCATGGCCAGAGAGATGCTGCTCCTGTTTCTTAAGAGTTCGTATCCAGCATAATCGGTGTGAATAACCGGTTCTTCAAACCAGTGGATATTGATCTCCGAAGCCTGAGCCGAAAGCTTAAGGGCCGAGGGAAGATCCATTCCCTGGTTGGCATCCATCATAATTTTAATATCATTTCCAACCGCTTCCCGGACTTTCCGAAGTCTTTTAATATCCTGTTCGACTTCGGGGGAACCGACCTTGATCTTTACAGCAGTAAAGCCGCGTTTCTTGTATCCCGAAACCTCGGCAATCAGCTCCTCTTCCGAGTAGGAGAGCCAGCCGCCGCTTCCGTAAACGGGAACCGGCCGGTAGGAACCGCCCAGTAGTTTCCATACGGGCTGTCCCAGGGTTTTTCCCCAGGCATCCCACATGGCGATATTGAGCACGGCCAGGGCCCATTTATTAATGCCGTTGTGACCGAAGTACTCCATTTCCCGGGAGAGGTCTTCGATGACCTTTACCGTTTCATTGACCTCGTAACCGATGAGGGCATCCTGAAAATCTTTCAAGGCGCCGATGATGGCATTGGGATTGTAGTGAAAAGAAAGAAGGTATCCCTGACCGGAAATCCCCTCTTCTGTGACAACCTCTGCAATAACAAAGGAAATCTCTGATATATCGTGAGTGGCATCGGCTATATTCATACTGTTCTTCGAAACAGCCCTGTACAGCTTAACCTCTTTAATCCTGTTCATTAACTTAAAACTCCTCTCACATCAGTCCTATGTGATATTCTTCTTATATACAACTGATATATCTATTGTTGCACTGAAAATCCTGATTGTCAATAAAAACTTTTACCGATTTTTGAGCATCTGAATTACAGTGTCACCCCGGTTTTAAAAAGGGCAATATCCCGTCTCTTCCACCGTTCCATGCAGATGGGGCGGCCGTTTACCGTATCGATCACCAGATCGATCAGATCATCAAGAAGCTCCCCGCGGGAAACACATTCGCTGATCATCCGTCCGGCGTCAAAATCTATCCAATGGGGTTTTCGTTCCATCAGCCCCGTATTGCTTGCTATTTTCATGGTGGGTATAAAACCGCCCAGGGGATTCCCCCGTCCCGTGGAAAAGAGGACAAGCTGGCAGCCGGCACTCCCCAGTACCGTTGTCGCCACAATGTCATTCCCAGGCGATGCCAGAAGGTTGAGCCCCTTTGCCGAGACTCTATCCTCGATTTTCAGAACATCGACAACGGCGCTGTTCCCGGCTTTTTTCGTACAACCCAGGGATTTGTCCTCCAGGGTTGTAATCCCCCCCTTTTTGTTCCCCGGGGAGGGATTTTCATAAACCGGAAGGTTGTGAGAAAGGTAGTAATCCTTATAGCCGTTGATCATAGCCACGGCTTTATCGAATACAGCTTCGTCGGCGCACTGCTCCAGAAGAATATGCTCCGCCCCGAACATCTCCGGCACCTCGGTCAGGACCGTTGTTCCGCCGTTTTCCGTCAGATAATCGGAAAAAAGACCAATCAGAGGGTTAGCTGTAATACCGGAAAAGGCGTCGGACCCTCCGCACTCAAGTCCGATATTCAAATCGGCCAGACTACCGGGAGTTCTCTCATCCTCTGCAGCCCTGTCATAGAGCTGCTTCAGAAGTTCTACTCCCTTCTCCATCTCATCATCCACCGCCTGGGCTTCGAGAAAGAGAATCCGCTCCGGATCCCAGCCTTCAGGCATGGTGTCCCGGAAAACCCCGATTTGATTGTTCTCACAGCCCAGCCCCAGCACAAGAACGCCTCCGGCATTGGGATGGACGGCGATGTTCTGCAAAAGGACTCTTGTCCGCTCATGGTCATCCCCCAGCTGGGAGCATCCGTAGGGATGAGAAAAGGTATGAACCCCGTCGACACCAGAAGTATCAAAACTCTCACGGAAGGTATCCGCAATCTCTGCAGCAATCCCGTTGACGCATCCGACGGTCGGGACGATCCAGAGCTCATTCCGGATACCCGCCTCCCCGTTTTTCCGACGAAAGAGGCTGACTTCAGGAAGGGGCCGACTATGGTGGAAGACCTCTTTTGCAACCTTCCTGTAGCGGTACTCCTCCTTCCCCTCCAGGCCGGTCTTCATATTGTGGACATGAACAGAATCACCCGGAACAACATCCTCGGTCAGAAAACCTATCGTCTCGCCGTATTTGATAACAGAAGTTCCGGCGGGCAGAGCCTCCAGGGCAATCTTGTACCCCGCCGGGATATCCCCGGTCAGGACAAGAGACCCCTCTCCGACCGTCTCCCCCTTTTTGAAGTCCGTCAGGGCAACGAGGACATTATCCTTGTCATTAAGCCGGACTGTTTTCAGCATTTGAAGATCCCGTCGAGAGTCTCTTCCATGCCCTTCTGAAGGATATCCAGAACATATCCGGTGGTCAGAGAGACAAAACCGTCGAGTTTTGTCAGGTCCGTCCCCCAGTGATCCTCCTGACCCAGAACCGAAGTGACCAACTTTTCGGCCGCAGCGGCATCTCCGGGGGTCTCCTGCCAGAGTTCTCTGTAGAGCTCCAGAAAGCAGAGGTCATCTTTCAATTCATAGGTTTCGACACGCCCATCCTTCGTCCTCTCCCCCCGGTAAAAGCAGATGAGTGAAGCCAGGGCAAAGGAGATAAGCGGCGGGACCGCACCCCTGGTTTTCTGATAGTTCAGAAACTGGGGTAGAAGCCGGGTCTTGAACTTCGTCATCGAATTCAGTGAAATCGAGAGCAGCTGGTGTTTGACGTAGGGATTCCGGAAACGGCCAATAACCGAATCGGCAAACTCCTTCACATAATCCTCCGGAAGCCCCAGACAGGGAATAATCTCCTCATCGATCAGTCTGCTGATGAACTTTCCAATCCGGGGGTCCTCGACCGAATCCTTGACCAGATCCTGTCCCGCCAGATAAGCGACCGGAACCATGGCCGTATGACAGCCGTTGAGGATTCCCACCTTCCGGACCTTGTAGGGTTTCAGGTCCTCGACAATTCTGATGTTTAATCCCGGACAGGGGAGCTTCAGCTCTTTGGCGACAGCCTCCGGTGCCTGAATCACAAAGAGATGGAAAAACTCACCGGTGGCAATGAAGTCATCCTCATACCCCAGCTCCTCTATCAGCCCCCGGGCGTCCGTCCCCGGATGTCCGGTAACGATCCGATCCACAAGGGTCGAACAGAAGGTATTTCCTTCCTCAAGCCAGATTATGAAACCTTCCTCGAGTTTCCAGAGGGAGGCATACTTCAGCACAATCTCTTTGAGTTTTTCCCCGTTGTAGTCTATCAGTTCACAGGGCAGCAGAATAAACCCCTTGTCCGGATCACCCTTAGTCAGCCTGTACCTTTCAAAGAGGAAACGAGTGAGTTTCGCCGGGTAGGTTCCCGGAGGAGCCATCTCAAACCGGTCCGCCTCATCGAAGGCGATTCCCGCTTCGGTGGTGTTGGAAACAATAAAACGCAGGTCAGGAAGGGACGCCAGAGAAAGAAACTCCTCATACTCACTGTAGACTGAAATCTCCCTGTTTACGGCAGAAATCAGCCGCCGCTGGTCCTGAAACTGCCCCTCCTCGTCAAACCCGCGGAGAATCGAGGTATACAGACCATCCTGGGTGTTCAGACTGGGGGGGAAATCGGTATCAATGGGTCTGACCACAACAACACCGGCATCCAGACCCCGTTTCTCGTTAAGGATATCCAGCTGCCAGTCAATAAAGCAGCGCAGGAAATTGCCCTCTCCAAACTGGAGCACCCGGACCGGGCGCTCGGGAAAGGTAAAATCCTTTCTGTTCAGTTTTTTCATTTCCCGTCTCCCTATAAATCCAGGATAAGTTTGGTCACAGCCCCGGGATTCTCACTCCAGGCGGCAATAGCCTCACCGGCTTCGTTAAAGGGAACAACCCTGGTAATAAGAAGGTTGATATCAATAACATCCTCTTCCAGCATATCGATGACATCCATAAAATCTTCTGCCTCAGATCCTCTGGAGCCGCAGATATCCAGTTCCTTTAGCAGGAATTTTTTTGTTTCATAGGTAACCGGTCCGTTGGCGTAACCAACATACACCACCCGGCCCGCATAGGAGACAACGTCAATGGCCTGAACATAGGTTCCTTCAAAGCCGACAGCCTCAAGAGCCAGATCGGGCCCGATTCCTTCGGTCAGCTCTTTCACCCGGGCCTGCAGGTCTTCTTCCGCCGAGTTAATCACATGATGAGCCCCGAGGGTTTTGGCCAGCTCGAGTTTCCCATTATCGATATCGACGGCGATCACTGTCGCACCGGATCGAAGGGATTTCAGAATCGCACCGACACCAATGAGGCCGCAGCCGAATATCACTACCGTCTCTCCTTTTTCAGGCCGACCCCGCCGGGCCGCATGAAATCCAACGGCCAGCGGTTCGATCATCGCCGCCACGTTGGGATCTTCGGTGTTTACCTTCAGGATTTTCTGATAGGGCAGGGAGATATACTCGGTCATGGAACCTTCCCGCTGAACCCCGAGGGTTTCATTGAATTCACAGACATTGGGCCTGTTCTTCAAGCAGCCCCCGCATTTCCCGCAGTTGGTGTAGGGAACGGCAGTAATAAGCTCACCCGGCGAAAACAGATCCGGAACACCAGGACCGATCTCTTCAATATAGGCGGCTATTTCATGCCCCGGAATCCGGGGGTAGCTGACCAGAGGATTCCGCCCCCGATAGGTGTTCAAATCACTGCCGCAGTATCCGACCCTTTTCAGCTTCAGAAGGACCTCGCCCTCCCGGACCGCAGGTTTCGGGATATCCCGGAAAGAAGTTTTTCCGGGTTCATCAATAAAAAACGCTTTCATCATTCTCTTCCTTATTAAAATATCCGACTCAAACAGTCAGAGGGTACTTACCGTATTTCCGTCCCGCCTCATAGAGGGCCAGGACATTCTCATTTTTGGTATCATCGTGGATGGAATGGTCCGAGGAGAGGATCAATCCGCCGCCCTTCGAAGCCCGCAGAACATCCTTCACCTCTTCCTCCACATCCAGAGGAGTCCCGGTCACAAGAGTCGTCTTGTTGTTCACATTCCCCCAGAAGGTCATTTTGGAACCGTATCTCTCGCGGAGATCTTTCATATCCATGCTGGCCGCTTTCTCCAGAGGATTGCAGTTCGTGATTCCCGCTCCGACTATCATATCCATCAGGGAGTTGAGATTGCCGTCACTGTGCATAATAAGGGGAACACCGAGGGCCTTCAGCTTCGTGTCATACTCCCGGAGATAGGGAACAACAAATTCAAGGAAGTGGTCCGGAGAGATCATGGGAGCCGTGTTGTATCCGTAATCATCGGCAAAGAGAACCGCATCCGCCCCGGCTTCGACAAGGAGTTCGGCTCCCCGCAGAAAAAAGTCGGTGTATTTCCGCATAATCTCATGGATCAGAGCGGGATCATCAAAAATGGCCATACTGAAGTTCGTCATCCCGAAGAGAAGCCAGGTAGGAGTGAAGGGTCCGCGTATATTTCCAACAACGGCAATATCCTTCTCCTTCGCCATCTTCTTAGCCAGGATGATTTCGGCAGTCCTGTCACCTTCATCGGGGCTGGGAAAGTCGTAATTCTCCCAGTCGTTTCTATTGGTCAGAGGATGCTCAATCGGAGCGTCAGCGGGCCAGCTGATTTCCGATTTCTGATATTTAATACCCCACTCATCATAATATTCGTTCCCTTTGCCCTCCTGGTTGGTCATTCCCGAATAACCGCCCAGAGGAATGACGACAAAATCGTATCCTACCTTCAGGGAACATTTCACAATATCCTCGGCATTGTAGTTTTCCGGAACGTATCCGAGCATCTCCTTGTAAAAAGGTCTACTGTAAAGAAACTCGGTGATCGGAACCCGATCCGGCTCTCTTCCTGTCAATGTGTAGAGAACTCTCTCTCTTGAACTTAATTCCATATTCCCTTTCCTATCATCCTTAATCTACTATCCAATATCTGATATACATCTGATATATCTATTGTTGCACAAAGAACTCCGGCTGTCAAATTAATCTTATAACAATCGGAATTCTTCGAAAGGCTGCCTGCGCGAGCCTTACCTACTCTTTGATTTCCAGGAATTTCAGACAGACCGGTGTCGGGGCATCAAAGCTCTTTCCCGTGAAGGAAAGTTCCCCGGTCTCCTGATTGATAGTAAAAATGTTGATATTATCGCTGTCCTGATTGGCTGCGAGGAGATATTTTCCAGCGGGATCGATCACAAAATTCCGGGGAGTCCGGCCCTGGGTCTTCACTTGCCCCCTGGGCGTAAGCTTTCCGCTCTCCGGATCCACCACGAAAGCTGCGATACTGTCATGCCCCCTGTTCCCCACATAGAGAAACCGGCCGTCAGGTGTCACATGGAGGTCGGAACAGTGACTGATACCTTCAAAACCCTCCGGAACCGTGGAACAGGACTCAATCAGTTCCAGACCCCCACTTTCGGGATCCCGCTTCAGGACGAACACAAGAGATCCCATCTCTCCCGAAACAAAAACAAAGTTTCCTGAAGGATGGAATATCAGATGCCGGGGACCGGATCCCGGGGGAAGCGCGGTTTCACCCTCACGGAGAAGCCGTCCCTTCTCCCGATCCAGCCGGTAACGAACCAGGAGATCGAGGCCCAGGTCCGCCACATAGGCAAAGGTATTGGAGGGATCCATCAGAACACAGTGACAATGGGGCCCCTCCTGCCGTTCCGGATCGGGGCCGGTGCCTTCGTGCTGACTTTTGTCGATAACCGGAGAAAGGCTGCCGTCCTCCTCCCGACGGAAAAGGACCACACTGCCGGTCCAGTAGTTTGTAACCAGAACATGGCTGTTCGTCTTATCCACGGAAATATAGCTGGTCAGGGAACCGCGGGAGGGCTGCATGTTAAGATAGGTCAGTGAACCATCACTCTGATCAACCGCATAGGCTTTGACCAGCCCCTCATCCCAGCCCCAGATTTCGCTGTTGGCATAAAGAAACTTCCCTTCCCGGTCGAAGGAGATATAGGAGGGGCTGTCTATCCCCTGGGTTTCCCCCTGATAGACAAGATTTCCCTCATCGGGATCGTAGCGGTAAATATAGATTCCTTCCCCGTTGGTCTCTTCCAGATAGGGAGCGGGACGGGTGAAGGTCCCTACATAAAGATAGAATTTGCTTTCCGACATCATAAACCTCTTGAACAGAAGATAATTGATATACAACTGATATATCTGTTAGTATAACCCTCATTTTTTCATCTGTCCAGATTTATTTTAAGAAAAACCCTCCGGACAGACAAGATGCCGGATCCGGAGAGCTGTGATTTTAATAGAGATTAAAACGGGGTTTCTTCCCCTCCATGACTTCCACCACCTGTTCGGTGATCGTCGACAGCAGTTCGAGGATCGAAGAGTCGGAGTAGAACGCCAGATAGGGGGTGAGGAGAAGCGAGGAGATGGGTGGCTATTCGGTAGAAGGAGGCGGGAGGCTCTTCTTCCAGAACATCCAGGGCGGCTCCCCTGATACGGCCCTCTTCCAGGGCGATCATAAGATCATCGAGATTCACCACCAGTCCCCGGGAGGTGTTCACAAGGTAACTCCCCGGCTTCATCCGCCGGATCATCTCTCCGCTCACAAGGTCCGCGGTTGTACCGGGAAAATCCACCTTCCAGGAGGAGGACGTGCCAGTGAGGGTGAGGCGGAATCAGAAATTGCGAATACGTGGAGCAATTTCCCGCCGAACACCGGAACCAGGGATGGCGGAGGTCGGCTTTCAAGCGGAGCAGGATTGCGAAGCGAAGAAAGAAAACGCGCAAACTCCCCGAAGGATTGATAACTCACAACACAGGCGCATAACAATTTCTGACCGGCGGTTAGGGAGAAAAAATCACTGAGAATGGTAAAGATCAGCAGGGATACCACCCCGAACAGCCGCTTGTCGGCCTTGAAGAATGGGCGGAGGAGCTTTGGAATGGTGAACACAAATTGTCGGTGAGGCAGGTCAAGCAATAAATCCTCTGCCAGGTATTCCGCGTATAGTAAGGTTCTTTTCTGGTCGCAGGATGGGCAAAGATGGAAAACCTTGCATGAAAACGGCCGGAAATGACTCTCCCCGGAGTAAACTCCGTGGCATCGTCGTTCTTGTATGGAAATTATTATATGGGTTTATTACCCCACAGACATGGATTAACATGATTATAGCTTTTTTAGAATTTATATCTTTTTTATTACGCCTAAGTGATTATAAAGCAGCAAGCTATCTGCGGGATATTAAACCCGGCTCGAATAAGAATAGCCGCAATCTTCACATTATATCCTGGCTACTCCCTGGGACCAATCGGCACAGCCGGTGAACTTCTCAAGGCGGTCAACAATAGCCCTCGAAGGATTAGCATAAGCCTGGTACATGGCAAGCGAGTCACATACAATAGTTTGGATCTTGCTCGCCATATGGGGAATGTAAGTTCCCATACCTATATACGCAGGAAAGCGGCCTTTTGCTTCAAAATATAAAAGAAAAGAAGAGAAAATACATTAAAAAAGCCCTCAAAAACCGGAAAATACTTTGTAATTTACAGTCTTGAGGGCTAATCTATTGTCTCTCACACGCGATGAAGGAAAGAAAATAAAAAACTTGACAACGACCTACTCTCCCGCCTTGGCAGTACCATCGGCGCTGAGGGGTTATTTCAGTGTTTGGATGCTCTTTATCCGTTGATTAATTTACTACCGTGAAATATCGTCACAATTTCGATCGTTTTTCCAGAAATCCTATATACAATCCTATAATTCCTGTAAATAATCTCCCTTATTTCCGAATTATTAAACTCGGGAACAATTCTGCCAATTTCCGGATATACCCTTAAGGAGTCAACAGAACCAATTATTTTTGACGCAAAATTCACTGCATAGAGCTCTGAATCTTTTGAAATATAAGATATTATTTCTTCAATATCCTTTATCGCCTCTTCAGACCATACTATTTTTATCTCAGCCATTTATTCAGCCGATTTTTTACCTCTTCATGTGGTATAACTTTTCCTTCTTCTACATCTTTTAATCCAGCTTCTACTTTTTGCATAAAATACAATCGCTCCATGATATCTTCATAGCTTGAATCATCAGGAAGACCATTAATTACATTCATTGCACTCTGTTTTGCGGTTTTCATGTTTATAATATAGTTCTTTTTCAACATTCAATCCACAATACTTACACTAAAAAATGCCCTCAAAACTGTTTCCAGTCTTGAGGGCTCTCTTATTGCCTCTTAGGCATTTGCGATGGAAGACTTTTACGTTGTAAAAGTCCTTAGGAGTTTTCACCTTCGGCGAAAACATCCACAGATAAAAAGGAAATAAAAAAATCTGGCAACGACCTACTCTCCCACCGTAGCAGTACCATCGGCGCTGAGGGGCTTAACTTCCGTGTTCGGGATGGGAACGGGTGGGACCCCCTCGCTATGGTCACCGGATAATTAAATTGTTTATACGACCAGAGGTCGTCTAAACAATTTAATTATCTTGAAGTTTCAAGCAAAGCTTGAAACGTTCAGGATATTCTCGTCCTGGCTTCGCAAACATCCAGGATTTATCTCCCGGGTTCTTACATCCAGGATATATTCTCCGTTTTAGACAATCTGGATGTTTTCGCCATAGGCGGAAACTCCAAATTATCTTTTCACGAAGTGAAAAGATAATCAATAATATGGTTAAGCCTCACGGAAAATTGTCCCAATCGAATAAAAATACGGGACGGGTTAAAGATTAAAAATCTGGAAAGTTCTATAAAACAGTATTCCCGATAAATGTCAGAAAATCATAACAGCTATAGATTACCAGGAGATAAAAGAAGTCTGTAACCATAGCGGTACGATCAACTTATAATGCCCTAGCGAGGGACATTATAGTTGATACTTTTTGAAGTAGCACTTCTTCCATACTTGTTAACCGACCACACTGTAAATGTGTAATCACTGCTGCTCCAATAAGCGGAATCATTTGCAGATGTGGAATATCTGTCATAATTTTGACCTAATCTATTGTTGTAGATCTCATACTTAGTTGCCCCATCCACACTATTCCAGGTAAAAGTTACCGAATAAATAGGATACTGATAAAAATATGAACTCGTGGCAGAATACGTATATGTAAGATAGGAGGGCGGTGAAAGATAGATGAGTTCACAGCTCTGATCTACCGAAGGATTATAATATGGTTTGTGTGTGATAGCCCGGATGGTGGTAGAGGAAGAGATACTTATTGGACCAGTATACAGCGAACTATTGGATGTTGGGATGGATCCGTTCAAGGTATAATAAACCGATGCACCTGAAGTCCCCGGTGTAATCGTAACGGTCTGTGTACCTGCGTAGTTCCCGTTCGTATGTGAAAATACAGGAGTAGACATGGTCTGGCTGGATAGAAGATCGAAACTGTAGGTACCTATCTGGGAGACACCTTGTGGATCAGTAACCCGTAAATTAACTGTATGAGCGCCTATAGATGTATCAGGCAGTGCCACAGTATATTGATGACTGGAAGTCGTATCCCAATTACCATCATTATCGAAATCCCATTCGAAAAACAAAGTGTTCAAACTGTCATCTCCGTCGGTGGTCCCTGCCGCACTCAACTGGATTGAACTGCCAGCAGCATACGAACTAACACTAATCGCCGGTACAGGAGGTGCACTTGAATAAAAATCATCGGAATCAAGCCAGTTACCGATTCGTTCAATGGCCCTAACCTGTGTTCCATCGGTAAGACTTCCAACTATTTGCCCATTATAATACCTCGTTCCATTTGTTCGGGGATCGGTATTGTTGGTTGTATAGTATATAACCGCGTTCGAATAACTGCTCTCCATGGAAAAACCGCTGGATTCAGAATTAAATGATAATCCATTCGGCTGAAGCTGATATGCACTAGTTGTGGAAAAATCACTTATCGCAGATGCGCCGATGATCCCGACTGTAATTACAGTATTATCATCCACAGGTATGGGGTCTGCATATATGGGAGAAAATTCGTCTACAGGACTGCCGTCGGTTGTATAATGAATTACTCCGCCAACAGAGCTGATACAACTTACATTTATCGGTTCATTATATATTCCCGGGGGTGGATCGAACTGCATAACGAGATCATTCTCTCCACACCAGATCCTATAGAAGTCCAGGTCATAGGCAGCCAGATAACCTAATTCACTCTCTCCCTCAAAAAGGGGTGTTGTCTGATTTTCATTGTTATTCGGTTCATTGATACTACCTGAAATAAGCTCACTTCCATCCGTGGCAGGAGGTGCTCCAACACCTACGGAATATCGGGTTTCACTGACATAGTCGGCTCCACTTAAAGCAAGAATATAGGGTTTTTCCCGAACCGGAAGTGTTATTTCACCCTCCCGGTTTTCAGTTTTAAATGGGATGGATGTACTGTCAGGACTTATAAGAACCCCCTGAACTTCGGCCTCATCACTGCGAACATAGACTGTTACATATTCGCGGTAAACCCGAAGGCTTAACTTATCATCCCATCTTGCGGATCCATCAACAGCAACAACACTGACGGGGATCTCGAATATTTTCTCGGGATCATCAAAATCATCTATTTGTAGAGTAAAAACAAGATTCTTTGGGTCACCCTTTGCTCGAACTGTTCCAAGGATATTATCCAACCATTCACCGGTAAGCGAAATCCCTTCAGGTTCAGTAATAAAATAGTCTGCACTACGCATATCGGCGGTCCCAATATTCCGAATGCTGATGGTGAGTGTATAACTTTCTCCGGCCAGCAGGTATTCAGGGTCATTGGTAATAGAATAACTTACCTTAAAATTCTGAAGGACTGCATTCAGATTTACGATACCCAAATCCTCCCCATCGTAGAGAGGAGATACTACAAGCTCGACATCCGCATCAATCCCATCCTGGGCAGGGATAGTAAGTTCATATTCATCACCTACAATTATATCTTCAAGATCAAGCTGTCCATCCGAATTGGTAATCAGGTTCTGATTGTTTCCGGGATTTTCGATATTATTCATTACTACTTGAATACTGCCAAGACCGCTTATTCCAAAACCTCTTGATACAGATTCGGACACCCCGGAATCCACACTATTTATGACCATCACCGCTTCGGCTGTTGCTCCCGATCTCCGGAATAGAAAATATTCAGGGTCATTCCCATTCGGTGTAACTTCCAGTAAGTTATCGGTTATCTTTACAATTGTTTGTCCTGAGAACACAAATCCGGTTTCGGAAAGGTCCGAGACGGTTGCACGGCTGGAAGTTCCAACATCAATTCCATTACTCGCCATGTACCACTCTTCATTTGTACCATCCATTCGAACCCAATGTCCCCAGAAAAATGTACCCGGACCGATCCCGTTATAAGGTTCCGGCTCTGGGTCAGGATCTGCTCCGGAATCTCCATCAGTGTCAATCCCTGAATCTATATTACTTCCGGTCCCTGTATTGCTACCTAAAAGACCAAAAAGGAGATCACATGAAGAAAAAGAGATGGTAAACAATAATATTAGAAGGAGTATAGGAACCGAAGTATATCTGGATTTTATTTTTTCATTCATTATTAGAAATTCCTTATTGCTCTAATGGCGCCAATGGCTAAATCATAATCGTAGCTATCTGTTGCAATAATTCCATAGCCGTCATATGCATTTGACATATTAAAATACTTCCGGGAAGTGACATTGGCATAAGGATAATAAACCGTGTTATCTCGCGTTCCTTGAGCCCAATATTTACCATCCTGAATCAGATCTGGGATGGAAGCTTTAACATCATAAACGACCTCCCACTCTTCAATAGAGGGAAGATACCAGTCACTGTATCCGTTTACTTCATAGTTTGAGCATAATGTAACGGCACTACCACCATAACTACCTGTCGAAATATGCCCGGCCATTATCTCCATATACCGCCCACTGTAGGAAGAAGGATCCACGGAATAGATATATCCGCCAGCGGGACCAGTATCCCCGACATTCAGGACAACAGGCTTCACCGAATAAACGTATGACCAGGCACCCTTTTGGCCGTCACTATCTTCCGCCCTCACTTCCCAATAATATTTTGTAAGGTTTGCCAATGATTGTACAGGTGTGTAATTGGTAGTATTCACGACAATATCATCGGAAGTCGTTAAGGCTTCAGTACTGGTTGCCATCCGGAAATCATAGGATACGGCTCCAGCTACTGCCGACCAGGAAAACTGAGGACTAAATTCATATATTGTCTGATTCCCGGATGGAGATAATCCGGACATGTTCCCCCAGTTGCAATTAATCGCAGAGGGTTCACTCCAGGGGGTTGAATTCCCATCCATATCAAGCCCCCTCACCTGCCAGAAATTGGTTTCCAGATTTGTCCAGGGCGCACCCGGAGTATAGGAGGTTTGTAATAAAGAACGGACCTCAGCATCCTCCAGGTCGTCAAGAACCGTAGAACTCCGAAATTCATACCTAACGGCCTCTCTTACAGCATCCCAGGAGAGGGTATTATATGTATCAGAAATTGAAGCTCCATCGTAAGGAGTCTGACCTGTAATTACAGCATTGTTGGAAACGGCAGGCTCAATACTATAGATACTGTAGAAATCAAGATCGTAAACCCCTAAAAAGCCAGGTTCGGTTTGGGTTTTATACAGGGGGGTCGTCTGGGTTTCATTATTGTTAGGCTCGTTCATACTTGTTGTTCTAAGTTCACTTCCATCCGTATCCGGCCGGGTCTCGACACCGATAGAATAACGTGTCTCAGTCGTATAATCGGCTCCACTCAAGGCGAGGACATAAGGGAGATCCCGCACAGGAATAGTAATACTTCCTTCCATATTTTCGACTTTAAAAGCAGTGGATTTCCTGTCGGGGCTGATTAAAACACCCTGCACTTCATAGGAAGATGATCGTAGATAAATGGTCATTTCTTCCCGATAAGCCTTAATACTAACCATGTCATCCCACCTGCCTGAGCCATCATGGGACACAATACTCACAGGGATTTCAAATATCTTTTCAGATTCATCAAAATCTGGTAATTGAAGGATAAAATCCAAAGTGAATTCATCATTAGCCGGAACGGATGCGAGTATATTTTCCAGTCGGTCACCACTCAAAACGATACCATCAGTTTCCGTAATATCATAATCTGCACTGGCCAGGGGAGCACTCCCGATATTCTGCAGATGTATCGTCAATGAGTAACTCTCTCCACCCAAGAGGTATTCGGGTTGATTAGCAATTGTGTAACTTACTTTAAAGTTCTGATCTGTTTCGGTGAGATTGACGATACCCAAATCTTCACCATCATAGACAGGTGATACAATCAGATCTATCTCTTCATCAATCCCGACCTGTTCAGGGATAGTAATCTCATATTCATCACCAACAATGACCTCATCCAAATCGAGAGAACCATCGGTGTTGGTAGTGAGAGTTTGTGTATTTCCTGGGTTTTCTATATTATTCATAATAATCTGAACACCACCTAGACCACTTAAATTAAATCCTCTGGATACGGATAATGTGGATACATCTTCTATCCCATTAATTGTCATGCTGGCTTCTGCGGTGGCTCCGGATCTCCTGAAAAGGTAGTAGGTCTGGGCTTCTCCTCCAGGAGTAACTTCCAGAATATTATCAGTCTGCTTGTTTATAAGCTGACCGGCATAATTAAAACTGGTTTCGGAAACATTGGAAACCGAACTCCGGCTGCCGGCCCCTGTTTCAATTCCATCACTGGCCATATACCACTCATCGTTCGAACCATCCATTCGCACCCATCGACCCCAGAAAAATGAACCGGGTCCAACACCAGGAAGCACAATAGGATCCGGGTCATTATCCGAATCCGTATCCGAATCATCTTCCACGGTTGTACCATTTCCTCCAGAAGTAGCCCCTGTTGATGTCCCAAAAGGGAAGAAAATTTCACAGGATAGCACAAGAAATGAGGATAATATTAAAAATATGATAGTAATAACCCTGAATGGTGTGTGATTTTTTTTACCAAGCATGTAAAACTCCAGATGTTTATATAAACTCACGATTCGGCATAGGCCATATTCGATATAAATAGAAATATGTATATTATTGATACTAATTTATCACGTGATAAATAATAAATCAAATAGAGTTGGTAAGAATTATCTTAATATAAATTATGTAAGAAATGATTTATCTAAAAAACAGTACTCCCTTCTGAGTCAATCCCCACGATAACAGGAAAGTCCTCGACTACCAGATTACAGATAGCCTCAGGGCCTAAGTCGGGAAAAGCCACAAGGCTTGTCTCTTTAATCTTTTGGGCATAGAGGGCCCCGCAGCAGCTGAATGAGTAAAAATAGACAGCTTTTTCTTTTTAAGGAACTCCACGACCGCCTCCGACCGGGGACCTTTACCGATTATGCCTTTCACACCCTCGGCAAATATGGCCGGTGTAAAGGGATCCATTCGGGATGAAGTTGTGGGGCCGCAGGACCCGATCACTTCCCCATCCTGTATAGGGGCGGGTCCCATGCAATAGATAACCTGATTTTCAAGCTCCATAGGCACGGATTCACCCTTTTCATGGTAGGGACTGTCATTTTGCACTTTGAGACGATTTTTGGTAGGAAATGGGAATCATCCCGCATTCCACCAAATCCTGACAGCCAATCGACCGTTTCTACCCTGCCTTGCCCTATCCCGGTATGATTTAACAGTTATTTTGTAAGATATATCAATTCATAGCCATTTCTTAGTGAATTTACAAACCTCAAAGTCAAGGCGCCACCGATGGTGCCGTAGCAGCCCAGTTTTGAAGAGTATCCTATACTGTATTTACATTGTTGTTCGGAACCTATACTCGACAAAGAGGCGGAGGACGGGCACAGTCTGATATAGGTGTTTCCTGTTCCCGGTTTGCGGCCCACTCTATAATCCTGGCCAGTTCCTCAGGTTCTTCAATTATCACCACAACAGACATGGTTCCCCGGCACTTTGGGCAGAGAAAGGGATCCGCTTTGTAGACCTTTTGCAACAACCGCGCCCAACTTTGACTGCGCAGTTTCGACCAGACATCAGGTGCTTCGGCCGGTTCCAAACCATATCGCAGTGTGTCCTGATCTTGCGTTTCTCGCTGCCGGGCAGGATGTGTCTGCTTCCAGGATTCAGGGGCAAAACGATAGATTCCCGGGCGTGTCAGCCACTGGGTACGGACTTTCCCGGCATATACACCATACCGCCGCACAAGCTGCGCCCGGCGGGGAGGGAGGTGAGCCACAAGTTGGTCTACAAATTCAAAGCCCTTGAAAATTTCAGACCTTCCTTTATAAAATCCCTTGGAGGATGCCGTCCAGGTTACCGTATCCTTGTTAGGATTATATTTGATTCCCAAACGGAGCGAGAGGAACGGAACCATCGTGATGGTTCCATTTCCGAGCGAGTGCCGGGAACGAGAGGTATTTATACCTCTCATCTTTTCTGCACATGTTGCTCCCCGAACCACATATTCTCCCAAAGCCTGACGGTCGGCTTTGCTAAAAAGTCTGGTTTCGCTCTCAATACTGAAACCCGAATGTTTCCAGCTTTTGAGCATGTTTACACGGTCCTGGTCTATCAGCTTATTTCGCAGAAACAACGACAGAATTGCCGTTTGCCAGACTTTTAGCATGCCTTTATCAACTCCAAGCGGCAGATACACAAAACGGTCGTACCGGGTAAATCCACCTTCCAGGACGAGGACGTGCCAATGCGGGTGAAATCTGGCAAATT
>JAEINK010000065.1 GCA_016342585.1 Spirochaetales bacterium
AACGATGTTCATGCAATGGAAGCGCTTTTAAGAGTCTTTGCCGGAAACCCATTCATGGTTGGTGCTGAGTAGTTACACTTTTTTTATATTTGCTTGACTCTATTCAACTCGTTTTGTAACTTAAATGCACAAAGTGTGTAATAAAAACACAAAGCGTAACGGAGGACTTAAATGAAGGGCCGAAAATCACCCTGTTTAGTAATTGGATTAGTATTGGTTCTCACTTTGGTCGCAGGATATTTTGCCTCGACAATAGTGATGGATAACGATGTAAAGATTTATTTTCCCCATGATCATGAATCTTATATTCGAACCAAAGCTCTCGACAGCACATACGGCAGTCAGGTACTTTTGGATATTTGTATTTCAACGGAAGACGAAACAATCCTGACATGGGAAAATCTGGATTTGATTCGGGAGCTTTCCGCCGAGTTTGAAACTCTTGAATTTGTGCAATCTGTAACAGGTTTAACCAATACGGATTACCCTGTTGGGACAGATGACGGAATGAGTGTAAGTTCTTTAGTTCCGGAAGATAATCCTGAAACAGAGGCTGAACTTATGGCTCTTAAGGAGAGGCTTCTTGACTGGTCGGATATGTACAATCGGACTCTCTATTCAGATAACTTTAAATCTACACAGATTCTGGTGCGCATTGATGACAAAATCCACGCCGAAGAGATGGAAGAACTATATTTCAAGGTTAAAGAGATTACAGCCCCTTTTAATCATTCTCCTCTCTCCATTGTTATTGCAGGAGACCCGGTAATAACACAGGTTGGAAAGCAGTATATGCTGACAGACCTTTCTTTCCTTATTCCTGTTGTGATTGTCGTTTTGTTTATATGCCTTTTCTTCTCTTTCAGAAAACTTTCTGCCACTATACTGCCCTTACTCACGGTAATGATAGCAACCCTCTGGACAGTCGGTACAATGGCCCTCTTTGGGGTGAGTTTTACGATCATATCCTCCTGTCTGCCCGTATTAATCATCGCGGTGGGGAGTGCCTACGGTATACATGTCATAAATCACTACTACCATATTAAAGAGAGTTCTAAAATTATTGGTATACAGGAGACTTTAAGTCACAGCCTTAAAGAGATCATTCTCCCAATCCTCCTCGCCGGTTTCACAACTCTGGTTGGATTTATTTCCATTATGTCCAGTCCTGTCGTTCCCATGAAATCTTTTGGGGCATTTGCGGCATTGGGAACACTCTTCTCTCTCATCCTTTCTCTCACCCTTATTCCTGCTTTACTTCAGCTCTCCGAGAGCCGACATAACAGAAAAAAAGGGGAGGATTATCACCTGGTTGAAGAGAAGAAAGAGTCCGCTTTACTCAAATCTATCTTCAACCTGACGCATATGCATAAGAAAATCACAGTCCTGGCCCTGGTTGTCTTAACTGTGGTCTCATTCTATGGCCTTATAAACATCAATGTCGAAAGTGCCCTTATCAGTTATTTTCCCTATAACTCGCAAGTTCGACAGGATAGTCGGTTTATCAGTGATGAGTTTGCCGGAACAAATACCTTTAATATCGTGTTCTCGGCGGAAGAGGGGAAGAATCTGACCGACCCCGCAGCACTTAAGGCTATGGACGATCTTAAGCAGCATATTCTTGAAACCTTCCCTGAGGATGTCGGTAAAATCCTTTCCTACAGTGATTTTGTTAAACGAATGAACCAGATTATGAATTATCCGGTGGTTGAAACAGAAGATTCCGGATATGAGGATTATGAAGAGGTGGCTTCGGATGGTTTTTTCACCGATGATAGCTTCTTCGGTGAAGATTCCGGTTCAGACAGCTTCTTTACCGGCGATTCCACCCATGATGGCAGTTTCTTCGAGGACCTTGTTGTGGATACGGATCCTGTTCCTGATTCTTCTTATGCTGATATAGAGTTTCTCTCTCTCGGAACAGATATGAATGTGGCAGACTTTGTGGCCCTGCTTCAGAACTCTTTAGCTGCCAGCGGTCGTACCGATATTACTGTGGCTGAATTTGACAAAATGATCCGGGAGATGACCAATTACCGGGGGGCCGCCTACTATGAGATTCCCTGGGATGTATCCAAATATCCGGTATCCGAAAGGGAAGAGCTGCAAAATCTTATATCACAATACCTTCTGCTCTATTCAGGATCACTTGATGAGTATGCCAATGATTCATTAGCCCCCACCGAAGCAAGGATGCTTGTTCAGGTCCGATCCCATGAAACAAATGATATCGCCGAAATAATTGCAGAAATTGACAATTATACGGCGACTCACCTTCCAGCGGGATTTGAAGTCCACAACGCAGGTATTGCCGAACTGGAATTGGCATTAACCAACATGATTACCTCTTCACAGATGATAAGCCTTGCTTTGGCCCTCATCGCTGTATTCCTTATCATTGCCATTACCTATAAATCGCCAACGGCCGGCCTCATAGGTATCGTTCCATTAGGGTTCTCCATCCTTGTCAACTTTGGCCTTATGAGCCTTCTCCATATAAATCTTGATATGGTAACAGCGCTTATCGCCTCAATTGCCATTGGAGTAGGTGTGGATTATACGGTTCACTTCCTTTCACGCTACAAAAAACAGAGAGCCCTAACAGATGACCTGGAAGAAGTTACCAGAGCGACCATTATGTCCGCAGGACGTGGAATTATCATCAACGCCGTGTCGGTTGGACTGGGATTTGGGGTCCTTTCCTTTTCCCGATTCATCGTCCTCCGTTATATCGGGCTGCTTGTTGCTGTAATCATGGGTACTTCAAGTCTTGGCGCATTGATAATTCTTCCCCTGCTTTTAAATAGTATAAAACCACGGTTCATGAGCAGACCAGCCAGAACCAACAATAAAATAGCCAAAAAATCAGCCTGATAAGAGCTGAAAGGAGTCAACAATGAGAAAGAAAACTTTAGTTACAATGGCTGTCGTACTGGCAGTAGTGAATTCAGGGCTTTTCGCCCTGACCGGGACAGAGATTTCCCGACGGGCCCATGACATCGATGCGGCAGAGACAATACATGCGGCAGTAAAAATGGAGCTCATCTCTGCTAACGGCGATATAGATACGCGCGTAATTGAGGAGTGGAGCAGTGATGCCAATGACCTCTCTTCGACTCTCATGGTTTTTAGAAGCCCCGCATCGGTCGCCAATACGAGATTTCTCCAGAAAGAGAATAACAGCCGTGATGATGACAAATGGATGTACCTTCCCGCACTTAGACGAGTACGCAGAATCGCCTCTTCCGATGGAGAAAAGTCCTTCATGGGAACAGATATGACCTATGATGACATGGAAGTCCGTGAAATCGAACAGGATACACATGAACTCCTTGGTGAAGAGAAAATTGGCAGCTGGGACTGTTATAAGGTAAAGACTGTTTCTATCGACCCTGATGACTCACAGTATGGCTACAGAATGAACTGGATCGATAAAGAGAGTTTCTATCCGGTAAAAATCGAGATGTATGATAAATCAGAGGAGTTGCTTAAGGTTCTAGAGGTTGAAGAACTTAAAGAGATTTCCGGAGTTCAGACACCCATGAGTGTTCTCCTTTCCAATGTTCAGACAAATCATTCTACGAGAATATCCATGGTCAGGGTTGTATACGATGAACCAATTAACCCCAGACTATTCACAACCAGCTACCTCGAGCAGGGACGTTAGGTAAAGGAAGAAGTATAATGAAGAAGAAAATACTGGTTTTTGCCTTACCACTTTTGATGGTTTTCAATATTGCCGCCCAGGATTTCAGTTTCGATGACCTTGGTATGGATGAGGGGGGAGCTTCTGCGGAAGCTTCATCTCTGACTGTCCGTGGGACTGCCGTTGTCCCCATGCGTTATTCAACCGGCAATATGTCGGATGAAGATACATATGATATCAATGTTCTTAAGGATAACAGTTGGGAGGTTTCTCCCGGGCTGGACCTTGAATTAAGCTATGCCACCGAAAGGGCGGAGTTTAAGGCTGCTTTGAACATTGATGAAGATATTACAGAAGAGACCTTTGACGAACTATCCGTCACTCTCTATAGTGATAAAATTACGGTAAAATTCGGCTATCAGTCGGTCGTTTGGGGGAAGGGAGATAAACTTCATGTCGTTGATTTAATGAACCCCATGGACTACTCTGATTTCCTGAATCCGGATTATCTGGATCGAAAAGTGGCCGTACCCATGGTAGACCTCAAGATGCCTGTAGGTATGAGCGGCCAGGTGGAATTTGCCTATGTTCCTGTTTTCAGGGGAAGTACCCTGGCCACAGATGGCGCCTGGATGATGAATGAATCTGCAGCCCTTAAAAGTCTACTCACAACAGCTGTAACAACACAGGCTGTTAGCGATTATGCGAATGCTTCCGGTGCCGCTTCTGCAGCCCTTACCACCGCAACCTTAACAGCCGCCGCAACCGGTGATGCTTCAGCCATACCTGCTGCTGTTACGGCATCTGCCGTAAGTGATGGTACAGCAGCATTGCAGATGATGGATTACATCAGTAATAACAGTACCATCGATGCGTACCTGCCCGATATGAATACCCTTGCCTATGGTCAGTTCGGTCTTCACTACACCCAGTCAATTGGGGCGGTGGACCTGGGCGCGACATACTACTTCGGCCGTATCCGGACACCCAGTGTATATGTTACTGGAACCACTCCTGATGATATTTCCGTCATCTATGACATCTTACATGTGGCAGGCCTTGAGGCTGCCGGTGTCCTTGCCGGCTTCAACCTGCGGGGAGAAGTGGCCATGTATATGACCGAGGACATGGAAGGAGATGATGCTCAAATTATCAACCCAAGTTTCAACTATGTTGCCGGATTTGACCGAAACATCCCCCTGCATAACCTGAACCTGAACCTCCAGGCTACCGGTGTCTACACACTTTTTACCGATGAGATTGTTGCTGTCAATGATGTTCAGGCAGGAACAGAAGAGGCCGAGACAACACTTCTTGTAAAATTATCCGACTCGTTCAACCATGAAAAAATTAAACCGGACGTAACTGTGGTTTACAGCATCGAGGATGAAGCCGGTATGGTAAGACCCTCGATAATCTTTGATACCGATGGTTACCTCTCCTTTAAGGTTTCCGGTTCCTGTTTCTTCGGTGATAATGATACAGGATTCGGTCAGTTTGATGATAATGATTTTATAGAACTGGAGGCTGCCTTTCGTTTCTAATCTATAAACTTTATACTTTAACATTGGGAGGTTGTCAGGATGTTTTCTGACAGCCCCTTTTTGTATCTTAAATCATCCCAAGATTTGAAAATATTTCAATGGCTGTAATGGTCAAGGTCGGGGATGGTTCCTTTTTATTCGCAAAATCTTCATCCTTATAGTATCGATACATACTTTCCGGTGTGAATCTCATCTTGTCATCTGCTTTTTCGAGTAGCAGGTGGCCCATCTCCATGGTCCGGCTATCCTCTCTCCCAAAATTTGATTGACTGAGGACAGACAGGACGTGGAACAGGTTGTACCACAACAGAGGGTATTTTAATTTCCTGAAATCCGTTCCTATCCCGAAGAGGTAATGTTTCACCTCTCCACGTTTTTCCCAATGGGTCAGAAGGGATTTGGCAGCATTTTCAGCCGCTTCACTTGATCGGGTCTCAGGACTCAAGTTAAGGGCTTTTAACCCATACAGGCTGGCAATCGGACAGAAATCGGATTTATTTCCCGGTCCACGGAATTTTTCCATGCTGGACGTGCAGGGGTATCCATTTTCCCTGCTAAGGGTAGCAAGGAATTCCAGGGATGTTTTTATCAGATCATTGTTCACACCCATTTTCAGGAGCCCATAGAGTATCTGCGGGTAGTCGCAGATAATCCACTCTTCCTCAACCTCCCCACTTCCGCGAAATATTTTCGGAATGAGGATTCTGACCCGCGGAAGAGAGTCTGATTTGAAGGTTTTTAGTACTTTATCAATTAAGGGTTTTGCTTCCTTATCGTCCCATCGGACCCCGCTATCCGCCAGGAGGCAGAATCGATGCATGCAAAGGTCCGGTTTATTATGCTGTTTCAAAATTTCCTCATCCCAGTCATTCATAAGTGAGGCTATTAGATCCTTGATAAGAGGATCGGTAAAGAGATCTTGTCTGTCTGCATCTTTCTCGAATATAGAGCGGGCTTTGAACCGCACACGGGGTATCTCTGAATTATTAAGCCAGTCAATTGTTTCCTGTGGTATTTGAATTTTCATACTGATTCACCTTTTAATATTGGTATATAAAACCCTTCTGCTATCTTCGTTATGTCGTTGTCCCATCGTCCAAAAAGTTCCCTCAACTCTTCTGCCGGCCATTTTTCAGGGAGTTGTTCATTGGGCAGCAGCGGATCCGAGGCCAGGGCGCGTACTGCCGACTCGCCAATCTCCATTTTGAATTTGAATGCTGCTTCGGGAGTTGAATCCGAAATCATGCTCATAGCATTTTTAAGCTTCTCTATTGCCTTATTCATGATTTCAACTTTTTCTTCAAGGTGCCAAATTCGAGAACATTCATCCCTCTTAAGTTTTTGGTCTGGAGTAAACCGTATCAGTCGGCAGTATGGATTTTCAGATAACTCTTCGAGTCCATTATATGGTTTCTCTCCTGTAAGCACAGGTCTGATCCATAACCCCGGGGACCACAATCCATACCGGTATGCTACTAATTTTTTTCTGATTTTATGCCGTGGAGATGCTTCTGCCCCCGGTACTGAATATAGAACACCCCAGTAGTCATAATCCCACCCCCTTTTGCCGGGTGAAGTAAATGGTGCCGAGATATTGCTGCTTATCCGGTTGTTTTTACGGGCTCGATAATAGACGGCTTCTTTTTTATTTTTCTCCACAGAGAGCAACCCTTTTTTTACCATCCTGGAAAGGCTGGTTCTCAAGGATGTTTCCGATATTTCAAAGGGGGAGATTAGATGTGAAAGCATCTTGAAGTCGATACTCTTTATATTTAGAGCTGCCATTATTCCAAAAATTAATTCGGGTACTGTCATTTATAAAATCACAACCATTTGAACATGGTAAATTATATGTGACTTGAAGTCAAGTGTGATTGGTGTTGTGAATAATTTTTTAATCTGATAGATTCGATCACATGAAAGAAACAAATAAGTTTAGTGATATTCCTGGTATGTTTGAGGGACCGGTACTTCCCGTTCTCATCAAATTAGCCGTACCCATGCTGGCCGGTATGATTGTTCAGCTCCTGTATAACATCACCGATACAATTTTCATCAGCCGGATCGATTTAAGTGACCCTTCTATAGTTGGAGGAGTGGGGTTTGTCTTCCCTGTCATGTTCCTTGCCATGGCTTTAGCCGGAGGCCTGATGACAGGAACCAGCTCCCTGGTTGCCAGGGCTATTGGTGAAAAGAATCATGAGGTTCTAGGGGTTACCGCCGAATCGAGTTTGATCATTGCTCTCCTCTTTTCCATGGTAACAGTTGTTTTTTCTTACATGTTTGATAATGAGATCGTTTCACTTCTGGGAGCCAAAGGGGATTATGCCGCCAATGCTCTGGCCTATATCCGGTTTATTATCCCTGCGGCTGTCGGTGCCTATATTGTTAATGTTGTGATGGGTATCCTCCAGGGAGAGGGGCAGGTCAAGTACATCATGAATATCATGATCATCGGGACCGGTCTTAATATAATCCTGGACCCCATTTTCATCTTCGTCTTAGGATGGGGTGTCGCCGGAGCCGGTGCTGCCACCTCTGTCGCCCAGTTTATCTCCCTTATTTATGCATTCACACCTTTTCTCAGGAAAAAGGTCTCCATGGAGATCCACTGGAATCTCAGGAATATCCGTTTCTCGGTGATAGGGAAGATCTTGAGCATCGGTTTGCCTCAGGCTCTTGGTATGATGCTCATGTCGGTCAGTTTTCTTTTTCTAAACAGGATAGTGACCGATATTGACCCCCTGGCCCTCACCGCATTTTCACTCTGCGGACGGTTTGATCAGGCGGTGCTCATGCCCTCCTTTGCCCTTGGTTCAGCATTGATAACCATAATGGGTCAGAATGGTGGCCGGGGAAATTATGAGAGGATGAGGAAGGTTTGGCATTCGGCCCTCATTGCCGGAGCCATCTCGGTAGCCGTCATCGCCCTGGGTATGGTGCTCCTTGCACCATGGATATTTTCGTTCTTCAGTGATATCCCGGAAGTTGTCAATTATGCGGTAAAACAGACAAGGATTCTTGAGTTCACCTTCCTTTTCGCCATGATTGCCATTATCAGCCGGAGTGGATTTCAGGCTGTCGGTTATCCCATCCCCGCCCTGATTGGAATTCTTCTCAGACTCCTTATTATCGTCATTCCCGTAGCCTATTTTCTGGTTTACATTCTGGATTTGGGTATGTACGGTGTCTGGTTTGGTTTGATTGCTGGCGGTTTGGTTTCAAGTTCAGTCTCACTGATATGGTTGGGAACCATCTTGAAACAGATCATCTCGGGAAAGCGGGAGTTTCGGAAAGTATAGCTTTATCGTTTAACTGACGATTTCTGTTTTAAGATATTGTTGATAGAAACAGCCGGATTTTATAACATTTTGCCAATACTGCTAATGAAAAATCCGGCGATTATCCCACATACAATCAGCTTCAGAACGATACCCAGGAGAGTGCCTGTAAACACCCCTAAAGCGGCCTTGAGGGGGTCTTTATTTTCCCTGTTAAACAGGACTTCCCCAGCCAGGGCGCCAAGAAAAGCTCCTATAATGACCCCCAGCGGCGGGAAAAAGATCATCCCCACGATCATCCCCGAAACACTTCCCCATACTCCTGCCTTTCCGGCACCAGCCCGTTTAGAAGCAAGGACTGGAAAAATGTTATCCAGGAACTGCGAAGCTGCCGCCGCGATTCCCAGAATGATCAGGAGTCCCGGGCTGTAGAGGGTGAACCCCCCGGCTATTGAGAGGATGATCAGACCGGAGAAGCTCAGTAAGGGACCGGGAATAACAGGGACGATACAGCCTATAAATCCCAGAAGCACCACTATGCTTCCTAATAAAATAGCAATAATATCGGTTATCATATTTTGGATTTTACCCTTTGAACCCTGCTTCTGCAATATCTGAAATAATATACAGGACAGTTGTGAAGAGGTTTCTTTCAATCAGGACGGTTAAATGTTCATACCGGTATTCTGACTCAGGTTTTATCCTATGCTCCTAATCGTCGAGCAGCCTTCGTTCTCCCTCAAGGGCTCGCAATGGTGTAAGATCCTGGCTTACTTCGATTACACCCCTGTATTCTCCATTATCGAAAAGGGGGAAATAGCGTATATGTATGAATTTTCCACCCATTTGAAGCCAGAATTCGGCCTCATCTCTTTTTTTTGCTTTGAAGTCTTCGACGATTTTCTGGACCACATGAACACTCTTGGGCGGATGACAGTTCTGTACATCTCTGCCGATGATTCCCGGAGATCGTGGAAAAATCCTCTCTTTTCCCTGGCTGTAATAACGGACTTTGTCATTCTCGTCGACAAAGGTTATATCAAAGGGGAGATTTTTAAGCATCAGATCTATCTGATCCGGCATAAGTTTCCCTACCGAAAGTTCTATCTCCGGGCCTTCACTTATAGCGGGGGAGGCCTCTCTTATGACACTGGGGTCCCAGAGGTTGCCGGGAGCTACCCAGGAGTATCCGATCTCGTTTTCTCCCTTTCTCATCTCTATCCAGGCTGATTCGGGCAGCTTTCTTAAGGCTGTTGGAAAGAGGATCTTCTCTTCCATAAAAATCATCCTTTTCATAGCCGGGATGATCTCCTTCCCCTTATTCACATAACTCTTCGTATCTCCCGACTCGATCAGTGTGTTAAATTCCTTAAGGAGGAGGCGGATCTCATCATGTTTTCCCCACATTACCTTGGAGGGGCCGGTAAAGTTGACACTCTCCAGATAGGGAAACAGCTGGTTCTCCTTTCTTGTAAAATGGTTCTCTATTTTGGATATTTCGCTGAAAACCTCTTTCACCGGATTTACATTCCCTTCACTTCTTACTGCTTTTAACCCTTTCTTAAATTTCTTAAGGATCTGCTTCAATGCTTTATTCTCTTTTTTATAGGTATCCACCGGGTGGCCGGGGAGAACCTTCGTTATTTTTTCACGCTTAACACTCTTCTTTAAGGCATCCTCAAAGGCGGCTACATGCAGCTCACATAACTTCTGAACCTCTTCCACCGGGACTCCCTCGGAAATGAGTGACTGTTCTGCTTCAGCAATCTCCTCGGGGCTCAGATCTTTTAAAATGGATCTGAACTCTTTTTTCATGGAATGGATATCTTTTTCATCTTTCAGATTCTGGATGATCTTATACAAGATTTCCTTTCTCTCTTCATGGTTTTTAAGGTTTTCTGACATACTTTTCTCCTTATACTTTTTTGTTTCTATACCAAACGCCCCGCCATATTCGTCAATATCCTCGCACATTTGGGTAAACCGTCCGGCAGGAATCATCCTGAAAGCCAGGGGGAAGAGGATTTTTTCTTCTTGATAGATCAGGGTGCTGAGGTTTAAAAAAAGTTTTCCATAGATTCTGTTGAAATCTGTTGAACTCCAATCATCCGTGTTCTGCATCATTTTAAGCAGGGTATTCAAATCCTTAAGGATCCCATCCTGTATGTGCCACATTAGTTTGACACAGCGGAACTCTCCGGAACAATCCTCATAGGCTGGAAAGAGGGAGTATTGAATTTTAAGATAATGAGGTTTGACAGCCTTCGTCTCCAGGAGCAGTTTGAACAACTTCGCTTTCGCCTCTTTATATTCAGGTTTTTGTTGATCAAAAGAAACTACAATTTTGAAGTTCCCGGTCTGTTGAGTCAACAACTCCTTAAGATACCTGTTTTCTTCAATGAAAAGGTTAAGATAATGATCTGCCGGGATGACCGGGTTTTCTGCTTTATCCAGTCCCTGCCCGGAAGCCTTAATAAATCTGGCGACGCTCCTTTCGATCCTGTCAAAATCATCACTCATCTTAATAAGTGCATCTATTGAATCATTAACACCCCGGGGAGTCGCTTTCGCAAGGTTTTCAGCATATTCGTCATACCACGCCCTCGTCGTATTTCCGTTGAATAATCCTTCAAGATACTCAAAAAGCCTGTTTCTATCTGAACTCCCCGAAATCATTTTTCCCCCAATTATTGGCATCAAACTCCCATATATATAGGTTCAGCAATTTCCCGGCAGATTACAATGGTATTTGATTGGTATTTGACATTATTGCGATACAATTTCATAATGGGATTTAAATGAATAGACGAGTACTCTTCATGCGATTTACTATGATTATCCTTTTTCTTCTGATCATGCCTTTTTTAATATCAGGACAGGAGGCGGCGGATGGAGCGGGGGATGAGGATTTACCCTCACTTGCCCTTCTCATTCAGGGGCCTCTATTCACAGAAGGTATCCCCTTTCTTGCACCTAACGGGCTTCCTTCCTGGTCCGGTCGGTACCTTTTGGGTGATGAAGAGATCGTTGTCTATTTTTCCTGGGAACAATTGATAATTCCGGAAGATTGGGAGACATTCAACTGCTCACGGGAGAATTATCCGGGAATTCCCTTCAGGGCGGGACAGGTTTACTATATAACCAGTCCAAAAGGGTGGGCGGTATTCATCTATTTTGCCGAAGCCGAGTCAGATCATTGCCGTTTTATAGATCGTTTTCTGAACAGGTTGAACTATTTCCTTGGAATATCCGACACTTTTTCACTGCCGGCGGTTATCGAACTTTAATTTTCCTGGTTCCATTAGGCTTCCAGTACCGATGCTATGGAATTCACAGGGTAGAGGGGGGCATTCCCCTTCAGAACTTCCACAATATTCATGGCGGCTTTCATTTTCAATTCCCGCAGGGACTCTTCGCTATACCAGCCGGCATGATCGGAAAGTATAACATTATCTAATGCGCGTAAGGGACTTACCTCTGGTAGAGGCTCAGTCTCAAAAACATCCAGTCCGGCACCTGCTATCCTTTTTGCTTTCAGAAACTCGGCCAGTACGGCCTCATTGATCACCCCTCCCCGGGAAGTGTTTATCAGTATGGCCCGTTCCTTCATCATCTCAAGCTGAGGTCTGTCGATCAGGTGCCTTGTGGTCTCCTTTAAGGGGAGATGGAGGCTGATATAATCGGACTGGCGTAAAAGTTCATCCAGGTCAACTTTTCTGCCCCCCCGGCTCTTAATGAAGTCAGGATCTTCGGAAGGATCATGGATTAATACCTTGGCCAGGGATAATCCGGCAAGTTTTCGGTGCATGGCCACTCCAACACCGCCGTATCCGATTATCCCGAAGGTTTTTCCGGTTATCCTGTAATTCGGCTGCTCTTTATGAAGATTCCAGCTGCCGGTACGTATAGCCCTGTCCTTGAAGGCAATCTTTCTTACACACCCAAGGAAGAGGGCCAGTGCCTGATCCGATGTGTCTTCACTGGCATAATCGGGGACGCGAGCCACCCATATATCCGAATCGGTTGCGGCCTTTACATTAACATTGTCATAGCCGACACCGTACCGGGAGATTACTTTGCATTTTGTGAGGGATGATATAACTTCGTCTGTCATGGGAAAGAGGTTGTTCAGAATGGCATCGGCATCTTTCAGCCCGGCAATCGCATCCCGGCTGTCCGTGAAATTCCTGATTACGAGTTCTGCGCCGACTTCTTCAAAAACTTTTTCTTCTTCCTTGTAATTACCATAGCGGTCATCGGTTACAACGATCTTCCAATTTTTTTTCAAACTCATTTCCCCCATAGTATATCTTCGGTTCCCTTATTCTATTTATAAAGTATGCCATATTTTTTCTTATCCGCAAACCATTTCTATCCGGCTGCGGTAATTCTTTATTCAGCGGTGATTTTGAAAACCATCCCTTGTGAATGTCCTTTATCCTACCGATAATAAAAGGGCTATGATAAGAAAAAGAGTGGTTATACTTGGTATTTTGATGGTTGTTTTTCTGGGCAGTCTCTCTGCTCAGGAACTGAAGCTTTCGACGGGGGATCTTTATATTACTCAGAGTCTTAAGGGGGGGTACGATCTCTTTATAAGAAAAAGGGGTGATATAAACTCTGTCCTTCTTGTTGAATCCACCGCGGATCCGACGAAACAGGCAGACTCCTTCTCGTTGAGAACCACCGAATATGATCCTGTCAACGGTGATGAACGGAGGATGCTCAATGGTGAGTTCCTGGATCCGGAAAAGGGCATTTTTTCCATTATTGATTCCTCTCCCGAGCCGAATGAAAGGTTTGGAGAGGCATTTCATCTCTTTGTCCCCTACATTGTGATCTATGGCTACCCCTGGAGTCGGAGTGGGGAGATCATGGTACTTGATGGAACCTGGTTGAATGTTCGCACCTTTGGTTCTCTCTATGCAGATTACGATGGTGGATTCGCGGACAACCCCTTCGAGCTTAAGGTTGTACAGAAACCTCTGGAATTACCTTTTGATGATAGTTATATGGCGGACACCGTGGAGGTTTATCGCGATATCGCCGAGGAGGGGAGCGGTGAGGCGATCCTTTCGGGTGGCGAGGATGATCTTCTCCAGAATATCCGGGATCTCATCGGAAGATCGGATGGAAATACGCTGGATCTGGTTCTTGCTCTGGATACCACCGAGAGCATGACCGACGATATGCGTTTTTTACGCCGGGATCTTGTCCCTCTTCTTCAGGAAGTTACAGCCGATTTCGATCATATCAACTTTGGGATCGTCTACTACAAGGATTATATGGAGAACTTTCTGACAAAAATCGTCCCCTTCCAGACGGGTCTTTCCAAGGTTCAGACCAGTTTGAATTCCATCAGGCCTTTTGGCGGCAGAGATATTCCCGAGGCGGTTTTTGAAGCCCTCTATGCTTCGGTTCATGAGTTCCCCTGGCAGAGTGAGGTTCGTATGGTTATCCTTATTGGCGATGCCCCGCCCCATCCGCGACCCCGGGGAGAGATAACGGCGGAGATGGTCTATCGGGATGCCGCTGCTCTAAATGTTGAGCTCAACACCATTATCCTTCCTCAGTAACCATTTTTAGCGAACAAACTGACGTTTTACCCGTACAAAATGTCAGTTTGATGCTCTTATGATAGTAAGGCTGTAGAGAAAAAGGGAACATAACTGATTAACAGCACCATTAGAAGCAGTATCAGGAAGAAAGGTATCACACCCTTGTATATTTTCCCCAACGGCGATTTAAAACTATATGAGGCCAGAAACAGATTCATACCTACCGGCGGAGTCAGATACCCTAACTGAAGGTTTGCCAGGAAGATAATTCCCAGCTGAACTGGATTTATCCCGTACATCTCTCCCAGTGGAATAATAAGCGGAGCGACGACCATTATGGCCGAATAGATATCCATCAGGCAACCGGTAATAAGCAGTACTATATTCAACAGCAGTATGAATACAAGGGGAGAGGAGACTCGTTCTCTTAAAAACTCGGTCAGAAGGTTTGGTATCCCCGCATCAACGATAAAGTAGGATAATCCCCGGGCCATGGCCAGAATAATAAGCACCCCCCCGATAACCGGGGCTGCTCTCTTAATGATATTCTGAAGATCCCTGAAATTCAGTTCCCTGAGGACAATTGTCTCAAGGCCGAGGGCCCAGACAACGGCTACCGCCCCGGTTTCCACCAGGGTTGTAATTCCACCGAAATAGAGGGCAAGAATTACGATGGGAAGCAGTAGATCGCCAGAGGCTTTTCTTAATGCGGTAAGCAGGGGGTCCTGAGCCTTCCGGGGGGGTATCTCTTCAGTTGAACTCTCTGCTTTCACGGTGATTCCTGCCTGTGTATCACCTGTGAGGGCCATGAGCTTCCTCTGTTTCCGGTTATGGAGGATTCCCATCACAGACAATCCTGTGGCCAGGAGTATACCGGGGATAAGTCCCGCAAGGAACATATCCTTGACGGATATCTGAGCTGTAACTGCATACATTATGATGGGGAGACTCGGCGGGAAGAGGAGCCCGATACTTCCGGAGGCCGTTAAGAGCCCATGGGAGAATTTCTCGGTATAACCACCCGAATCTTTCAGGATGAAAGCCAGAACTCCGCCGAGAGCCAGGATTGTAACTCCTGATGCACCCGTGAAGGTGGTAAAGAAGGCGCATACGATGACAGCCATGATCGCCAATCCCCCGGGAACATTCCCCAGAAGAGCCTTGAACAGAGCCACAAGCCGCTCTCCCGCCTTTCCCTGGGAGAGAATGAACCCCGACAGGGTGAAGAGGGGTATGGCCGGGATAGTGCCATCAGTCAGCAGGTTGTATATTTCATTGGGGATGACTTCGGGAACGCCCCAGCTTCCATTGAAGAGGACCATTCCAATACCGCCCAGGAGAATAAATATGGGTAAGCCGGCGACGGTAAGGCCTATCAGGATGATTATGAGCAGCCACTGGGTTTTACCGAAAAACATATAGTAGTTTTCCAGCATATTTTCCATCCATAGGGGGGGGAATACGGGCGTCAGATACATAATATTTATGATGGCAGGGAGTGATAGAAGAAGACCTGCCACTATAATGACCGGGGTAAGGATCAGCCTGTTTCTAATTTTTGACGGTCCAGTACCGGATAGGGCCGATTTTTTGGAGTAAATCCCCGTGGCTTCCCTTAAAAACCAGATGCTCATTATGGTAAATGAGAGGGGGATGATTGCTGAAACAATCTGAACGGGTATTTTCCCTATAGTTTCACCCGGGTCAAAGGCTATCAGTATGAATGAAAGACCGGAAATCGCGATGAACATGGTGAAAATGGCAGCCGTTGCAGAGACCCCCCTTTTCATCCAGCGTTTGGCATGGAGTAACTCCCGTTGTTCACCGGTTCCTGTAAAGCCGAAGGAGATATGGCTATTCTCACTTGTGCAGATCGAGGCGGCGATGAGGGCGGCCCAAAGGGTAACATGCCTTAGGAGAGAGTCATATCCGGCCACCCCTGATTTAAAAATGAGCCTTGAGAAAATCTCCAGTACAGGCAGAAGTACCAGGGCCCCAAAAGCCAGGCTCACAAAAATATTTTCGGTTTTTAAAAGGAGTTTTTTCATCGATTGTTTCTATAACCTTCAACCACATCCTGATATCTGGCAAAGATGTCACTTGAAATAACCTTCCCCTCTCCAACAAATGAGGAGAAATCTTCTCCAAGAACACTGTTCCAGAGCTCTGTCTGTGCCGCCGTTATATCAACCCTCTGGAGTCCGTTTGCTTCCATTACGGTGAATGCCCTTTCTTCAAGAGCCACAGTTTCTCTATGCAGACTGCTTGTCATCCGTTCAACGCTGGCCTGGAGTTCTTCATGATACCTTGCCGGAATCCTCTTCCATGTTCGTTCTGAAATCATGATACCACCTATAAGAGGGGCAATCCTGTAGTTCAGCATATAGGGGGCCACGGCGAATAACTGATAAGACGCTGCCGCCAGGGGGGAGGTGTAGAAGGAATCTATCATCCCGGACTGAAGGCCCATCAGGAGGTCATTTAAATCCAGGGGGATTACATTGAACCCGATATCTTTATAAGCATTTATTGCTTTCTGATCATCCGGGGAGACAGCAAATTTTATTCTCCGGAGTTCATCGGGTGTTGTGATTTCTTTGTTTGCGAATATATTAAGCCAGCCGGATTTTGACCAGCTGAGCATTTTAAATCCTTTCTCCTCAAACTCATTATCAAAAGAGTGGGACATTTCGCTGAGCACATGATCGAGTTCCCCTTCGGACTGGAGATAGAAGGGCATGGTCATTACAAATGAATCGGGTACAATTGTGGCAATCGTTGGTGAAGTCAAGACGGCCATATCGACCTGGCCAATCCTCATTTTCCGCACAACATCTACACCGGAACCCGCTATCCCTCCCGGGTATATGCGAATTTTTACCGCACCGCGGGTGATTTGACTCCACTCTCTGGCCATTTCACTAAAGGCCCGGTGCCATTCACTATCTTCGGGGACAGGGCTTGCCATTTTGATGGTTATTCCCGATACCGTAGATACTGCTATTATCAAAACAAATAGTATTAGTAGTATTTTTTTCATTTTATTCTCCAAAATCAAGTATAAAGTAGTTTTCCCTGTTTTCCAGCAGCCATCGGGCCTTCTCCTGATAGATTGTGATCTCCAGCTGTTTCTCGGGATTCTCTAAAGGATCAATTTCAATGGCCTTATTTAAGAGTTCCTCAAACATGGGATAATCCTGAACCGGAACGGCCAGGCTTTTTGCTGCTGCAATGTAGGGGGATGGATTATTTCCCCTGGACAGGAGCACAGCCTGTTTAAAGTGGAAATGACTTCTCTCTTTAAAATCATCCCCTATTCCAAGGGTTTTATAATATTCCTCAATAAAAGGAGAAATAATATCAGGTGAACTGTCGAGAGCTTTAATGACATAAACACGGGGAAGTGATGCATATACCTGGATCAGGATGGAATGAATCGAACCCTCACCATAGTCAGCATCAAGCTCAAGTGCCCGAAAGAGCATAGCGACAGGAATATGGAGATCGGTCCCCAAATCAAAATCAAAGGGATTACAGCTGAAACTGCCTATCCAGGCCGAAGCCGCCCAATAAAGGCGGGGGACATCTTCGGCGGTGCAAAGGGAAAGAGCCTCTTCAAGCCTCTCGCTTGTCAGCATACCATTCCAACCCGGGTAGGAGAGGTTCAGACTCTCCAGGATATAGTTTCGTCCCCTCAAATACATCTTTTTCGCTCGAATGAGCATTTTCTCATTTTCCATCCATGCTTCATCCGGCAGCATCTCGGCCGGTGTATGAATAAACGCATTGGCATAGAGTATGAAATTCTTTCCGGTTGAAAAATTCAGAGCGGGATTTTCCGGCTGTCCGGACAGAACCATCTCATAAAGTTTCATAGTAAGGGGCAGGGCATCCGCTATCAGCTGGGGATCATCATCTCCTGTGAAGACAGACCCCGATGAATCGGAAGAGAGGATCTCACCGGCTTTCTGCATAACGATATCTTCAACAGACACACAGGAGCCAAGCAATATAACAAAACTAAAATAAGTAAAAGAACGAGTTATAAATTTCATAAATATATTATATTGCAAAATTTGAAAAATAGAATGGTATATAGCTATATAAAGGCTAAAAAACCATATTTATTGAGAGGGATGTGCCGAAGATGCCCCAAGGATTCAGATATAAAAAAGGTTCTTCCTGGTCGTGTAAGGAAGAACCCATTTTATTCTTATAGCAATATCTTATTTAAGGTGAAAAAGTGTTTACTCTACGGCCTCTTTGCTTTTTTCCTGAACGGTTGCCAACTGCTTTTCCGAAAGAATTTTCGGCCAGGCGGGAAGAACATCGGCACCAGGCTGATTGTATTTCTCAAGTATGGCAGTAAACATCTCATCGGCTTTCTGCAAATCGTCTAATTTGTAATAAATATTGGCAATTTCAAATTCAGCTTCGACAATTCTCTGAGCATCTTCCGGGAAGCGATCAATAAAAGTCTGATAATAGAGAAGGGCTGCCTCATAATTTGTCTTGTTTGATGCTTCCTGCCCGAGTTGAAAAAACTCTATTGGAGCTAGATCTGCATCAATAGATTCGGGAACAGTATTACATCCGCTAAAAAGAAGGATAATAAACAGTGCTGCCATAATCAGTAATGATCTTGTTTTCATGGAATCTCTCTTTGCAATATGATGTGTAAATATACCTAAAAGATTACAAAGTGTACAGTTCGTCTTTAATGGGAAGGCTTTTTTTAAGCTCCCGGATATATTCCTTTGGATCGCCCATTGGTTCGTAAGCATCGCAACTGTCGAGACTTCGTCTGGCTACAGTAAAGTATTTGTAGATTTTCTCTTCACCAAGTTTCTTTCGCCACTTGCCGGCATCACATCTGACCCTGAGGTAGTACTGCCCCTCATTCCCGGATGAGTTTCTTACCAGCTTACAGTGTTGGCAATTCGCGCAGTATACCTTTGTTCCGTCATGTTCCAGAACTTCGGCTGTGTCAATTATTTCTGCGAACGCAATGTCTCCCATACTCTCTCTCCCTATTTTAGATACTCTGATAATATCATAATCGACTTTTTGCCGTCAATAGTTAAGAGGAACCGCTTCGATTTAGCCTGTTTTTAACCGATTATGTAAGATCTTTCGATAGAACTCCGGCGATCTACTGATCATTCGGGTGTTCGAGTTGATATTCATACTCTTTTTCCATCTCATCAATGTGTTTCAGAGTCTTCCTTATCCAGCGATAGTGGAGCTCCCGCTGTTCTTCACTGGTTAGATGCCAGTCTATATCGGATGTGAGGAGTTTCTTTTTCAATTCATAGAGGCAGATCCCTGCTGAAACAGAGATGTTGAAGGATTCGGCAAAGCCATACATGGGGATGGTCACCGCTTCATCGGCCATTTCTGCAGCGGTCTCACTCAAACCGCAAATTTCCTGACCGAAGATCAGGGCGATTTTACCTTTGGTAAGATCAAGTTCATCAAGAGGCCGGGCATCCTCCCGGGGCAGGGTGGCCACAAGCCTGTAGCCGCTCTCTTTTATAGCCCCCAATGATTCCTCTACCGGTCGCCTGGTATCCCGGTGAATGGTTGTCCAGTTTGAAGAGCCCTTGGCGACGTTTTTATTGATCCTTGCCGAGTTTTTCTGACCCACGATATGAAGGTCCTGGACACCAAGACTGTCGCAAGTCCGGACAACGGCACTCATATTCTGAGTATAGTAGACATTTTCCATAACCACAGAAATATACCGGGTCCTCTCGTCTGCTACTTTCTGAATCTTTTCCCAACGCTCCTGTGTCAGGTGTGTCTTCAATTTTTCAATTATTGCTTCAAGCTGTTCCGGAGTTCTATCCGGGAGTTTAGGTCCACTCATAATGTTGGGAGAATAATGTAAAATTTAAGGTTGGACAAGGGGCGGATGCTTCTATCAGTCTGGTGTTATTTCTTGAAACTAAATCCTTTTGGGGAAAAATATTGTCAGAAAACCCTTTATGCAATATTATGTCATCATGAGAAGAAAACTATTATTTATGGCCCTGATTATAAGTGTTTCATTCGTTGGTTTGTCCGCCCTCGATTTCAATGTCTCCCCGAATGATGATGGAACCGTGGATATCCTGGTAGGAATTGATTGGGAGTACTCCCCAGTCCTCTATTCTGCAGTTAAGGCTAATTATTCGAATATTATTGAGGTTAATGAGAAAAGTTTTGATGTAAAAACTGCTGATAATCCAGATTATTACTATACGACTTCCGGTACAGATTTGTCCATTGGGGCGGATGTGCTTGGCTATCGAATTAATTTGAATAATTTTCGGTTAGATGTTGCTTTTAATATTCTCTATCAGGTTTTTGATATACGTGAAGTCGGATATAGTGAATTTCCTGATTATCATAGGTTCTTAATTAACGATAGAGTCATAAATCTGATCCTTCCCCGGATAAAAGGAACTTTGGTCAAGCAATCCGGCCTCTGGAAACTGGAATTGGGAGGAGAGTATTCTCCTTGGCTCTCAGTTGGTCTTGATCAGCAGCTTAAAATTATATCTGATAATCCGTCATCGGGCAACTTGTCAGGAGACTATGCTTCTAACAGCACTCAGTCTGCTAACAATGCTTTTTCTTTGAATGGTTTATTCCGTTACAAAACCCCTCTTTTAATTCCTGAGCTTTATCTCGAATATGATCATCTGCAAATTGAATATGAAATGGTTACCGGTACTGAAAGTTCTCTTGATCAGACACTTTCCAGTCAGATTATGGTGGTTCTCGATTTCATCAGTCTTAAGGGAATTCATCCCTCGGTAGCCTTCCACTATGACTGGAATTGGAGAACAAAATTATCCGAAGGCGCATCGGGAGAAGCCGAACTTACAGAAAACACCTACTTTACCTTCGGGTTTGAGTTTTAATCCGTTTATTCATGAGTTTTATTAAGCAGTTTTTCGCAACCCGGGGTGGATTTTTCACCTATTTTATTATACTTATTCTGCTCGGGAGCGGGTTACTGTTAATTCCCGGTCTGTACAGGCCGGGTTTGCTGCACCCGGTGGATGCCTTTTTCACCGCTGTTTCCGCCGTCTGTGTTACGGGTCTGATTACCGTGAACACTGCCGATTTTAACCTATTAGGACAAATTGTCATCCTTTTTCTCATCCAGTGCGGTGGCCTGGGGATACTTACCTTCGCGGTTGTCTATTTAGGCCCCGGGAGGAGAAAATTATCCCTTCGTGAAAGACGGTTCATCCAGGAGATCTCCGTAGAAAGTATCGAATACCATCCCCGGAAGATCATCAGAACGGTTTTGACTGTGACCCTGGGGATTGAAGCCGTTGGGGCTCTGGCACTTTTGCCCTTTTTTATAAAGTCGGGTACGGAGTATCCGATCTTTGCCGCTGTTTTTCATGGAATTTCTGCTTTCTGCAATGCGGGATTCTCAACTTTCCCGAACAGCCTTGAGGGATTCGCTGCTGCTCCAGGTGTTCAGCTTATAATAATGTTTCTAATCATTCTTGGCGGTCTGGGGTTTGCGGTAATACTGGATTGCCGGCTGCGTTTTTTTAAGCGGAAAAAGAGACTGGCACTCCACTCGCATATTGTTCTTGTTACCACTGTGATTTTAATTGTTACCGGCACACTCCTCTATTGGTTATTTGAGTCCCGGGGAGCCTATGCCGAGCTGAGCTTTGGTAAGAGGATTCTTGCCTCCCTGTTTCAGTCCATAACCAACCGAACTGCCGGTTTTAATACGATCCCCCAGGGCGATTACAGTCTCCCGACCAAACTTTTCACCCTTCCTTTTATGTTTATCGGGGGGGCCAGCGGGTCCATTGCCGGAGGTGTAAAGGTCTCTACCTTTGCCGTGGCCATGGCAGCGCTCTTTTCCGGATTTGAGGAGAGGGGGGGAGTTGTTATTCGGGGGCGGAAACTCCCTTCAAGAACCGTTCACAAGGCCTATATCTTTCTGGCAAAGGCCTTCTTTATTTTGTTTATATCATTTTTTATGATTATCCTGGCAGAAAGGAACAACCTGGCGCAATCGGTCCCCCTGATCGATCTTCTTTTTGAAACTGTTTCTGCCTTTGGGACAGTTGGTCTTTCAACAGGGATAACCGCAGGCTTTACTGCCGCAGGAAAGCTGATTTTAGCAGCCACAATGTTTGCCGGCAGGGTAGGGCTTTTTGCCGTTGCTCTCCCCCTTGCGACATCCTATCAGCTTAGACATATTGATTTTCCCGAAGAGGAGGTAATGATCGGATGAAAAAACAGTTTGCTATTATAGGTGTAGATAAATTTGGAAAGAGAATGATCGATGAATTGTCATCACTGGATTGCGAGATCCTGATTATCGATAAAGACCCGGCCGTTGTAGAGCTGTGGAAAGACAAGGTCGATGCGGCCTTCATAGCCGATGTCTTTTCCCAGGAGACCATTGAAAAACTCATCCCCTCGGATATAGATGCTGTGATTGTTGACCTGGGGAACAGTCAGGAGGTTTCTATTCTTGTGACGAACTACCTGCATAAAGCCGGGATTAAGAAGATCGTCGTCCGGGCCGGAACTGATGAACATGGCGAGATCCTGAAGATCGTTGGTGCTACAGATGTAATTTTTCCCAGCCGGGAAGCCGCACGCAGGCTCACCCCCCTTCTTGCCGCCCCTTTGATGGTCAATTATCTCCCCTTGAGCCCGGGATTTATCCTTGCCGAGGTTAAGGCTGCCAGGCGTCTTGTCGGACAGACTATTTTTGATGCTGATATGAAGAAGGATGGCATCATGAATATAATCGCGATAAGAAACGAAGAGAGCATGGATTACAATTTTTCTCATCCAGATTACGTTCTTAAGGAGGATGACTTTCTTCTGGTGGCAGGTAATCAGAAAGATATCATCGAATTTTCAAATGAGGATGTTTTTGATAAAAGCAAAAAAAATAACAAAAAAGGAATTTTCAGCATCCTCGGCTGGAAGACGACCAAAGCCTGAACTACACTATAGTAATATGATTAGTCGAAAATCAAAATTAATGATCGGGTTAGTATCCCTTGTTCTGTTGAATTTAAATATTTTATCTGCGTCTCCCCAACTGACAGATACGATGAAGCTGGTAGAGTCGGGTGGTTTTTCCTTAAATGACCGTATAACCCTTTATGTTGACTCACGGGATATGTCTGTAAACGAGGCGGCAAAACTCTTTTTTGATGGTCAATTTAAAAATTCAGGCCACAAATTCCCCAACTATGGGTTTACCAAGAAGGCCGTATGGGTTGGCTTCAGCCTTAAAAACGAGGGTGTATTCAATGATTGGCTTATAGAAGTGGCCTTCTCTCTCCTTGATGAGATTGAACTCTACAGGCTTGATGCCGGTGGTGTTCCTGTTCTGGAAGGACGGAGTGGCAGAAACGTCGCTTACAATGATAGAGAGGTTAAACATCGTCATTTTTTCTTCCCCATTGATCTAGAGTGGGGGAAAGAGACTTCCTTCCTCATGAAATTTGTTTCCGATGACGCTATGATTATTCCATTAAAAATAACTACCCACGAGAGAATAGGAAAAAGGGCTCGGACAGAGTATTTTCTTTTCGGCAGCTTTTATGGAATCGCCGTTGCCATGTTCCTCTACAATCTTTTCCTTTTTCTTGTTACCAGAGATAAAAGCTATTTCTATTACATCCTCTACCTTGTCAGTTTTGTCCTGTTCCAGCTGGGGATGAACGGAATCTCTTCCGAATTTTTCTGGAAGAACTCTGTCTGGTGGGCCATAAGGAGTGATCCGTTCCTCCTTTTTGCCTCCCTTGGTTTTGGGATAGTTTTTGGTCTCAATTTTCTGGACCTGAAAAATGCCTCGAGGTTTTTTTATATTGCCCTTAAAACAGTTGGTATTCTCTCGGCGGTGATGGCAATCCTATCCCTGTTTGTTGATGTACAATTTTCGGTAGTCGTCGGTCAGGTGCTTCCCCTGCTTGCGGTTTTTCTGGTGATACCTGCGGGGATCATCGCCTATATGAAGGGGAACCGTTATGCCCGGTTTTATTTCATAGCCTGGTCTTTTCTTCTTTTAGGGGTGACCCTGTCTACACTCAGAGCACTGGGGGTTCTTCCCCACCACTTTATTACGGAGCATGGGATTCAGTTTGGAGGTGCTCTGGAAATGATCCTCCTTTCCCTGGCATTAGCCGATAGAATCTATTTCCTTAAACGAGAGAAACAGAAGGCGGAACATGATAAAAGAAGTCTTATTCAGATTTCCGAATCCAGGGCTGCTATTATGGCAGATATTGTCGCCGAACTGAAAGAACCTCTGAACGAAGTTCAGGAGCTGACGGAACAGATCCTCTATACCGATGAACCTGAAGATATAAAGGAAAACGCTCATCAAATTCTTTGTGAATCTGAAAATTTGATAGAACTTATTACAGGGCTTTACGACTATACCAGGATGGAGACGGGCCGGCTTGAATTGGAACCTGTTGTTTTTTCTCTTAAGGATACCATTGAGAGCTGCCTTTTTGGGATGAGGCTCCTGATCGAAGATAAAAAGGTCGATTTCAATATCGATTATAGTGACGATCTTCCTCCTCTTGTGGAAGGGGATGCCTACCGATTTAAACAGATCATTCTTAATCTCGTACAGAACTCATACAAGAAGACTGAAACAGGGAGTATCCTCATAAATATTGGTCTCCTGAAAAAGCACTCTGGAGCCTCATCCGGTATATTCACCTTTCAGATAAGGGATACCGGCAGGGGATTAAGTATTGCCGAGATCAGCCGAATTATAAATCCCGAAGAACCACGTGAAGATTCGGCCTTCCGCATGGGAGAGGATAAAATGGGATTGACCGTTTCCCGGCACCTGACCGAACTCATGGGTGGGAAATTCTCGATCGAAAGTAGATTGGGGGTTGGGACAGAGTACTCTCTGGTTTTACCTTTCCGAATACCTGTACAGCGAAGGACCCTCTCTTTCCCGGGAACCCGTTCGAAATTCAAAGGACGTCTCCTGGCTGCCGTCTCGCGTAAAGTGGATGTTCTCATAATCAGTCGGCAGCTTGAAGACCTTGGGTTTGATGTGGATACGGCCTGTTCGGGTGAAGAGGCGGAACATATGAGTTTTGCGAATACTTATGACCTGATTTTTATCGAATCCAGCTTCATTGAAGAGGTGCCCGAGCTTCCGAATCGTCTGAGAACTGAGCTTGGTGCCAACAGGGACACGCCGATCGCTGCTGTTGTAAACTCAGGTGATACTCAAATGAAGGAGCGATGTAGAGGCTGGGAACCGGAGGATATTCTGGAGAAACCTTTGAGAAAGGCTGAAATCAAAAGCCTCATCGGGCGCTTTTTCCCCGACACCTCCTCTTGAGCCCGGTGATATATCCATAGTGCCCCAAAGCCTGTTGATCTGAAGCAGGAGCACAAATTCCCCGGTATTCCTTATTAAGAAACAAATTAGTA